>NZ_CAKKLN010000001.1:0-631807 GCF_918698065.1 Peribacillus sp. Bi134 | reverse complement strand
GCTCACTAGTTCTTTTATCAATTAAAGCTTTTTTACCATTTTGTATTGATTTTGCTCCTCCTAATATTAAAATTTGAAAGTTATTTATAAATAATATAAAAAAATTAGGATGAATTAACACCCTTGCTACAAACAAGACCATCATGGATCGACTGCATTTATTAGATCACTCTTTTTCTTAAACAATGACATCTTATATTGTAAAGATTTTTTAGAAGGATAAAGATTTTTATTTGTTGGAAGTTGTATTTTTAAGCCATCTAATGACTGATAATACTCTGATTTCAGTAACGGACTAACCCTTACTAGATAACAATCATCAATTGTGATTAAAGCCTTATCAAACAGTTTATGAATATCCACCCTAAGTAATATTCCATTCTGTATATGATTACTGTCTTCATTTTTATAAGGTTGAATATGACATGCCTCTAATACTTCATACACCGATTCCCCAGTTATTACACACTTACCGTAAACAGACTTCATTTTCTCCCTAAAAGCAGGAGCAGATTCCCTTTTTGTCTTTTCAACTACTTGATTATCACTTTTATCTTCATCATTTATTAATTCAAAATCCTTAATTAAGTAATCAACTTGTTCCCCATATAACTCCTCAACAATTTCACTGTTCACATACATTGTTATTCCAGGATATTGCCCATTTTTAGTCGGCGTAACGTTAAATCTTTCCGCAACCTTACTCCAATCATTTTCATAATTGAATTCATTTATCTTAATTTCACGTTCTATGCTAATATCTACTGCTGCTTTCATCATCCCACTCTGACTTAATGTTTTAGCAGTTACGTTCTTATATTTGAAAACTTCTTTAAACAACTTTTTAATACGCCTTAATATTAAATGACTATGCCTTGCTTCTTTTGCCTTTCTTGCTATACCCCTTATAACATAATCATTCAATATAAGTGGTTGGGTCGGACTTCTAGCCGTTGAGTCACCATTACTTAACATATAATCTTTTTCTTCAATAGCCTTGCTTAACAAATCAATACACTTTTCAGACACTTCAAGAGTTCTCTTATTTTCACCATCTGTCAAATACAAAACGCGTTTATCCCAATCAATATCATCCTTTTTTAAATTTAATATTTCGTTATAATCGTTTTGTCCAAATACGCCTTCAAATAACAATCTAAAAATAACAGCATCCTGAGCATTAACACACTTACCTATAATTTCATCCAATTCCTTTTCAGCAAAAAATTTTCTATGAGTTTTATCAACAAACTGCTTACACCAGTTAGGTTCAACTGATAAAAAAGGATTACTTTTGTCCTCCCTAATATTTTTAAAAAAATCAATATAGTGAAAAAGTCGATAATATATGCCATTTGAAGAATTTCGCGTTTTTGGAGCTAATTTTTTCATGAGTTCACTTAACTCATTTAAATCAAATAAATACAAATCTTTTCCAAGCTCTTGTTCCATAGAAACACTCGCGTTAAAAATCCATGTGTATAAACCTACATAGCTACTACCTTTTATTTCTTCCAGAAACCTCAACTTTTGTTCAATGTTAAACATAACACACCCCTTTCCTTTATTTTACAACAAAGTACCAATAACAGATCTCTCATTTCAAAAAAAAAAGCCATGCATAATAACAATGAAATTAAAGTTATTGCATTATTTATTGATTTATTTCTGTTTGATTGGCTATATTTACGGTGAAAAGAGATGTCAGCTTTAACCTTCCTTATATCAAACATCATCGCCCTGCCAGAGCCTAGTTTTACAACTCTCTTTTTATTTCCTCTATCGGATTATTATAACGCTCTTCAATATCTTCGAAAATTTCGAGTAAAATAGTAAGAATAGCCTTTTTTATCACGAGATTTCATGTACACGATCCTCCTATATAAATAATCAACAAAGGCTTAACTATTCAACAAAATAATTTTTTATTTTAGTCTGCTTAAAAGATGGTTTCAAAATATCTCCGAGCCTAAAAGCCCATTCAAAGACTTGTTTAAGGGTATTGTTGATTTTCTTGATGAACTAACGGGGCAGGTTAGTTCATCATATTATCGATTGTACAAGAAGATACATTCACAATGATTTATAATAATGTTACAAATGGGAGGTCTCATATGAAACTAAAAAGTATAAATATTAACGAGCGTATGGAGCATTACAATGTATCTGGTTTAAGCATTGCAGTAATTGATAATGGCCAAATCAGTAACACAGAATGCTTTGGAGTACTTGAAGCAGGAACGAATAAAAATGTGAACAGAAGTTCTGTGTTTAATGCTTGTTCAATCAGTAAGTTTCTAACATCAATTCTAGTTATGAAATTAACGGAACAAGGTATTCTTGATTTGGACGAAGATGTAAACAAGAGGCTTTCATCGTGGAAAATCCCCCGTAATGAACTAACTAAAAATAATAAAGTTACACTAAGAAATATACTTAGTCATCAATCTGGAATTATTGACCCTGAAGGTAGTTTTACTGAACTTAATTCGATTAAAGGTTTTCCTTCAATGGTTGAACTATTGGAGGGAAGAACATCCTATTGTAGAGTACCCATTGAAGTGAAGTATGAACCAGAGAGCGACTTTCAATATTCAGATGCAGGTTTTGTCATCATACAACAACTATTAGAAGATGTGACTGGCAAACCTTTCAAGGAAGTTATGAATGAACTTATATTTCAGCCATTAATAATGAACAATAGCACATTAGAAATGACAATATCAGAAGAGAAAAGAGAAGATTTTTCTTGTGGTCATAACAAAAATGGAGAATTAGTAGACGGGAAATTTCCGATATATCCTTATCCAGCAGCATCTGGACTATGGACAACACCTTCAGATTTAGCCATTTTGGTTATTGAATTAATGAATTCTTTAAAAGGTGAAAGTAAGATTGGACTTTCTGCAAGTAAAGCAAAAACAATAATTAACTCACAAGGTTGTAAAGAGTGGACTGGACTTGGATTGTTTTTAGATAGTTCAGAACAAGGAATTGAAATTTCATCACTTGGTTGGGGTGTAGGCTTTCAATGTATGATGGTGGCGTATCCTTATTTAGAAACTGGAGTAGTCATAATGACAAATACTGATTTAGGTGTTCATCAATTGAAAGGGATTATTGGAGAAATATATAGTTCCCTTTTCTCTTAAGTGTTTGTTATGGAACTAAATGGTGCGTTAGCTGAAGATCGAAGCTGCCTTAAAGGTACCCTTTTTGCAGGATAATTCCATAAGGAATGCTATTATAAGGCCTAACGAGGGACTATTTAAAGGAGGAAAACATGAGCTTGGATCATGAGTTTTATCTTATTTCTAAGAGTACTGATATAAAAGAGTTTTGGATGCATAGAGAAAAAAACAACAGTGTGATTGACAGTGTTGTCATACATGATGATATGGTTCAATATATCATGGATTCATTAGAATGGATTCCAAGTAAAAACCCATCATTGAACGGAAATCCAATTGACCGAGGTATTAACTATCACGGAGTAACCCTTTTTGATAAGCGGTCTTCTGAAACGTTAATAAGTATTTTTTCGTCATGGAAGAGTCTAATTAAACATGCTCCTGATCAATTTGAACTCACTGGAGAATTCGTTTATGGCGAAGCTGACAATCGGGATGGTGACTATAAAAAACTAGTCTTCAACCGAGATGAAGTGATGTTCACAATTTGAAAAGATCATTTCAATGTCAGAAACTTTATCAAAAGGTGGATATTATCAGTACGGCGGGATATGAAGATTGGTTTAGTATCCTTATAGAACTAACAGGTTTCTATTACATAAATGAATTTGAGCTATGATTATAGCTCTTTTTTATTGGTACTGAAGTCTAATTAAAATTATATAACTTATCTACTATGGATTATTTTACCCTTATGAATAATTACTCTTTATTGTTATTATTTAATGGTTCGAATTATTTTAATATGATATCGTTAATTCACCATTAAGGACTGTGATTTACTGTGAGAGCAATAAATAGAATTAACTTAGTTACAAAGTTATTAATTTTTTTAATTTTTGCTTCCTTTAATACATATATTTGTTTTTTTGCAAAAGACAAAACAGAAGGCATAGTTACTGCGTGTATAGGTAGCTTTCTAGTGATTATAGTTGTAACTATTGGATTTCTTCTGAGGAAGAAGTAAAAGTGAGGAAAAAGAGATGGAGTTAAATGCTATTGCAAGGGGATGTTGGTTCGTAATCATTATTACATATTTTGCCCCTATGATTGAAAATATTTGGTTGAGTTATCTTTTTGTTTTTATCTCCATTGGAATGGGTTTTTATCTATTAGAGAAAATTTCTTACTTCAAGAAGACGATACCAAAGAAAATAGGTTGGATCTTAATGCCTTTGTTTTTTGTCTTGATCATTTTACCAGATTTGTTATGGGTAAGGAATTAAAGGTGCGTTATGTGGTATACCCCATAAGAAGTGTCCAAAAAACATGTCCAAAACCGTACAACCTCCAACGGGTTAAAGAGGGTCGTAAAAAACAAAAAACGGACTTTCGAAAAAGTCCGTTTTTTCATGCACCCGTAAGTAACTCCACTTATATTTAAGGAGTAAAAACGATGGTTTCCTTATATTTTCTTACTGATGCTTTCTTACCATTTTTTAATGTAACAGGTTCATCTTCCCAAGTTACAACACATTCCAATTCTTCTGTTTTTTCCTTAACTAGAAAGTTTGTAAAACTAAAGGTTTGACCAGCGTTCATTATCTCATTCTCCACTTGTGGTGCTAGCCCAAACATTTTCTTGTTACTTGGTTCATTTCTAAAAGCCCCAATATTAACGTTGTATGCTTTTTTGCCTTGGTTAGTCACCAACAAGCTATATACTTCGTATTTCCCTTTTTCACTTTGTGCGAAGTGTTTATCTTTGGATGGTTCTAGCAATTCAACTTTCCACTGTTCCGTTTCTTTAACAGTCGGAACTTTCATTTCAGCATTTACATCCATTGAAAAAAAGAATGTACATAATAACGAGGTCAACATAATTACACTTTTCAAAAATTTCACCACCATATTTGTTATACATTTAATATCACCATACATGAATGAACTATCCATGATTAAGGGTGAGCCTTGAACAATATCGGTAGAACCGCAGAACCTTAGAAGTTTTTTAGGAATTTATTAATGTTGGTGGATGAGTTATGGCTGCGTTCAATTTGGTGAATCGCCGATTCTTGCGATTCATGAATAACTGGGGAGAATAATTCAGTATCGTCGCATAAGACATGTAGTGAACAAATAAAAAAAGACAGTTTACCACGCTGCCTCTTTTAGTATGGGTTAAAGAAAACGAAGAATTATTTAATCTTATCTAGTGAAAGTATTCTATGTTTTAATTCTGAATTCATATCTAAAACACCTATTACAATTTGATTATCTTCCGTCAATGTTATGTATCTGAAATAATCATCATCAGATATCAACAAATCGGTGTCATTCGTCGTTTTTTCCATTTTGGCAAATACATCTACTGTGTACTCAAGGTGAAAAAAATCATCAAATCCCTTGCTTGAGCTACCTACCCAGGTATACAGAAAATCTTTCAGTGTGATTTGTTCAATTCCCGATAATTGTTTCTTGAATTTCAACTTATCTACTGTAACGCTTATCATCTTTCATCACTCCTTAACGAGTCTTAATTATATATATTGAAGTCTCCTCCAACAATACTATTTGCATAACAATCCTTTTACAGTTTAGTTACTAAGGGGCAGGTTTGTTCAAGAAGAATGTTCATATTCTACCTAAAGGCTAAATGTTTGTTTTCTGATAAAATGGTTACCCATGATTTATAGATATAGAGGACTTAATTAACCAACAGACCAACTTTTAAGAAAGATGGTCTGTTTAAAATAGAAGTGAATTAAAACTTTCATCAAAATGCTCTTTGAATAAACCATACGAAACCAAACGCTAATATGGCTACCGACGTTCCAGGGATTACAAATTTAATGGGTTTTAAGGTTAATTTTTTCATCCACAGGATTATTGGAAAGACTAAGGACACGATTAATAGTTGTCCCAATTCAATTCCTATATTGAAAGACAACAGAGAAGTGGCCAGATGGTTTCCATCTAGTCGCATTTCTGATAGGATTCCTGCAAAGCCGAAACCATGAATGAGTCCAAAACCGAAGGCAAGCCATGGATGGTGTTTGGCATCTTTATCAAAAATATTGATGAGTGCAACGTAAATAATGCTTAAGGCAATGGCCGACTCTACAAACCTGCCTGGTAACTGCACAATCTCTAATGTGGCAAGAACCAAGGTTATACTATGGGCGATTGTAAAGGCTGTAATCAAGGAAAGAATGTTTTTAATTGTCTTTGCCCCAAAGAGCAAACTAATGACAAAAAGAATATGATCATAACCTGTAAAAATATGTTCTAACCCAAGCAATAAAAGCTGCTTTATGTTTTGTACGAAACTAACTTCTCCAATCTCAAATTCTCTTGATTCGTACGTAAGAATCTTTTCTTGTTGTTTTCCGTCCATTTTAACGGTTGCAAAGTTTGCATGGCTTGGATCGGAGTCATCCAGGAACATGTTATATTCAACAGTTAGCTTTTTTGGTTTATGTTCCATCATATAAGTCTGGTTAATCACAGCAAACGGGCGGTCTTTTATCATTTCAACATCTGTTTTTTTGACATTTCCCACCATTTTTACACCATCTGCATAAAGAGATATATGCGAATTTATATATTGCTGTACTGTTTTAGAGTCAATTAATTGCTTTGCATCTGTTTCCTTATTTATCGAATGCCCAAGTTCGGTTAGATCCAGTTTAAGCTCGTAATCGAGGTTTTTCTCGTTAACTTCAATGACGGAAAACCCTTCACTGTTATTGCTATGAGCATATGCAGGTGGAGATAGTAAAGAGGTAAACGAAATCATCACAAGGAACATTAAGAACCATATCTTTTTCATTGCATTCACTCCATTCCGATTGTTTCTTTCCCTGATGTTTTAGGATTAAAGCAAAGACGAGGAGTGATAATGCTCCTCGCCCTTTCTTTCTCTTCACATTTACTTAGTGGACTTGATAAATATGGGGTTCGAGTAGAACCAAAGATCTGTCCATGGGTTTTCGCCCTTAGGGTCTTTTTCTGGTTCTAACTGGTCTGTGTTCGTTCCACGTAAACGGATATAACTATCTTTATCAACATCTTTTATCGTATAGGAAATCTCGATATATTCACCGCGTTGCTTCCAATCTTTCTGCGTAAAACGTTTGGCGACTTTTGTTGTAGGATTGGTAGCGGTTGAGCGGTCTTCCACTTTTCCAGTCACCTCTCCTACAATTAAGTCGACCCGTTTTACTTTTGGTTGATCTCCATGAGAATTCGCAGCATTAGGATCTTTTATTCGAACTGTGACTGTTACATCCTTAGACTTCTTACCTGGTAATGTAAGAGTTTCCCCAATAGAGGCCGAATTTCCTTTGGATTTAGAGTACCACCGTGATTTTCCCCCAGCTTGAGCTTTAACATCTAGTTCAGAGACAAGGTCACCTGTTGATACGAATACTTTACCATTACGTAGACTTTCCATGATGTCTTTATAATCTTTCTCTGCTTTTACATACGTTTTTGAGTATTCTCCAGGCCAGAAATCGCTTCCCCCATCACGCCAGTTAACATGCGAGTCAGAAGTAGCAGTAATCCACCAGTGTCTTCCTTCACCTAGCATGGAATCCCATAAACCGCCAACTTTAGCTGTCATTTGATCAAATCCGCCCATGGTTGGGGCGTTTTCGTTTCCATATGATCCACGGGCACCTTTAGGGTCAAGCGAGCCGTCTGAATTGATAGCGGAAGCTTGGTGGCCAGGAGCACCTTCCATACCGATGGAAATGTTCGGCGCTGTGTCGTTCCAATTACGGAATTCCTGCGGTGTATCCTGCCCCCACTCACCATCACCTGTCGCTGAACGAGAAGGATGATGTGCAATTTGAATTGGAGGCTCGTCCATTTGCTTCATATAGTTAAGGGCATCGATCATAGTGGATTCCGTATCTCGGCTACCATCATTTGGATATGGCTCACGCTTATTAAACTTGCTTTCAATGTCATAAAGTGTCTTTGATTCACTATCACCTTTTGGAATGATAATTGAACTGTGATCGGCAGCAGGCGTATCAAATTCCATTCCATAGAACTGAAGAACTTCAGGAACTGCTTGACGAGATTTCAATAATTCTGGGTATGCTTGCTCTAAATTCACCTTGGAATGGTTCGGACCACCATGATCCGTCGTAACCATCCAATCAAGTCCATATTTATGTGCATTCTGAGCATTTTTGACGGTTGGGTATATAGCATCTCCACCTTTAATTGGTTCAGGAGGGTTTTTGGTGTTGTCCCAGCCTACACTCCACTCACTGTGAATATGATGATCCCCTGCGAGCCATGTAGTCCTATTCTGCTTTTTTTCTTCTTTTGAAAATTCTTTTGCTTGTGTTTTTTGATCAATACCATCCTTGATAAAAGGTTGGGTTGTAAAAGCTGTGGTTACAAGAAGTGTTGTTGCGATTAAAGGAATAGCTTTCTTCTTATCACGAGATTTCATGTTCACGTTCCTCCTATGTATATAATCAACAGTTGAATTATAAGGAACCTGTGTATGAATTAAATTAATTGATTGTAAGATTCTTGTTAAAATTTCGACAATTATTTTGCAAAAAAAAATCAGGGGGTAGTTATTCACCAAAGTGAAAAACTACCCCCCTCTTATATTTACCTCAGCAACAGTTACTGCCACCTAATAAAACTAACCCTGCTCCTTCTTGATTTTCTTCCTTGTCTAAGGTAAATTCTTCAGTTGAAGTAATTTGAGAATCAATTGCCACTCTAATTCCGTTAATGGTTTGGATTATATCTGTTTTTTGTGGGGCATCTAAAGATAAGGTCATTTGCGGTCCACAGCAACCTGCGACCGAAGATAGTCGAATTCCTTCTGCACCATTTTCATTTAAAAAGTTCTCTAATAATTGTTTTGCACCATCTGTAATCTTCAAATTAAGCCCTCCTCATTTAATTCATGTAATCTTTCAGCTTTTCATATCCAATCTTTTCTTCTAGCATCCATGGAATAATGACACATTTTCCAGATGACTTATCGTTAACTTCATGAATCCATTCTTTTTCTGCCAATGCTTTCCCGCTTAGTACAGGGTCAATCGTATTTGTAGCATATAGACTCTGATTAATCACCCACCACTGTGGGTTGATATTCGCCCTTCTTAAATCATCTTGTAATCGGGATGCTTCTAACACGGGCGTGGCTTCGGCAAGTGTGACGATCACGACGGAAGTTTCTTCTGCTTTCCTAATTTGAGGAAGCAATTTTGTTACACTCTCAGGGACTTCACCCGTTGACTTGGCAATCTCTTTACTATAAGACTGTGCAGCATCCAACAATAAAAGAGTGTGACCCGTTGGTGCTGTATCAATGACGACTATTTCATTTTCTGATTTAGCTACGACTTCAGCAAAGGCTCGGAAAACGGCTATTTCCTCTGTACAAGGTGAATTAAGATCTTCTTTTAAATAAGCGAGTCCTTCTTCATCTAAATCTGAGCCTGCTTTTGTAATGACATCTGCTTTGTATTTTTCCACTTCTTCTTTTGGATTAATGCTGCTAATCGTTAAGTTTTGATTGAATTGATCATTTTCGAATTGGTAATTCAAGTGCCCCGCAGGATCTGTTGTCGTTAAGTGTACACGGTGCCCCTTCTCAACTAAACCAACGGCAATAGCGGAAGCAACCGTTGTTTTCCCCACTCCACCTTTCCCCATTGTGAAAATAAGCTTTGTATTATTTGATGAGAAATCAGTGATCATTTCATTCAATCTTGGAATATTCGCTGTGTCATCTTCATATGTCACCATCTTTGATGAGATCATGTATTGTTTAAATAAATATCGTAAATTGTCTATCCCTGTTAAGGAAAAAGAAACAAACGGTAACGAATAAACAGCGATCTGTTTTAAATGTTCTGGTATGTGATGCAATGCGTTTCGTTGTCGGTGATAAAAGGCGGATGATACTTCATCTTCTTCAAGGTGTGTTTGAAGAAGCCCATTCACGATAAGTATTTGGTTTTTCACGCCAATTTCTTTGAGTTCATTGGATGCACGGTCTGCTTCAAATAAGGATGAGGCATCAGGTCTTGTAACCAGGATTAATGTGGTTTTACTTGGATTGGAAAGGACCTCTACGGTTTTAGAATAAAGGTCTTTTTTGTCCGCCAACCCTGATAAAGGACCTAAGCATGACGCACCGTGTGTGCTTTCTTCCAGGAATCCACTCCATGCCGTCGGAAGCTGTAAAAGCCTTAACGTATGCCCAGTTGGAGCGGTGTCAAAGATAATATGGTCATACTGATTGACTATGTCAACATTAGTCAGCAAATTGGAAAATTCATCAAATGCGGCAATCTCCACCGTACATGCTCCTGATAATTGTTCTTCCATGGTGGCAACGACCGAATCAGGTAGCTTTCCTTTATATGGACCAACCACTTTGTCACGATACGCTCTCGCTGAAGCTTCTGGATCTAAATTACTGGCAAATAAATTATCAACACCTGGTACGGCTATGGGTGTATTGGTTAGACTGATTCCAAATACATCTTGTAAGTTGGAAGCTGGGTCTGTGCTGATGAGCAACACCTTTTTCCCACTATCGGCTAATGCAACGGCGGTGGCACTAGCTGTGGATGTTTTTCCTACCCCACCTTTTCCCGTTAAAAATAAAAAGGGTGTTTGAATGACATTCTTCGGATTGAAAGATTGAAACATGCTTTTTCCCCTTCTTTCTTTCTTTCTTATTTCAGTTGATTTAAATCAATGGAAAGACGAGCTTTTGGTTTTTCATTTAACTCTTCAGGTTTTACTTCAAACCATTCTCCAAACTCTTCGTTCGTTGGATAACTTCCCTCTTTTACAATCTGATTATTGACTAAAATAATAGGCAAGACGTCAGGTCCTTTTTCATGTAAAGCTTTATTAATCTCAGGGTTGTCTGCGAACTTAGCAGGATCATTGGTTAATTGATAACGTTTGATATCGAACCCTTTCTTTTCTAAAGAATAAACAGCAGATGCCACCCTTGTTAATTCAGGATCAACACTCGGTCCACATACCCCCGTTGAACAACACATCGCAGGATCAAAGATTTCAACTTTCATCACTTGCTCATCTCCCCTTCATATATAATCATTTACTTATGCCATGGATAAAACGAAAGCCGAGTGATTACTCGGCTTTTCAGTTTTATTTATACGCCCGTTTTAGAGAAACGTTCGATTCTTTCTCCGATTTCATCACGAACACGTTGGAAGGTCGCCCATTTTTCTTCATCTGTTCCTTCCGCTCTTGCTGGGTCATCAAAGCCCCAATGTTCACGTCTCACATGCGGTGGCGTCATTGGACATTTGTCTGCCGCATCGCCACATAATGTTACGACAAAATCGGCATTATTTAAAATGTCAGGGTCAATGATATCGGAAGTTTGATTGGTAATATCCATTCCAACCTCGTTCATCGCTTTAACAGCCTTCGGATTCAAGCCATGTGCTTCAATTCCTGCACTTAGCACTTGCCATTCGTCTCCTAGATATTTCTTACCCCATGCTTCAGCCATTTGGCTTCTGCAAGAGTTACCTGTACATAAGAAGTAAAGTGTTTTTTTAGCCATGTTGTTGTTTCTCTCCTTTATGAGTAAAATGATGTATTTAGTGAATAATGAGCAACCATATATACAAGCCAACTAATGTGATGAACAATGTTGGGATGGTTAAGATGATACCCGTTTTAAAGTAGGTTCCCCATGAGATTTTCACGCCTTTTAATGAAAGGACATGCAGCCACAA
Organism: Peribacillus sp. Bi134; assembly: GCF_918698065.1. NCBI lineage: Bacteria > Bacillati > Bacillota > Bacilli > Caryophanales > Bacillaceae > Peribacillus > Peribacillus sp. Bi134. The sequence goes on along the minus strand of NZ_CAKKLN010000001.1, from coordinate 619,896 downwards.
TAAGGTAGCCAAAGAACCAATCGGTGTAATTTTCGGTCCCAAATCTGAACCGATGACATTGGCATAAATAAGGGCTTCCCTAATCGCGCCAGTTGTATGGGTATCAGAAATGGCAAGAGCGTCTATCATGACCGTCGGCATGTTATTCATAAGTGATGAAAGAATAGCGGCGATGAATCCCATCCCGACAGTAGCCGCGAATAATCCTTGATCTGCCGTTACTTGTATAAGGTCAGCTAAAATGTTCGTCAATCCAACGTTTCTCAATCCATACACCACGACATACATTCCAATGGAAAAGAACACAATCGCCCATGGTGCGCCTTTTACAACGGTCTTGGTATTAACAGCTGGACTTCGTCTTGCCATAAACAAGAAGAAAATGGCGATAACACCTGCAATGATGGATACGGGAATGCTGAAAAATTCACTGATAAAATAGCCAACCAGCAGAATGCCTAAAACAATCCCAGACAGGCGAAACATTTTCACATCCCGAATGGCATCGACTGGCTTCTTCAATTGAGCCATATCATAATTCTTAGGAATGCTCTTTCTGAAGTACAAATATAATACCAGGATGCTCGCTACTAATGAAAACAGGTTGGGAACAATCATTCTAGTGGCGAACTCAATAAACCCGATATCAAAAAAGTCAGCAGAAACAATGTTGACCAGATTACTTACGACAAGCGGTAAGGATGTAGTGTCCGCAATAAACCCACTCGCGATGATAAATGGGAAGATCATTTTCTCTTCCAACTTCAAGTTTCGAACCATTGCCAAAACAATCGGAGTTAAGATGAGCGCTGCTCCGTCATTTGCGAAGAACGCAGCGACTAGGGCTCCGAGAATGCTCACATACACAAACATCCTTACTCCATTTCCCTTGGCGGCTCTCGCCATATGTAGAGCTGCCCATTCAAAGAAACCAATTTCATCTAAAATCAAAGAAATAATGATAATAGCAATGAACGCCAACGTCGCGTTCCATACAATACCCGTAACGGTAATTACATCGTTGAAGTCAACAACTCCAACGAGTAAGGCAAGTACCGCACCCCCGCATGCTGACCAGCCGATTGACAATCCCTTGGGTTGCCAGATGACGAATGTCAACGTCAGCAAAAAGATGATACTCGCTAATATAACTGTACCCACTGATGTTCTCCCCCTCGTTAGTCACAACAAATTCGTTTTCCTTGTGCTGTTAATTCTTCTACTTTAAATGCTTGACTTGGCAAATCTTTGATGACCGTTTGAATAAATGAGTAATACTCGGATGTTTGATTTAACGAGTAAAATATCCATTGTCCCCTTCTTGCTTCATTCACAATTCCGTTATCTTTCAACTTTCGTAAATGTTGACTAATAGCAGGTTGGCTCATATCAAACAGGTCTACAAATTCACAGACACAACATTCATGTTCAGACATAATTTTAACCATCGTCAAACGTGTTTTATCACCTAAAAGTTTAAGAACGTTTGCAGTACTTTCTATATCCAACACTTCATTCGTTTGCATGTTATCCCTCCTAGCCTAATCGAATATATAATCAAATGCTTATGTGGTTATTCAATATCATTGTATAAGCATATTCTTATTTAATCAACCATTAACTATTCAAAAAAATAATTTTTAATTTTATTCAGCATAAAAGATGGTTTCATAAAGGGTGTTGTTGATTTTCTTGATGAACTAATGGGGTAGGATATTTTAACAGGAGTACTAATAAAACTTGGAAGTAAGCTGCTGTTAACGGGAAGTATGTTTGATGATAATCTAATCATACGCATTAACACATATAGCACCGTCCATTTTTTTGACGGTGCCAAAATAAAGCTATTTAATAAGTGTTTGAAAGAATAAAACATTTTGTTTGAATTAATGGACATTATTCATTCTTTCATTTCGAATAATTCTTTTGAACGATTTTATTGTAGCGAAATGCATGCCTTCATGATATAAACAAAAACTAAGTAATTCTTCAACTGTTGATAAAGTAAGACCTGTTGACGTAGTGAACGGCTTCTCTACAACTTCTTTTAACCGAAATTCCAATGTTTGTTCGATCCTGTCCACTTGTTTCTCCAATAAATGAATTAGTTCGCTAATCGTTGGTAGTACTTTTTCTCCCCAATCAGTTGGTTTAGTACCAGTACTGAATAAATCGAAAATGTTTTTCTGCATTGTCGTTCTTTCAATAATAATATTAAAAGCGAACTTTTCTTGTACAACATATATATGTCCTAGATTCCATTTGATATTATTATTGAATCCTTCAGGAATGAAAAGTGATGACTCGTCATTAATTTCGGATACGCAACTAATTGTATTTTCTCGAACAAATCTCAATTGTTTAAAGATGTATTTTTTCTTTTTTGCTCCTATGAGTTCACTTTGGAGAAAATGATTGTTTATTTATATTCTCTGCTTCTGCAAGAATATTTTTAATTAATATTTCAACGGTTTCACTTTTTGCTAATCTTGGACTCTGTCCAGACCAGAGGGACATGAAATCCTGATTATTTTGTCCACTGCACGTTTTTCTAATTACTTGAGTTAATAGGTTTTGTACAGGAAAATCGGGTACAGCCAATTCATGCTCTAACATATCTTCAATAAATTTGTTTTTAATACCTCTTGCCCATTTACCAGAAAAGGCACGAGTAAAGGTTGTCTGGTCTTCATCAGCATTCAAAATGGCTTCTTTATGCACTTTATGTGCTCCACTTTCGATACAAGTCAAGAAAGCTGTACCCATTTGTATACCTTGTGCACCTAAGCAGAGTGAAGCCATTAATCCTCTTCCATCCATAATTCCTCCAGCAGCAATAACAGGTATGCTTACATTGTCAACAACCTGCGGAATAAGTGACATTAAACCTACTAGGCTCTCCTGATGACCATTTATAAAGTTCCCGCGGTGCCCGCCAGCTTCACTGCCCTGGATAACAACCATATCCATTCCTGCCTTTTCATTTTCAACGGCTTCCCTAACCGTTGTAGCTGTTCCTATAAGAGTGATGTTATGATGTTTTAACTCATCCATCACTTCCTGTGGAGGAATACCAAATGTAAAGGAACAAATAGATACATTCTCTTCAATGACAACCTTAACTTGTTCAATAAAGCTTTCAAAAATTGTTTTATATTCAGGAATGTCAAAGCTGTCTGTTGGATCTAAATTTAATCGCTTACGAATTGTGTGTAAAAGCTGGTTAGCTGATTGGACTGCGTCAGGGGTTACGTTAAATTCGTTTGGCACGAATAGATTGATGCCAAAAGGGTTTGACGTTAATTGCTTGATTTCTCTAATCTGCTCTCTTGATTGTATGGGAGTCTGATAGCCTGCTCCAATCATTCCAAGTCCCCCAGAATTGGATACCTCGGCTACTAAATTCGAAGTGGTGATCCCTCCAGCCATAGGTGCTTGTATAATAGGGTTCTTAATCTTCAAATGCTTCATCATTTCATTACTTAACATCAATTACTCCCCCAATTTTGTATTTAGATCCTAATTAATTCTCTTCTGTTTGTATTTGAATGGTTGAATTTCTTATGTTAGGGTTGTTCTCGAAATGAATCCCACTTAAAAGCAAAATTGCCCCAAAAAAGACAACACATGCTGCGCCAATAAAAGCAGAATTAAAATCATGTGTGAATGATGATAAGACTCCAGCTAGGGTTGGTCCTATCAACTGTCCAATAGCATAAATAGCAGAAAGAATACCAATAGCCCGACTGCTATTAGATGGACTCATTTCTCGTCCCAATGTTGTAGCCAGGGTCGTGATACCCATAAACGTGGCTCCAAATAATAAAGCACTTATGACAAAACTAGTTTTTGACATCCAAAAGGCTGGCATCGCAATACCCAAGGATTGCAGAACCATGGCAAGCACTAAAGATTTAATGTATCCCCACTTTTTGGCTAGTAAAGACCAAATGAGACAGGATGGAATCGCAGCCAATCCCACCATCATCCAAACTAAGGTGGCACCATTATGAAAGTATGAGGTCTTTTCAGCGATAGATACGATAAACGTTCCTGTAACAATGTAACCCAATCCCTCTAATCCATACGCAATAATCAACCATATAAGCCATTTAGCGGGGGGCACTTTTACAATCATATCTTGTTTATTTTTCTTCTTCACAACGTTGGGGGGTTCATCGAGCCAGATCCATACAAAGATAGCAAGGATTCCACTCACAACAGCTAGTCCTATCCATGTTCCTTCCCACCGAAATAAATGGTTTAAACTCGGAATCAATAGACTGGATAAAAAGATTCCCAAACCTACTCCCCCATAAAACAACCCCGACCAACTGGTTTTTCTTATAGCCGCAAGTTTATCTAACACGATACCAGAGGCTAAGACCAAAACAAACGCACTGGCAAACCCTGATAGAAAGCGAAGTACATTCCATAGTAAATTAGAGTATGTGAGACCCATTAGAGCGGTGGTTAAGATACTGATGATGAGACTTACTCTTAATAAATTGGTTCTATACTTCTTAAACGGAATGGCACCAGCTAAAATTGCTCCAAGCAAATATCCTGCGTAATTACTAGATGCTATATAACCAGCAGTTGTATTTGATAAAGAAAGGTCTTTTTGCATAAGTGGAAGAATGGGAGTATATGCAAATCTTCCAATACCCATAGCAATGATTAAAGAAAATATTCCCCCTATTAAAAAAAGATAAGTTTGCTTCTTCATAGATGCACCTCAATAAAATTGTCTATTATAACCATATCTTTTTTAGTTATAATGAACCTGTTAGAAACTGTGCTTCTCCTAGCCCAAAACTCCAATCAGCATTGCTGTTTTCTGTTATAGAAACCATCAAGTCTTGTGGAGAAATCCCACATTCTGATTCAAGTTTAAGTGCAAGAAGTGAGTATAATGTTTCTTTCTGTTTTTCAGTTCTTTTTTTACTAACAATACTAATAATTACTAAGTCTCTGCTTCTTTTAAACCCCAGTCCAGTATCCTCGATTATTAGCTCATGCGGTGGGTGCTGATGAACTATTTGATAACGATCACTTTCAGGCACTTGGAAAGCTTCCACCATCGCACGATGAGCTGAATCCAATAATTTTTTAAGAGTTTCCTCGTTTCTTCCTTCTACTAAGTCAAAACGTAATAATGGCATTTGTGTGTGTCTCCCCTCAAAAAGTAATAATGTCTTTAGAGTATCCAGTTAAATGTAGGATATTATAAGCATATCTTATCTTTGTTATATGGTATAATACTTAAAATTGATATTCGGTATCACTATTAATGATGGCTAAAGGATATATCCACTAAGGAGAGATTATTTTGGATTTGCATACATTAAAAATTTTCCGAACTGTTGCTAAAATGGGGAGTATTTCTCAAGCAGCAAGAGAACTTCAATATGCACAGTCAAATATCACGATGAAAATAAAGCAGTTGGAATCGGATCTTCAAACAACTCTTTTTTATAGACATAATCGTGGCACTGCGTTAACTGACAAAGGAAGCATGCTGCTAACATATACAGAAAAAATATTCGATCTTATAGAAGAAACCAAAAATATGATGAATGATGATCAAACACCTAGAGGTCCGTTAATTATTGGTTCAATGGAAACAACCGCAGCAGTTCGCTTGCCAGGCTTATTTTCAAAGTATCATAAAGACTTTCCAGAGGTTGATTTAACTTTAAAAACAGGCTCTACCGAACAAAATATGCAAGCAGTACTTCAGAATGAACTTGATGGAGCATTTGTGGCTGGACCCATTAATCACCCTGATCTCATTCAGAAAGAAGTATTCGAAGAGGAACTAATGCTCATTACAGATACAGTTCATCATCCTATATCTTCTATCAAAGATATTCAAACAAGGACGTTGCTTGTTTTTCATACAGGATGTGCTTATAGGGAAAAGCTTGAACAATGGTTACAACAAGAGAAGATGCTACCCAATAAGATAATGGAATTTGGCACTATTGATGGGATCATCGGTTGTGTAGCAGCTGGTCTAGGTATAAGTATGCTTCCACAAAGTGTTGTTTCAAAACAGGTACAAGACGGAATCATTCGACAACACTCAATTCCGAATCTATTTGGAAAAGTCAAAACAGTATTCATTTATCGAAAAGAAAAGTATGTACCTGCGTCTTTAATTAAATTTATCAATATGTTAAGTGATGAGGAGGATTTGTTAGATAATAAAAGGTTAATTTGAGTGAGATATTATCTTCAATGTACTAAGATTGTGAAGAAATTTACTTGAACTAACGGGTAGCTCCATAGGGCCAAAGCAGACACAATAAGTGGCAGACTATCCAAAAACAATTTAATATTGCATCTCGAAAAAAAAGTATCAAATCAAAAGACCAGCCTGGTTTCAGACTGGTCTTTTGATTTATTCGCAACAAGAAGAATTATTTTTAATTTCTAACCTCGCTAGAACGGGGTTGCCACAACAAGAACCATCCTTCGTTTCAGTTGCTGGAATATCAGAATCGCAGGAATTAGATTTCAGATTCACACTGCAAACTCCTGTTTCAGGGAGTTCCAAGTGTACCTCTTTTGCCCCCTCTACATCTCCTGTCAGATATGCCACCACGGAACGGACTTGTTCATAACCTGTTGCCAGTAAGAATGTCGGTGCTCTTCCATAACTCTTCATGCCAACAATGTAGAAGTTCTTTTCAGGGTGCCGTAATTCTTGTTCACCATGCGGCCGCACGGTTCCACAACTATGAATATTGGGATCAATTAGCGGAGCAAGCGCGTCTATGCTTTCCACAGCTGAATCAAGGTTTATCCTAATTTCATTTAAAAAGGATATATCGGGTCTAAAACCCGTACTCACAACGATTTCGTCGATATCACTTAGTGTGAATTCTTCTCCGTCAAGTTCTCCCACCACGGTGATTTTACCCTTTGTTGGATACACTCCGTTAATATGAAAGGGAGTTAGAATATTAATTCGCCCAGACTCCACTAATTGCTGAATTCTAATGCCCAATTCTCCACGAGCGGCCAAACCGTCGTTTTCTTGTCCACCGTACACTTCATGGATCTGTTTTTTCCGAAGAACCCAGTAGATCTTTGTATCCGTAAATTTTTGCTGTAAAGTGGCCAGATCCAATAGAGCATTTATGGCAGAATGACCGCTTCCGATCACCACGGTAGATTTATTTTGATATCTGTTTTCTAATTGTTCGACGTTTGGAATGCCATAGTGGATTTGATTGTGTAATTTTCTCTCGGCATTCGTCCAAATTCCATTTGAAAGGATTGGGTTTGGATTGGTCCAAGTACCTGAGGAATCAATCACTGCTTTCGCTTCAATGACTTTTGTATCACCATTCACTTCTACATACAGTTGAAAGGGAACCGTGTCCCGATTTCCTGTTTTTAATTTATCGTGAGCCTTTTTGGCAACACCGACTACTTTTGCCTGTAACATAATCTTTTCTTTTATTTCTGGAAGGTTACTTAGAGGCAGAAGGTACTCTTCTACCAATTCGCTACCTATCGGCAAAGCTTCTTCGTTAGGTGACGTCCATCCAGCATTCTCCAGCAATTCTTTTGCTACTTTATCGATGTTATACTGCCATGGGGAAAACATTCTAACGTGTCCCCACTCCAACATACTCGAACCAACAGAATCCCCCGCTTCCAATACGATAAACTTCTCCCCTTTTTTTAGTAAATGAGCGGCAGCGGCCAGCCCCACAGGACCTCCACCTATAATTGCTACGGGTAATGCACTTTTATTAAATTGACTCATCATGATTCCCTCCTATATTTTCATTTCTTAAAAAAGTTGTAATTTGCAAGTATTGTGAAAAATTATACTACCCCCAAGGAGTAGTACAACATACGGAAGACTTTAACATTCGATCATTAAGTAATGTCAGAGAACGTACGACTGATTCCTTTTCAAACTCATTCATCGTCTTAAAGATCTCATTCAAGTAATCATTCATTTGTTGATCGATGGTTTGATTGATTTTCACGCCTTCATCGGTCAGAGAAAGGATAGAAATTCTCCGATCTTCCGCATCAGGGGTTTTTGTGACTAAATTCAATTTTATTAGGGATTGGATTTGTCGACTGAACGTCGTAATATCCGTTCCCAATGTTTCTGCAATTTGCTGGATGGAAGCCTTTTTTTGTCGGTTTATTTCATACAGGATATGGCTTTGAACGAGGGATATCTCAATTCCATCAGCGCTGCAACAATTTTTATTTAATAATCCAAAACGTCTTGTTAAGAGTTGGAAGAGACCTCTAAGGTTTTCATTTTCCATTACTTTCACCTCACTTTATTTATACGCTAATTATTTGCATTTTGCAATTATTTGATTCAACTAATCAAAAGACCAGCCTATTTTTTTATTTATCCTTCAGCTTGTTAAAAGCCGTCATGAAATTTAGGTGAGTTTGCTCGCCAAAATAACACGCTTCGCCTTTAAAAAAGTTGGTTTCAATGAATTCTTTTGCCTTTTCCACCACAGGTTCACGAGAAGCTAAAACCAGCTTGAAATAGGCATCAAAATAACCAACAGACAGTACGCTTGAATGGTTCACTGTCATAATCCTCCTACCCCCTAATTGTTTACAGTAATTTCTCCATAGCCATCACATCGACAAATTCCCCGTCTAAAATTCCCTGGTTCTTAAACACTCCCACTTCGCGATACCCCCGTTTTTTGTACAACCCTTGACCAATTTGGTTAAAGGGAAAGGTGAATAACACAATTTTATTGAAGTCATTTTCTTTTGCGAGCTTTTCGATCGATTGCAACAATAAACCGCCAATCCCTTTTCCCCGATGATCTCTTGAGATATAAACGGATAAATCAGCAACCCCATTATAAGCACTTCGATTGTTATATTGATTCAAGGAAGCCCATCCAACGATTTCTCCTTCTTGCTCAGCGACAATTACCTTAAAGCGTCCGATGTGTTTGGCGAACCACTCCTCCATGAAGGCTTGATCCTTCAGTTCCGTTTCTAACGTGGCAATTCTATCCTCAATCCCTTGATTGTAAATTTCTTTGATGGAATCTATGTCCGTTTCCATCGCTACACGAATGACCATACCTTTCCCCCTTCTCCTTTCACTTGTAAAAGTAAATTATTCATTACAAATGTTCTATATCCAATTTATATCATTAATACTTGCAAGTTGCAAGTATAAATTTAAAGTCATAAATGGGATTCTTCGTTTTTAATTAATACGAGTAAAAAGAGCAATGCAATTTACTATTAGAATCACATCGTTCTTAATGTTATAGTTCTTATTTGTTTAAATGCAAAAAAACCTCAGCAATTGCCGAGGTTTTATAGGTTTAGGTTTAATTTCTTTTAATGGATTTTCTACAAGGAAATGGATAGCATCAACCCCATATATAAGGCCGCAATAAAACATATTCCGAATACGAGTCCTAAATAGGGTTTTGCTTTTCTAAAACTTACAACAATCATCGTCAAAAATAAGAGTGAAATTATCATTAACAAGATGGTTTGTAGAGATGGGATGAACTGTATGTACAATGGAGCAATAATTTCTTTGCTTAATAACCATTCTACCCAAGGAGAGGCACCTTCTGAACTTACTGTAAAATCAATTTCATGAGGAGGCATGAGCGTCCCTAATACTCCTGTAAGATAGAAAACAATCATCAGTAAAATGGTTTCACCTATTAGCCAAGGACGTGGGTTGAAAGATGAAAGATACAATGCTTTTTTTACAAGATAACCGTTAACAAATGCAAAAGTGATAACAGGTATGATGCTTATGTGTTTAAGAAGCATCATCTGCCCGTAAGGCAGGACCCAAGATTTCATATAATCCTGTGGTTCCACAAAAGAAAACATTATGATAAAGCCACTTATTAATATTATGACTAAACAGGCGAGAGCAAATGGTGTAAACCATCGTAAAAACCTTAACCAATTGGACTGATTCTTTGAGAACCAAGAAACATGGATGAGTATGCCTGTCCATAATGAGACAATAAGAAAATGTGTCGTGTGAGAGAACAATCCCGACCAAAATGACAACGATGCACTATGGCTAGCATAACCCACTCCAAGGAACATCAGAAATAACAACATTGCCTGTATATATTTTGATCCTTGTACATGGATGGTCATCCATAATAACGTCGCCATAAAACCAATGAAAGTCCAGGCTTTTCCTACCTGAAAGTCAGTAAAGGCGGACAAGGTGGCTTGTTGTAACCCAATACCTTCCTTAAAAAAGGAGATGACTTGCACAATGGGTCCTAATGTAAAAATAATAATACCCAGAGTCGAAAGAAGCAAAACAGGTTTCGGTATCCTAATCACTGGCTTTTTTTCTTCTGGTACAAATTGTAGTGCTACATGCCCCGCAAGAATCGAAAACAATATATAGTTTCCAAATTCAGCAAAAGGGATAAGCATATTCATCATTTGCGCTTCTTCCTAAACAGCAAAACTAGACCTACCCCCAAAATGACAAAAAGAAGGACGGTGACGATGGTTGTTATTGGATTGGATGAGGTTTGATCTTCCTTTTGCACCGCTTCTTTATCCTGCTGTTCATTTTCTTGTTTGTTTTCTTCTGCTTTTGGTTGTGCCGCTTCTTTTTCTTCGTGTATGTGTTCTATTTGTACACTGAATGAAACCTTGCCAGAAATGGGATGCCCATCCTCCCCTGCAATAGTCCAGTCAATGATATACGAACCATTTTCAAGAGGAGCAGAAGGTGTTCCAACCATTTTCTTGCCTTGTACCTGAACTTGAGAAAGTGAAACCTCTTCTCCATCTTTCATGAGTTTCATGGTGCTTAATTCCTCAATAGCTCCTGCAAAGTTCAGAACGGTTTCATCAAGTTCCTCGGTAACCATTTCCCCTTCTTTAGGGTTGGAGGAAGAAAGTTCCGTATGTGCATTGGCTATGGTAGGAATGGATAGGAACATACACATCAAAATAAAGAGTATCTTTTTCATTCTTATGATCTATCCTTTCTTGTTAGCTGTTATTTTTCTATACAACCCATTCATCATAACATCCTTATCCTCTATAATTTCGCAGGCGTTTTCGACAATTTTGAAAACATCATAAAAGTCCATTCCGATATCGGTTCCCATTCCTTTTAGTATGGGGCGTAATACTCTCTGCCCCGTCCTTATTTTTTTTCCTTTTGGTACAAACTTATCAAACACGAGAAACCTGCCATTCTTCTTTAATACTCGTACCATCTCTTTTAATGTTTTTTCCGCATCAGGTACCACCGTAAGAATTAAGTTGGCAACAATAAAATCAAATGTTTCGTTCTCAAAGTCCAATTGCTGTGCATCCATTTCTCTAAACGTGATGGATGGATCGGCATATTTCCCTTGTGCGCATTATGTGGATCAAATGAATGGACATTTACGAGTGATTGATGTGGACGAACGAATACATAGAATACCCTTTTCAACTATTAAAAGTGTGAAAAAGATCTAAATTAAAGTTTGTAAAATAATTAACTTTTAATACAGTAATTTTGCTTGTAAAGATAAAAAGATCAAGATCATAAAAATAAACATCATCAAGAAATATCGATATATAATTTCTAATCAAAGTATCCTCAACAAAAGGAGATAAAAACAATTATGAAAAAGGTGCATACTTTTAGTTTGTATATCTTTGGTATTCTGTTGCTTTTGTTGCTTTTGTTAAATCTTTTGGAAATTAAAAAATTAGATGAGGGAATTTTCCTTCAAGGCATAGAAGGAAAACTTTTTGACATTAATGAAGGAATACGAGAGATAAGAACTGATTAAAAGCATAATTTCCGCAGCACCTCAGAAGAAATATTTTCAGCGACAATGTACTGCATAGTTCATGAGGACTAATCAACTTGGTTAGTCCTTATTTTTTTCATTTGGTGAGTAAATTTTGCTATCACATACCAGCTGGCGCACATAGTACTCCACACTTAATTAACAGAATATTGCGAACAAAAAAACGGTTTTACGATGAATAAAATGAGTTCCCAAGGTACATGTTCATGGAGGTGATCATGTGACAAAGTTGCGAATCATTTTAACAATTCCATACTTGTTATTTGCAATTTTCTTATTCGTGAGAGGAGACATTCCAAGTTACTGCCTTCTTGTAATAGGGTTCTACGCAATGTTTTGTTCCTTCCTTTTGGACTTTTTGGATAAAAAAAAGAAAAAATGAGTCCTTGGTATACCCTGTTTCAGGGTATACCTCACCATTTGACCGCCACCTTAAAATGGGATATTGGCTCCACCCTCATAATGAGGCACTAAATTTCGACATTAAACTGCCCCGATAGTAGCATAAAGAAAAAGCTGCCTAAAAGACAGCTCCGATCTTAAGCTAACGAACCCGTTAGCTTAAGTAAAATATTTCATAAACTCGCTTGAAAAAATGAGTTTTACTTATCATTTAGGTATTCTATTAAGCCATGTTCCAATAAGCTTTTGCTTCTTCCTCAAGCACCTTTAGTCTTTTGTAGTAATCAGGAAACTCGTGAAGATGAGCTAGGGCAATTTTCCCCGTTATAATAGGATCATCACCAGTTACATTTGTTTGGCTGGATACTTTTCCATGTTCAAGCTCGGTATTTACTCCCATCCAAAACTCATCAAAATTAAACTTGCTTTTATTAAAATCAATGCCTAAAAGTAAAGCGATCGCTGCTGCTTCCTCTTTAGAAAAGCTAGTTTTTACAATGTTATTAGTTTGAATCCTATTTGGATACTTTGTTGGACGAGAATAGTGCATATCGCAGTCAGAATGGCGTTCTGCATCCAAAGCATCTGCTTTAGTTACATGAACCGTGCCAAATGGATGTTGTGGAGGTGCGTATATAGAATAAATTTTCAACGGGAAATTACCTGTATTGGTTACATTATGCCATGTTCCAGCTGGTATCATAATGGCAGAATCATCATAAACATTTCGTACAAAGTTTAAATCATCTCCTCTTTTGCCCATTTGAACAATCCCTTGACCTTGTTCAATGCGTAAAAATTGGTCAACGTTAGGGTGCATTTCTAAACCGATATCTTCCCCAGCTTTAAGACTCATCAATGTAACTTGAAAATGATTTCCTGTCCATAATGCGGTACGGTAGTTATTGTTTTGTTTTGTAGCTTCATTAATATTGATTACAAATGGTTTCCGCCCATAATCTTTTAGTCCGATTGGATTTCTTCCAATTGATGATTGAAAAAAATCCAATCGGCTAGCAACATTATGTGTAGTACAGTATTTGGGCTGTATTATATTGTTATTTATTGGTTCATTAAAATAATAAGGATTTGGATATTGATATTGGTGGGGATACGAAAAAGGAGCATCATACATTTTTCTCAACGCCTTCAAAGATTTTTTAAATTATCCTATTCACTATGTTAAGGAAATGTTCTAATACTCAGGGTTACCCAATTAAAGGAATTGATTAGCCGTTAACATTTGCTCAATCTAATGGAACAATTTAAATAAGGAAGTTCCCTTCTTCAACTATCTGCCTCGATAGTTCCATAAGAAAAAGCTGTCTTTAAGACAGCTCCAATCTTCAGCTAACGCACCCGTTAGTTAATTAAGAAAAGCGATTCTGAATACAGTTCATGATGAGTAACTTCATTTTTACTTTACATAAAGATTTTGCATTTGGGCAAAATTATAGAAACAAATTCAATTGGAGAACAACATTTATGATTTTCCTTGCCCTTTTATTAATGTTAGGCGGTTTACTAATTATTAATACTATTTACGCTTATCACACCAAGCACATTGACTCAAATTTTCTATCCACTTTATGGTACTATGTAAAATTTTTACCTTTTTTTCTGTCTGCGAGTATTATGATTGGATACGGAGTGAAGTTTTTAACAAAAATTGTAGATAACTTAACCTTTTCACTTATTGTCTCTAAAGGAATGGAGATACTAGTTAGTGTCGCAATTGGATATATATTTCTAAAAGAAATTCCCAATTGGCGAACAGGGGTTGGTATCACAATTATATTAATTGGTTTTTGGTTTTTAAAAGGAAAATAAGAAAGAGCTTACCTTGATAGGCTCTTTCTTATGACAAGTGTACTTTCGTTAGTTATTCAAGAATATGGCCCAATTGTTCAACAAAGATCAACAGCACTCTTGAACTAACCTGCCAGGTTAGTTCCATTTTAAAAAGGCTGCCGCAGCAACCCTTTGTTAAACTAACGCACCTGTTGGCTAAGAACTTTAATTACCTATTACTTTCAAGTAATGAATAGACATAGGTATCGTGTGCTTCACCATTTTGATACATATATTTCTTCAAAACTCCCTCTTTTTGAAAACCAATTTTAGTTAGTAAATTATTAGATGCTTCATTGTCAATAAATACAACAGCACCTATACGAGTTAACTCCATAACATCAAAGCCATATGAAAGAACTTTAGATATTGCTTCTGAAGTATATCCTTTTCTCCACTGCTCTGGATGGATTTCATACCCTATTTCTGCTCTTTTATGTTTAGGCAACCAAGCATTAAAGCCAATTGTTCCAATTATTCCTTTGGTCTCTTTTCTTTCAATCCCTCAGCGTATGCCTCTTTTTTCATCGTAGTTTTTTGAAAAGAAATCAACGAACTTCTCTGCTTGTTCTATACTTTGTAATGTTTCTTGTCCATAATAACGTGTTAAATTGTTGTTAGAAAAACAAGCAAAAATACCTTCTGCATCCTCTTTTGTTATTTCTCTTAGTATTAGTCTTTCTGTCTCTAATATTGGAAACATTAATAACTCTCCCTTGTTAGGCTCTTATGTATCTTTATTACATATTATACCATATATTTTATTGGGAGATCAGTTCCTGGGATTTGTCTGTTAGTTAGTATAATGTAGCAGAGTAATTCCTATCTCCTTTTACGAACTAATCTCATGTTAGAAAAAAAGTATTCACTAATGCAGCAGTTATATTGCAATTTTAAGATCGATCCTTCTTCTTTAACCAAGATATTTCTCAATGATAGCAAGATTATTTTGTTATAAAAAAAGCTTTTTTTAATACATAAAGGTATTTTGTCCCACCATTCCGAATATGTAATTAAGTTATAGGACTTCCTTTGATGAACATAGAATCTTAGAATAAGTGCTTTTTTTGTGATGGAGGTAGAAAATGATGCTGGAACATTTAGGTCAACAAATTCGGCAGTTAAGGATACGAAAAGGAAAAGGATTAAATGAATTTGCAAAAGAACTTCATGTGTCAGCAGGGTATTTGAGCAATTTAGAAACAGGAAAATCCGACACCATTAAATTAGATATTCTAGAGAAAATTCAAGAAGAGCTAAAAGTATTACCAATCGACTCAACCTCTTCCTTTTCACAACGTATGAAGCGTATTGAACAGCACATTACAGAACTTGAAAAAAAAGATCCACTATATGCTGAGTTTCTACTCCAAAATATTGAGAATAGCATAGAGTGGTTTAAAGAGCGGACTAAATAACTTATTAAACAGTATATGTATAGTTGTACCATTTATTCATAATGATAAACATTCGTTTATCATTATGAATAAATGGTTATTTTTTTGGTTAAACTTACTTTAACAACAACTAAGGAGGCTAGACCCATGAAAAGGATGTCACTAAAAGAAATGTTGGAAAATCTTCATGATGAGCGTGTTTTATCACTGAAAGGCAAGCTTCACCGATATAAAAAAGAGGGTACATTATTTTTTAAGGGGACTATTCATGATATGGATTGGAAAAAGCCGATGGAGCTTTATTGTGCATGGTCTCCAGGTACTATCAAATACCGCAATGCCTTTCCAGTTCCATCATCACACTATTGGAGATTAGTAAACCATCAAAATCCATGGCAACTATTGAGTTCTTATTATCATGATTATTATAAAACTAAAAAAATCCCAAAGAAATGGGCTGGAAATCTGTATGTCTACAAAGGAGAGAAATATATGTGGTTTTTTATAAGGTAAAAGAATTGCTACTTTGATCAATATCTGTGCTTTTGGTAAAATGCCGTTGTTTTCTTTACCTAAATCTTTGTAACAAAGAACCTCTTGTTTAAACTCCCCAATGTTTTTTTGTATGTATCCCCGTTCTTAAGAGATACCTAATTGGGGGGATAAGTACCCATAAATCAGGTATCTCTTGAGAGAAAATTTAAGTTCGAACTGAATCTGTCACGTATGCTTCCGCATTCAATATTCCAATGCTTCATGTATATCCCCATTATCCCATTCGCTAATATTCAATTTCCAATGAAGGTACACCATAATTAAATGATTACAATATATCAATAACATGTCAGTTGTAAAATGATTTTAGTAAGTTTACTGAAGTAACTTTATTAAACTAATTTTATTGAAGTAACCCTAGTTAGGTAACTTCACCTTAGGAACAGTATAATTTATCCTCCTTTTCATATATAGCTCGACCGCTCCATCCAAATAAGATACCTTTCATTGACTTAAGATACGGGCAATAGATCGAGCCATAGTCTCTAAAATGATTTTTTAACCTTATGATATCTTCCACAATTAGCTTTTTTATAATCACTAAGAACTTCTGAACAATAGTTCTCGAAGTCTCCAAAACTTATCTCCTCTGTCTTCCACCCATATTTATTTAGACATCTATATCTTCATCATTTTATTTGAATTAAAATGATGATTATCAGGTCTCAAGCTAGCTGCTTTTCCCACTCCTTGAATGTTTTGTTACACTTCTCTAACTGAAATCATGGTTATTCCACTGAATGTAATTCATGTTGTATTTTTAAAAACAAAGTTCACATTAAAAATGTTCTCATCGGTTAACCATGAAGATCTTTACTTACATAAATTTACTAGAGTATTCACCCTTTTACCGAACTATAAAAAAACATTACTATCCCTTTACCGAACTAGGTATTTCATTTGGGGGATATTCTATATACAAAGGAGAGGAAAACCCTTGATACATATAGGACACGCCTTTCTTCAATCCAAATTTGTCTCGGCAAAGGGATAGTGGAGGGATAAAGAAAAATAAAAAAACAATAGACCACGATTTTGATAATTAATCAATTATATATTAACGCACCCGTTAGCCATCCATGAATCGTAAAAATCGGCGATTCACCACAAAGAATGAAAATGGTTAGGAAGTGTCAATACTGATACTGACCTTAATCCAGTCATCCCTAATCCATAGACTAATTAATTAACGCTCTCCTCTTTTTTTAAACGATTGAGCAGGGTCTTCTTAAGTATTGTCATTTTTCATTCTTAAAGAAACTTATTTTCATGGTAGTTGAATAAACTTTAACCAATTATTAATAAAATCCGTACTAAACTTAAACAAATTTTCTGTTATCTTTGTTTATATAAATGCCCAATTCCAAAAACATAAAGAACAACACAAAAAATAATAATTCAATACTATTCTTTATCAAATTGAAGGTTTTATCTCTAAAATCCTTTATATAACCCTATAAAACAATTTGCATAGAGATATACGCAAAAATTTTATTTTATTCTCCCTGAAAAAAATCCAATTGATATTTATTTTTCTACCATAAACTGTGTTCAATAAATTGCCTCTTTAACTGCATAAGAAAAGGCGATCTATCTTAATGAAGAATCGAGCCCGATTAGTTGAAGTTAATTTTTTTTCGTTATGATTATTAATGGAAAGGGAAGTCGTTAAATATTTCAAGGCTATCGATAACGTGTTTCTGGATGCTGTTGAGATCCGATCTTGTATATTTTTTATGACTTTGGCTCTGAATTTTGGATCTTGGAACATTCGATTCATAGGGAAGAAATACACGAACAATGATATATTAAATCAAGAAACGGCAGCAACTGATGAATCAGAAAATAATGATGATTTAGAGGCCGCAATTGCCAAGGCTTTTTCGGATGACGATGCTCCGAAAAAAAGAGAAAAGATTTTAAAAGGAATTTATCTTGATGAAGATGTTTTGAAAGTTTACAAAAAAGTATCCAAAACTAAAGGGCATGGATGGGGCTCTCAATTGGTATCTGATTTATTAGTACAAAAATTCATAAGACAAGGAATAAAAATAGATACAAAATGAAAAAAAGGCTCGGGAATATTATTCCTGGGCCTTTTTTTGTGCCTGGAAATAAAAACTCCTCCATGTTGGGAGGAAATGAAGTTAGCTCTAGAATTATGTATGTTAGTTCAAATAGTATAAAAGGTTAAAAATATCGAGTAATTAAATTTTTTCTCCGTTTTTTATTGAATCAACTGGGAATTCTTTAGCGATTTCATCATCATTTTTTTGATTTACGGCTAGTTTTTCTAAGAATTCAATGGCGAATTTTAAGTTGTCGTTAGTTAACACTTTTCCATCAATATGAAAATCGTTTGACTGTAATAGTTTTCTTAAATCCTTAGTTGGTTTAGCTGGACTTGGATCGTCGGTTGCTCCAATAAGATAGTCAGCACTTGTATTTAGAACTTCCGAAATTTTAACTAAGGTCTCGAAATTGGGTCTTCTAAATCCATTCTCATATCCAGCGAGTGTCGATTTAGGAATTCCATTTGGATATTTCTCTGTTTTGACTAATAAAGCAAGGTCTAATTGTCTTAAACGGTATTTATCTCTTAGTGATTTTAATCTCTCGCCAAACTTATCCTCATGTGACATAAGGACATTCCCCCAGTATTTTTGAAAATATAAAATAAATTTAAATAGATTTATATATTTCGGAATTACTCTACACGCTTG
Source organism: Peribacillus sp. Bi134 (assembly GCF_918698065.1). Taxonomy (NCBI): domain Bacteria; kingdom Bacillati; phylum Bacillota; class Bacilli; order Caryophanales; family Bacillaceae; genus Peribacillus; species Peribacillus sp. Bi134. The sequence goes on along the minus strand of NZ_CAKKLN010000001.1, from coordinate 601,131 downwards.
TTTCTTATTTTTCGTTGAACCTTTCTGCCTCTTTTTCTATATACGTAGATAAATGAATTAAGGAAGAAATAGAGGTAATGATTTGTAGAATGTCTCTTTTCCCAATCTCGGTTAAATCATCAAACCCATGAAGTATCCAATTTCGGTTGTTCCCTTCTCTTTCACGCCACTCTCTTGTGCTTTCAAAATAATTCTTTATAAACCTTAATGCGGATAAATCAGTAGCACTCTGCCAATTATCCTCTTTTTCACTCACTTTTTGCATTAACTTTTTAATGGCATTATGAGAGGAGCTAAACCGTGAGTTCTCCTCATTAAATGGTTCCGCTATTTGATAGATGGTTCTTTCTAATAACTGAAATAGTGGGGAAACCATTACTAAATAATGGTCTCGTTCATAGGCTTCAAATAACTGCTGTGTCAAAGCGGAGTAACCTTTATCTCCTTCATAGTAAGAAAGAAAAAAATTTTTTATGTCGTCATACTCAGTGTCATATAATTCGATGAACAGGGTATCAATATAGTTCTGAACATCTTCTTGTTTCATACCTTCCATTTCTTCCATCAGATTCATTAAAACATCCATTGGCAAGTTATAATGAATAACCCAACCATGTTTACCTAGCAAATCTATTGTTTCATGGACTCCACTCTCAAAGTGGTCTAAAGTAGTAATGATTTCTGGTATTTGCTTGTAAAGACTGGACATAGCTTTTGCTATGGATGACGTATTGATATTTTGCATGGCTGTATAGATAGGCTTCATTTGTTTTTCAACTCTTTCAGCCATCTCCATTACTACTTCGACAATGGGGAATTCAAACTTAGGAATGTATGGATATATTTTTGCCTTTTTCTCGTGTAGTTCCTGCTTTTTATTTTGCTCTTCTGTCAAAGACTCCCTCTCCTTTACCCCTTTACTCCTTTACTTATTCCTACTTTATCAAAAAATGTAACCAAATTAAAAAAGATACCAATTTTAAAATGGGTATCCTTCTATTCTTCCAGTGAATGGGGAATCTAAATATTTCTTCTTCATAGCCCCATTCCAGTGCTTGTGCTATTTTCAATAGACCATGTTCCTTAACATATTTATTTAACTGTTGGTCATAAATCATACCGACCATCATTGTTGGTTTAGACAACCCAATTTTTGTTGATCCATTACTTTGATAAACCGAAATTTTACAAAATCCTGCCCCTATTTTTAATAAGAAAAGGAGTTGAAAATCAATTTGCTACCATACTATTACAAGAAAACAAAGATAAAGAAGATTTAAGAACGTTACAGGAATTATTAGGTCATGAAAGTCTTGCTACCACTAGTAAGTATACCTATATCGATTTTGAACAAAAGAAAAAAGCGATAAATAGTTTTTTAATTGGTTAAATCTTAAAATTTTAAGATTTATAAAAGGAAAGCTTCAACGGTTCTACATGCGGTTTGATGTAAGTGTTCAATACAACAGGCAAACCGTCGAATAATACTGTTTAGAAAAAAAGACTGAGTGACTCAGTCTTTTTATAATCTTTGCCTGTCAGAAGACACCTTGCGTATGGGGTGACAATCGTCATTTTTTTATCGAAAAAAATGATATCCTTGCAGGAAAACAAGGGAGAGGGCCAATAACCAAACCGCGTATTTTGCTTTCTTTCCAACCTCTTTGCCTACGGTTACCCCGTGCTTAAATGTGTAGATAGTAATAAGAAACAGTAAAAGATTTGCCAAAATACCCATGATATCAATCCCTTACACGTTGTCGATTAGTGGGCAAAACTTGTTCTCCGAATTGGTATAACTCCACCTCGTAATGAATGTTGATTGTGGCTTTTGGATAGTTTTCCATCCAATTGTAGGCTTCGTATTGTTTCATAGTGAGAAATTTCCGCCTGGCCATATAATAGAATTCAAAAAGATCCACTTTCAGTTTTTCTTGTGATTTCTTCACCACCTGGTCCGTTTTCCTTTCCAATTCCTTTTCAATATGGCTTTTCAACATGTCTCCATTCTTGGTATTCGTTGAGTAATTAACCAAACTCGGAACAGAAACGAGATCCACTTTCACGGGAACGGACGCTGTAATGACGGGACTTGATTTTTTTGTATTGACTTTTATTTTGGCCTTTTTTTCGATATAAACCCGTGTCCCAATAGTTTTATTTGTTTTGACGGGATCCGTAAAAGCGGTCGTTAATTCATCTACATCCGAATCTTGTTGCAACAGGAGGGTTAACCTCGTTTCTTCACCCGTCAACTTTCCAATCGCTTTTCCATTCTTGAACACAACCGAACCCATGGATTGTGTGTGGCTTCCTGATCGGATGTTTACCTTACCCGCTACATTTTCATCTTCTTCTTTCTTTACCTGTTTATGTCTATTTTTGGCTGTGCCATAAATGGCTAAAAAGGCACCCGCATCGTGCTGCGTATTTTTTAAATACATTTGATACGTCGATAAAGGAACAAATCCCGTCTCTTTCCACCTTTGACCCATCAAATCGTAAAATTTGTGAGGCCTTGTCTCAAAGGGGGTTTTGTTGTGTTTGATGAATTGGGATGCATTCTCTTTTGATACCAAAAACAACACATTTTCTCTTAGTCCCCTTTCTTTTGTGATGGTTTCCGATATATGAAGAAACATTTTATCTTTGGCTAGTTCCTCACCGACGATTAGCGCTTTCACATGCGAGAGGGATACGTTCCTTGTTATGCTTACATTCGCGAGTTGTGTAGCAACCGCAAGGTTCGGGGCAGACAGCGTCACGATTTCAAATGCTTTTTCTTTCTCTGCTTTGGAACGGTCCGTTGAACCGACTTGTGGATTGGCAATTTGATAGGTTACATCGAGCATCCCATTTTTTCCTTTGTCCAAACCCACCACCACAACAAACGCTTGTTCTTCCAGTTCTATTTTATCCCAGCACCCCGTTAATAAGAAAAGGGACAAGACAAGCATCCACTTTTTCATGATTTCCTCTCCTTCCTCTTCGCAAATATCCACATAAAGAAGGGCAAGAAAAAGAAATAAAAGGAACCGAAACGGAAAATAACGTTTTCCCTTATGATGTATTCCGATTCGACAGGATTTTCAGGAAGCATGCCTAGACCGATGAGAAGCGCGGCAAAGGGAATCAAAAGGGGTTCGATTTTTTTGATTTTAAATAAATAGGAAAATAGGGCGGTGGTTATATACAGATAAAATGAAAATCGGATAAACGTCGAAAGGAGCCAAATGGGTAAAAAGATGGTTTCAGGGTTAGCTAAAAATCGTCCTGCCGAAACATTTCTGGTCGTTTCGTGGAATAAATAGGTGATTTCCGTAACCAGCGGCACATCATACAGCATGATATAAAACAAGAAAAACGTGACGAGTTCGAAGCAGACGATGCTAAAACTGATGAGACTCGATTTTTTATAGGTGGAAAAATCTCTAAAATAAGTCATGAAGACAGCAAGGGCCATAATTTCCACGAAAAGCGGCATGAATTTGAACCCTGTGATAAAAATGTTTTCCCATGTTCGTCCGAAAATCGGAAAAAGATACGAAAATTCAAGCCGATCCCAAAGGAGGATAATGAGGAGCAATAACCCTCCTTTGATCACAAAAAGAAAAATGAAACTGGTTCTTGTGATTCCTTCCAGTCCTCTTTTTGCAAGAAAAACACACACCATAAAGAGCAGGAAATAAAGGACGAGAAGGGGCGTTTTAGGAAAATAAAGAGTGGAAAAGATATTCACATAGCTTCGAGTATCCACTGCTGTTCCGATCAGGAAAAGGAGAAAGAAAATCAATCCTACTAGGAAACCTAAGGGTTTTCCGAAAATCATGACAAACACGTCGATTAATCCTTTATCAGGGTATTTCTTCATCACACTTAAAAAAACAAGAAAGGAAAGAAGAAAACAAAGAGCGGAAACGAGAATCGCGATCCAACTGGCCGTTTCCGTTTCGTCGAACAGCAAAGTGGGTGTCATGTCGGCGAACTTTATTCCAATGACGGGCAAAAGTAGCGATATGATTTCTCTTTTTCCGAGTTTATACTCTTTCTTTTGGATCATAGCCCTCTTTTTCCTTTCGTTTTTGAGTTTTCCGTCGCTTTCTTTGGATGCAGAAACATCGGTTTGATTCGTTCCTTCCAGGAAACCTTTCTTCCTATCGTATCTTTAGACGACGGAAAGAAAGGAATGGTGGGTGCCAGGTACGGCACGCCAAAGGAAGTGAGGGTGGATAAATAGGCGACACACATGATCGTCGCCATCATGACGCCAAAAAGTCCCATAAAGGAGGCGAGAATGAGCAGGGCAAAACGCATAATCCGAACCGCAAAGCTGAACGATACATTCGGAATGGCGAAGGAGGCAAGACCCGTTATCGAAACCACGATGACCAAAATCGGCGAGATGATATTGGCATCAACGGCTGCCTGACCTAAAATGAGTGCCCCGACAATCCCAATTGTTGAACCCATCGGCGTCGGAATCCTGATTCCCGCTTCCCGTAAGATTTCAAAAGCCAATTCCATCATGATGATTTCAATAATGACAGGAAACGGGACGGTCTCCCTTGTTGCGGCAATGGCAAGGAGAAGGTCAGTTGGAATCATGGCACTGTGGAAATTCACGACTGCCACGTATAAACTGGGCGTGAAAAGGGCGATGAAGACTGAAAGCAATCGAATCATCCGTATGAAATTTCCATATGCCCATCTTAGGTAATAATCTTCCGACGTGTGAAAAAACGACCAAAAAGTGGCGGGTGCCACAAGCGCGGCGGGTGAATTCTCCATGATGAGAATCATATTCCCTTCCCGTATGAAAGAAGTCGCCCTGTCAGGTCGTTCCGTATAGAGAATGGTCGGAACAAGGGAGTACGCCCTCTCTTCCATATGTTGTTCCAGTACCGACACATCCTCGATATAGTCCACGTCAATTTGGGTCACGCGATGTTTGATTTGATGCAACAAGTCAGGGTCCATCACATTTTTTAGATACATCAGACTGATTTTCGTTTTCTTATCATGTCCGATATAGAGCGTTTCCGTTACTAATGATTCGTCACGGAGCCTTTTTCTAATGAGGGAAATGTTGACGGTTCCTGACTCCACAAACGCCTCATTGGACCCTTTAATCACGTTTTCCGATTGCGGCTTATCCACGCTTCGACCGTCATATTTGGCTGTTTGAAGCGATAGGACGCTTGATGACCCTTCCATCAGGATGATGGTTTGTCCGTCCAATAAAGCGGAGACGGCTTCTTTCCTTTTTATAAGGGTGGAGACTTGATTTCCTGTAAGAATCGTTTTGCTTATCACCTCGGTTAAATCTTCGCCCACTACTATTTGTATCTCCTTTTCTTGCAAAGAAGAAATGGCGTGGTCAATGAGGGTGGCATCCACCATCCCCCTCATAAAAAAAAAGTGGGCGTCTTTATTTTGTGAAGGCACATGTATAGGACGGACTCCAAGGTCGGAGTTATCGGGATAAGAAAAAATGTTTTTCAGATAGGTGCTGTTTTCCTGTAAATTACACGAAAAAATCACATTTTCTTTTTCTGTATTTTCTTCTATTTTAGATTTCTTTTTTCTTGAATGAAAGTTAATCATCACACACCTCTGCCTGCTTTTTACTTAGTATGGGGCAAAGGACTATTAGTTAATCTCGATTTTTATCTTATAGGTGTGCAATTTGGAGAAAAGCCTGTAATAATGAAAAAAACAAAAGTACATCATACTTTTGTTTTTTCCAATTGTAATCTAAAAATCAATAATAGATTCATTATGTTCGCAAGTTAATAAGGATTATTCGACTGAATCCCAGATGCCTTATTCCATATATTATTCATTGATGATCAATACTATATATGCTAACCTTTGACTAGAAGAGTGGGATGTATGATTCTTCCAGGTTCCTATAATAAATAGAATTGGAAACCTATAACTATAAGAGTCTTTCCCAATAAGTGATAGTTCGAATACATAATTATGTGAACTTCCCGATAAGTTAATGTATCAGTACGTTGAATATATATTATGTAAACTAGAATAAAGAATTATACAAAATGATCACAGCTTCATATTCCTCTTTTGTACACAGACACAAAGTTTAATACATTCATTTAGGTCATTAATTTGAGTACATAGTGTTATTAATCCACTTAAAACCTCACTACTTCACTATATCTGTTTTGATATACAAAATCGAGTACATTATAAACAATACAATCAATTTAACTGTAAACACACATACCACCGTTCATAAATTAATGAACGGTGGTATGTGTGTTGCCCTTTCAACCTATACCTCCTCGCTGGATAAAAATTTCCATTCTAGGTAAACGATATAAAGTTCAGAGGGGCGGTCTTTTCTAGGGTTTTAAACCCTTACATTGATGATTCATGTTCTATCTTGCTGGATCGAAAAAGCTGGTTGAATGAATTGAGAACAGATCTGTCAGTCCTGATAGTTGTTTGTTGCCTTTACTTCCTCTTCATAGAGCGTAAGAAAGGAATCCGGCTCGGCACGTCCCTCTGCGATCGCGTTTATACTGTCGACGAATTCTGGTAGAATCAGATGACGCAGAGGCTGGTCTACTTGATTCAATCGTTTGAATGCCTCCCGAGCCAAATCATCCCATTCCTTGTAGCGATGCAGATAATCATCCGGCATCACTACGGTGCTAGACGTCCCTTCCTCCGGTTCACACTCAAACGGTTCGTCTAACCCGAGTGTAGCATAGTCGCATGTGATTTGCTCTCCGGGGAGAATATCCCTCGACGCTAATTCAATCTCATAGACAGTCGATACCACATTTGGACTGAAGCTGTGATTTAAGTATCTGGCATGATCCCAGCACAGCACGTAGCGATCGTCATCGTTGAGGTAGGCATATTTATAGACGATTTCCCTTCTCATTAGCTCAAGCGATTCAATCTCATCTTCCTCGAGGATGATGTCCAAATCATCCAATGCCCAGATGATCGTTCCTTTGGGAATCATTTTTGTGGCAAAAACGCCCACACCAATCTTTTCATTGACAAACCGAATCTCAGTATCTGGATGTATCATTGATTCTGTTCACCCTTTCTCAAAACTTACTATTACAATATATAGCAGATTCGTTTAATTGACTGTTCATTCGTGTATTTTCTCCAAGTTCAATCAGCGGAATTTTCTCCTAGAAAAATGAAATTGGTCGCTTTAATGGAAAAACCACAGAAATTTAGAAATAAACAGAAAAGAAGATGCATGATAACTTTCATCAAAACTTCACCGGAAAATATTGATCTTCATAGAATAAGTGAAGAGTATAATTATTAATGAAGGTGCTTGCGGAAACAAAAGAATTTCTAGCTATATTACTTGATAGGTGAAATTCTTTTGTAATTCATCATCATAGATCATCTTTTGAAAAATTCGAGAATAAAAAGTTTGCAGTAAGCATCGACAAAAAAAGATGGTACTTAAATCTTAATAAGGAGAATTCTCTAATTTGGTGAACTTACAGGAGCTTACAAATTAATACCTAAATATGATCCGACGTTAATAACTAGTGAATTAATGATGGGGAAAGTTAATTTAGCAAATCAAACGATTTTAGATCGAGGAAAAAGAGAAAAGAACGCTTCCCTCCCCTTCATCCCATTGTCTTTCCGTTAATTCAAGACTATTAAGCAATTCTTTAGAGCAGCAAAAACATACAGTAATCCGCTTTTATAATTTAAAAAATCCGCTCTCCGTTGTTCTTCAATATCAGCAGGATCTACACTTTCTAAAAGTTTAGTCCAGCGTTTATACAAAGCTACAGGCATAATATCAATTTACAATCAGAAAGTCCCCCACAATTCCCTTTGTCAAAAGCTCGATTACATGATTTTCTGCTGTTATAGCCAGATTAACACGAACATAGACATTCATATGATTACTATCCGAATGATGAAGCTAATATTACAAACAGTCCACGCTCCTGAACGATTAGCTGTTCATTAATTAAGTCTTACAGTATCTCGGAATTGGATTCAGAAAAAGTAAAATAAATTTTTCTTTGGTGTACATAATATAGGGAATAACCAATGATAGTAAAAGTGTTATGAAAAGGGTGAACAAATGGAAAGAAATAGCGCGATTGACTTTATTAAATTTTTTGCAATTTTTTCTGTTGTAGTCATTCATGTATTCCCAAGGGATAGCCAAATTGGTCTATTTATTCTCGATAACATCTCAAGGTTTGCGGTGCCATTCTTCTTTACTGCCTCTGGTTATTTGTTCGGTAAAAAGATGATACACACAAGGGATTCCATTGATTATTTTAAAAGGTACATTATAAAAATCTTAAAACTGTATTTGTGCTGGCTCTTCTTTTATATGATGTATGATGTTCTTATTCTTTATAAAGCTGCTGCCGATGTCCCAAAGGAATTTGCGCAATACATTAATCAATTTTCATTTCTTGACCTTATATATTACGGAACTGGGACTAGCGGATACCAATTGTGGTTTTTAACCGCATTAATCTGGAGTGTTATCATTCTATTCGGTTTTTTTAAGTTAAATAAAGCAAGGCTTCTTTTAACCATTAGCCTAATATTCAACTTGTTAGGTCTTTTCGGACAATCGTATACGGTGTTCTATGATCTTCCTCTAAGTACACGGGATGCTTTATTCATTGGTCTTTTTTATACAACTTTGGGATTCTTCTTTGGGCATGATAAATTCTTTAAAAAGTCAAGAGCAATAACAGCCAAAAACAATTTATTATTAATTTTGATCTTCTTTACTATCCAAGTGGTAGAAGGATACTTATTAGAAAAGATATTATCAGGAAGTCATGGGGAATATTTTATTTCTACCATCTTTTTAACTGCATTTCTTTTTTTATTTGCATTAAATAATAAAACATTGGGGAAGGATTTGTTCATTACTAAAGTAGGAGGAAGAGCCCTGGGTATATACATTGTTCATGTAGTCTTCATCGATATTTTTGATTTAATTATATCGGCAGCAAAAATGGATCATATATCCGACAATTTATTGTTAAAACTATTTGAGACACTCCTTATAATTTCTATGTCGTACATATCTTATGACCTACTTCAATATTTCAAAAGGAGTTTAAGCAAATTGATAACAACCAGATAGTGAAAAGTTACAACGATAAAGGAGCATGAGTCCTGAAGTCCCGATGCTTCTTCTTAAAATTTACGCTTGAAAAACCATAGGTCCATGCTTTCTTAATACGAGTATACTTACGCGTTGGCTTATAAAAAAAGCACCCTTTTTGACGCTTATTCTTTGGAAATATACTAACAACACTGCCGTTTTAGTCCTTGATGAAATTTTACTGAATTAACATACCCGTTTGTTCAAAAAAATGATCCTTTGCAACCCCTATTTTATTATTTGTTTTCCTTCTACTCCACTAAAGACAGATTATCGTAAACGCTAGTATACGATCCATCTAATAGATATTGTTTAGTTGATATGCATAGGATACTATCCCATACATATCAACTATGCGGTATTTGCTTGAACCAGTTATATAAACAAAAGTAAATGCCTCTCATAATGAAAAAACCTCCAACAGAATGCTGGAGGTTTTTTCATTATCATTTAAACTTATCCGGAAACTGCTTTACAACTCCCGCAGAGATAGTATCCGCCATTAGGATTATATGTGTGACCCCTTCGTCAATTGAAACGATTCTTCCGTTCCAATTTTTTGCTAAGCTTGTAGTTAAATCATTTGTCACTAATTTCAAATGCATATAAAGCAAATTTTTTAGATCTTCATTTTTTAAATAGGGGTTGGCACTGCTAAGGAAAGCTGCTATTTCATCAGCATTTCTATACCATTCTTTGTTTAGCTGTTTCACCAAGACTTCATTTCCGCTTTTAGCCGCATCTACAATCTTTCCCGCAATAACAATATGCTCCTTAAGCAAATCCGTAAGTTTGTTCCCAGCTTTCTCTCCGTATACTGGCTTTATAGCATTTCCAATATCCTCCTGATTTTTCAGAAGCCTGGCCAATACCTGTTTTTGATCCTCCGCTCCAGCTGTCGTTGCACTTGTAATGTAATTACTTGTCCACAATACATGATCAATCCAAAGTTTCCTGAATTCATTTGCGAACTTTACCTCAGATTGACTAACACTTTGCACCTGCGGTTTAGCGTATGCACTGGTTGTTCCAGACACCATGTTTAGAGGAAATAAAAAAATGAAACCCATCAACAATAATATTTTCATAACACCATCTCCTTCCAAAGTTTAAAAACACCTTTTTATTATTGATATATGGGATTTTAATATTCATGATAATGGTTCTACTTACCCTGTTGAACGGTAAATTGGACTTGGATGAGCTCACATCGTCCTATGTAAGCTGTTTTGTTTAAGTTTAGATCATCTATAAAAGTATTAATAAACGGACACTACAACGTCGCAATTTGCACTTAAAATATGATGAATTAATGTTTAAATTAATTGAAACTTCAAGAAAGAGGTGCCAAGAAATAGTGGATTTAATATGGGAGCAAGTTAATATAGAAAATCAAACGAATTTTATATAGAGTAAAAGGGGAATTAGACTCCCCCTTCTTCTCAGTATCTTAATGTCTTTTTGATTGATTCTGTCACTTGGAACTTCCTATAAAAGATAATTTTGTTCTAGTACTTCATTAATTTTTTTTATTGATATTTGTATTCTGCCTGTTAAAGCTATTTACTACACGCTTGATATAGGAGAGCATGAACAGAATGGCTCTCTTATTCATTGATGAATTCTAGAATTCATTCATGGTTTTTTGCCCCTCCACATGCCTTCCTGGACAAAATTGCAGCAGCAAAAAAAATCCCAGCTGGAAGCATAGGATCTTTTTTAACTTAAATATAATTAAAGTTTGTTCTCCACCGGATGAACTGGCGCTTCCTCTATACTACTGTCGTCAGCAGACTTTTTAGACCAGTAAGTCGCGAGAATTGGTCCGGATATGTTGTGCCATGCAGCAGCCAGAACACTTGGAAGTGCCGCCAGAGGACCGAAATGTGCAGTAGCAAGCGCAACGCCCAACCCTGAGTTCTGCATGCCTACCTCAATCGAAATTGCTCTTCTATTCACTTCATCAAGTCCAAGCACTTTCGCTGCTAAGTAACCGAACAGCAGCCCAAATCCGTTGTGAAGCATTACGGCAGTGAAAATCAGGAACCCGGATGCAGCAATGCTAGTTGCATTGCCTGAGACTACTGCGCTTACAATCGTAATGATAGCTGCTACCGAAATAAGCGGTAAAACGGTTAAGCTTTTTTCAACTATTACAGGGAAAAACCGCTTAATGGCCAAACCTAAAACAATCGGAAGAAGGATGACTTGGATAATGGACTTAAACATATCAAAAAAATCAACAGGCATCCATTGTCCTGCGAGCAAAAGCAGAAGCAGTGGCGTCATGATTGGAGCCAGTAAAGTTGATACCGAAGTCATAGCTATCGACAAAGGTACATTTCCTTTTGCCAGATAAACCATAACGTTAGAGGCTGTTCCGCCTGGTACACATCCGAGCAAAACCAGTCCTGCAGCTAATTCTGCTGGTAAATTCATGAGTTTCGCAATAAGGAATGCCACAGATGGCATGATGATAAACTGGGCGCAAACTCCAATTATCACGGGCAGTGGTTTAGTAATGATGATTTTAAAATCAACGGCCTTCAATGTAAGACCCATACCAAACATTACAACGCCAAGCAATATTGTAATATATCCCCCCAATCCCAAAAATGGCTCTGGAAAAATAAAGGCAATGACGGAAATTAAGATAACCCAGACAGCAAAATATTTGCCTGCTAATGCACTGAATGCTTCCAATACTTTCATTTCATCACACTCTTTCTTGCATGAATATTTTACTAGGATTTAATAAATTATCTGGATCAAGGGCTTCTTTAATTTTTTCCATCACAAACAGAGAGTTCCCATGTTCTTTTTTCTGATATTTTTGTTTACCGACCCCAACTCCATGTTCACCAGTGCATGTTCCCTTACGCTCAAGGGCATATAGGACAATTTGTTCATTTAGCTGTTCAGCTCTTTTTAGTTCTTCCTGATTTTTGTTATCGATCATTAAGAGCACGTGATAGTTCCCATCGCCTACATGGCCGACGATCCCACCGGTAAGGCCTAATAAATCAACAGCTTCCCTTGCATGGTGAATTGCACCAGATAGCTCTGAAATCGGAAGGCAGACATCAGTCACCATCAGTTTTTTTCCAGGATTGCCTTGAATATAAGCATAGGCAAGATTATGGCGAGCTTCCCATAGGCGGTTCCTGGCAGCATTATCTGTCTCAAATTCAATATCGAGACAATTATGTTCTGCTACTATTTCTTTAGTGAACTCTACATCTTGCTTCAAACCTGCTTCATTACCATGAAACTCCAAAAATAGTGTAGGCGCTTCGTTATAGCTTGTATCACTATAGAGGTTAACCTGCTTCATTGATGGTTCATCGACAAGCTCCACCCTTGCGATTGGAACACCTGACTGCAAAATGGAAACAACAGCTTCTACCGCATTGGTCAATTCCGGAAATGATGCTCTTGCCGCCATAACGTGTTCAGGAATTCCGTAAACTCTCAACGTCAATTCCGTAAAGCAGCCTAGCGTTCCCTCAGATCCAACAAAAAGACCGTTTAGATGGTAACCAGATGACGATTTAGCGGCCAAATTGCCAGTATGAATAATGGAACCATCTGCAAGAACCACTTCAAGATCGCGGACTTGGTCACGCATCACACCATATTTAACTGATGTCGTTCCACTGGCATTTGTTGCAGCCATTCCGCCAAGAGTTGCATCAGCACCCGGATCCACTGAAAAAAACAAACCGTATTTTTTCAGTTCTTTGTTTAGTTGCGATCGCGTTACGCCAGGCTGAACCTTAACGAGAAAATCGTTTTCACGCACTTCAAGGATTTTATTCATTAGTGAAAAATCAATGGTTATGCCTTGATGGTAAGGTATGACATGCCCCTCGAGGCTTGATCCCAAACCAAAAGGAACCATCGGGATTTTGAACATATTTGCTAATTTCACAATTGCACTTACTTGCTGTGTTGTTTCTGGAAATACAACAATATCAGGAAGACTTACAGCATGATATGACTCATCTCTTCCGTGTAATTCTCTCACAGTCTGGTTTTCTGTCACTTGATTTTCCGAAAGAACTTCCTTTAAAGCTTTGATCAAATTTACACTAGCCGCTTCCATTCAATTCTCCTTCTTTCTGCTATAACCTCTATTTTTGTCCTATCAAAAGTTTTGGTCGCTCCATACCAAGATTTAGTATTGTATTAATAAATGGCTTCCCCCTCCTTACTAACTTAAATTGATATCGCTTCCATTTATGAATGGTTCGACATGGACCATTCTTTATCATTACATAATTGGTCTAACCAATTTTCATTATACTAAATTTTTTGACTTTTTCAACAATTATCCTTTTATTAGAATTCTCCATGCACAAATGCTTATAATGTTAGTGATTATAGATGGTTCCCCACCCGTATTAGCAAAATGAAATCACCTGGAAATGCCAAATGAACGGGAATGACTGAAACTATATCTAATATTGGTCTAACCAATTTTAATGTTTGATTTTTTTAATAATTATTTATTTTGTTATAAAATTGCGCTTCCCCTTGATTCATAAAAGAATGCTTGTTAAAATTATTCGACTATTAGTCGTACCAACATTATTTTAGGGTTGATGTTGAAGGATGTGAAGGAAGTAATGGATTCTATACCAGTTAAATCTCCAAAAGTGTACGAAATCATCTTCAATCAAATTAGGGAATCTTTTATTAGCGGTGAATTGAAACCAGGAGATAAATTACCCCCTGAACGGGAGTTGTCCAACCGTTTTAAAGTGAGTCGAACATCAATCAGAGAGGCCCTTCGAGTATTGGAAATTAACGGAGTCATTGAGGTCAGACCAGGTGATGGGACATTTATCAGAAAATCTGATGTTCAGTCACTGATCGAACAGCTATCCACCTCAATCATCAAAGCTGAAGACAACATGGTCTATGAAATGCTTGAAGTCCGTCGAGTAATTGAAACCGAATGTGCTTTTCTTGCTGCACAGAGAGCAAACTCTCTTGATTTACAAAATATCCTTAAAGCTCTAGAAGAAATGGCACGGTCGGAACATGATGAAGAATTAGGTTTGCGAGCAGATTTACATTTCCACTATAGTATCGCACAAGCCACAAACAATTCCATATTTGCTGGATTGGTCCATACCCTTAGTGATCAAATGAAAGATACTATCCGTGCCACCAGGCGACATCGTTTCGCAAAACCGGGTCATTTTCAAGAAACGCTTCAAGAACATAAAGAAATCTACCATTCTATCGCACTAAAAGAAGCGGACAAAGCCAAGCAATTAATGGATGCCCATATCCTTCGCATTAGAGAACAGATGGCCACGGCTACACTTGAAAGCATTGGAGATGACGCCAAAATTGCTGCTTATCAAAATGAAAAAGACCATCAACGTAATGCTGAAGGTGATAAATAAGCGTCCGCTCGCGATATAACTAACCAGAACATGGAGGTATACCTGATCTTTTTAGGTGATTAATTAAATTTGACATTAAAAAAGCGCCTTTCTCAGAGGGCGCTAAGCTGGTTTTATTATAGTTAAAAAATTGATCCCCTATATAAGTAAATGTTGTTTTTATCCTTTTGACATAGTGTAGTAATCAACGTTACATTCTTTTAGTGCATCATCAATCAATATAAGCTGATCATTAATCATTGATAAGTAGGAAATATGATAGTCATTAATTTGTTCCTTTAACTCCAACAGCAGCGTTTTGTCCCTAAGTACAAGGTAAATCTCGTCTGGATGTAACATATCACTTCTCCTTTTAGTCAAGATATTACCTTTTACCCAAATTATTACAAACATTAACTTTTAGATGTTTTGTACCATATTTAACAAAGGATATTTAGCTGGAGTTGGACAATAAGTTTTTTATTGGAAACCTGTCGTATATTAGTCTTTAACGTCGAATATGCCCCCTTCTTACTTTGTTGTGTTAGACTTAATAGATAAAACCATATTTTCTTGGGTTTAATTGACTTTTCTTAGTCACACATGTATTAGGAAAGGAGTGCATTAAATGGAGAAAATCAGCGTTTTTCTGGATGACTATCGGAAAGCACCCGATGGCTATGTGTTAGTCGAGACTATTGACGAATGTATAGAGCTATTGCAAAACTTTGATATTGAACATCTCTCTTTGGACCATGACTTATTAAATAAAACCAGGAATGGTTTTATGCTTGTTCAAAAGATGGTCAAAGAAAAACTATTTGCCAATCGCATTACTATTCACTCTGCCAATTCAGTGGGCGGTAAAGCAATGTACAACTGTTTAAAGCAAGCACAACAGAATTTAACTATGCCCCCTGCCATTATTGTATCCTTACGACCATTGCCCCTCAAATTCTTCCCGTCAAAGGTACTGCAGCATTATATAGATATACGATAAACCCTTCTAAAACTCAATCTCAATGTTTCGTAATGATTTTATTAAATTTGTTAGTAGGGGTAGGAAAGCTTTCCAAATAACAATATCTTAGAAGGAATTCCAAGTCCTCCCTAATAAGATAAGACCTTTAATGGCAGCAACTTTATTTTATAAGTTGTTGCTATTTATCATGATGGAGTTCACTTTAGTGGATAGATTACTAGTACATGCATACAACAAGTTTCCTGCAGTTTACGCCTATCGCCGCAAACATTTTTATGTATTTGGGAAAGGGAAAAACATTCACCCTCTCCCCTCGCTTGAAATAATCACAACAAGGGATTCGTTATAATCCGTTCCAACACTAATATTACTTTTGAGCTGGTGAGGTTTTTCACGGTTTGTGACTAGTTTTTTTCATTTCGGATTATGCGGACAGACTGCTCTGCCATATACTCCGCTCCTCTGGAAACATTATATACGACTGCGTATTCAGCACCTAAATATTGTAGAATATTTTGTATCTCATGAAATGGATTCTTTTTTCCGCAAGTATAAATATCAATGGCAGCATAATTCTTCTCTGGCCATGTATGAATGGACATATGTGAGGTGGATAGTATTAGCGTTCCTGTAACACCATATGGTTCAAATTTATGAAAGCTGCGATTCAAGACAATCATTTCCAACCGCTCTGCTGTATGATTCAATTGTTTTTCTAGTTCCTTTGCGTCATCAAGAATACTAGATTTACAGTTAAACGCATCAATAATGACATGGAATCCTTTAGTTTCCAATGTTTGTTCCCCCTTCTCTATCAATCAATGGGCCCAAATCACTTAAATCCATAAGTGTGGCACACTCCATTACTATTTAATAATTACAGTTTATGCATGTATGAGTGATTGCGATTGGACAACCTTTTTAAAAATCCGCAAAATCACAAATAATTAAGTCATTTATTTACTTACGGGAGTATGTATAACATTTGGAGATATCTTTAAAATTATTCAAAAATATCGCCAACATAATAAATAAAAGTTGGCGAATCCCTAAAATAGATTTCAATAATCCATTTCCTGCTGATAAAAGCGATGAAGTGTGAGTTGATCAAGTGTATTTACTTCGGCATAGTTACGCCCATAAAGGTGATAATTCTTAAATTGAAACAAAGAAGATAAATCTTTTGGAAGAGTTCCATAGGGGACATTAATTGATAGTTTATCCATGCGTTTCGTCCTGAATTCCTTTGCAGCTATATGAAAGCCCCAGTCACCAAAAGATGGAACGATTGTGTGGTAACTCATGACATCGAACCCAACACTCCCGATTGTCTGTCCTATACTCCAATAAACGAGCGGGGCATCATCCGGTGAATTGGATTGACAGACGAGTACGCCTTCATCTGCAAGGAAACTGTATAGATGGCTAAAAAGCTCTTTTGTGTATAATTTGGCTAAGATTTCATTTGCTGGGTCCGGGAAATCCACAATGATCACATTATATTTGCGAGTATTTGACGAAACGTATTTCTGGGCGTCCTGGATATGAACTTTTACACGTTTATCAAGGAATGATCCCTCGTTAAGCTTTACAATCTTGCGAACACTCTTTGCTACTTTAATGATTTCCGAATCGATATCAACAAGATCAACACGTTTGACATCACTGTACTTGAGGACTTCTCGAAGGGCTAGTCCATCTCCTCCCCCTAAAATTAAGACGCGTTTCCGTTTTTTAGACAGAGCCATCGCAGGATGAACGAGTGCCTCATGATAGATGCGTTCATCCAATGATGAGAACTGCAGTTGTTCATTGAGATACATTCTTATATCTTTAGCTTCCACTACATTGATATCCTGATATTTGCTAATCCTTTCATGAAGGACTTTATGCTTGAGTGCCTTAATTTCCCTGAGACCAATTTGGTCCCAGATATCTCCGCCGTTAAACGTTCGGCTTTCGTCTTGCATCCCATTCTTATTATTCATTTTTAATCTCCTCTTTATCATTGATGTAATGTCTCCGTTAAGGCTAGTATATGAAGGCCCTTGCTAGAATGTTTGCACAATTGTCCCATTAATTTTATTGGGAGATAGTTACTGTCCATGAATCTTAATATAATGACTCACTTGGGATATCAGTAGTGCAGATAGAAGGAATCCTTAATAAAATAGATCACTCCCGGATCAGAATCTAACAGGGAGTGATCTATTTTGGTCCAAAAGCTATAAGCGTTGATTTAAGTCATGATTTCACTTCATTAAAATTTCAGCAGGTCTCCTTTATGCGCTTCGAGCATTTCATCCAGTATTTTTTGGCAATGGTGTCTGATGGTACTAAAGGATTTATGGTCATTGCCACTAAAGCTTTATGATAATCTTCTGTGACAGCTTCAGCAGCGATCCTTTCAAAAGAATTAATTTGCTGGACCAATCCCGGACTGCTACTGGCAGATCGCCAATACTGATTGGTCTTGGTCCTTCTTTGGTGACCAGATTCATTGGCTGATTCATCTGGAATACTCGCTATCGCCCCGTAATTGCGTATATTGACTGGCTGAATATCCCGCTTATCATTGTAAATCGAATTGATGAGACTGCAGGCTGCTTCGCTGTAATACGCTCCACCGCGCTTTTCTAGTTGAGCCGGTTTAACATTAAGTTCAGAATCTCTATACAATTCAAATAGGTCCATTTTCAGTTGTTGAATGACCTCAGTCTGCGTCCCATTTATTGCTGAAGATTCCTTTTCTTCGATAACGGCCTTTGAATAGCCAAATGTTGCGTAATACTCGTAAAATACAAAAAAAGCAATTCACATGAAGTGTAATTGCTTTTTTTAGAAATATATGTTCGTGCTTCATCCACTCACACGGTGGATTATTAATTTTTTTCGCCTAGTTTAATTAGATCTGACATTACTTGTTTTTTACGATGGATAAAATCGTAATGGTGCTAATAATGCAAAGCGTGCCAAGCCACTCGGCAAAGCCGAAGGTTACATTCAGCCAGAAAACGGATATTAAGGTTGCGGATAATGGTTCAACCGAGGCAAATAAACTTACCTCAGAAGCCGAGATGAATTTGGTACTTTCCAAATAAAAATAAAAAGCAATGATCGTACCAAAAATGATGATGAATAAAACCGCTGAAAATGAAGGTAACGTCCAATTGCCTTCAAATGCCCATGGGGGATGGATGATGCTAAAGCATATGCCTCCAATCAACATGCCCCATCCCACAACAATCATCGCTCCCCATCTAGAAAGGAGTTTATAAGGCTGCAATGTATAGAATGCCAATGCAAAGGCTGATGTTACTCCCCAAAATACTGCCCACCCGGAAATGGATAATGTACGTATGCTTCCTCCCGTCACAAGCAAAAAGGTGCCTAAAATCGCTATGATCACAGCTATACTCACTGTAAAGCTTGGAAAACGTTTGGAGCGAATGGCTAAATAACAAGTGATCAGGGCCGGTGCCAAATATTGAAGGACAGTGGCAGTGGCTGCGTTGCCATGTTCAATCGCTGCAAAATATGTGTATTGAACAGCGAGCATTCCCAGAATGGCAAAAAGGATAATATGAAGCGCCTCTTTTTTGGTTTTCCAAATCTCAAAAACTTTCAGCCTTTCATTCTTATAAGCGACACCCAATAAGATGATTCCAGATAGCAACAAGCGTACAACAGTGAGCCACTCAGGACTGAAACCTTGCTGCTGAAACAGATATTGAGCTGCCGTCCCTGACACTCCCCATAACGCAGCGCCAGTCAGTACTAGTGCAATCCCTTTGTTTCTTGAAGGTGATATAGCAACTAAAGTATCATTACTCATTTTTTTCTACCCCGCTTTTTACACGTTCCGTATGGGCTTGAATTCTTAAATAACTTTCTTTCCAATTCTTTTCTATCACCTTAAGAACCATAGTGAGATTTTCATTCCTTAATGCCTGTATAATCTGATCATGCTCCTCAACGGAAAGGTGAACATCACTTACCTGATTGAAATAAAAAAGTTCCATTCGTATAAGTTTTTGTTTAAGTCCCGATAGAATCCGCTTCAATTCATCATTTGTAGAAAGGTTGATGTAAATGGAATGAAAGTCATTATCTTTCTGAACGGCGACTATTTGATTTCCTTCGTCGATTGCTTTTTTCACTTCATGATTGATGGCTTCCATTTCTATTAAGTGTTTTTCTTCAATGAAATCAAAAGCCTGTTCCATAGCCAGCTTTTCCAGTGTCCAAACAATGGAGTATATGTCTAATACCCCATCGAATCTAATAGGGGAAACAATAGTTGAACGGCTCGGCTTGGTCTCGACAAATCCCTCATCCTCAAGCCTTAATAGTGCTTCTCTTATTGGGGTTCTGCTTACTCCCAACTGCTCGGCTAATTCTTTATCGCGTAATTGCTGGCCTGGCGTTAGGATTCCCTGCACAATCCAATCCCGCAAGATCATGTATGCTTCTTCACGTACAGAAGTACGTTTTATTTTTTGAGATGAATTTGTATGCTTCAACGGCTATACCTCCTTAAAATACAGATATATAATATGCAATATATCACATATTGCATGCCGTAGAAAGAAATTATAGAAAATTTAAATCTTTGATCCTTTCTTAAAACATCAAGCACATTTTCACATGATAAAAGGAATCCTTCCATAGTAAAAACATTTCTTTTGGAATGATGAAAGTAATCCTTCTACCATGAGTCCTCGAGCTTTAAGATTTACTACGATTCACTGAAAAAAAGTTCTATTTTTCTGTATATCCATAGTATGTATTTTTAAATTCTTAGAACACTAGACTGAGACTTACGGCATTTTAGTTTAATGCTCCTGGAACTCACAAAGATTAGATAGTTTTCGCAAATGAAATGGATACTTCTTCAATTTACTGTCCATATCATGTGAAATTCGGTGTTTCTAAAAAAATGTCTTGAAAATGTCTTGGTGCTGACCGCACTCATTACATGAATATTCTATTTCCAATGCATCTTCAGTTACTGTATGAACTGTCTCTTTTTTACAAGTTTCACAAAATCTCTTTTCGGATATTTCTTTCATTTATCATTCACACTCCGTTTTATCATCAATTTTTGTAGCCTTGTTAATATTATTTTGCGAATATCCAACAGAAAAAATACCTTTTTCCTGAAGTACCTCAAAAAGAAGGTAAAGAACTCAGTGAAAAAGGTAATCAAATTGTTAATTTAACCTTGGATTCCAATACATCAAAGCTGCATGAAACGGATATTCGTATTCGAAAACTCCCTCTTTTTCCAACACATATTTATTTAAGACCGTTTTTACTTCATCATAAGAAAAATGATCATCAAGAATTTTTGTGGTATTATCTCGGATCACTTCTTCATAGGTGGAATAGATTTTTTTACTTTTCAATTTAACGATCTTACAGTCCGCCAGTATTCCAAGTTGATACAAAACATTCAAGATGTGTATGTAATCCCGTTTTCTTAAATTGATCGTATATCCTCGTTGCTTCAATTCCATATAATGAGGTTTTTCTGGTCCGGTTGTCATACCTACTATCACTAATCGAGCTGCAGAATCATTCATTTTTAATAAGGTTTGACCGATTTCTGTCATACGGTAATAACAGTTAAAACCAAATACTACATCATATTTGACCTTTTTGGTCTCACTTTCCCACTTATCATGAATCAACTCCATGTTTTCGAAACCTTTTTCGTTCGCCTGGGATTCCAAAAAATTAATAATGCTTTTGGAACTATCTATACAAGTTAGCTTCCTGACTTCTTTTGCAATTTCAAATGTATAATTACCCCATCCAGGTCCGATTTCCAATACATGATCATCCTGTTTTAATAATGCCAATAACTCTTGCTGCACAAGTTTTGCATAAGGGTCCGCTTTATGTTGTTTTTTCGCTGCAACCTTGGAAGCCCAAAAAGCTTCTTCTGCAGCATCATCCTTTAGCCTGTTAGGTATGTTTCCTGTATGATCTGCCATCGCCTGTTTCCAAAGTTCAATATAATCTGTCATCTTTTCTCCCCTGAATTCGTATGTATTTATCGGTTTTCAAATTAAAGCAAACAGCCAAATACTTCCTCTTTTAAATATATTAGCATACTATAGCTAAAACTTTGTTTTACACATAAGAAAAAGGAGCAAAAACTTTGCTCCTTTATCAACTATTGCTTATTTGTTTATACTTTTATCTTTTCGATAAAGCTGACCACGTATTTTCAAGCCATTTATCAAAGTCAGCTCCTTTTTCACCCTCATATGTATCATATATATCCATTCTCATCTTCTGGAGTTTCTCTTTGAATTCAGTATATGTGTGATTTTCAGGTAAACTCTTCTTGATCCTGACTAAGATTTTGGTCAAACCTTTAACCAACTCGCCCTTTTTCCTTGCTGGCAATTGAACATTTTCACCTAAACTTTTCAATTGACGGTAGGCGGCCTCTTGAACTTTATATACAGAATCATTACTCATGAGATTTGTGAGAATGTCAATTACTTGTTTATTTTTTGACTGACCTAATTCTTCGATCGCATCTAAACGTTCTCTCCAATTAGATTTGCGATTGGCAGATTTTTTTAATTCCTCATAGTTGGCAGGTAACTCGATACCCTTTGTTTCTTTGTTGTTCAAATGAATCATTTCTCCTTCTGTCTTAGTAATCCGGATATCAAAAATGTTAATCCGATACTACAATAATCCCATTACCAGGAATGGTTTATTACATTCCTTATTATACCCTTTTCTATATTTTAATATAGTTAAATTTGTTATTCATCTGTTGTATCCTCAATCAGTCGGGTGCCGGGGGTGCGATGCTTTGCTTCTACAAACTTACCTGCACCTATAGCTCAATAAGTAGCTTCAACAGTAAAAGGTATAAATCCTGCCTGGATTCATGCCCCATAGTTGACTATGAAGTATGCAGATATTAATAGCACAAATCTAGTCCACGTAATGTTTTTTATAATCTGGATGGATAGAAAACTTTTTACGTAAATCGGCGAGGTTTTCACCAAAACTTTCTTCTAATAGTTCTCTATGCTTCTCCATGATTTCCATCAGATACAAATCATGGATCATAACTTCTGTAATGGGCATCACTAATCCTACATGCATGGTCCATGCTGCACGGCTATCTTTGCCAAGCGAAACAATGCCTGCTACTACTTCTGAATCATCTCCACTGATAACAAGCCATCGTCCGCCATACTCTTCTGTAATTGCATAGCCCATATAATGGAGGTAAACATTAGCAAAATCACAGACGATTTCCCCATATGCAATAATTGTTACATTGACTCCTTTATTTGCTGCCTGTCTCAGTTCATACTCTAATTCTTCGAATTCGTCTTCCCATATCTCTAAAAGTATTCTTTTTTTAGCGGATAATATACAAGCTTTTACCTTATCGAGTATTTCATTGCGTCCCATGATATTCCATATATTTTCACGGTCATTTGCAGAACGTTCAAACTCCGCTAATGATTTTTCTGCCCGTTCAAAATTCTCTTCGGCTTTTATCCGACGGTTTTTTATTAGCTCCTTTGCAGGTACAGGCGTATATTGAGGTGTGTTTCCAGGACTAACCAGAATATCTCCTCTTATTGCAAGACTGTCAAGAATTTCATATATTCTTGAACGTGGTACACCGGAGTTTTTTGCGACTGCATAGCCTGTTAATGGCGATTCTTCCAATAAGGTAAGATATGCTTTCGCTTCATATTCGGTAAAATTTAGATTTTTTAATGTTTCTAAAATGTTTTCTTTCATAATCCCTCCAAAACAACCTTAGTCGCTACCTTTGTAACTAATATTTTAACAAAATCTGTTGACGCTTTCCATTTTCATCTAATATACTTACATAAGTAGTTACTTGAGTAGCAACTAATAAAAAGTAAGGGAGAAATAGTATGGATAGCTTACTTACATACATATCAATTGTTGCAATGATGGTTATTATACCAGGAGCAGATACTATGCTCTTAGTGAAAAACACGCTTAGCCATGGTACAAAAGCGGGACGGTATACGGTTCTCGGAATGGCAACGGGACTTTCTTTTTGGACGCTTATTGCAATTCTTGGACTATCTGTTGTGATTGCAAAGTCTGTGATTCTTTTCAGTGCAATCAAATATTTGGGAGCCGCCTATTTAATTTATTTAGGAATAAAAAGTTTTTTTGCTAAAAGCGTCTTTTCTTTAAAGGAAATTCAAGCACAAGCAAATACACCTGCAAAGCATTCAAATCGGCATAATAAAGATTCCTTTATGCAAGCATTACTTAATAATATTCTTAATCCAAAGACCGTTTTAGTTTATATTACAATCATGCCGCAATTTATCAATTTGAACGGAAATGTAAACCAGCAATTGATTATATTAGCTTTCATATTAACCTTACTCGCTGTATTGTGGTTTTTATTTCTTGTTTATCTAATTGATTATGCAAAAAAATGGATGAACAACTCCAAATTCCAAAAAGCATTCCAAAAATCAACAGGCTTAATATTAATTGGTTTTGGCATAAAAACAGGAATTTAATTTCATTTACCAACACATCTTCTTTGATTCTATCCGTTCAGAAAATTGAACGGTTTTTTTTATAAGTATGTAACGTACAGCTAACATACTGTAAACTAACCTGCACCGATAGTTTTAAAGAAAAAGCTTCCTTAAAATCTTCCATCCGTATATATGGCCCTGCAATATTGATCTGCAAAGACATTTTTCGCCTTACATCATCAATGGAGAATGATCAAGTTCCTAACATAAAAAACGTCAGTATTTTCTCATAAGAGAAGAAAATACTGACGAGTAATCCCTACTATGAAGTTTAAGCATCCTTTCAATCCAAGCCGCAAGCCTTGGCAAGTATTTCAACAAGGTGCATACTTTTCATTTGGTTCGCCGCTCCCTCCCTCTGGATGCCAATGCTCATTTGCATTTGGCATCCAGGGTTAACCGTCACTACGGTTGTTGCTTTGGTTTCTTTTAAGTTCTTCATTTTCTCATCAAGAATTTTCATGGATTCATCAAAGTGGAGAAGATTGTAAATTCCTCCTGATGCACAGCAGCGGTCAAACCCTTCCATTTCCACATAGGAAACCCCTGGTATGGATTGCAATAATGAACGGGGTTCCTTTTGGACCTTTTGAACATTGCGTAAATGACATGAATCTTGATAAGATACGATGCCTTGCCATTCTTCAGTAAAGGGAAGCGGTCCCAATTGATGAAGAACTTGACTGATATCTTTTGATTTTCCCGAAAAAACCCTTGCCGCCCCAGCCCATTCGTGATCATCTGACAATAGATGTCCATATTCAAGAAGCGAGGCGCCGCAGCCTCCTGCGTTATTTACAATGACATCCGCATCTGTTTTCATGAAGGCTTGGATATTCCTCTTTGCCAACGCTTTCGCTTGTTTTATTTCACCTTGATGGGAATGCAGGGCACCGCAGCAATTCTGATTTTCAGGGAGAATGACCTCACAACCCGCTAAGGTGAGCAACTCAATGGTAAGGCGGTTTATTCGTGACATCATGGAATCCATGATACACCCAGTAAAAAAAGCCACCTTTAATTTCGTTTCCCCTTTTGCTGGCATTATCATACCTGTCCGGATTCGTTTGGAGGACGGCTCGATGGCTGGAAGTGCTTGTTCTAAATGTGCAAGGGCAGGGGAAACCTTTTGCAGTACATTTGTTGAACGGATAAGCTTGGATAAGCCTGTTTTTTGATAGAAATGTACTGCACTTCCAATCCTATTCATTCGTTTTGGATATGGAAAAAGATGAACCAATGCCAATTTTTTGATCTTGGTCATATTATTTTTTTGGTTTGCTGACGGGGAGTTTTCAATGGCTTCTTTTGCCGCTTCGAGTATATGTCCGTATGGCACACCAACAGGACAGGCTGTTTCACAAGCACGACAGCCTAAGCATAGGTCGATTGGTTCAGCTAAATCTTTTTGGAAATCTATTTTTCCTTCAGCTGCCATTTTCACTAGATTGATACGACCGCGTGGAGAAGCGGATTCCACACCCATTGATTCATATGTAGGGCATGCCGGTAAACAGTATCCGCATTTTACGCATTGGTTTGTCCAATCATAGGCATCAGAATATAAAGTTTGGAGCGCAGCATTTGACTCATTCGGTTTGGCGGGTAGATTCATGTAACCAACACGACCCTTGTCTGTCCCTTATCTGGAAAAATCTTCCCTGGATTCAGGATATTATTGGGATCCCATGCTTCTTTTATTTTTTTCATCATATTCACCCCTGTTATTCCTAACTCCATTTCCATATATGGTGACTTTAAAGTTCCGATGCCATGTTCCCCGGAAAGGGTTCCGCCTAGTTCGATAGCTGCTTCAAAAATTTCACTGACTGCAAGCTCCACTTTTTTCATTTCCGTAATATTTCGTTTATCAGTAATGATGTTAGGATGTAAATTGCCATCCCCCGCATGGCCAAATACAACCAAGTTCAACCCGTATTTCTCCCGGATCTTGTTTAATCTCACCATCATCGCCGGTATTTGACTGCGTGGAACGGTCGCGTCTTCAGAAATTTTTGTAGGACCCATTTGTGTAATGGCCGGGGAGACCAATTTACGCGCACTCCAAATCGTTTGTCGTTCCTCCTCTGTCTCCGCAATCTTGACATAGGAAGCACCTTCCGCCCTGCATATATTGGCGCATTTATTGATTTCTTCCTCAATCGCCAATGGGTGACCATCTATTTCTATGATCAAAATGGCTTCTGCCTGAAGAGGCAAACCGGAAGGCCGATAGCTTTCAACTGCACGGATGCAAGCATTATCCATCAATTCCAGTGCAGATGGTAGAATTCCTGACGATAAAATGCTGGTAATGGCATGGCCAGAGTCTATCAAATGATTGAAATGGGCGACAAATGTTTGTTTAGATTGAGGTTTTGGTATTAAGCGGATGATTGCCTCAGTAACGATGCCCAAAGTACCTTCCGATCCCACGATCAATCGGGTCAAATCATACCCTGTTACATTTTTTACGGTCTTTCCGCCAGTACGAATGATTTCTCCCGTCGGGGTTACCACCTCCAGGCCTATCACATATTCTTTTGTCGTTCCGTATTTCAATCCCTTTGGCCCGCTGGAGTTTTCTAATAGATTCCCGCCTATAGTGGCTACATTGGAGCTGCTTGGATCCGGAGGATAGAACAAGCCGGCTTCTTCAGCCTTTTTATGAATATTTGCCGTAATTACACCTGGAGAGACAATGGCAAGCATATTTTCCCGATCAATGATCAATTTATCCCGTAAAAGGGTCATATCAAGAACCATCCCCCCTTTAACAGGTAAAGGGCCGCCACTTAGCGAAGTTCCAGATCCTCTAGGGTAAACAGGTATTTTGTGAGTATTAGCCAATTTAACCACTTTACTGATTTCCTCCGCATTTTTTGGCTGTATAACGATTTCAGGTAAATATTCCCCAAAAGAAGCGTCATAGCTATAACAATACCTTTCTGCCAAATCAAGGAACATTCTGTCACCTGGTATTACCTGACTAAGATCGTCCAAGGCTTCTTTCTCCATGCTTTTCACTTCCTTTCTTATTAATAGTAAGTTGGAAAAGAACTATTTGTATGTAATATAATGGAATTTTATGATCCTGCTAGATATAATGATGAAAAAAAGGAGGTTATTTTTTTGAAAATTGCATTGATTCACGCAACCACTACTGCACTAAAACCAATTGAAGTGGCCTTTCGGACAGTTGCTCCGAACATTGAACTCCTTCATTTCATGGACACGGGTCTTCTCCCCTTGATGGAAAAGAGCGGCAAGTTAACTCCGGAAATCACCCGCCGCTTTTCTTCATTAGTGAATATAGCCTATGGGTCTGACGTTTCATGCATCCAACTTACTTGCTCCGCCTTTAATGACATCACTGCAATTTTACAACCTCTATATCCTGTAAAGTTATTTCGTTCAGATGAAGCCATGCTTGATGAAGCACTTCGCTACACTAGCATCGGCCTGGTTTCAACCGTAAAAGAAACACCGATCGCCCTTCAAAATTACTTATTAAATAAGAATCCGGACTGTATGATCGAGTCATTGGTCGATCCAGGGATCATCCATTTATTATCACAAGGAAAAAGAAAGGAACATGACGATCGGGTTAAAAAGATGGTGGAACAATTGGATGGAAAGACAGAAGTGATTTTGCTTTCACAATATAGTATGGAGCATATTGCAAAGCAGGTTAATCCTTCTGTCCCTGTCCTAACGGCACCTCTATTGGCTGCCAAAAGGTGTTTCGATCATTTGAATGGAACGTACAGTTGAGTTTTCTTCGAAAAAAATCAGAGCTTAGCAAGCATGATCGTTTGTCACATCTTATATATCGTTTTTAACCGTTTGTATGATGGGAACCGCCAAAAACTTTCCCGACACCTTGAATTTTTTCAAGTATTACGATTAGAAGGACTGATATGAAAATAACCACGCTTGACACGGATGCAACGATTGGATTGTAGGCATCCTGCATTTGCGAGAAAATCTCGATCGGCAGCGTTCTCATTTCCGGTGATACCATAAAGAGAGAGACCGTTACATTATCAAATGATGTCAAAAATGCGAATAATCCCCCTGAGATGGCCGCGGATCCAATTAGCGGCAGAGTCACTTTCATGAATACTGTTAATGGATTCGCTCCTAGAATGGCAGCAGCCCGTTCGAGATTGTAATCAAATCCACTTAAACCGGTTAAGACGAGCCGCATAACATAAGGTATGCAAATGACGATATGGGCAATTAAAAATCCTGTAGACGTACCGGCAAGCATCATTGGTGTAAAGTACATTAAAAGTGCAATCCCTAAGACTAATTGCGGCACACTTAATGGTGAAGTTAATAGGGCCGTAATATACGATTTTCCAGGTATATCATACTTTGCGATGCCAAGGGCACCCAAAGTTCCGAATATGACGGAGAAAAGGGCAGCTAATGCTGCGAACTTCGCACTGTTCAAAAATGCTTCCAAAAATTCAGGACGCTCCAAAATCTTGGCATACCATTGAAGTGAGAAGCCTTCAGCCGGAAAACTTGGATAATTGGCACTTGTAAAAGAAGCGGGAATAACGACAATGAGCGGTATCAAGATATAGATAATGGCCAACACGGCAACAGCAATCCGCAGGCCGCCAAACGTTTTCATCATCGGAATACCTCCTTGAATTTCCCTTTTTCAAACGCTCTGGTAAATACGGCTACTGATATGACAGTGGTTGCTAATAGAATATAAGAAAGTGCAGATCCGAAAGTCCAATGCAGCAGGTTATTTATTTGATCATAGATGACAACAGGCATCACTGGCACATTGGCTCCCCCCATCAGTGCAGGGGTTACATAAGCACTCATTGACAAACTGAATACGAGAATGCAGCCAGATACGATACCAGGGATACTTAGCGGCAATGTAATCGAAAAGAACCTTCTGAATGGGCTTGCCCCAAGTATGGCTCCTGCCTTATCGAGAGAAGGATCGATATTATAAAGACTCGCAACGATGGATAAGATCATGAAAGGAAGATATGCATTGGAAAGCCCGATCACAACTCCGATTTCCGAAAACAATAGTTTCAATGGTGCATCTATTATGCCAAGGGCCATCAAGGTTTGATTAATCGTTCCGTTAGGCAATAGCAGGAGGTACCAGCCAAAATTACGGACAACAATACTTACCAAGAGCGGTGACACGATCAAGAGAGTGATATACCCTCTGACCCGCGCTGAACTTTTGGCCATCGTTAAGGCTACCGGATATCCAAGAAATAAAGCAACCAAGACCGAATATAAACTGATCTTCACTGTCAGCCATAAAGAAGATAAGTAATAGCTATCGGAAAATAATTGAGTATAGTTTTTCAGGCTATAAACTGCCTCCGCTCCTCCCAGATTATCTGTGGATATGAAGCTTAAATATAAAATGTATAACATCGGGATGACAAAGAAACCGAATATGAAAAGTAGAAGCGGCGTTAAAAGGAGTAATCCTGGCACCCATACTTTCCTTTTCTTGTTTTTAGGTTTCTTTTGCGGCTCAATAGGATTCGTATCCTTTTCTATTTCTTGACTAGCATAACTTCTGATGGGCTCCATCCAATCAACACCTCACTTCCATTTTGCCATGATGAATCGAAAGCGGAAGTCAATACTTGAAAACTTTTCCCCTGTAATAGAACATTGATTTCCCATGAGGTACCAAGATAATTAATTTGGCTGATCTTAGCACGATGGAAATCCAAAGGAGATGTAGATTTTTCATCAAGAGAGACAATTTGCAGTTTTTCTGGTCTAATATAAAGCTTCACCTTATCCCCAGTATTCAAATCACTATCATTTCCCATGATGTTATTTGCATCAACATGAGTGATATCAGGCCCTATCTTGACTGAAACTTTCCGCTTATCCACAGCAGACACATTCCCTTCAAAACAATTCGATTTCCCGATGAATTGAAAGACGAATTCTGTCTTAGGATGATTGTAAATCTCAGTCGGTGTACTGATTTGTTCAATTTTCCCTGCATTCATGACCACGACCCGATCAGACATGGAAAGAGCTTCTTCTTGATCATGAGTCACAAAAATAGTCGTTACGCCAATTTCCTTTTGTAAACGCTTTATCTCGGCCCTGAGTTCATGGCGCAGCTTTGCATCAAGGTTTGAAAGCGGTTCGTCAAGCAAAAGGAGCTCTGGTTCAACTACAAGTGCCCTGGAAATCGCAACACGCTGACGCTGCCCTCCAGATAATTCCCGTGGATAACGATTTTCCAATCCTGACATTTTCACTAATTCAAGCGCTTTACTTATTTTCTTTTTTTGCTCAGCTTTACCGACCTTGCGCAGCTTCAAGCCAAAACTAAGATTTTCATAGACAGTCATATGAGGAAAAAGCGAATAAGTTTGAAAAACCATTCCTAAATCTCGCTTATAAGGCGGAACCTTCGTAACATTATTGCCCTTAATATGAACCTCGCCCCGATCTGCATCGAGGAACCCTGCAATGAGGTTCAAGGTTGTTGACTTTCCGCACCCGGAAGGCCCAAGAAGAGTGAGTAACTCTCCTTGTTTCACCTCCAGGTCAATGCCATTCAGGACAACATTCGCTCCAAATTGTTTAAACGCGCCTTTTATCTCTACATCATTTTTATTTGAACCGAACCCCTGAACTGCCTCCAGGTGCTGCCTATTAATTTCCACATCTTTTTTTAATACTTCCATGTGATCAACACGCTCCTTTTATTTGAGTTTTTTCCCTAATTCAGGAGTAACCTCTTTCGCCCATCTGTCTGACACCTCGGCACGGATTTCGGCAAACTTGGCGAAATCAGGTTTGAATGTTTTATCACTTGCTTCAAGACCGATTGACTCTTCATATTTCTCTGGGATTTTCATGCCTTCTACCGTAGGATAAAATCCTTTTTCGGAAATTAATGCTTGAGCTTCTTCACTGATTACATAGTTGATGAATTCAAGGGCTTCTTTGCTATTAGGCGTATTTTTCACTAGACCTGCGCTGAAGGCTTGAAGCGGCACGCCTTCTTTAGGCACGGCCATCTTAATCGGAATACCTGAAACGGCTAGTTCACCTATGGAATAACTTCCCATGACCGTTACGTCAGCAGCTCCTTGTTGGATTGCTGGCATCATTTGCGTTGAGTTTTTATAAAATGTATTGGAATACGCTGCAAGATCTTTAGCCTTTTCTAGACCCGGCTCCATATCTTCCGTACTGCCGCCGTTTGATATCGCCAGACCATTAAGGGTATTGAAGCCCCAATCATTCGTAATATCTGAAAATGCCGTTTTACCCTCGTACTCAGGAGAAACAAGATCATTCCAGGATTCAATTGATTTTAACCCTTTCTTTTTGAAGGTTTCCGTATTATAAGCTGGTGCAATGACTAAACCGAATGCTGGTGCGGCCGTCTTTTCAACCGGAATGAAACGCGGGTCCACCGATTTCATATTGGGAACATTGGACTCATCAATTGGTACGATCAGTTCCTTCTCCTGAGCGCGAATTACATCAACCGGTACAAAAAGGGCAACATCTATTTGCGGAGCGTTTTTCTGTAATTCCACTTTGGATAGGATTTCACCTGATAAACCGGAAATATAATTAACAGTGATTCCCGTTTCTTCTTTGAACTTTGGTGCAATCACATCTCGGATGGCACTTTCAATGACACCGCCATTACCGGCTATCGTAATTTTCTTCTCTCCTTTTTCCCCTGCACTTGTTTGTACGGATTCCCCCGGTTTTTGTGGAGTGGGGTTACCACAACCCGCAAGAGCGATCAATACTATTATCGATAATAGACTCATCAGTTTTTTCATTGTCATTGCCTCCCGTTTTTCATTGATTTTCAATAATTCCTTGTTCGGTAAAATAATTCATGGCTCCTGGATGAAAATCGAGTGGAACTTGTTTGGTTGCTTCCTCTATTGAAATATCAGAAGCAGCCGGATGTGTATGCTGCAGTTCAGGCAGATGTTCATATAATGTTTTCACAAGATTGTATGCATGAGGGTCAGACATTTCCTTGTAGGTTACCAAGACGTTTTTAATTGAAATAGTTTGGACATTTTTCTTCATTCCCCTGTATGTATCTCTAGGAATTTCATCATGAGTATAAACTCCATATTGTTTCTGAAGACGTTCAATGATGTCTCCTGGTATTGGAATGAAAGATAGCTCCATTTGTTTGGATATGAAAACGATTTCATTATTCGGAATTCCCGAAGAAAAGAAAGCTGCATCAATGGTACCATTTCGTAATGCTTCTGCGGATTGTGAAAAAGAAAGATAAGATAAATTCAATTGATCAGTCGGTAAATCAGATTCTAACAATACCCGCTCTGCAATAAGTCTTGTACCGCTTCCTGCCGTTCCCACACTAATGCGTTTACCAACTAAATCTTCTAAGGAATCCATATCATTTTGTTTAGCAGTAACAATTTGAACATAATTGGAATATAGGGCCGTTAAAGCTCTTAACTTGGATTTATCCGTCTCTGGCAAATCCAGTACATCCACTGTGGTAAAACCAATTTCTGCCCGATGGCGGCTAACCAATTCAGTATTTTCGATGGAAGCATCGGTTACCTGGGTTCCTGACACAGCTCCATTATATTTTTCATACATATTTGATAATCTTTGTCCTAATGAAAAATAAACACCTGTCATATCTCCAGTCCCAATGATTAGCATCCTATTATTTAAATCCTGTCCTTCAGAAGTTAGTTGACTCTGAATCAAGGTAGAAGCAGGTTTAGAAATTTCCTGCTGCTCATTCATAAAAGAACATCCTGTCATGAAACAAAATAACAAAGCGACTTTTATAAAGAGTGCTCCATTCTTCATCGTGGCCCTCCTTTCTTAATGAATTTAGATGCAAATATCATGCCAAGTCGATTTTCTGCTTTAATACGCAAATCCTGCCGATTTTTTGGGTGTTACTCAAGTATAAACCGGCAATTTTTTCCGGTTACACAGAAAAAAATGCCGGTTAACACGATAATCCTGTTATTCTCCTTTTGAAATGAGCTTGATTTTATCACGAAGGCTTCTTTCAGAAATTTTTAAGATTTGAGCTGTTTTTTGTCGATGGTTTTTACAATATTGAAGAGTGGCCGTTATGACCTTTTCTTCTATCTCTTTCATGGAAATGCCAATGGGAATCCTAAAACTGTTAAAATCGTCGTCATTGCCATCCGGCTGGAGAATGAACTTCTGTTCTTGTACATATTGCGGCAAATCGGTTTCTTCCATTCTTTTCGAGTTTGATAGGGCCACAGCATATTCTATAATGTTACCAAGCTCACGGACATTCCCAGGGTAATGATAATCCAGTAAAATTCGACGTGCGGTTGCCGAGAATGTCTTTTCTTCACGATTCATATCCTTAGCGTGCTTTTTTAAAAAATAATCCATAAGGATCGGTAAATCTTCTTTTCTATCTCTTAAAGGCGGCATCGAGATGGGAATGACATTTAGCCTGAAATACAAATCCTCCCTAAATTCCCCTTCCATCACCATTTGCTCCAGGTTTTTATTGGCTGCACTTATAATCCGGACATCCAATGAGATTTTTGTATTAGATCCCAGTGGCGTCACTTCCCGTTCCTGCAATACCCTTAATAATTTAGCTTGAAGTGGAAGGGGCATTTCACTAATCTCATCCAGAAAAAGGATGCCTCCATTAGCAGCAACGAATTTCCCTTCCTTCCTCTGAGTTGCACCGGAAAATGCTCCCTTCTCGTAACCGAATAATTCAGATTCCAGCAGCATCTCAGGAATTGCTGCACAATTGACAATCTGCATGGGATTGTTTTTCCTTCTTCCCAGCGTATGGATGTTTCGGGCTACAAGCTCCTTACCAGTACCACTCTCACCCGTGATAAGAACACTGGAATCAATATCTTTCACTCTTTCTATCATTGAGAAAATACGCTGCATCGCCTTGCTGTTACCAAGGAAGTTACCAAATCTCTTTTGAATCTCTAATTCTTCATGCAATGTCTCCAATTGATTGGAAATCTGTTTGAATTCGGCTGCCCTCATCAAGAGCAAAGAAAGCTCTTCTATATTAATTGGCTTTTCAATATAGTAGTAGGCTCCTTTTTTTATAGCCTCGATGGAAGTTTCAATGGATGAATAGGCAGTCATCATGATGACTGTCACGTTAGGTGCTATTTGTTTGGTTTTCTGTAGGACATCAAGTCCACTTTTATTCCCTATTCTCAAATCAAGTAACACAATATCAAAGTGCTGATTCTCGATCTTTCGAAGACCCTCATCGGGGTCAGTAGTTGTTACGACTTGATAGGAATCTTCCAATGCAAAGCTAAGAGCGGTGCAAATAGCAGGTTCATCGTCAATCACCAATACTTGCATTTTCATATTACTCCTCCTCTTTCCAGGCTTCTATTCGATATATAAAGGTAGTAAAATGGTGAATTTCGTTCCTGAATTAGGATAACTCTTCACATGGATATCTCCGTTATTCTCTTTAATTAGCCTATACGATAACGTAAGTCCCAAACCGACTCCCTTTTCTTTATTTGTGAAAAAAGGTTCGAAAATATGGTACAGTTCCTCCTGTTTCATCCCTTTTCCTGTATCGGATATGGTAATCCGCCCTGTCTTTTCGTTCTCTTTATCAATGGTGATATTAATGGTCTTTTCTTTTGTTTCTTCAACGGCATGAATCGAATTCAACACCAAGTTAAGAAGTACTTGTTGAATTTGTTGTAAATCTATATAAAAAATAAGGTCCTCCTCAATCGTCTGCTCGAAATTTATTTGGTTTTTTTCCATTGTCACCTTATGAAAAGCAAGTAATGATATAAGTTCATGAGCGTGACAATTGGTAATATTTGGAGGTTGCGGACGTGCATATTCAATTAAATCGGTAACAATCGCATTCAAACGATTAACTTCTGTAGGCAAGTGTTCCATTAGAACTTGTCGGAATTGAGGATTATCATATTTACTCGGAAGTAAATCAATGAATGTTTTTATCGATGTCAAAGGATTCCTTATTTCATGTGCGACGCCTGCAACGAGTTGACCAAGAGCGTGCAGCTTTTCTTGTGTGACCAATTTTTTCTCCAATGTTTTCTTTTCCGTCTCATCACTCATGGAAAGCAAATATCCGGTTTGTATATCTTCAGAATTGAACATCTTATGCATCGAATATGAAATCATCTTCTGTTCATTTTCCTCATTAAGTACCAAGATCTGAAAAGAACCCGTGCGATTATTCTCCCTTTGTTC
This sequence comes from Peribacillus sp. Bi134, assembly GCF_918698065.1. Taxonomy (NCBI): domain Bacteria; kingdom Bacillati; phylum Bacillota; class Bacilli; order Caryophanales; family Bacillaceae; genus Peribacillus; species Peribacillus sp. Bi134. The sequence continues at coordinate 565,740 of NZ_CAKKLN010000001.1, read as the reverse complement.
TTGATGTAAAGCTTCGAAATTCTTCATTAATTGTGAATGATTCATAAGATTCAGAATCATTTCCTTGGAAATGTTGAGAATGTCCGATGCCTTTGCATTGCAGCTGGTAATCACGAAATCGAGATCGAATGTGATGATTCCATTATTGATATTGTTTAAGATTTGATCTTTGAATGCTTCAGCGTTAGCGATGTTTTGCCTTTGTTTCTCTAAATCCTTATTTAATAAATGTAATTTTAACGTCTGGTTATGAACGGATTTTTTTAGCTTTTGATTCCATATGTAAATGAATAGTAGGATAAGGGCTACTGCAGTTAAGCTGATAATCAACCAGAATATGAATTGCTCCAGCCTAGCAATTTTTTGATTGGATTGTGGCATGACCCATTTATCAATTATCCCATTGATATTCCGGTTTGCTTTAAGTTCTGTCAGTGTATTATCCATCATGAAAAGAAGCGATTGATTCCCTTTTTTTACTGCAATCGTATAATCCGCCGGTTCAATGACTTCATCAAGAATGATGTAATTCTTTTCTTGGCGGAATTTTTTTAAATAGAAATCAGCAGTCCATTTGTTTCCGATGAATACATCTGCACGGTTGTTCAATAATGTTAAAATACCCGAGTATTGATTCGAAACGGTCGTTAAATTTGTATTCCTCATATTGAGAAAAGTACTGATTACTGGAGTGTTATGGTCAAGGACAACATGTGAATCACGTAGATCCGTTAACGTATGAATTTCCTGTTTCCTTTTACTAGGAATGATTATTGATTGGGACATTGTAAAATAGGATTGAGTGAAATCAAGTCGGTTATCTTTTTCGGTATTATAGGTACTTCCAACAATGGCATCAATTGTTCCGTTACTCAAGGCTTTTTCGGCTTCTTCCATCCTCATCGGAATATATTTGAAATCTACGCCATTATATTTTGCTATTTCCTCCATTAAATCAATATTGATGCCTGTCAGCTCACCAGCTTCATTTTCAAATGAAAATGGAGGAAGAGCACTTTCTCCAGCAATTATAAAAGTCTTTTGTTCAGCAAAAACAGCGGGAGACCAAAGCGTTTGAACATAGACTATCATGCAAAATATACTTAGTTTAAACAGCTGCTTTTTAATTAAGAGCCCTCCTTCTGTGTCAAAATCCTTGCAGTCAGTGTTTCTCGGCTAAAACACCATGATAATATACTTCTCCAATAAGGGCTTGAACCCTTTAAAATGCAAAGAATTCTTGACACAATCTAACAATTTCCAACAAAAAGTTGTGTAATTCTGTCTTAACAAATAAATTTAACCCCAGCAACCTTTGCTGGGGTTTAGGTTAGAGATAGACTTCTTATTTTAAATTAGAAGAAGAGCCAGTTTGCTTTTTTTAAAAATCCAGTTGATTTCAGAATTTCGCTCCCTTTCCGCCGCCTGTCTGCCAAGCTCCCCGACCAAACGTCTGTTTAGATTCTGCTAGCCAGTTATTCGGCAGGAGTGTCGCATATTTCTTCAATCTAATGGGGGTTTCATTCTAAAAAAATGAAGGATAAACATGTCTTTCTTTAAAATCATGGTTGGCATTGAGACACTTCGGAACATATAGATACATTGGCATTTTTATGTTAAAGTAATTTCAATTTCAAGGCTTATTAACATTTGCCGTAACGCTCCAAGATGATAAGCTGAGTGGGCAGTGGTCGCATTTTCATTTGTCAGCCATTTTCCTAAATCGAAATTTCAAAAAAAGCCCAATTTCCCAGTATTAAAATTGAGAAATTGGGCCATTATTTTCATTACTTAGTTTCTTTAAGGATCATTACTTTTTTTCTTATCGAATATACTAATCCTTTAATCCCTTTCCATTGAGAATATTCTGCATACATTTTTCAACTCTTGACTCTCGAGTTTTAGATTGTTTCGGTTGAGAAAAATGAAGAATGTATGCTCTTTGCCGTCCCGGGGTCAATGCTTCAAAAGCAGTTTTCAAGGCAGGGATTTCATCGAATTTGTTTTGAAGTTCTTCAGGAATTATGAATTCTTCGTTCTTTTTAAAATTTACTTCCAAACCGGCTTTTTCAACTTCAATGGCTTCATGAATATAGGCTTTCAGAATGGTTTCCGTTGCTACTATTTCTTGAACATTGGTGAACCGAATCTGGCGCGCCCCCTGTACATTCTCCGTTGGATTAGAATCCCATGGGGATCCTGTAACAAGGAACCTTTGTGAAACAGAAGTGCACAATATTCTTTAAATCCATGTATTAAAACGATGTTTTTTTTCTCAAACGTGTAACAAGGATGCATCCACTTAAATTCTTCGGTCAGGTCACAGTCAAGAACGATATTTCTCAGCGTCTCATATTCGTCCTTCCACTTTTTAGCTTTACTTAAAAATTCATCAACCTTAGGATTCATTCTACTATTTGACATCACGGAACACTCCTCTTTCCGAGCAGTTTGCTTTTCTTATGCGTTAGCTAAAAACTAAAAAACAGGTTAAGAGACTTGATCTTACATTTCCTCTAACAATTTATTAAGATCTTCGCCCATTTTCGCCCAACCATATTTCGCACCATTGAACGCTTGATCTTCTTTTTCGAATCCTGATTGTTCAAGATGTAAATAGGTTGTTCCATCCTCGTGCTTTAATGTCCATGTGACTGTAGTGTTTATCCCGCTACCTACCCAAGTGTAAGATAATCTATAAGGCTCCTCAACTTCAAGAACTTCGGAATCGATAACTAAATTCCACTGTTCATTCCGGAACTGAAATTTATGTCCGACGACAGGTTTAATATCATTAGCCATTACCCACTTCGCAAGAGTATTTGCATCCGTTAAGGCGAGCCATACCTTCTCGATTGGGCTCTTAAAATTAAAATCTTGTGATACTGTTAAATTCATCTTTTGTTCCTCCTCTAATATTTGGTTTAAAAGCAGCATTCTTTCACTCCAGAATTTCCTGTAAAACGATACCCAATCCTCAATTTCCCTCAACGGGGCAGCATTCAGCCGATAACGCGTTTCCCTGCCGATCTTTCTGCTGATTACGAGACCAGCCTCTTTAAGGATTGTCAAATGCTTTGAAACCGCAGTACGGCCCATTTCAAAATGTATAGTCAACTCATTGAGTGGCAATTCTTCCACGTCCGCCAACAAACGTAGCAATTTACGTCTTGTTGGGTCAGCGATGGCTGCATAAATATCACGCTCTTGATTTTTCTCGTTCAAAATCACCCCCCCTTTTAATTGGACACCGATTGGTGTCTTTTATTATATGACACCAATTGGTGTCCTGTCAATTTTAGTATTGACACATGGTATTTGTTTTATTCTCCTATCATCAAGTATATAGGTTCCTTATTTACTAGTTGTTCAATAGATTAAGCTTCAACCTTATTAAATCCTTTTACAACTAAATTTCCCTGTTTGATACAGTACATTTGTTAAGAAACTAACACTTATACATAAATAACCAATTGTTAGCCGCTTTTTTTGCAAAAGATCAGAATCGAAAACGGGCATCCTAAAAAACTTCGTAAGCTTGGAAGTAAGCAGCGATATATCCTCATTGATAAGCAAAGTGGAAAGAATTTAACCGGACTCAATATCAGGCAATGCTCTTAATCATTCGCGAGGGCGGAGGTTTATTATTCCTTGATTCACTAGACAAATTGGGTAGAGATTATGATCGTATCATTCGAGAAAGGAAGTATATCCCCCGATATCCGAAAGCAGATATGAGACACATTTGATAGGAGGAAATCCAGAGGGTGAGGGTGATACGGGGGAATTAATGGTGGACAAATTTTAAATTCTGCTTTCAAGTTGATTGGATCGGGTGTTCGAGACTTCTGCGGGAAAAGCGTGTCCAAGGAGACCCCGTAGGCGCAAGAGCGCCGAGGAGGCTCCCGGACCGCCCGCGGAAAGCGAGTGCCTGAAGAGGAAATCAATTACAAACCCTCGATATAATAAATTATTTGTCTATTTCAAGACTTTTTAACATTTGACGTAATGCTCCAAGATGATAAGCTGAGTGGGCAATGGTCGCATTTACATTTGTCAGCCATTTTCCTAAATCGATTGTATCGATTTCTTTGAAAAGAGTTACATATTCCTTATGTAATCCCTCCCTTATTTCCGCCCATTTCACCTCATCAACTTGAGCAATGGTCCAGCTTGCGTCCCAGTCTTTTTCAAAGTCTGTGCCACTAATCATTGTTCGGATTACCCATAAATAATACCGTGTGTGGTCTGAGTGAGCAGCAATGGTTGATCCATTTATGGAACGTGAAGCGTCTTCTGCGGTTAAACCATCAAGTGTCCCAAAAATCCCTGTATTCGGTCTTGAATCAGTATAATAGCTCCCATCATTTCCCGGTCCTTCAAACGTTTCTTTCAAAAGCATTTTTATCGAACTTTTCAACATCTCGCTCATCTCAAATCCCCCCAATTAATTTAATCGACTTCATTACTTTATAATACACTAAGACAAATCTATAATCGTTTATATTTTGTTAAATTAATCCAGAAATAACGCGAGTTTATAGAATTACTCGCTGAACTGGCATAAGGTAAAGGCTTCCTTTAACAGTTAACAACCCTATATGGTATTGACGCTGCACTTAACATGGTGAATAAAATAAAAATACCTTAAAAAGACCGTTCCTTAAAAAACAGGAACGGCCTTAATTATTTATCTAAAAAATATGATTCAGTTTGATAAGTATAGAATGCTAAGTCTAAAGTTTTAGTAGCTTTTCAATCGCTCCTCCAGGGACACAATTCTAAACTTTAACTCTTGATTCGAGTCTAAGCCCCCTATTACAATTTGATTATCTTCCGTAATGGTGACATATCTGAAGGTTTCTTCGCCGTGAATCTTTATTTTTGTCTCCAATGTCGTTTCCATTTTTGCAAAAACTTGATCTGTGTATGTAAGCGGAAGAAGATCATCTAATCCTTCTTCAGGGCTGCCGAGCCACTTAAACATGAAATCTTTCAATGAATATTGTTCAATCATCGATAAATGATTTTTAAAAATTAATTTGTCAATTGTTATCTCTTTCAACTTAACCACTCCTCAATAGTATCTAAAGTTTATATGGATAAACTCATAACATCAAGGGCATTCCAATGACAAACCATTACATTTTGATTACTTGCTGACTAAATAAACCCTTTCCTTCTAAAAAATGGAGTTATGTTACCTTGAAAATAAATTGGAGAATGATTTTTTTTGAAAATACGACTAGGATTAACATGTAGAGGGATTATTTTCTGAGATTTGCACGTTTTGGTATTGATGATTATCCGTGAAACAAGGATGTTCATTTCAGTCGAAAACAGCCTCCATTTGATTATGAAATGAAGGCTGTTTTTCTTATATGAAAAATGAATAAACTACTTTCAGTTAAAGCCATTAAATTATAATTCTTGTTTTCCTTTAACACCATTTATCGAATAGCTGATTTTAATGTTGGCATTTAATGAGTGATATACTGAACAGTACGTATTTTTTGATAATTGAATTGCACGGACCACTTTATCTTCAGGCAGATCACCCTCTAATAAATAGTGAATATGAAAATCGGTAAACCGTTTAGGATGATTTTCCGATCGTGCCCCTTCTATTTCTATTTGAAAGGCCTTTGTTTCAAATCGCATTTTTTTTAATATCATTACAATATCAATACCTGTGCACCCAGCAAGAGAATGTAAAAGTAACTCCGTGGGTCTGGCTCCGCTATTTTTTCCTCCTGCTTCTTCGGCAGCATCCATCTTAATTTCATGTCCCGACGGAGTTGTGCCAGAAAATGCCAGTTCCCCTGTCCATGTAATCATTGTCTTCATATATTTCAATTCCTCCCTTTCTTGTTGTTTTGTTCTGTTCTAAAAATAGTCCGTATTTCCATTTAACGTAAATGCATTTCATTTAAGTATTTAAAAATATTTCCCCAATGGGGTCAGTGCGTAAATATACAGTGCACTGGGCTTCTGGATTTCTTATACTCTAACTTTTGATGACTTTCCATACCTTATATTCTTCCCACAATACCTAATTAGTTAGTCATACTGTAAAATTTGAACATTGGCCTTAAGGCACTCGCTTTCCATGGGTGGTCTTGCGCCCAGTGCGCCTCAGGACGCGCCCTTCCCGCGGGAGTTTCGAACACTGGTTCCAATCGACCTTTGTATTAAATTTTAGATTGAAACACTCAAAAAAAAAACATTCCAGGTGATTTCAGAAATCCGCTACCTTTCCGCTGACTGCCTGCCAAGCCTTCTCGACGCGAGCGTCTGTGGGGTCTCGGCTAGCCAGTTTTTCGGCAGGAGTGTCGCAAATTTCTTCAATCTATTCAGGGGTTCATCCATATATTTATGTGTAAAAAACAAGATGGATAACTAATTTTACCTATAGAACATGGTTGTGAGAGCTTTTCGAACCGCCATTTTTGGATATAATGGTTTTAAAATTTCGATAGAAACATTTTAAGCTTGCAAAATGAAAGACATCATTTCTTCATTTACCAAGCAGTTTTATAGTTTCCTTCTCCACTCAAAGGAGTTTTATAACTATTATTTTCCCCATCTTGCCATGTGATATTGCCATTTTCATCTTTTAGGACGAACTTGAATTCATAAAATCGATTTTCGGCTAATAGAAATGTTCCACTCCAGCTGCCTTCTGTGCTTTGAGTGAGTTTATATTCGTAATCCTCAGGATTCCATCTGCCTATTTCTCCTCTATCCCCAATTAAGTAAACTCCATGTGTGGCAGGTACATTTTCAACTGTGAATGTAACTGGAATGGACATGCCTTTCAATTTATCAGCCATCATCCTGAACTCATTTGTTGGATTTCCTTCATCGTCGAATAAATAGGACATCCTTAGCAAGGTAAATCCCTCAAAATCATGGTTAAAAACCATTTCTGCTATATTGTCAAAGCCCTCTTCATTGTTGATCAGCGGGAGTGCATTTTCCCCGTTTAATGAAATTCCTTTTTCATTAGCCAAAGAAGCAATATGGGTCACCAACGTCTTAGGAGCGCTATATGAAGGCGCAGTATGTGCATCTTGATCTCCCATTTCCAAACAGGTGAACGTGAGGGCCATCTTCGATTTTTTAAATTGATTCAATAATTGGGAGTAGTTATAATACCCTGCACTATACTCTGCTGAATGCGGCAGTACTGGATCATTCATTTTCCAATGGACGCCTGAGATTTTAGCTCCAATTGGAACGCCAAAGACTTCATCAAAATGTTTATGGGCAAATTTAGAGATTTTTGCAAGATGCTTTTCGAGTGCACCTTGATACCACTGCATAAAGTCGTATCCAAATTGAGTGTCGATTGCTCCGCCCCTGGTGAAAAATTCATCCCCATTTCCTGGCGGCTGAACCTCTTTCCAGTTTTTATACGTTTTGCCCCAGGCAGCATTTAATTTTTTTATTGTTGAATATTTTTCTCTCATGTTAAGCCTGAAATCACGTTTCGCTCCTTCTGTATAAGCTTGGAGCTGTCCCCTTTCAGGATATTCCCAGCCATCAGCATTTTGATAGGAGGGGTATCTTAGTTCCCCAGCTGGCCCTGCACTTAAATATATTTTAGCTATTAAATCCTTCTTATCAGCAAAGTTCACTGCAAAGGATTTATACAATTCGTTGTACTGATCGGCTGTACCTTCCCACCATGGAGCAAGTACTTCCTTATTCCAGAAACCACTTTCACTCTTGAATGCCATGTTTTCTAGAGTGTCTTTATTCCAGAGCCAACTCGGGATGGGATAGTTGCAATCATCCCCCACATTACCGCCGCATTGATGTGTAGACAAAATGGGCACCCATTTTAAACCAGAAGCTTTTACGGTTTCAGCGTATTTTTTATAATAAGTCCAATCAAACTGATTATCTTTTTTACTCTCGACTAATCCCCACCAAATATCTGTCGTTATTGCATATACTCCATTTTCCTTCAACTGGGTTAACTGTGCTTCAAATGCCTCCCAATCTGTTATTTCACCCAATGGGGCCATTACATAAAGCTTGTAATCTGGTTTTTCTTCTGCTATTCCAGGTGTATTTGATAAAGGAACAAAATACAGCATAAAGGTAAAAACGCCAACAGATAATTTGTTCATAAAAACGCCAACCTTCCCCTATAACTTTATTCATTTGTTCATCGAAATCGCTTACATTCATTCGTTTTAATAAAGGAATTCCTATACTAGAAAGTATATTGCCTTTGGAAATATTTATCAATTATTCTGCCAGGGAAATTTAGTTCAAAACACAGCAAAGAAAAAATGGATAGTCTTAGAGACTATCCAGCAGACTGTAGACAAACTCAATGAAAATCGAGTCTGTCTTTAGTTTTTTTATGGTTTGTGCAATGAATGTTGCCTCCAGCACTCGCTTTCTGCGGGCGGTCCGGGAGCCTCCTCGGCGCCTTTGCGCGGGGTCTCCCCTGGACGCGCTTTTCCCGCAGGAGTCTCGAACACCCGATCCAATCAACTTGTTTTAACTTTTAGATAGAACCCTTTTGTCTACAAGATGGATAGTATAAGAGACTATCCAGAGCAGCTGGTTATAAAACGATATAAACATTATCATCTTCTATTTCAACATTGAATGTCCTAACGCAACCATTATCAGGTTTTTGGACTTCTCCATTCTTGACACTGATTTTCCAGTCATGCATCGGGCAAAAGACGTGATCACCACTTACAATGCCTTCCACTAGAACCCCACCTTTATGTGGGCAACGATTTTCAATTGCCCGGAATTCACCATTTGCCAAATGAAAAAGAGCAATTTCATGAGAGCCTATGGTTACTGTTTTCCCCAGGTTTTTTGGCATCTCATTTACTGTTGAAACCTTTATCTTTTGAAGAGTTTTCCCCATTTAGGCTGCCCCCATATTCATTTATTTGATATAGCTGGAATTTTCACTTTTTGGAATAAACCGGTTTGGATTGCATTGCTCTCAATGATTTCTTTCCACGGTTCTTGCAATACGGATAAGGCCTCATCCAAGCGTTGATTAAGCTCCATCCTTTTTTGCTTATCACCAATAATCGCCTTAATGGTATCGAACCCTACACGCTCAACCCAGACAGATGTTCTTTCTAAATAATTGGCAGTCTCTCGATAATGTTGGATGTATGCACCCGTAATTTCAATTACCTCATCACTTGTTTTCACTTTGCATAATAATTCAGCAGCTCTTAAATGGGTTCCGCCGTTGCCGCCAATATAAATTTCCCATGCACCGTCCACTCCGACAACACCAAGATCTTTGATACCGGATTCAGCACAATTACGAGGACATGCCGACACAGCCATCTTAACCTTATGCGGTGTGCCTACACGTTCAAATTTCTTCTCCAGGGCAACGCCCAGCCCAATTGAATCTTGGGTGCCAAAGCGGCAAAAGTTTTCACCGACGCATGTTTTCACAGTTCGAAGGGTTTTTCCATAAGCATATCCAGAAGGCATATCCAGGTCAGCCCATACTTTTGGAAGGTCTTCTTTTTCAACGCCGAACAAATCTATTCTTTGCCCGCCTGTAACCTTAAGTAACTTAACATTATACTTATCGGCAACATTTGCTATTTTCCGTAATTGATCAGGATTAGTGACACCTCCATACATTCTTGGCACAACGGAAAATGTACCATCCTTTTGAATATTTGCATGTAGCCTTTCATTGACATAGCGGGATTCTTTTTCATCTTCATATTCAACAGGATGGATCATGCCTAAGTAATAGTTCAGTGCCGGTTTACACTTCGAGCAACCATCACTTGTATTCCAGCCGAGAACATTCATGACTTCCCGAGTATGGGTCAGATTTTTTTCGCGTATTTCAGCAACAACCTCATCTCTGGATAATGTGGTGCACGTGCATATGGATTCCTTCTGGTTTGACTTACTGAATTCAGCGCCTAATGTCAGCTCGAGAATATCACCGACTAACGGCTTACACCCTCCGCATGATCTCGAAGCACTTGTGCAGCCTTTTACTTCCTCAATACTTGTTAACCCATTAGATTCGATAGCCGTCATAATATCGCCCTTGGTTACTCCATTACAACCACAGATGATTTCCTCATTTGACATCGCAGTGACAAGACTAACACTAGTTTCACTCGTTCCAGCGTTTAAATATTCGGAAACCTCGGCATTTTTATTGATCATGCTCAATAGGTTATTGCTTTCCTTTGTATCCCCGAATAATACCGCACCAGAAATTTTTCCATTTCGAATCATTACTTTTTTGTAAGTGCCATTCCATTCATTAAATTCCTTGATTGATTTAGCTTGTTCATCCTCGAAAATTTCTCCAGCCGAAAATACATCAACACCAGATATTTTTAACTTAGTAGACAGCACTGAACCCTCGTAAGCTTTGTCTTCGAGGCTGCAAATCCTTTTGGCCAATACTTTGCCCTGTTCATATAGGGGAGCGACCAAACCATATACCATTTCACGGTGTTCCGCACATTCACCGACTGCAAAAATATTCGGGATTCTTGTCTCCATATAATCGTTCACGATAATTCCTCGATTGACAGGGATGCCGCAATCTTGGGCCATAGCAACATTTGGCTTAATCCCAACGGCCATGACCACTAAATCGGCGCTGATTTCCTCGCCATCACTAAAGCGCAATCCTTTGACATCAATTTCACCTAAAACCTCCTGAGTTTGTTTCCCAAGATAAAAATTCATCCCCTGGCTTTCAAGTTCCCTTTGCAGCATTTTTCCTGCTGCTGGATCTAACTGTCTATCCATCAAATATTCCGAAAGGTGAATAACATCTACCTGCATACCTAGATTCAAAAGACCTCTGGCTGCTTCAAGACCCAGTAATCCTCCACCAATGACAGCAGCCTTATTTTTGTTTTTTGAATATTCGATCATTTTTTCACAGTCTTCAATATTTCGAAATGCTGTCACTCCTTTTTTATCAGCTCCGTTTATCGGTAAAATGAATGGGATTGATCCGGTAGCTAAAATTAATCGATCATATGCGACTTCACGATTTGCATCTGAATATATGATTTGCTTAGTGGTGTCGATGTTCGTGACAGTTTCACCTGAAAAAAGTGTAATATTGTTTTCTTTGTACCAGTTCCAATCATTTATTGTTATTTCATCTATCGTCGTAGCCCCTTGCAATACATTCGATAGTTGGATTCGATCATAATTCGGATGCGGCTCACTTCCGAAGACAGTCACCTCAAACCTTTCCGGTTGAATTTTCAAAATTTCTTCTATACATCTTACTCCAGCCATACCATTCCCAATGAGTGCCAATTTCTGCTTAGCCATGTTTTGTCCTCCAATAAGATTTTTTTGAAAGGATGATATGATTGATTATAGGTGACGTCACTTTTTATCGCCACAAGTGTGTAATAAAATCTTACATAGTTTTTAAAAATTAATAATTAATGTTAGTTTTTATTACAAATATTCAGAAAATTAGGATATAATATCCTTATTGATCTAGCATAAATCCAAAATGAGGTGATTTTCATCGTCCAGCAAAAAGAAACTTATTTAGACAGAAAAGTAATTTCCATAGGGGTGGTCAGAGAATTAACCGGACTATCCGATAGACAAATCCGTTACTATGAAGAAAGAAAACTCGTTTTCCCCGAAAGATCTAAGGGGGGTAACCGTAAATACTCTTTTTCCGACGTTAAGGCATTAGTGGAAATTGCCGATAAAATAGAGGATGGAGTGCAAACCAATGAAATTAGGCAGGAAAAATTAAAAGAGAACAGAAAAATTGAACAGGAAAAAATGCGAAAAAAAATGCTGCAGGGCCAATTAAATGCACACTTTGGCCTACGCAATTGATTTTCGCTAAGCAACCGCAATTATAAGCCGATTCACTACATACCGTAACTATGCTTATTTCAAACTTCGATTAGCCAGGTAACAAATTCACTTTACATCTATAAAAACTGGACATGATGACTTTCATGTCCAGTTTTCATTTTCATTACAGTAAAAGTTTTTTGGCTAATCATTCCTCTTCTAAGCGAACTCCTTATTTTTTGTCTTCTCTGAAAACCATGATAGCTTCTCGGATAATTTCACCACTTCTCCTATTACAATCATTGCGGGATTGGCAACCTGCTCTCTTGTAATAATCCCCACTATTGAGTCGATTGTTCCTGTAAAAGTTCGTTGAAAACCTGTCGTTCCTTGTTCAATGACAGCGATGGCGGTTTCAGGCTTCTTTCCGCAGGATTGTAATTGTTTACAGATATATGGCAGGTTTTTAATACCCATATAAATTGCAATGGTGTCAACACCATGTGCCAAATGATGCCAATTGATGTTATCAGGTTTGCCGGTCACGCAGTGTCCCGTGACAATTGCGAAGGAACTCCCCCATTCCCTGTGAGTCACGGGAATTCCAGCATAAGCTGGCGCAGCGATTCCAGACGTGATTCCAGGAACTATTTCAAATTGAATTCCGTGCTTTACTAGTACTTCTGCTTCCTCACCGCCTCGTCCAAAGATGAAACCATCTCCCCCTTTTAGACGAACAATCGTTTTTCCCTCCATTGATTTACTAATTAACAATTGGTGAATGTCCTCTTGAGGGACATAATGTTTACCAGGCGCTTTACCGCAATAAATATATTCAGCTTCAGGTTTACCGTATAAAAGCAATTCACGATTTACCAATCGATCATACAAGATGACATCCGCTTCCGCGATGCATTTGATTGCCTTGACAGTAATTAAGTCCGGATCACCAGGTCCGGCACCAACAATATAGACCTTACCTTTTTGCATCCTTTTTCCCCTTTTGTTGTTTAGTCATGAAAGCCCTGTGTAATTAGGCTCTGCTGTTCAATTATGATAAAACCAAAAATACATTATGATGAACGGGAAGAAAACCTCCCTTAATGAGACGTTAACTCAACTATTGGATGAACTTTTACAGCACTGACTTTAAAGCCAGGCATTTTGCATGTCGGGTCTAAATCCTGTGAAACGAGGCGATTGACATTTTGTGAGTCTGCCCAATGAAAAGGAACGAAAATTGTATCATGGCGAATGGTTGCTGACCATTTGCTTCTTACAACAATACTTCCCCGCCTTGATTCGATTTTCACCAATGTATTGTCTGGAATATGATATTTCTTTGCTGTTTCCGGATGGATTTCCATATATGATTCGAAATTTCTGGCGGCTAATGATGAGCTTTTTCTCGTTTGTACTCCTGTTAAATAATGTGACATGATTCTCCCTGTTGTTAAATAAAGGGGAAAATCCGTACATGGCTGTTCTTTTGGAACAAGAGGCACATTATTAACCACAACCATGGCCGCCTTTCCATCCGGATGGGCAAAGGACTTTTCGAATAACCTTTTTGTCCCTTTATGGTCAATGGTTGGGCATGGCCACAATATGCCTCCTTCTTTTCTTAATCGATCATATGTTATACCATAATAATCAGCGGTCCCCCCGCGGCTTGCCACTCTCAATTCTTCGAAAATCTCTTTCGCAGATTGAAAGGGGAAATACTCCTCTTTTCCAAGAGCTTTTGCTATATCACAAATGATTTGCCAATCATGCTTCACTTCCCCAGGGGAGGAAAAACTGGCTTCCCGCAAGGTCACCCGTCCTTCTAAATTTGTCATCGTTCCTTCATCCTCTAAATAAGACGAAGTAGGTAAAATTAAATCTGCCAATCTAGCAGTTTCAGAAACGAACATGTCTACTGCGACAAGAAACTTTAATTTTTTCAAAGCCTTTTTGACAAAGTTAGCATTGGGATTTGAAACAATTGGATTGGAACACATTAAAAACATTCCTGTAATTTCACCTTCATTTATCTTCTCTATCAATTCGTATGCCGATACGCCTTTACGCGGCAAATCGGCTTCATCAATTCCCCATATTCTTGCAATATGTAATCTATGTTCCTCATTTTCAATCATACGATACCCCGGCAGCTGGTCAGCCTTTTGGCCATGTTCTCTTGCTCCCTGCCCATTTCCCTGTCCAGTGATAGCTCCATAACCGGAATTCACTTTTCCAATTTTCCCTGTAGCAATAAGAATATTAAGAAAATTACGAACAGCAGCCGAACCATCTGTTTGCTGTTCAACTCCCCTTGCTGTAAAAATCATTCCTGATTCTTCTTTCCCGAACATTGCAGCCGCTTTTTGAATTTGGTCGATAGGCACCCCTGTCATTTCTGCAATTTCCTCCAACTTTAAAGATGTAACATACTCTTTAACTTCGTTGTAGCCATTTGCACGGTCCCGGATAAATGCTTCATCAGTAAAACCTTCTTCAATGATCACTTTCAATAATCCGTTTGCCAAGGCGGCATCCATCCCTGGTTTTACTTTTAGATGTAAGTCAGCCATTTTCGTTGTTGCTGTTTCTCTTGGATCTACAGCAATGATATATGCCCCATTTTGTTTCGCTTTTTCGAAGTATGGCATGATTGTCGGCTGGCATTCCGCAATATTCGTGCCCGCCAAGATAATGCACTTTGTGAACGGAACCTCTGATAAGCTGTTGGTTAGGCCCCTGTCCATACCAAACGTTTGGCTTGCTGCCGAAGCAGCTGCGGACATGCACAATCGGCCATTATAATCTATATACTTTGTTTTTAAAGCTACTCTTGCAAATTTTCCAAGCAAATATGCTTCTTCATTTGAAATGGATGCACTTCCATATACAGATAAGGCATTTACACCATCTTCCGCTTGAATTCTTGTGAAATTCTCCTTAATGTGATTTAATGCCTCCTCCCAAGATATTCGAATAAATTCACCATTTTTTTTAAGTAATGGGTATTTGATTCGGTCGTTATGCAATGCATGTTGGTGTGCATTCATTCCTTTAATGCATAAGCGCCCCTCTGAGGTTGGATTATCTTTTCCAATCGTCATATACTTTTTTCTTGTCACTATTGTTTGTTCCAACAGCTGCATCTTACATTGCATACTGCAAAATGGACATTGTGTTTCATATCGTTTTTCTGATTGGACCTCTTGTTGCTTCGTGCGGAAATATTTTAATAATAATTCAGTCAAGGCTGCTCACCCTCTACTCTTTGATTTCTTCTGATACAAACATTATCCGTTTATCTAAAGGTAATTCCACTTAGTTCATTCACTCATCTACGCCATTTCCAATCGTTGAGATAGTTGCTGGCTAAGTTCATTATCAAACAAAACTTCTCTAACATGAATTAAACCCACTCGTTCAATCCATTGCCAAGTCCGTTCTAAGTAATTGGCTGTTTCACGATAATATTGAATAAAGCCGATGATGATTTCAATTGCTTCATCATTTGTCCCGGCTACACATAACAGTTCACCGGCACGAATATTACGTCCGCTGCTTCCGCCCACATATATTTCCCAGCCCCTGTCAACGCCCATGACACCTATATCTTTCGTTGTTGATCCTGCACCGTTATGCATACAAGCAGATATGCCCATCTTAATACGATAAGGTGTTGATACATGCTCCAATCTTTTTTCCAAATCTACAGCAAGTAAAAGGGATTGCTGTTTTTCACAAGAGCAAACATTCTCACCGATACATGTTTTGACGTTTTGAACGGTGTTACCATATTTCGAACTTAACGGCATGTCTAAATCAGCCCACACACTTGGAAGGTCTTCTTTTTTCACACCCATTAAATGAATCCTTTGTTCACTTGTTATCGCCACATGAGATATATCATATTTATCTGCAACATTTGCAATTTTTCGCAAGTCTTTCGCATTCGTCATCCCGCCGTACATTTGCGGGATAATAGAGTATCGATTATCACTTTGAACTGTTGCATTCTTTTTTTCATTTATGAAGAGGGTTTGCTGCCTGATCTCGTATTCTGGATGAATCATCCCTAAATAATAGCTAAGGGCCGGCCGGCAAGTTGAACAGCCTCCGTCATTTCCCCATTGAAGAACATCCATCGCTTCTTCGATAGTTTTTAAGTCTTGGAGCTGCATTTTATACACGACTTCATCTTCCGTTAATGTCGTACATGAGCAAAACGCAGTTTGTTTCTCATCCTGAGTAGAGAGATTACTTTGAATATAGGTCAAAAGCTCGGTAACTGCCGGCTTACATCCACCGCAAGAACCGGTAGCCTTTGTGCATTGTTTAACTTGTTCCACTGTTGTTAATCCCTTTTTTTGAACCGCTTCAATGATTGCCCCTTTTGAAACAGCATTACAATTGCACATGATTTCATGATTTGCCATCGAAGCGATTATTCCCTCACCCGTACTTGATGATTGGAACAGTGCACGCTTTTCCTCTGAAGATACTTCTTGGCGCTTTATAATCATATCGAGTAATCGTGAGCTGATGTTTGTATCTCCATACAGCACAGCACCCATTATTTTTTCCCCTTGAAAAACCACCTTTTTATAAACACCATCTAATTCATCTATAGTTGTGATTGATTTCGTTGTTTCATCACCAATGAAATCTCCAACAGAGAATAACTCAACTCCTGATATTTTCAACTGGGTGGACAGGACAGAGCCTTGGTATCCGTTGCATTTCATCTCACAAATATGCTTTGCCAGCACTTCACCTTGTTCATATAGAGGTTTCACCAATCCATAAACAATGCCTTGATGTTCAGCACATTCACCAACCGCATAAATATTTGGGATGCTGGTTTCTAAATAATCGTTTACAATAATGGCACGATTTGTATCAATTCCGCTTTCTTTGGCCAACTGAATATTCGGTCTGACTCCCACAGCCATAACGACCAAATCTGCTTCCAGCTCCGTTCCGTCTTTAAAACGGACGCGCTCTACACGTTCGTTGCCGATTAACTCCTGTGTTTCCTTTTTCAAAAGAAAGTTCATTCCCTGGTTTTCCAACTCTTTTTGCAGCAAAAGTGATGCCTTTGAATCAAGCTGCCTTTCCATTAAATGGTCAGCAATATGAACGACATGCACTCCCATACCAAGGTTTAACAGCCCTCTCGCTGCTTCTAAACCTAATAAACCACCTCCAATAACGACAGCTTTTTTATATTTGCGTGAAGTTTCAATCATCTTTTGGCAATCTTCAATCGTCCGAAATGCAATGACGCCTTCTTTATCAACACCGGTAACAGGAAGAATAAACGGGACAGAACCTGTGGCAATTATCAGCTTATCGTAGTAAACTTCCCGTTCTTTGTCCGTTTTTAACTTCCGAGTCTCTTTATCAATTTTTACAACCGTTTCCCCTGTGAACAATTGGATATTGTTCTTCGTATACCAGTTTCGATCATTTATCGTAATATCTTCAAAAGAAGTGTTGCCTTGGAGCACAGTCGACAATAAGATTCGGTTATAGTTGACGTGTGGTTCACTGCCGAAAACAGTAATCTCAAAAGCAGCCGGATCATTCCTGATAATTGATTCAACACAGCGTAATCCCGCCATTCCGTTCCCTATAAGGACCAGTTTTTGTTTAAACATTTTATCCCCCCAAACAAGTACTGAAACAAACCGATATAATTAGTAAACAAAATTCTAAATCTTAACTGAATTCTTTCCGAGTACCCACGTTTTTTTCCATGAAAGCTGAGCTAGACCCAGGATAAGCAACGCCGCGATTCCAACTGCGGAAAATACTAAAAATCCTGTAGCATATGTGCCAGTAATCTGTTTTAACGTTCCTAGTATGTTTGGAACCAAGAATCCGCCAACACCTCCGGCAGCTCCTACAATTCCTGTGATAAAACCAATTTCTTTAGAAAACCGCTGTGGAACTAACTGAAAGACAGCCCCGTTGCCCATACCGAGAAATAGCATTCCGATGAACAACAGAATCGTAACGACAGTAAGGGAATAAAGAAAACTAATCCCAAACATACATAATGTGAGTCCAATAAATAAAAACATAAGCAGCTTAACTCCACCTATTTTATCGGCAATATATCCTCCGACGGGACGAAAGAAACTTCCGGCGATGACACATAATGTAACAAATTCCCCAGCCCTAATTCGTGTTAGCCCATACTCATCAACAAAAAAGATGCTTAAAAAGCTGGTAAACCCGACAAAGCCCCCAAAAGTCACACTGTAAAGAATACAGAAATACCACGTATCCCTTATTTTAAATACATTGAAATATTCCTTGAGCGGTTTTGCAGGCGGTTGAGATGGTGCGTCTTTTGCGATTAAAATATAAATGACAAACACGATGGTTAAAGGAATCAAAGCTAATCCCATAACATTATGCCAGCCAAGAGACTCTGCAATACGCGGTCCAAACAATGTCGCAAAAAGAGTTCCGCTGTTACCGGCTCCCGCAATGCCCATCGCTAGACCCTGCAAATGCGGGGGGTACCAGCGGCTGGCCATTGGAAGTGCTGCAGCAAAACTTGCACCTGCCACTCCGAGCAAAATCCCAATTAAATAAAGCTCGGCTAAACTTTCTCCGAATAACCAACCCCAAAAAAGCGGAATCATCGTAACAAGCATCCCGCCGATCGCTGTTTTCCGCGGGCCGATGCGATCAGTCAAAAAACCTAGGACGATTCGAAAAAACGAGCCTCCCAAAATCGGAATAGCCACAATCAAGCCTTTTTCAGCTGGGGAAAGCCCGAAATCCCTTGTAATATAGACACCAAGTGCACCTAATAATACCCAAATCATAAAACTGATATCAAAATAAAGGAATGAAGCTAATAATGACGGAGCATGACCGCTTTTTTTCAATTCAGATATTTTCACTTTTCATCTCTCCAATACTTTATTAATTGAATATTCGTTTATTTTACTCTTATAAAAGCAAGATTTCTTTGTTTATGTCAGAAAACATTACACACTTTTTTTGTAAGTTATAAAATGTGAATACTTTGAAGTCGTTATTGGTTAAAATTTAATAATTTCATATCGTTTTTCCTATATAAATCGAATGATAATGTAGTTTACTTAGGTGAGGTGTAGTCCCAAGCTTGTTTAACTTTTCAGTTATGGCAGGAGATATACCAAAGATACCTCCAATAACTTTTCCATTATCTCCATACAAAAAAAGAGAAGCCTAATGCTTAAGCTTCTCTTCCAGACTGTAGATAAACACGTTATTTAATTGAGTTTGTTTACAGTTTTAATATTTGTCCGTTAATTTCCACTCCAGGCACACACTTTTCCCGCAGGGGTCTCGAACACACGCTCCAATCAACTTTGTTATAACTATTATGATAGAACTCCTTTTGCCTACAGTCTTTTTGTTTAAAATAGAAGAAATAAAACTAGAGGTGATATCTATTCAGCGAGATTAGCTTTAAATGATGATTGAATCTTTCATTAGAAGGCGGGTTCTTCACACAGCACGAAATAAGGAACTTTTTCATATGATGTGTTATGAGCGGCATGAGATTAATAATCTGATTATATCCGGGGAAAGGTTGGGTGCAATAATATGAAGCAATATCCATTTCATAACATCCCATTTCAAAATCTTCAGAAAAAAGACATGTCATTTGAAGAGGTATTCGTTCATATTGTTGAGTTCATGAAATTGAACCCTTCCGGTAACTATCGATTAATGGTCGGTACAGATTCGCAAGTACATAAAAAACATACTGTTTTCATTACGGGCATCGTGATACGGCAGGTCGGAAAAGGTGTATGGGGTTGTATAAGAAAAGTGATGATTCCTAGAAGGATGCTGCATTTACATGAACGTATTTCCCAAGAATTGTCGTTAACGGAGGAGATCGTGTCACTGTTTACAGAAGAAAGAAAAAACCAATTAATCGATATTGTCCTGCCTGCTGTATACCAAGGGGCAACGTTCACGATGGAGGGGCATATTGATATCGGGATTGGAAAGCGGAACAAAACCAGTGAGTTTGTAAAAGAAATGGTAGCCAGGATGGAATCCATGGGCGTGGAACCGAAAATCAAACCCAATGCTTTCGTCGCTTCAAGTTATGCCAACCGATATACAAAACAAGAGTAAATGTCTTTAGAAAATGTAATATTCCAAATCAACCTACACTGAATTTGTAAAGGGCTGTGAAAATAAATCAAGACAATTCTTATTGTACGGTATTTGAAAACAGCAAAAAACCGGCCTCAGACCGAGACCGGCTTCAACATTTAAAGATATAAGCCGCCATTGCCGTATTCAGTAAGAAAGTTTTAAACCACCACTCCTCAAAGTGGGTGTTTGCAGAAATAATCCTGTTGTCCAAGTCAGTGACGAGGCATAACATTCCTGTTTCAATATAAAACTCCCTATTACAGCTTAAAGGTTAAAACTTTATTATCATTACGAACAGTGCAGCTTGTATTGTTATAATACTTGAATTCCTCATATGTTACAATGTTAATTATCACCATATTAATAACCTATGGCTGACTAAGGGAATTATCGTCGTATTAGCCCTTTATAATAGCATTCGTTACAATCAAACTATTGATCAAAATAACCGATAAAATCCCCTTCGTCTTTATTTTGCAGATATAATACCGTTTCTTTGTCAGAAATAGTAGGCAGTCCAAAATTTTGTTCATACCTCTCAATTCCTTTACCTGTAATTATAATCCAATCCCCTTCCTTTCCAGCTTGTATCGCCTCCTGTATAGCAAGTGTTCTATCAGGAATAACCTTCCCATTTCCAGCAGAGTAATCGCTTTTCAGTTTATTTAGTGTCGATTCCATCCCCTCCATTCCCTCCGAATTCAGATCATCCATCGTCAAAATGGAAACATCACTATGTTCCGATGATACTTTAACCATTTCAGCCCTTTTGGTTGTATCTCGTCCACCTCGGAAACCAAAGATATGATAAATTTTTTTGGCTCCGCATTCTTTGGCAGTTTGAAGCATGTGATGTATGGCATCTGCAGTATGTGCATAATCGATGACGATTGTCGGTCCATATTCTTTCTTATACATTTCAAACCTTCCAGGCACACCGGAAAATTGTTTCAATGAAGTGAGAATTTCCTTTTTTGAAATTGGAAACATCTTCGCTACGGAATAGGCGGCAGTCGCGTTATATAAATTATGAAGTCCAGGTAAAGGTAACTCAATTTTCACAAAGTCATGATTCTCATTCAATAAAATAAAGGGATTTGTTGCAGTATTATAATTGGTGATGGTTAAATCGAAGCGATTGGATTTTCCAAAGACAAAGGCACTGACGTTCTTTTCCCGTAAGTATTCTTGTAGTCTTTCTCCCCAGAAATCATCCCCATTGATGATCGCAAGACCATTAGGTTTCAATTTTTCAAATAGAAGTAATTTTGCCAGGAAATAATCCTCCATCGTACCGTGGAAGTCGAGATGGTCATGATACAAATTCGTGAAGACACAGAAATCAAATTCAATTCCTTCTAAACGGTATTGAGCTAATCCATGTGAAGACACTTCCATTATGACAACCATGTCCCTACTTGCAGCCAGTAAGGAATTCAACTCCATGCTACCTGGAGTCGTATTATGGGAATCGACTTTGTTTCCATTGATAATATGCTGTATCGTACCAATGACGGAACAGGTTACCCCATTTTCTTTCAATATTTGCTGAAGCATATAACTCGTTGTGGTTTTTCCGTTGGTACCTGTAATTCCTATCATTATTTTTTGCTTGCTTGGATCTCCATAAAACCTTTTGGCGATTAGCCCTAATGCTTTACGGCTGTTCTCCACTCGTAAATAAGGAATTTCCAAACCCTTAATATCGCGATCGCCAATCACAGCTGATGCCCCTAAACGAATTGCATCTTTAATGTAATTATGGCCATCTGACTTATATCCGGTTACGGCAACAAAAAGGTATCCCTTTTTTATTTCTTTAGAGTTATCGGTTACACCTGCGATGGATATATGTTCAACGTCCTTTGGCAAATCCCAGTTGATCGCATCTTTCAATATGTCTTTAAGGATCATTAACTTTTCTCCTTTTTCATTTAAGCTATTCACCTAACTTTTTTTGAAAATGAAATGCATAAGTTCCAACATGCCATTTTTAGTATTTACCAGTACTCTAAAAATAATTGTTAAACCAGAATTTGTTAGTTGAACAGTAAAAAGAAAAGCAGCCGATAAGGCTGCTTTTCTTGGCTATTGCTGTATAGAGGTGTGGGCACACCGCAGGATACTTACGATTGGATTTCCAGTGGTTTGGATTCGGCCTTTTGATTGTACAATGGCAAAATGAAAAACATTCCTATAATAAAAAAGAAAGCGGCGGTTTCAAATATGGCGACGAGTGAAAATTGCTCTTTCAGCACGCCTGCCGCACTCATGGTCAAAACCATCGATCCAGTGAATAATGGGCTTAAAATTCCATTGACCCTTCCGATGAACTCGCCTTCGGTCCTCTGCAATATCAATGTATTGATACCGATTTGGATACAAGGCAGCATTAGTCCATTAAAGAACTCGGCAGTAAGTGTAATCCAAAGATTTGTCGAAAGTCCCATTACCGCTAATCCAATGGCATTCACAAGCATTCCGAATGCTAATAATCTCTGAGGTGCCACTTTTTTGGCAAAAATCATCACCCCAGCTCCGCCTAAAATCATACCAAACCCATTCACCATAAATAACCATTGCAAATTTTCCTTAGGAAGTTCCAGTTGTTCGGTAACGAGAAATATAGAAAGTGGCTGAATGAAGCCCAGTCCAAGCCCGGCTGCCAGAAAACATAATCCTAGCAAACTTAGTTCTTTTTTTCGCAACACATAGCTCACTCCGCTTTTCATTTCCTGCCATAACGTTGTTTTTGCTGTCTCTTCATTCAGTTTTCGATCTTTTGGAAGAAAGGCGAGTGCTCCTGCTGAAAGTAAAAACGCCAGGCCAGTAATCGCAATCGAGATGTTTATCCCGAATGATTGGAAGGCAAATGTACCGAGAATCGGACCTAAAACCATAAATACTGCGAAGACGGTCTGATAAACGGACATCCCTGTCTGAATTTGACTTTCAGGCAAATGCATCTTAAATAGCTTCATGCCTGATGGCTGAGAAAATTGAGAAAGTATCGCCGAAATCAAAGTTGCGAAGAATACCATTTTCCAACTGCCAAAGATAAGCGAGATTAGCACAGCAAATACAGATATTGCACTTAATATATCACACCAAACCATCGTTTTTTTCGGACTCCAGCGGTCCGCAAACGTCCCTCCAATGAATGAAAAAATAAAGATGGGAGCAAATTCCGCTACTGATATCATGGAAATGGCAAAAGCATCCCCGTTTGTCTTTTCCATGACGAATAACAAAACTGCAAAATTCCGTACCCATATCCCTATTTGTAAAAACAGGCCAGAAAAGATAATGGCCCGGAATACACGATTTTTAAAAATGTTAGGTTCCTTATTACTTAATGTTACGGATGTGTTTTTTTCCATATAAAAACCTCCTGTGAGATTTCTGGACAGGAGGCAGTACAATACAAAATTAACAAACTAAAAGATCCCTAATGGACGGAACACAATGATCTTTGTTTGTATTTTAGTACAGACTAATCCTATCCAGAAAAAAAGTTCGTATTTAGCACGCATTTTTTCTCTTAAAGAATAGGATTAAATGATCATTGTTTAAAGGTCACCCTTCCATTTTATGCTAATTCGATAATAATCTATTTAATCTGATAAATCAAGGTGAAATTTATAAATAAAATTTTTTTCAGAAAAGTTTGTGCAATTCCCCGCATAAAAAAAGGCTCCCTTTAAAAGAAAGCCACAGATAGGAGACAACTCGAAAAAAGCAAGATTGCCTTTAGATTTTTTAGTTAAAAACGTTCCAGTTTATTGATCGGGAGTTCGAGACTCCTGTGGGGAAAGCGGTGCAAAGGAGACCTCACAGGCGCAAAGGGCGGACCGCCCGCGGAAAGCGAATGCTATACGGTCCAATCAACGTTCGAATACTTTCTTTATAAGAAGGCGTTTAATATCCTTAAGTTCCCGGGTACTGTCACTAATTTCGGTCCTTTCTTACACTCACCATCATTAGTTCATGATAATTCCCGGAATACCTCAGGCAATTGTGTTTCTTCTTTTAGTTCTCCAACATACGTTCTTGTTTAGGACTTCCCTGCACAAGTAAATGGGAAGATGGCATTAGAATTTTATGCTCATGAAGAGCAGTCATCATTTCAAACCTCACACTCCTTGATGTTTCAAAGTAATCATCAGGTTTCACAAGTCCCACAATGCATAGTTCATATCCAACATATTTAAGATTCGGATTTAAATCCGTAATGCCGATGTATCTAAAATCCTCTTCAGGTGTACCATCCTCTAGCCTTAGAAGGGTCTCACCATACTTCTCATTACAGATAAGGCATATATCCTCCAACAGCCGTTTTACCTTTTCTGGACTTTCTTGGTAGCTTACAGTGATACGCTCAATGATTCGCATTCTCCCTTTATTAAAATTTTGAATTGTCCTGATTTCACTGTGAGGGATTGTCAGCAATTTTCCTGACCATTCCCTGATCTGCATGAACCGGATACCTATTTCTTCAATTGTCCCTGAACTTGTCCCATTGAATGTAACGAAATTCCCCACCCGGAATTCATTATCTGAAAGCCTTACAAATCCCAATAAGATATCCTTAAGCATTTGCTGAGCCGCAAATCCGATAACGACCCCTACAATTCCAGCTCCAGCCATGATTCCCTTTATGTCTATAAACTGTCCAATCAGATAAATGAGGAAAAGTCCTGCTATGCCGTATCTAAGAGCAGACCGGGTAACTCCCTGTATCGTTCTTTCAACTTCTTCCACAAAAAAATTAGATCTTTTAAAGAACCATTCAACCATTTTATTCAAAATATAATAAACGGCCAATAAAAGTAAAGCCAATATAAAAAGCCTCAATAACAAAAATTCTTGCAAATAATCCATAGCCCGCTCTGTAAATTTCAAGACATTCATGTTCCCAACTCCAATTTCACTTTTATTCAGAATCAATTAAAATCCAGTCATCATCTTTGCCTATTATCCCTTTATCAAGGATAAGTCTTGTTTTAAGACGGTAGGAAACCCCTCGTTTATAAGGCTCCTTCAATATAGGAAGACAAAAGTTAAAAGGAATTTCATTGCTTTCCCCTGAATTTATCTCCCTTGAAGACAAAATGGTGCTCGTTTTAAGGATCTCTTCCAATCCGGTAGAATGAGTATCCATGATCAAATCACATTCAATCCTCCTTATTCTTTGCGCAAGGGTACCACCCTTAATCAAGAAATACCCATTTATGCATTCACCAGATTTATACGTATTTTTCGGAAGGATTAAATCTATTTGTGCAGAACCTATTCCTAAAAGTAACAAAGATTTTCTCAGTATCAACTAATACACTCCATTTATATTTATTTGTTTTTCTACTAAACCCTCATGTTTATACATTTCCGTAAGGGCAGCCTGATCTGGACTACAAAAAAACCTTTACCATTTTGGTAAAGGTTTACTAAAAGAAAATAGACCTTTACCAATAGGTAAGGTCTGGCTAACAACAATATGCTGCCAACAACACCGAGAGCAAAGAGCCCCGTAATGACGACGTTGTTGTAAAAGCTACTCCCCTTTGGAGAATGTATTCAAGTATATAATTTATAATACGGTAGGATTAGAAAGTTTGTCAAACCTTTATATTTTATTTTTTTAGGCGCTTCCCGGGAAATTCGAATTCTTTGTACATAACTTGATATTAATGAAAATATAATGAATCAACTTGTCCCGTTATTGAAAAAGAATGATCTTCTGGGTTTTAAATAGGCCAGTTCGTGGAATATGAAGTATGTAACAGCAGTGACCTTCTATTTAAAACGCGTTTTCAAAAAGAATAAAATGAACAAACTATGTATATTTAATGGAAAACTAAAATTATATTTAAAAATTAACAAGATTTCTCTTTTACTTGCGCCAATCATGTTGTAATATAAATGTAACAATTGTAATATTTATTAAACTTTCGTTACATAAGTATCCTATTAGGGATTGGGGAGATTAATTATGAAAAAATTTTTAGGTATGCTATTATCCATTATTTTATTTTTCACTCTAAGTGGTCAGGTTACCGCAAAAACGACATCACAGAATTTGTCTGATGCAAATGCATTAAAGATAGCCGATAATGCCAGCAAACATTTTTGGAATGCTTTACATGGATATAAAACCCGTTCATGTTCACAAAAAACTTTCAATTATAAAGGGACAGAGTATTCATACCTTTGCCAAGAGTTTAATACAAAAGATAAATTGACTACCTACTTAGCAGAGACATTTACTAATAATGCAGTTGAAAAGGGTCTGACCAAATATAATTACATTACCCATAAAGGGAAATTAGCCCGTCCAATCGGAGACGGCTTCAGCATGTTGGAGTGGAGAAAAGCAAAAATTAAATTGGTTTATCAAAAACTGAACGTTAGGTCCTACAACTTAACTGTACCTACAGTCGACGGTGAGTCAGTAAAAAGAACGGTTACCTTTTATAAATCCGGATCCACTTGGAAAGTCAATCAGTTCGATGCAGTTCAATAAAATAAATAGTTGATTTAAATGTAACGCCTCATATGCCTATTCCATATGAGGTGTTTTTCTGTTTTCCCTTTTATCTTGAGAAATCTTTTCACATCATGGAACTTTAAAAACAAAAAAACACAGCTAGGTTGCTGTGCCTTAACGGATTTTTGCCTTTCGAAAGCCTTGATAGGAATCATAGGCGGCAAAAAAGATTGTGATGAGTATGAGACCCCAGTAAATCGAGGTTTTCCAATCATCGATTGAAAATAGTGTTTTTTGGTATGCAATGAATTCGGGGTTCAATAAATTAGGATTACTGATGATGATGATGAAGGTCAGAGTGGACAACAGCTGGTATATAGCATGGAATAAAGCTAATTTCAGGGTCCATTGTCTTAAAAATAATTTATAAATTGCCAAGAGAACCCCAATGATAACAACGCAAGATACCGGCAGCCTATAGGTATTCAATACCTCTTGATTAAAAGAAGGTGTTACGAAAATGAGACTGTCATTTCTTTTTTCATAGACGCCTAACAGGTTTGCTGCATTGAAATAAAGGGCCGCGAATACAGAAAGACCTAACAAACTTGCAAATATCTCGAACATGGAAATCGCTTTTTGCTTTGAAATGTTCGGAATATCTTTTAGGTTTTCCGGTGTCCATGGTTTCAAGTCTTTGGTTAAAGGGGACTGATCTTTTGAAGTATCCATGCGTTCTAAAATGACAAATGAGAGCGTCAGCCAGAAAAACACTTGGATACCTGTACTGATGATACCTGCTATCGCTTTCCCGATTATGGTGAAAACCGCATCCATAACCGTATTATCACCCATTTCCCGAAACGGATTATCCCCTACTAATCCAAAAAGTGAAATGACTGCAGCAATTGGTAAAATCATTTTCAACAGACTGATATAAAAATCATAATAACGCGGTCCAATCAGATGCATCGGCCGATCGCGATAACCACTTGCCAGTGTAACCGGATCTCCTAATTTTAATAGAACCGCTTTCACGTCTTGCTCCGTGTGATCCTCCGGAAGCATATCTGCGATTGTAGATTGAAGCTCAAGCCCAATATCCTCCCGGTTTTTTTCAGGCAGCCTGCGGGTCACTTCCTGAATATAAAGTTCAATCAGCTCCATCTTCTCCCTCTCCTTTTAATAATATATAAAGCTCTTGAGAAGTTTTTTCCCATTCTTCCTTTAACTGAGTAAAGATTTCTCCCCCATAATCACTTAAAGAATAGTACTTGCGCGGTCTACTTTCAGAAGTATCCCAGCTGCTGGTCACCAATTCTTGTTTTTCCAGGCGTCGAAGTAAAGGATATAAAGTACTTTGATCAATGGTAATTCCCGACTTCTCTAAACGCTGGACAAGCGAGTACCCATACTGAGGGGTTTTGAGCTGACTCAGAACAGCTAACGTCAAAGTGCCTCTGCGCAGCTCAGTAGTTAATGAATTCAGTAAAGTGCTCATCCAATCACCTCTTCCCTATACTATGTGACGTACACCATACCTTATACTATGCATCATACACTATTTTAGTTCTTACAACACCATAAAAATTAAAATATATTTAATTTAAAGCATAAAAAAGAGAAGCGTTTCACGCCTCTCCTTTTTGCAAATATTAATATTACACAAGAATGACCCACAATATCATCGTCGTGATAATCGTGACCACTCCTTGTATTAAGGTTGCCATTGTTTGAGCTTTATAGGCATCCGTCACTTTCATCCCGCTAAATTGGGTGACCACCCAGAAGAAGCTATCATTTACATGGCTTACTGTCATCGCACCTGCTCCAACAGCCATGACTACCAATGCAAGAGGAACAGCCCCTTCAATACCCAACGTTGGAAGCATGGGTGCAATCAAAGATGAAGTGATGACCAGTGATGCTGTCGAAGAACCCTGGGCCGTTTTCAGCCCAGCAGCAATTAGGAACGGGACCAACAGGAACAAGGAACCACTAAAGATGCTGCCCATATCCCAACTTTGGATGATGTCTGCAATCCCCGTATTTTTAATGACGGTACCAAATGCTCCGCCCGCCCCGGTAATCAATAAAATTGGCGCAGCATCCAATAAAGCGGCTCCTATCCAGTTTGTTAATGTTTCTTCATCATACTTAGGCAGCAATGTCAAAGCGGAAATTACTCCGACGAGCAATGCGATGACCGGCTGGCCCAAGAATACGAAAAATGCGGCAATCCCCCCTTCCGTCCCAAATAGCGTTAATACAGAACTGGCTCCAATCAGGACAATCGGTAAAACGATCGGTAAAAATGATTGTAAGGCAGAAGGCATCTTGCCGAATGAACGGACAATTTCATCATAATCGTAATCCAGGTCACTTCGGTCATCTTCAACTTCTATCTTGGTCGCTACTTTCATTGACCATATATAACCAGCAAGTGCAGCTGGAATGGCGGTAATAAGACCTATCAAAATGACGGTCCCCAAGTATCCGTCCGCTCCGATATTCCCGGCTGCCGCAATTGGCCCCGGAGTTGGGGGTACAAGTGTATGTGTCGCATACAAACCAGTTGCAAGCGCAACTGACATGGAAGCAACCGCCACTTTTGCGCGTCTTGCCAATGCTTTTCTTAAGCTCGATAAAATAACGAAACCTGAATCGCAAAAAACGGGTATGGATACGATAAAGCCAATCATACTCATGGCAAGCTGCGGTCTTTTAGGACCGACAATCCTCAATACGACTTCGGCCATTCGCAATGCGGCCCCGGCCTTTTCCAAAATGGTTCCGATTATTGTACCGAAAACGATTACAAGTCCAATGCTCGTCATCAATCCGCCAAAACCGCCGTTGATATTCTCAACGATCTGATCCAGAGGCATTCCGGAAGCAAAACCAACAAATAAAGTACCCAATAGAAGCGATAAGAACGGATGCAGCTTGAATTTAGTTGTAGCAAAAACAATTAAGAACACGCCGATGGCCAAAACAATAAATAACATAAAAAATTACCCCCTATTTTTGATCGCTGCCAAAAAAGCCCGCATTACTTGTTCGGCTGAAAATTCCAACAATTCAACTCCTCTTTCCATAGCTTCCTTTAATGGCATGGGAGCGTTCACCAAACTATGAACACTCGTTATTCCGTGGTCATATAAAACTTCAATACCTGTTCCGATCGATCCAGCCAAAACAAATACCGGAATACCATGCTTTTTGGCTTCTTGTGCTACTCCCATGGGTGTTTTGCCTGAAGCAGTCTGGTAATCGATTTGGCCCTCACCGGTAAAGACACAATCGGCACCGAACAATTTTTCACCCAGTTTCGTATACTCCATGACAATATCTATGCCCCTTTTTGTTTCTGCACGGAAAAAGGCTTGAAATGCACCTCCAATTCCTCCTGCTGCACCAGCACCTGCTATATCATGCAAGTGTATGCCTGTTTTGATTTCCACCAAATCAGCCCATGATGATAAAGCTTTATCAAGCATTTCAACCATGTCAGGAGTCGCCCCTTTTTGAGGTCCGAATACCCTTGATGCCCCATCTGGACCGACTAACGGATTTTGGACATCCGAGGCAATCAAAAATTCGGAATCCGCTATTCTGGAATCAAAATCCTCTGTATTAATGTCTGATATCCGTGATAATTCGGCACCTCCGTATCCCAGAGTTTTACCTTCTTCATCAAACACCTTCATTCCCAAAGCCTGGAGCATACCGACACCGCCATCGTTGGTAGCGCTTCCACCAATCGCTAAAATGAACTTTCGACAGCCATCATTCAATGCTTTTTGAATAAGCTCCCCTGTCCCGTATGAAGTAGTGATCAATGGGTTCAACTCAGCTGGATCGATTAGGCACAGACCTGATGCGCTGGCCATTTCAATCACGCATGTTTCCTGATCGCCCAATATTCCATATGCTGCCTGAACGTCTTCAAGTAAAGGTCCTTTAACGGTCACTTCAACTTTTCGTCCATTTGTAGCTGCAACAAGACTATCCATCGTGCCTTCCCCGCCATCCGCCGCAGGAACCAATTCTGTCTCCGCATCCGGCAGTGCCTTCCTGACTCCTCGCTCAATAGCTTTTGAAGCTTCTGTTGCTGATAAACTTCCTTTATAGGAATCTGGTGCAATAACAATTTTCATGCTCAGTTCCCCTTTGAATATATTTTTATATCAATTTAATTATAATCTTCAGAAATATTTTAATCATCGTTCATTCTAAACGAAAATTAGTATGACATATTGGATTTTTTTGGCTATACTATATATAAAAAATGATCTTTCTGGAAAGTTTTCTGTTATTTTCCCATTTTCCTAAAGTATAAGATAGCTAAAGGTTTAAACTATCGACAATCCCCCTTTACATGAAAAATCATAGCTTGTTTGCATGAAATATGATCACCATTCTGTTAGCAAATAAAAAAAATCTAGAAGGATGACTTGAATGCTGACCCAAGAAATTGCAATGGAAATTGTCAAACAAACCACCAATAGACTTAACAGAAATATTAATATTATGGATGATAAAGGAATCATCATCGCTTCCGGAAATCATGAACGCATCGACCAATTGCATTTAGGAGCAATGGAAGTACTGAAAACGGGAAAGCCGTTAATCATTCCCGAAACTGATCGTCATCAATGGGTAGGTGTCCTTCCTGGAATTAATTTGCC
Organism: Peribacillus sp. Bi134; assembly: GCF_918698065.1. Classification (NCBI taxonomy): domain Bacteria; kingdom Bacillati; phylum Bacillota; class Bacilli; order Caryophanales; family Bacillaceae; genus Peribacillus; species Peribacillus sp. Bi134. Next base: position 534,561 of record NZ_CAKKLN010000001.1, on the reverse strand, counting down.
TATTAATTTTCAAAATGTAATTATAGGAGTCATCGGGATCACCGGAGATCCGACTGAACTTTTGGAATTCGGCGAATTGGTGAAAATGATAACGGAAATGATGCTTCATCAAGCTTTTATGGCGGAACAACTCGAATGGAAACAACACTTGAAAGAATTGGTATTTGAAGACTTATTAAAGGAAGATATCAATCAGCATTCGATTGATCAGAGACTTGAACTGATTGGAATGAAATTAGAACCTCCCTATCAAGTGGGGGTAATGGAAATGAAATTAAATCCGTTAAATAAGAATGAGCTGATTCAAATGACTGAAACTGTTTTTGGTTCCCATCAACCCCTTGTTGGGTTCCTGAATGTGAATCGGGTTTTCATTCTCACTACGGCGCTTAGCGGAAATAACATTGACAAATGCCTGGATTCAGCCATCAAAAAATTTAAAGCAAAAGGCTTCGTTATACGAATCGGTTTGGGCTCTATTGTGGATAAGGAATCATACATCGTCCACTCTTTCCGCGAAGCTGAAGCGGCACTTTTACTAGGTGAAGCCGATCAAGCTTTAACTAGATATACTGATGTGGAAACAAAAGCACTGTTGGAAAGGATAGATGAGCGGACCAAACAGCAATTTCAGGAAAGAATTTTAGGCAGCTTATCCGAAAAGTTGATTGAGACTCTGCAACAATTTTTTCTTAGTAACTTAAATATTGGGGAATGTGCAAAAAGAATGTATATCCATCGTAATTCCCTTATATACCGATTAAAAAAAATCAAGGACATTACCGGATATAATCCACAGGTGCTGCATGATGCCATAACTTTACAGTTAGCCATTTGGGTAAGCCAATCGAAAAGGAGAAGTTGAAAGAAATTGTGAGAACAATATTGCCTATTTAAATTATTTTCGTTCCATCCCTATAAAAACCTTGCGTTGGAATTCTGTATAATTGATCGAATTACCGAGTAGATTAAAAATACATGATTTTTTTTGCATATCAGGAGGGATTGAATGAGTGGCATCGCAAATCTTTTAATTATCCTTGGATTTACCGTAGTTTTCATCATTATCATCGTTTTGGTCTTACTATTACTTTATATGATTTTCTTTGACCGAATGCAGAAGCATCATGCAATTTTAAGGAATTACCCGGTCCTTGGGAGAATACGATACTTTCTGGAAAAAATCGGACCTGAGATGCGGCAATATTGGTTTAACAGTGATAACGAAGGAAAACCATTTTCCCGCGATGACTATGAACATATGGTAAAAAGTTCAAAATATTTACGGGATGTCATAGGTTTTGGCTCAAAACGGGATTTTGATGAAGAAGGCTTCTTTGTTAAAAATAGCATGTTTCCAAAATTGGCCGAAGAAGAAAAATATGATCGTGAAACTAAAGTGACGACGAAAAGATACATTCTATTGAAAGACCCGCTTTTCTCACAACGAGAAGAAAAATGGGAAGATGAAATATCCTCTGCATTCTTATTGGATGATGAGGACGCCGTGATCATCGGCCCAAACACTAAGAATCCCTTTCGACTAAAAGGTCTTATCGGCATGTCCGCCATGAGTTATGGCTCTTTGGGTAAGAACGCAATCACTGCACTTTCTGAGGGGTTGGCTGCAGCAAAAGGCACATGGATGAATACAGGTGAAGGCGGACTGTCTCCTTATCATCTAATCGGCGGTGTCGATATAATCATGCAAATCGGTCCAGCCATGTTTGGAGTTCGTGATAGTAACGGCGAAATGGATTGGGATGAGTTAAAAAGAAAAAGTGAAATACCCCAAATCAAAGCATTTGAAATCAAATTGGCTCAAGGTGCCAAAACTCGCGGAGGGCATATCGATGCTGAAAAAGTGAATCCGGAAATCGCTGAAATCCGTAAGGTCATTCCGTATAAAGCAATTGATAGTCCGAATCGGTTTCATCAATACCATGACGTAAAATCCATGTGTGATTTTATCGAAAAAATCAGAAAACATACAGGAATCCCGGTCGGTATCAAAATGGTCATCGGCGGCACTGACAGTGTTGAAGAGCTTGCTAGCTACATGAAAGAAACCGGGAAAGGTCCGGATTTCATTTCATTGGATGGCGGTGAAGGCGGCACGGGTGCATCTTATCAGGAATTGATCGATAGCGTAGGCTTGCCGATAAAATCCGCTTTGCCGATTTTAGTATCGACATTGGAAAAATACGGTGTACGCAATCGCGTTAAAATCATCGCCTCCGGTAAATTGTTCACGCCTGATAGAATTGCGATAGCCCTAGCCATGGGAGCAGACCTTGTAAACATAGCTCGAGGTTTCATGATTGCGATAGGATGTATACAGACGATGAAATGCCATTCCAATGCTTGTCCTGTCGGAGTAGCCACCACTGATCCGGAATTGCAAAAAGCGCTTGTCATCGATGAAAAGAAATACCGCGTTGTTAACTTTCTTGTAACCCTTAGAAAAGGACTATTTCGAATCTCAGCCGCTGCTGGTTTAGATTCGCCTATCCATTTTCAACCTAAGCACATTAGCTATAAGGACGATAAAGGAATTGTCACATCCCTTGAAGATATTATGAATGAAGTTAAGGGACAAATAGGTGTCAGGCAATGAAAAATCCACCGCTCATGTTGATGGGTGGTGGATTTTTCTTGAAAACAATTGAATGAAGACATTATAGGCTGCAAAAATGTATCAGGCATGTAATGGGAATATCTCCACTTTTCCCTTCTCCATTAGCTCCCCATGGCGATAATAAACATTAGCTGCAGCAATTTAAGCAGTTTTAGATGACATGAGCTAAAATCAGTTTCGATACGTTGTCATCTAAAATATCAAATGGATTGATAATACCATTTGCCATCACGTTTAAACTTTCTGCATTGGTCATTTAAAAGAAGGTATTCTAGGTGTGCCAATGTTTCACCAACTGCAAACCTGGTCTCGTGAATGGACAGATTTCTAAATAAGATCTGGCAAGCACTATTTACTGAAATCGGCTCTTTCATGTTTTCATGAATAATATGCAAACGGTCCTGATGGTGTTCCAACAATTCAAAAATTCTTTTATTGGCATTTTGAAACGGTTTCCCATGTGACGGGATGACATATTCAACGTCCAGCTTTTGTATTTTTTTCAAAGAATTAAAAAACTCTTCCAATGGGTTGCTGAAACCTTTAAACCAATAAGAAATATTTGGAGATATCCTGGGCAATATATGATCTGTCGAAAAAAGGACACTTTTTTCCTTATTGTATAAGGAAATCAGGCCATCAGAATGTCCCGGCGTGAAAATCACTTCATACTCATATTTGCCAAAGTGCAGTATCATTCCTTCTTCAAGATGATGATTTACGGTAGGATAGGGTTTTACTTGTGGCATGAATCCGCTTTCGTCACTGGATAAGGCCACGGATAAATCGTCTTCCATACCACATGCTTTATAATTTTCTTTAAGCAGATTCAGCGAATCCGCTTCCCAATACGTAGTTCCCGCATGTTCATCCACTTGTGTCATCCAAACATCCGCACCGGTCAATTGTTGTATTGTCCCTGCATACCCGAAATGATCAGGGTGATAATGGGTGATTATAATATCGGTAATATCGTGTTTTTCGATAATCGGGTTCCATAAATCCCTTGTCGTTTTGTTATTTAATCCCGAATCAATGATTGTCCACCCTTTTTCACCTTCCGCTAGGAAACAATGGACATGATCCAACCTAAAAGGCAATGGAATGGTAACTTGAGTTACTTTCAGTTCATTCAGCAAGAATAACTTCCCCTTCCGATGTAACTTCATTTACATAAAACAAAAAATCGAAATTGCTAAAAACAAAACATTTAAGTTTATTAAATAAATGTATATCATTAATCAATTCGACGAATTTTTTCAATTTCCTGTTATCAATATCCAGAGCCAGCGATTAAAATCCAGAAGCAAAGCCTAGGGGCATTGGTTAAATCAAGAAATAAAAAAAACCGCCATTAAAATTTATGGCGGCACCTCGTTTTACATATTTTCCTCGATTGTTTGAACAAGGATAAAAAGAAAATGATAGATTAAATTAAAAGCTTCCTCTAATGTCATGTCTTCTCGGAATCCTTTTATGTTATCCAAGGCTAAATTCACATCCCATAGCCCGTCGCCCTGGTTAAACATTAAACTGAACGAACCTATTTCAGCTTGAAGTTCCTTAGTTAAATACGTTTTTAAAACTTCTCCCATTTTTTTCTGGAATTTCAATCCGAACATCGCGTTATACGTACCAAAAACATCATCGACTTCTAAAGAAAGTGCCTCAACACCGATTAATTCGAACCATTGTGATTCAAAGTAAAGGAACTCATCTTTGTTATTTTTCAAATACTCGATCGGTTGTGATAAAAATGCAGAGTTCTCTTCAGAGATTAACTCTTCGCTCTCTTTATTACTTCGCTCCATATAAGCATCTGTAAAACGGGATGCATTTTCTTTTTCCACTAAAATGATATCATCGGCGATTAATTTATGCTTTTCAACATAATCCTTTTCTTCTTTAAATAACTCAACCTTGTTTTCGATTACGGATTTTGATATGTATGATTCCATTTGTTTTTTTAGCATGATATGTCCTCCTAGTATCTTTTCAAGCTTTCGCAATATCAATCATAGCATATTCACTATAGATAAAATAACTTTGTGAAAGAAATTACAATATCAGTTGTGGCAATCATTTCGTGTCTTCGATATAGTAGTGGTAAGCGTTTATACATATGAGAGAAATGAGATGTTGAATCATGCAAAAAATCATTGTAGTTGGTGCAGGAATTTTGGGAGCTTCCACTGCCTATCAGTTGGCTAAAAATGGGGTTGAAGTGATCATTATTGACCGACAAGATATCGGTCAGGCAACATCTGCAGCTGCAGGAATCGTTTGCCCTTGGATTTCGCAAAGACGCAACCAAGCTTGGTATCTCCTTGCCAAAAATGGTGCGGCTTTTTATCCGGGTTTAATTGAAGAACTTGAACGGGACGGGGAAACCGAGACTGGGTATGCCCAGGTAGGAGCTATAAGTTTACATACCGATGAAGATAAACTGAATGCCATGAAGAACCGGGCTGCAAAACGGAAAGAAGATGCACCGGAGATCGGGACGATCACAATACTTTCTGCAGAGGAAACACGTGCCTTATTTCCGCCTCTTTCCAGTGAATATGCAGCCGTTCACGTGAGTGGTGCCGCCCGGGTGGATGGACGCGCACTACGTGATTCCTTATTGCGGGCATCACAAAAAAACGGTGCAAAACTTATGTATGGTGAGGCCATACTTACATATAACGGTGCACAAGTGACAGGTGTAACACTGGGAGATGAATTCATATCTGCCGATAAAGTGATTGTTTGTGCTGGCGCTTGGGCACCGCAATTACTGAAGCCACTCGGCGTGAATTTTCAAGTCACCTTCCAAAAGGCTCAAATCATTCATCTGGAAACGCCAAATGACAATACTAATGACTGGCCTGTAGTCATGCCTCCCAGTGATCAATATCTTTTGGCTTTTGATAATAATAAAATCGTTGCTGGGGCGACTCACGAAAATACGGAAGTTTTCGATACTCGAATGACCGCAGGAGGACTCCAGGAGGTTTTCGATAAAGCCTTACAAACCGCTCCCGGTTTGACAGATAGTACGTTTGTTGAAGCAAGGGTCGGATTTCGTCCATTCACTCCGGGATTCCTTCCGGTCATGGGTCCTTTGCCTGACTGGGAAGGAATAATCGTAGCCAATGGTCTTGGAGCATCCGGTTTAACAATGGGCCCATATATAGGCTCACTATTGGCAAATCTCGCACTTGATAGAAAAATCGAAATCGATATAGAAAATTATGATGTCAGAGGTGCTCTATAAATTTAGCTTCCCATTACCTAACTTGCTGTATGAACTTCGACTGATCTGAAAATTACTAGATCAGTTTTTTTTCAAATGGTCCTTTTCATAAGAAAAATCAAGGACCTTTAATGGGTCCTTGATCCAGACTGTAGACAAACTCGAGGAAAATCGAGTTTGTCTATTTTTTATGGCTTGTACAATTTGGACGTTAATTTACACTCCAGGCACTCGCTTTCCGCGGGCGGTTGGGGAGCCTCCTCGGCTTTCGCCTGCGGGGTCTCCCCTAGACGCACTTTTCCCGCAGGAGTCTCGTACCTTCCGTTCCAATCAACTTTGCTTTAACTCTTAGATAGAACACTTTTGCCTAGGGTCATTTTTGTTTTAAAATAGAAGTATTAAAACTTGAGGTGATGAAGATGCTTTCTAAACATGATTCTATTCAGCGAGATCAACTTGAAATGATTACTTTAGATCAACTGGTGCCGGCGAACCATTTGGTTCGTAAAATGGAGGCTTCCATTGACTTCACTTTCATTTATGACTTGGTGAAAGATATGTATTCAAAGTTAGGACGCCCAAGTATTAATCCAGTATTTTAGTTGAATTGACATTTATTCAATGTACATTCGGTATTCGTTCCCTGGGTAAACGATTAATATGGCTTACCGCTGGTTCTTAGGCTATGGTTTTCATGATAAAGTACGTCCTACTCCACGTTCGGAAAAAATCATGCTGATCTTTGAAATGAAAAAATAAGATTCTTCTATTTCAAATTATTTTCATTTATTTATTAATATCTGATTCACTTACTTCTTCATAAATAACTTTTAACTCTTCAATAGTAAGTGATTTTAAAAATTCCTCTAGTTCATCCATGTTAATGCCTCCTATAATAAAGAACATTTGTTCTTATTATAATCTCCAAAATATCACTAGTAAATAGTTAATTTTACTATTGAGCATACAGCCCCCTATTTAACCAACGGTCATTCCCTTTGAAAAATAGTGCTGTAACATCTTTTTCATTTGCTCTTTATTTGCTGCAAATTGCTTATGACGATGACCATTTCCTCCAGATGGATGAGGAAATCCTAGAAGCATGTTGTTAGCATCCAAATAATTCTGACCTGCTAAATAATTTAAGACCTTGGAAACATTAACGCCTAAAGGAATAATAAGCGGGCTTTCAATCGTACCTATTTCGGCAGCAAATCCCTCCATTATATTTTTTTTAAGCAACTCGGTCTTTAATATGTTCGGAGTTGTTCCACTGTAGTTTTTACCGTTATAAAAAACTGGATAGGTTAAAACAGAGGTAGTATGAACGAGGTGATTTGCTTCGTTAAAAAGATCCAGTGCGGACGATATGTTTAAGTATGTGTGTAATCCAAGCTCATCTAACATTTGAATCAAATTTTTTCTCATCGTTCCTTCAAAACTGGGATTCTTTTTTACTTCGTTCAGGATCTCTTCATCACTATGTATGTGCCCTTTTGCATTATTTACTGTTGAATAAGATTTTTTCATTTGATGTAATCCAGGAGTGATTCCGACAATCACCACTTTGGCCCGTTCATTTACATATTCAAAAGGTGCGTAATAGATTTCGAGCTTCTTCTTTTCATCTCTTTCAAGCAAAAATTGCTCGCTCAGTATCATTTCATCGGTATAGGCAGCAGGTAAAGCATTAATTAAGTTTTTAAATTGCGTAAAATTAGAAAAATTAGCGATCCCCATAAAGTACTATCCCCTCTTTCTATATATTTTGGCCATATCAGTATATCAGAAATTCAGTTTCGCACCGAACATTGGAGCATTATGAATCTTTTTGAATCCGTATATTCCTTAACGGAAATTGAAAATACTAGTCGTTTATAAAGTGTTGTTTGATCTCTCCATCATGATAAAAACGTAATGTAGTATGCCTGATACCGTACTTAAAAAGTTTTACTCAGACGAGATAAAGTTAAAAGAATGAACCTTTTCAAAAAAAAAGATAAATTGCTTTCCAACCCTTGGGTTGAAAAGAATTTATCTTAAAAATGGTATTTGGGGATGAAAAAAATTTGGGTTTACAAAATGAAACTATTGATTGAATCTTCCGCGCTGGCGAAGCAATTCACGATTCAGGTTCGGATCTTTTTCAAATGCAGCGCGGCCGTGAAGCCAAAATATATTGTTGACGACAACTAAATCTCCAACTGGCAGTTCCAGTTCAAGTACACTTTCATCGTTTTCTAATGAATTGGATAAATCGCGTAAGTATTTGGCTTGTTCAATCGAATCAGGATAAACAAATTGATCGATAAAACATATACCAGGTTTGTTATTATGATTGAAGAATGTTAATCTTTCAATTTCCTGATCAATGTTCTTGCTTTTCGGTGCCTTATACGTGAATTTCTGGCTTGATAATGGATGATTTACATACATATCAAGCTCTTTCCAATCGTCTAGGTGCAATAAGCGTGATTCGCCACCGCGGGCATTTTTTTCGATCATCTTCATCATCAGTAACCAGTCCGTTGGTTCATCAACAAAGGTTCCGTCCGTATGAAGTGTAAATAAACGATAGGCCTGACGCAAATATGAATCACTGCTATCCGTGTCTTGAACACTAAAACGGGCATAATATTTTCCTGACATGGCATCATGGTTTGGAGTTCCGAGCAAGTATGAAATGGCCGTTGCAAAAATGACATATTCATCTGTATTCTCCGTGACACCCTCCAAGCCAAGGGTGAAGCCGCCGGATTCCCGATCATGAACGATGTTACGAAGCAATTCACCAAAGTCTTCCCCCACTTGATCCAAAAGATATGAAGCAATGATGAGTCGTGCATATGGCGTATATTCCAGATGTTGAACAGACTGATTATCCTTGGATACCGTTTCTAAAAAAGCAGCAATCGCCTCTTTTGAAATTTCAATATGATATAAACGGCTGGATTGAGGATGAACTTTCACCTCGTATTTTTCTGTTTTCCTTTCAAACTTCGCTCTCTTTTTTTCTGCAATGTTCATGAATGATTCCTCCTGTTATTTGTAATATAGGTGACAAAGTTAACAGGAATTATAAAAAGCCAGTCGCACATGATCCCCAAATAAAATGGGAATCCAACTGTACAACTGGCTTATATTCACTTCACTGCTCTATGCAAATAGAGTCACAGCGAATATGCAGTTTATGTATGATTTATTTTTCCTGTTTCCAATCATTAAGATCTTTACACGATTCTGAAAAGGTATTTTCCAAAAGGTGTTAATGTCATAATATTGGCTTAATTACATTAAAACGTTTTCCCGTAAAAATGTCAACATCTTTTACAAATTATTCTGATAAATCATTTTACTAACTTGGTAGTTTCGTTTTTTCTGCCGCTTTAATTTGCTGAAAATGGAGATCCAGGTCCTTCAAGGCAGCAATCAATGCATTAGCCGCTTTCCCCCGATAATAAGATTGAATCGATTCTATCGCTTCATCAACACCATCATTTAAACTGATCCCTTTTAATAAACGCCCAATAAATTCCCGTCCATGCTCTGTTGCCAGAGTACAGGAGGCTTCCAGGACAACCCCATATTTAGCATCGACTTCCGCGGTGATGGTCAATGTTTCAAAGACACTTTTCGCTGCCATCCCTTGAGGTAAACGTGCATGACCTGCAATAAAAATTGTTTTACCATTGAACATGAGGCCTCTTCCTCTCTTTAACGAATTTTATTTTGTAAATGCCGCTTCCAATAAGTGTGATTGTTCCGGAATGCGGTTAACAACCTCTTTTCCAATTTCAATTGATGCTGTTGCTGCAGGTGACGGTGCATTACAAACATGAATGGTCCGTTTCCCCATTATAATATGAAAATCATCCACCATATTACCATCATCCTGTAACGCCTGTGCCCGGACTCCGGCAGGTGCAGGGATTAAATCATCTTCTTGAATTTCCGGAATCAATTCCTGCAGGCTTTTCGTAAATTGCTTTTTACTAAAAGAACGGACATATTCATCCATCCCTTCCTTCATGAATTTACTGGCCAGTTTCCAAAAACCTTTATAGCTTAAAACTTCAGTTAAATCCTTCGCATTGAAGTCAGTTTTTTTATAACCTTCACGTTTGAAACTTAGTACAGCATTTGGGCCAGCATCTACTTCGCCGCTAATCATCCGTGTGAAATGAACTCCTAAAAATGGGAATTTCGGGTTAGGTACCGGATAAATTAAATGATTGACAAGAAAGCGCTTTTCGGGCTTCAATTTAAAATATTCACCGCGAAACGGGACAATTTTCATATCAGTTTTATACCCCGCAGCTGCTGCGATACGGTCACTGTGCAATCCAGCGCAATTAATGACTATCCTTGCTTTTATTGTCCCGTTGTTCGTAGCGATGATGACTTCATCAGAATCCTCGTCAATCTTCTCCACCTTTGTATTCAGCTTGATTTCACCGCCGTTGCCTCGGATGATATCCGCCATCTTTTCACTTACCTGACGATAATTGACGATGCCGGCTTGCGGGACGCGAATCGCTCCAAGTCCATTAACATGCGGTTCAATTTCCTTTAACTCTTCCACACCGATTCTTTGGATAGCTAGCTCATTTTGTAAACCGCGTGAAAATAAATCATCAAGAAGGGGCAACTCTTCTGGTTTTGTTGCAACAATGACCTTACCGCAAATATCATGATCAATTCCATGCATCCTACAGAATTCCGTCATTGATTTGCTTCCTTGACGGGCAAACCGTGCTTTGAAACTGCCTGGTTTATAATAAATTCCTGAATGGATGACGCCGCTGTTATGCCCCGTTTGATGATCTGCAACAACAGCCTCTTTTTCAATGACTACCACTTTAGCATTAGGAAACCGCTGATAAAGGGCCATTCCCGTCGATAAACCTACAATTCCCCCGCCAACAATTGCGAAATCATACACAATTAACACTCCTTTTATTGATGATTATTAGTATTCAGCAACTCCATATACGTAATTAAATTGTTCTTAGTCCGTAAGATGTGAAATTCTACTGCTGCCCTTAGTTCTGCAGGATCCCCTCTTAGTGCCGCTTCATATATCATCCGGTGTTCCCGTTGCGTTTCTGGGTAATAATCAATCAGCAAATTCGGCGCAATGGGTGAGATACCCAACGTTTCTACCATTTTTTGAACTCTTGGCCACGGGCACCCTTTTCGGAGGGTTTCATGAAAAGCCGCATTCAAAAGGATATAATGTTCATTGGTTTCATCAGATAACTGAATCCCTTCCATTTCAATCAAAATTCCCTTTAATTTTTCTTTATCCTCCTTTGTTAAATAAGGAAGCGACTTTTCTACAGCAAGGCCTTCAAGCAGAGACCTGGTATGATAAATTTCTTCAATATCATCCCGGGTAATCGGTGTGACGATTGCTCCTTTATGAGGAACCATTTCCACCAACCCCTCCATTTGAAGTTGTGTAAGGGCTTCACGAATGGGCATTCTGCTTACTTCCAGGCGATCTGCCCACTCCTCTTGAATGAGTCGCTCCCCCTTTTTCAACGTCCCATTCAAAATCGCCTTCCTAAGACTTTTCGTTACATTTTTTACGATTGTAGATTTATCTCTTTTAGAATTAGCATTATCCAATTCAGCGTCCACCTTTCGATATTGGATACAATTTAAACTATATCAACTATATAAAGCGATTACAATACTAAATTTTTAATATATTGTATCCAATTTAAATTACACTGGATACAATAAATAGGGTAAACAACTAATTCACATCTGAATATAAATTGGTTCCTCCATTTATATTTAACTTCAATTCACAAAATCCAAACCAGGAACTAACGCCAAAACTTTCCAAAAAATCTCATCATTATGATATCATTATTGTGGTATTCAAATTTATTTAAATAAGGGGTTGCTAGTTAATGAGTAAAGAAGTCTACATGATTGGCGAAATAAGGACTAATAATTTCACCGATAAAAATCTTTTCGAGAAAACCGGATCCCTTTGGAGCAAAACAAATGATTATAATATTGAAAATGATATGAAATATGGGATATACCATCAGTACGAAAGTAACTATCGTGGAGATTATACATTAGCTATAGCCACCGAAACCCCCGTATCGAATGAAAATTTTGTCATTCCAGATCAAGAATACGCGGTGTTTGAGTGTTTACAAGATGAACATTCCATAGGTGAAACCTGGAAAAAGATATGGCAGCTGGAGGAAGAGAAAAAAATGAACAGGAAATATAGCCTGGATTTTGAAAAATATTACCCTGATGGAAAAGTGGAAATACATATTGCGGTTTTATAAAAAGAAGCTACTATGTGAAATAAACCCATAATGGCTATACAATTTAGCTAGCCTTAAGGGCATGAATCGGTCCCCCACCGAGACTCATGCCTTTTTATTTCAGCTTTGTACCCTAGGGATTAATCACGTTATATTGTTCAGTTCATTATAGAGTAGTTTTTTCGGGAAGAACTTCCCTTAAATCAAGTTTTTTGTATCAGGATGCATTAATATCTTATCTGAAGGCTTCAACCGTGATAAAATCAAACAAATATAGTTATCATAATTCATCTATAAAATAGGAAATTGGCAAAAAGTCATTAGAATAAAGGGGAAAATATGAATGTCAGAATTAATCGATTGGAAAAATAGTGCTCGCGGTCATAAGTTCATAGCATCTTTTAGCGGAGGAAAGGATAGTGTCTTAGCCCTTTATAAAGCAATGAAGATTGGAGAAGCTGTAGGACTTATCGTCATGCTGGAGGAAGAAGGAAAACGTTCCAGATCCCATGGAATGCCTCCGGAACTCATACATGCCCAAGCTGAATCAATAGGATTGCCTGTATATACTGCAGCTGCCAGTTGGACTGATTATGAAAAAGTATTTATGCACCTTTTAGAAAATGCTAAAAATCAAGGAGCAGAAGTTTTAGTAACAGGAGACTTGGATATGCCTGCCCATGGCTGTTGGCATGATAAGGTTACGAAGAATGCCGGGTTGAAGCTTGGAATGCCTTTATGGGAAATGAATCATCGTGAAGCTGTCGAAGAGTTCATGAATCTGGGATTTGTAACGATCATCGTAACCGTTAATTTATCATTGGGAATGACAGAGGATGATTTAGGGCGAACGTTAACCCATGAATACGTGAAGGACCTTGAAGCTCGCGGTATTGACCCCTGCGGAGAAGGCGGAGAGTTCCATACGACCGTAATAGACGGGCCCATTTTTAAACAGCCAATTACCGTTCGTAAATGTGAGATAATCAAGGACGGAGAATATGCTTTTTTGCCTTTGGAGCTAGATAAGATGACGAATATGAGTACCTTATAACCGAACTAATTACCTATTTTAGTGGTAACCACTCCATACTGCACACCAATTATGAGATTTTCTATAACGATTGAGGTGCAGTTCGAGTCCTTTGACAGTAGGAGAATATCGAGTTTTAGTTAACATAATATTATTATAGTGACTCCATTTTGCAGCAACCATTCATTTCTGATAACTTTCTGTTTCATTATTTTTTAAACAGGAAAATAACAGAATTTCAGAAAAGTAAATGTTTTTAATATACTAAATCGAGTGACTCTTTATAAAAATCAGTACGGTGGTATCAAGAAAAAAAGACTATGTATTCTAGTCTTTTTTGAGAAGTCATTCGGTTGATTTAAAACTCTGTCCATTACCTGGCCAAAACTCTTATAATTTTCAAAATCCTCAGTGAAGTAGATTTTCCTAGCAAAAGGCGCGTATCCCATTCCGAGTGCCCTTTCACCTATCCACACCAATGATTCTAGTTTTATCTACCCATTCAGATATATCGAAATAATGTTTCCTCTGAAATAACTCCCCATTGAAGGAATGTGATATCCATATAAAAATAATGAGTACTACAGGAGTTGTACTTCGTCCTTTTCAGTTAATAATAGAAATCCATTAATGTTTCGTCCATTAAATCCTGTGTGAGTCCTATGTAAATCATCGTATCTTTTGGATTGGAATGATTAAGGATTTGCTGCAGTAAAGCGATATCCTTGAATTTTTGGTAATGTAAGTAGCCGAAGGTTTTTCGAAGGGTATGTGTACCTACATCCGGAATGTCTGCCATTTCAGCCGCTTTGTTCAGAACCCGATAGGCCTGTACCCTGGTGATTGGACCATTACCCTTTCGACTTGGAAATAAATACTGATCATTTTTCAGGTTCGATTTCCGGACATACTTCCTAACTTCTTTACGAAGTTGAGGATTGACAAGGAACCGCTTAATTTTATCTGTTTTTTGCTCCACAATGACAATATGCGTACCCTCAAGAATGTCTTTCACTCTCAATTGTAAAAGATCCCCTATACGTAACCCGATGTTTATCCCGATTGAAAACATCATATAATCCCTGTAGCTGCAATATTTTAATAGTGACTTTTTCATTTTTTCTATGTGATCCAACCGGCGTATCGGCTGGACATTTTTAATTCTTTGAGAGGCTGCTTGCATGAATGGCTCATTCTCCTTTCCCCTTCTTTCATTGTACGTGAACAGGTGAAAAAAAGGCAAGTTTTATAAATTTTGATACCCGTATAAACCTTGATTTAATGCGTTTTTGAATGTATCAATACAGGTCCTTTGTTACATTCAGAATATTCTTATAAAAACAAACCAGAAAGCACCTATAATCTACCAACCGCCATTAACCGGCTATATAGATTCATAGAGCCTTTTTAACTCCTTCTTGATTAATGACTCCAATAAAGTAAAACAACAGCTTTAAAAGCTAAATATGAAGCTCGTTTTTTATGACTTTTATTATATTTTTGTACATGCACTATTTAAAATAACTATTTTTCTAATTTTTAACATAGTCTGCAAAAAATTTCGATTTCACCATGCTATGGAATATTCGGCCTTGATTTTCAATATATTCCTGTAAAAACAATTGAACCTTGGAGAGAGGCAGCGATTTCTTCCAAAGGAAAATGAAAGCTGCTCAAACAGACAACAGAACAACTATCGTATTCTCAATTATAAAAAAATTGCCACTGCCCCCCTGCTAACCAGATTGTTAATGAAGAAGTTTTGCAATAACTTTTATGACTTTTTACCCCCTCGCTCTTTCTAAACAATTTTTCATTGATAACGGAATTCGAATACAGGAATAGCGACCAATCTATTGACGATAATAATGTTATGTAAACACAGGATATTTGATAAAGAGAATCTTATTTACTTCCCTTTGTCATATATTCCCCCAATCAATTAATGAATATAAAAACTGGCATTATCAATAATCTCTATGTCTTTGTGACTTTTCAGCTCATCCATCAACTGGAAAAGTGCTCCATCCTTCTGTTTTGCTTCAATCATGCAATCCAGCTGTGGTAAGCTTCCCTTTATTTGTTGCAAAAATTCCATGAACATTCCAGTATCCACAAAATCAGCATGTGCTCGAAATTCTTTATCGGACCTTGGACTTGAAATATGCATTTTAGGGGGTAGCTTGGAATTACTCCAGGTATTCAATATTCGGTCCCAATGATCTTTCCAATCTTCATTTGGTATCTGATGTGCAAGGTAATGGTGATAATCAAAAACCATTGGTATGCCTAATTTTTCACATAAATAAAGTGTTTCCGACAAAGTATAGGTAGTATCATCATTCTCAAGAATGACCATTCTTTGAATCGATTCCGGAATCAAACCCCAATTATGGATAAACTGCTCTAATGCCTGTACATGCTCGCCATAACCGCCGCCAACATGCAAAACACAGCGGTGCTCGGGATCCACTCCCATTTTTTTTAATAAAGTAAAGTGCATCCTTAATGTTTTTAAGGATGTCTTCAGTATATCGATATTTGAGCTATTCAAGATGACAAAATGATCTGGGTGAAAATCTATCCTCATTTTTGGGTGATTCTTTATGAATGTTTTTAATTTAGCCAGTTCTTCTGAAATAGGATCTATGTAATCCCATTCTGGAATTTCTGGATGATTGGCTAAAGGGATAAGTTTTGAAGAAAGCCTGAAGAACTGAATATTATTAGCTTCGTTATGAATCAGTAAACGCCAGCTATTATGAAGATTGGATATTGAAATGCGTTCGAGCTTCCTTATCGCTGCATCTCTGTCCTTAATTTTAGAAAACTGAGCAAAAGTCATCGTTTGGGATGGTGAACAGTTTGGCACATGATTACTCATGGCTACATAACCAAGGCGGATTAATGTCAATGTGATAGCTCCTTTCACGTTGAATGTTTAATGGAAGTATTCCCCTATGAGACCAATATTATAAATGTGAAAGCATCCATGACTCCGAGAAATTAAAAAACGGCCTTTTTCCGAATGAATATCGGGCAAAAGCCGTATTTTCCAAACACTCATTTTCGCTTGAATTTTTCATACTTTTTTTGTACTTACACTTCAGGAGTAGGAGTTGGTTTGGCATATCCGTTTTTATATTTTTCATCGACTTTATTCCGGATCTCTTTGACGCTCATACCGTCATTCAAGTCCAATATGGATTGCGCAGCAATTTCTAAGCAAACTCCGCATCTTGTCCCGTGGTCATCCCAAACCACTTCACCATTTTTTTTATTCTCATGGATAAAACAATCGTAATTATTTTTATGGTTAGCTGACTCTCCGCAACCGCAGTAACAAGGTATTTTTTCTAGTAAATCTTTATTTTGTGCAACAGCTAAATAGATTGTCTTCATATCCTCCGGTTTTTCAGCTAAGAAATCCGGTGCTATTTCCTTACTGCTGGTCTCCTCCTGAAGGTCTCCAGATACCGTATGCTCTGAATGTCCTTCATGACTGCTTTCTTTTTTCACAACATTTCCCTCTTCACTTGAACAGCCTGAAAGTATTAATGAAGAACAGATTCCCAAAGTGACGGTCATTAATTTTAGCTTCATTTATACACTCCTTGGTCATTTTCATACTCCCATTTTATGGCATACAAAGGCTTATTACAAGCATAAGGTTCCTAAATATAAGGATTTAAAATGACACGACTTCTTGCATATTTTTAAAGTATTAACCACACACTTTAAGAAAAAAAGAATGAGGTGATATTGTTGTGAGAGCGCCACTACCATCATTGTTAATTTTATTAGGCACATATTTCCTTATTATCCTCCTTGATAACCTACAGGGCTTGAATATATTGCACTCTTTCTATAGCATCAAACAATATTTGATAGTAGGTCGTGGAGAAGATTACTTTCTGCTCTTGTTATTCACCATAATCTTTTTATATTTGATCTTAATCTCAGCCATCAAAAACCGGCAGCCTCCCTCTTCATGAAGCAGCTGGTTTAATTTTTTGTTTTATATATGCGGTTATCAATAATAAAATGGGGATTCCAATGAGTAAGGGTAGATAAAAGCCGATGTTTCCTTATAAGGGAATCATCGGCTTTAATATTTTGGTGGGAATTATTCACCATCTCTCAAGTCAAAGTAAATTCGATTTTACGTCCGTTTCAATAATATTAACGAGCTACTTTATTTCTTACTTTTAGATAAGGCTAGCGGAATGGTTACAAGAGAAACTCCTGCTGCGACCCAAAGCCAGCTAGTGATTCGTTTTTTTTCGCTTCCGCTTTTACTGGGTATACTCGATCCGTATGATTTTCTGGAGGTCGGCCGTTCTATGTCCGCTATTTCATTCGCTTTATGCAAATGCTGATTCTCTGGTAATTGGGTTGTTCTTTCCAAATCGCTTGTATCTTTTCCCATTCCTTTAAGAAAGGTCATCAGAAAAGTCATAGCTTGTTTGACTTCTTGGTCATTCAAGGAACGCAGCAATGATAGGTAGCTTGGCTTTTCCGGCATTTTATCAGACTCTGCCACACGGGCAATCCCTGAATTGATCTTGAGGATAAGCGGTTCAAGCTGCTGAACATTAAGTGTTCCTAATGTGCCAAGTATGAGAAGCAGATTTTTTAGCGTATTTGCCGTTTCTGGGGTGTCTGCTGTCTTGACAAGAATGTTCAGCACTTTGTCCCCTTCCTTCAACAAGCTGTTAACCATTGATAAAATCCCTCGATCCTGCATGCCCTTCATGACTTCAAACGTTTCTTTAATCACTTCTTTATTTTCCAAAAGGGTACGCTCGATATCCTCGAGTTCAATTCTTCTTTTTTCTTCATCGCTAATGGAGATTCGATTGATCACTTTTGTCGCTTTAGCCACGGTTCCTCTCCTCCTTTTTGATCTTCAAGAGGTCACCTGGGAATATATAATCTTCGCGAGCCCATTTTTTTTGTACTTGTACACCTATCTGCGGTTGTGGATTACCATTACGATGGTTGATACTCGGCAATGGATTGTCTCCTTTAACCCTGAGCACTTCCATTTTTGCTTGAACTTCCTTATAGGCAGGAGTATCAGTATCTTTATCTGAATGGCTGCTTGTCAATTGGTTGATTGCCCCGTCACCTGAATCGTTCATTGGCAGATAAACTTCTTTACCTTTTACACGATCCGTAATCAGACATTGCACTTTTGCATTTCCATATGGTGAAGTAAGCCGAACAAGAGTGCCATCCTCAAGCCCTCTATCTTTTGCCAATTCCCGGGATACCTCAAGGAAGACTTTTGGCGTTTTGGAAGTAATGCCTTTTGATTTATAGGTCATGTTTCCTTCATGGAAATGTTCCAATAAACGGCCATTATTCACATGGATATCGAACTCATCCCCAAAGTCAATCGGTTTGGTCCATTCGACTGGAAATAACCTTGCTTTTCCATCAGGGAAAGGAAAAGCTTCCGTGAATAACAGTGGCGTATCTTTACCATCTGGCGTCACTGGCCATTGAAGACTGTTATAACCCTCCAAGCGTTCATACCTTACTCCTGCATATAACGGTGATAGTTTAGCGGCTTCCTCCATAATTTCACTTGGATGCTCATAATTCCAGCCGGCTCCTAACGAATTAGCGACATTCATTATGATTTGCCAATCAGGCTTTGAGTCGCCAAGCGGTTCAAAGACTTGATAAAGACGTTGAATACGGCGTTCCGTATTCGTGAAAGTACCTTCTTTTTCAAAGCTTGGGCTTGCGGGAAGGACGACATCCGCGAATTCAGCCGTTCTTGATAAGAAGATATCTTGTACCACAAAGAAGTCCAGTTTTTCAAATGCTTTATGGACATGATTGATATTCGAATCGACCAGACCCATATCTTCACCCTTTAAGTACATTGCTTTGATGGTACCGGCATGTATCCCTTCGACCATTTCATGATTATTCAGGCCAGGGTTTTCTGGTATTTTTGCACCCCAGGTGTTTTCATATTTCAAGCGGACCTTTTCATCTGTTACTTTTTCATAACCTGGCAGGCGATCCGGCATACTGCCAAAATCGCTGGCTCCTTGAACATTATTATGGCCGCGTAATGGGTAAGTACCTGTTCCAGGTTTTCCGTAGTTGCCTGTTATTAGCATTAGATTGGAAATTGCAGTACTTGTATCGCTTCCTCCTCCATGCTGGGTAACTCCCATGGCCCAAAGCGTTGCAACACTTTCCACATCATGAATGGCCTCTGCCAACGTAATTAAATCTTCCTTAGCTACACCTGTTACTTTTTCTGCATATTCCATTGTGTAAGGTTCCAAAGTCTTGATGTATTCTTCCATTCCATTTACACGATTTTTGATGAAGTCTGTATCTGCCCATCCTTTGTCGACGATATATTTAGACACGGCCGACAGCCAAATGATATCCGTTCCCGGAGCAGGCTGGATAAAGAGGTCGGAGCGTTCAGCCATTTCATGCTTTCTGATGTCCGCCACTATCAGCTTCTGTTTACCTAGTTTATGGGAACGTTTGATTCTTGTAGCCAACACGGGGTGTGATTCGGATGTATTGGAGCCTATGATCAATACAAGTTCGGACTTTTCGATATCCTTTATGCCCCCTGTATCTCCGCCATATCCAACCGTTCTGAATAGTCCTAAAGTAGCCGGTGTCTGACAATACCGGGAACAGTTATCCACATTATTGGTGCCAATGATTCCCCTAGCCAGCTTTTGCATTAAATAGGACTCTTCATTGGTGCATTTGGAAGACGTTATGAAAGCCATCGAATCCGGACCGTGAGAATCTTTGATTTCAGTGAATTTACGGGAAATCAATTCAAGGGCTTCTTCCCATTCAGCTTCCCTGAACGCATCCCCTTCCCTAATTAATGGTTTTGTGAGTCTTTCTTCACTATTCACGAAATCCCATCCGAATTTCCCTTTTACACAAGTCGAAATTCCATTTGCAGGTGCCTCCACTTGCGGTTCGATCTTAAGGATTTTACGATCTTTGGTCCAAACGTCAAAGCTGCATCCTACCCCACAGTATGTACAAACTGTTTTTGTCTTCTTGATCCTTGCATCCCTCATGGCGGATTCCATATCTGAAATCGCTAAAATCGAACCATAACCCGTTTCAACATTTTTCGTGATTTCTATCATTGGTCGAAGTGTTTGTTTGGCAATGCCGGTTAAAAATCCGGCTTCCCCTTCCATTCCCTTTTCCATCATTGCATTACACGGACATACAGTTGAACAGTGTCCACATGACACACATGAAGATTCATTGATCGGAACATTATCATCCCAAATGACACGCGGGCGTTTTGCTTCCCAATCAATGGTCAATGTTTCGGTGACCTGTACATCTTGACACGCTTCAACACAACGGCCGCAAAGGATGCATTGATCAGGATCATATCGATAGAATGGATTCGACCGATCCACTTCATATGGTTTTTGATCAAAAGGAACACTTTGATGATTTACCTTCATTTCCTTAACCGTATTGTGTATTTCACAGCCGCCATTATTATAATCGCAAACCGTACAATAAAGCTCATGGTTATACAATATCTTGTCCATAGCCATGACCTGTGCTTCTTTTACATCAGGTGCAACTGTATCAATTACATCACCATCGTTGATCTTGGTTGAACAAGACCTTACAAGTTCTCCATTAACGCTCACTAAACATGTATCACATGTTTCGATAGGACCTAGGCTAGGATGGTAACAAACATTCGGGACTTCAATGGAGCTATCCGTCAGCATTTGTAATATTGTTTGATTACCTTCCAGACTGGTCTCTGCACCATTGATTTTTATATGCACTTTCTCTGGCAAACTAATCGCTCCCCTCTTACACAACGAAAAAATTCATCATTTTATATTTTCTACCCCCGCACATTTTTTCTCAAACTTGCGAAAGTAAAAAATGGAAGACTCCTTTTAACCAATTTCATATCAGAAATGAACAAAGTCGAAGTGAGACATAGTATTCACTCACTTCGACTTTATCGTCATTGGTTAGATTTTGCTTTCAATACAAAAGAACTTAAAGGGGCAACGGTTATCTTACTCCCTTTAATCCTTTCTATTTCTTCCAGGCCAGCCCGCTGTCCATCCACTAAAACGGTCCAATTATCTTCGTGGGGAAGAGAAATCGTAATCGCGTCCCAATTTGCATTATGAATCACTGCAATTGTTGAATCTTCAGTTATTAAAGAGAATGCAACCACATTTGGCGGAGCATCAAAGAATTGTAAATGCTTTTCTATTTCTTCGGGTGTGCTTAACCTAAAAACAGAATGATTTTTCCTGAGCGAAATTAGCCCTTTCATATACTCCACTTCCCGATCGAACTCCGCTCTTCTTTTCCAATCCAATCGGTTAATCCAATCAGAAGATTGATAGCTATTTTCATCTCCATCCTTCGTGCGCATGAACTCTTGTCCAGCATGTATCATTGGAATTCCCTGTGACAGTAAGACAATTGCCGAAGCTAATTTATGCATCTGTTTCCGTTTTTCTTCCGTCGCATCTGGATTAGTGATGAGAAGTTTATCCCATAAAGTATAATTATCATGTGCTTCAACATAATTGATCACTTGATCTGGTCTTTGATATGTTGCGATATCATCATCATATTTCAAACCACCAGCAATTCCTTTTTTTATAATATCTTCCATTCCTGGTTTTCCATTCACGAATCCTTTATCATGTTCATTCATTACAAACCCTTTTAAACCATCACGGATCGCATCATTAAAATGAGCGATTCCAGGCATTTTAAAAGCATTCTTTTGATTTGCTTTCAGCTCTTGGGCCAAGCGGGTATCCATATCCCAGCCTTCACCCAAAACAATGAGGGTCGGATCAATTTCTGCCAATGCCTTTTTCACTTCATTCATCGTTTCCACATCATGAATCCCCATTAAATCGAAACGGAAACCATCAAGGTTAAATTCCTTCGCCCAATAGGTTACGGATTCAACAATGAATTTGCGCATCATTTTACGTTCAGACGCGGTGTCATTTCCTACACCAGTTCCATTAGATAAGGAGCCGTCAGCGTTATAGCGAAAAAAGTAAGTGGGAACGAGTTTATGGAAGTTTGAGTGCTCCACAGAATAAACGTGATTATAGACAACATCCATGATTACTCGTAAACCGTGATCATGTAAACCTTGAATCATTTCCTTTAACTCACGAATCCTGACTTTTGGTTGATACGGATCAGACGAATAAGAGCCCTCGGGAGCGTTATAATTCTGTGGATCATATCCCCAGTTATATTGTGGTTCATTCAATTTCATTTCATTGACTGTGGCAAAGTCGAATATCGGGATAAACTGAACATGGGTAACGCCTAGATCTTTAATATGATCAAGACCCGTTTTCACTCCTTCTGGACCTTTGGTTCCGGCTTCAATCACTCCTAAGAATTTACCTTTATGATGGATTCCGCTTTCAGGATGAATAGATAAATCCCGTGTATGCAATTCATAAATGACTATGTCCTCAGCTTTTTCGAGAGGTGGTTTATCTCGTGTCCACCTTTCAGGGTTCGTATCTGTTATATCTATCACGACTCCTTTAATACCATTAACAGTAACTGCACGAACATATGGATCGACGGCTTCACTCCAGTTTTCTCCCACTCTCACTTTATATGTATAAATCAATCCATCCTGATCACCGTTCAACTCAATCGTCCAGGTACCTTTTTCCGAACGCACCATCGGAATCTCTATTCCATCTGAATCATCCCAATGTTTATAAGTAACTAGCTTAGCTTCAGATGCAAGTGGTGCCCATAACCGGAATGCCGTTTTATCTTTAAGATAGGAATTTCCTAAATCTTTGCCTTCATAGAAATATAGTTCATCCAATTCCGACGGGTTTACTGGATTAATATTAGCAATCGGCAGGGATTCCAACTGATTTTCCGTTTCATTACCCGTAGGTTTTCGATTATTTTTATTTTCCTCTTCAAAATAAGAAAGTGAATCTTTAATAGGTCATTCCTCCATTGAAATTCCCATTTTAGAACAGGAATTATTAATTTTTATAATCATGAGCGAATTTTCCCTTATGTTATGATTCCACAGGCATTACCCATCAAAACATTCGATCGGCAAATTATGTCGAAAATTCAGAAATCTATATTTTGAGCGAAAGCTGTAGGTCATTTAGCTGAACCTTACCTATCCTTTTATGAAAACGAAGCCAAAAAAGATAAAAAAATGCCTCCATAACAGTTTTACGGTCTTGGAGGCATTTCTAGTACTCTTTATGGTGTTTTAATAATTTTCACAGAGTTATCTTCAACAATTGCAGTGAAGTTCTTAATTTCAGGTTGCTCAAAGATAAAGTCAGTGATGCCGTCTTCAAGCTGTTCTTGTAGAACACGGCGAAGCGGTCTCGCTCCGAAAGTTGGGTGATATCCGAGTTCAATTAGCCTTTGTTTCGCTTCATTAGTTACATCTAACGATAAACCATTTGCAGCAAGTGTTTCGTCAAGCTCGTGAATCATGATATCAACGATTTGCAGAAGATCTTCTTTCTCCAAAGCCGAGAATTCAATGATGCTATCGAATCGGTTCAGGAATTCCGGTTTGAAGAAGCTGCCTAAAGATTGTAGGATTGATGCTTCCTCCACAGCTGAACTTGTACCGAATCCCATTACTTTTTGTTTCTCACCGACTCCAGCATTACTCGTCATGATGATCACGGTATCTTTAAAAGTAACGGTCCGTCCTTGACTGTCGGTTAAGCGGCCATCTTCCATGATTTGCAGGAACATATGCATTACATCCGGATGTGCCTTTTCGATTTCATCCAATAAGATGATGCTGTAAGGCTTGCGGCGAACTTTTTCCGTCAATTGTCCAGCTTCCTCATGTCCTACATATCCAGGAGGAGAACCAATTAATTTAGAAACACTGTGTTTCTCCATGAATTCGCTCATGTCAAGACGAATCATCGCTTCCTTGTCCCCGAATAACTCCTCAGCAAGAGTTTTTGCCAATTCGGTTTTACCTACTCCTGTTGGACCAACGAAAAGGAAAGAACCGGTAGGACGGTTTTTTGATTTTAACCCGGCACGACTTCTTCGAACGGCCTTGGAAACCTTTTTGACAGCCTCCTCCTGCCCGATTACTTTTTTCATAAGCTCCGCTTGGAGGTTAACCATCCTTTCTTGCTCATCTTCTTGGAGCTTACCTACAGGTATACCAGTCTTTTGTTCGATGATGTTTTGAATGTCTTCAACGGTAACGGTTGGCTTAATTGCATCTTCCCCAGCCTGCAATGACTTTTCCAGTTTTTCTTCTTCATCACGAAGAATAGCAGCTTTTTCATATGCTTCTTCTTTTAAGGCCATTTCTTTTTCTTTATAGATTTGAGCCAAACGTTCTTTCATGTTTTCTACTTGGCCGTCTTCGATGGTCAAGTTCAATTTTGAACCAGCTTCATCCATTAAGTCTATTGCCTTATCAGGCAGGAAGCGGTCTTGAATGTAGCGGTTCGAAAGTTCAACAGCCGCTTTAAGGGCTTCCTCACTATATGTCACACCATGATAAGATTCGTAACTATCCTTTAATCCCCTTAAGATGACAAGTGCCTCAGCCGTTGTCGGCTCATTAACGTGTACAGGCTGGAAGCGCCTTTCAAGGGCACCATCTTTTTCAATTTTCCTATATTCTGATAAAGTGGTTGCTCCGACAAGCTGAAGTTCGCCGCGTGCAAGTGCAGGCTTCAGGATATTTCCTGCATCCATTGATCCTTCTGCCGAACCAGCTCCCACAAGTTGATGAATTTCATCGATGAATAGTATGACATTTTTTCTTTCCTGTAATTCGCTGATCAATTGCTTCATACGTTCTTCGAATTGCCCTCTAATTCCAGTATTCGACACAAGGGACGCTACATCAAGCATATATACAAGCTTATTACGTAATTTAACTGGCACTGAACCTTCAACAATCGCTAAAGCAAGACCTTCAGCAATGGCTGTTTTACCGACACCAGGTTCACCGATTAAAACTGGATTATTTTTATTGCGTCTATTTAATACTTCAATGACGCGTTTAATTTCTTCACTTCGTCCGATAACCGGATCTATAAGTCCTGCTTTAGCAGCATCGGTCAAATTTCGGCCATACTCCTCAAGCAATCCTCCGTCATCGCCATGTTCAGCTGAATCCGGTTTTGGTACACCATTATAATTAAATGGATTGAATGAATTTGGAGTTCCGTTAAATTGGAATTTCCCTATATCCATCCCGCCCATAGCTGCTCCAAGTTTGTTTCGCTCTTCTTTATAACAAGTGGAGCACAGTTTCACATCATGCTCCTGACCATTCATATTTAGGTGAACTTGAATATTAGCTTGGTTTACATGGCATTTTTCACAAAGCATGTAGTACTCCTCCTTTAAAAAAAGAATTTAAAAAACTTTGACCTTCTTTGACTTTCTGACTTTATTATACATTGACCTTCTTTGACTTTCAATAATTTTGTTTGGGAATTTTTTTGATAAAAAAGAAATTACCTTGAATTGGTTTGCTAAGCATATTAAACTATCGATTTCCAGTCAAATAAAAAGATTCTATGTATGCCCCTTAGAATATTCAATTAGTATTGATCACCCACTTCAGGACTCACCATAACCTTAAACTATTAACAAAACGCCAATTCTCTTGTCCATGTGCCTCATTCACTCTTATTTTTTAAAACAAAAAAAGACTTTATTAAGTCTCTTTAAGGTTTGTACAATTTTTAAACGTTGGATTTCCACTCCAGGTACTCGCTTTCCGCGGGCGGTCGTGGAGCCTCCTCGGCGTCTTCGCACCTGTAGGGTCTCCCCTTGACGCGCTTTTCCCGCAGGAGTCTCGCACCTTCCGTTCCAATCATCTTTGTTTTAATTTTAAGATAGAACACTTTTGCCTACAGTATTTTTTGTTTTTAAGGAGTATTAATACTTGAGGTGATATCGATACTTTCTTAAAAGTCCCCTTGTTGTTCAACCCATGCCATGCTTTCCTTTCCGCTATAGCTGCTTCAATTCCAATAAAAAATCAAAAAGGTTTCGGAATGAAACCTTCCGAAACCTTTTTGTCTACAAATTGAAAGAGACTTCATTAAGTCTCTTAGCTTTTTTATATTAAGATTGATTTTCTTCTATTATATACGTTTCGCACCAATATACTTTGGCTTCCAATAGGTATTATTGGTTTTAGCGTATGACACTCCTTTAGATGATGAAGAGTGAATGAATTCATTGTTTCCTATGTATATAGCCACATGTGTAGGTTTTTTCGCTTTATTTGGTGCAAAAAACATTAAGTCACCTTTTTGCAGGCTTTTAACTTTCTTACCTTTTTTATATATGTCAGCAGCAGTTCTTGGTAAATTCTTACCAGCTTTTTGATATGAATACTTCACTAAACCGGAACAATCAAAACCTGAAGAAGAAATGCCACCCATTTTATATTTAGTACCTAATTCACTTTTAGCCACTTTAATCGCTTTTGTATGATATGAAGCAGCTTCCACTTGGTCTCCAGCAAAGGATGCGGTTACAAGCGTAATAGCCAATGACAATCCGACGACAATTTTCTTAAACAAATTATTTTACCCCCTGATGTATTTGCTAAACCTAATATACTAGAAAAGGTATATCACTCGCATCACAGGATCTTTACAAATATGTTACATTTAGTAGATTCAGGAAGAATGACCATATAAAACATAAAAATTAGTCGAATGATGTGTCCATTTAGCTTCTCATAGAAAAAACAGTAGTTAGATAACCACTGTGCATTTATCGATAAAGGAAGATTAGGAATGCACTCACCCCGAACCATGATTTAAAAGAGAAAATTAATATCATTCATGTTTTTTGTTTATACGAATGGATCCCGCTCTAGAATGAAGAAATTTGCGGCACTCCTGCAGCAAAACTGGCTAGCCGAGAACCCACAGCCGCTTGCTTTGATGGGCTTGGCAAATGGTCGTGGAAACGGAGCGGATTTCTGGTATCAACTAACTGCAGGCAAACTGGCTCTTCTCCAATTTGTCTACAGTCTGAACAGCGATAAAAAAAACACTGTTAAAATTCTTTTGAGAAAAATGGAAGAAATAATTTCACCCCACGTTTATTAAAAGGTAAACATTTCAAATCTGCAATTAAATGACTTATGTATCCTAATGAACAAGTGGCGAAAATTCCGTCAATCCCCATAAAGGCTTCGAATTGAAAGGCAATGATACCAAAGAAAGCGATACCGGCAATCGAATGGGTATAACTTCTATGTGGTGTAAAGGATGCCAGGATAATATAGACGCCTAACAGCCACAACCAGCTTTCCTGCAAAGATAAACCGCCACCTAAAACCGCTAATCCAGACAGGGTCAGCATATGCCTTTGTCTAATGAATGATGAAATAATGATGATTCCGATTCCTGCTCCTACACCGATCCACTTTTCCGTATTTGTGCCTTCCAATAGACTATAAATGATCATTAATATCCCAATCGTTTGTGCTATCGTTCGGATAAACTTATGTGAAAAAGTAATCCTATTACTTAACTTCCCATCAATATCCATATCGGGCATAAGGCCAGAAACACCCCCAATGCCAACCAAGAATAAAGTGGTGGTCGGATCTGTTTGAAGTGTGTTTGCCGTCAAGAATCCAACTGTGGCCCCTATAGCCATGTGTGCTGTACCGTTCACTGTCTCTCTCCTGTCCCTCAAAGAAGTAATTTGTTCCCAAGAAACGAATGTTTGTTCGAATCCCTACATTCTAACTATACAATATTTTGGGGGAAATTTCTTTAATTCTTGTAAAAAAGCCAGGATAACCAATAATTGGAGCAAAAAAATACTCTTAGTTATACATTAAAAACAATTCTTCTAAATTTCTATAATTGCTTTGTTTAGGTAATTTCCACACTTTAAATCCGCAAAATATTTTTCTCTAAATTGACGTTTTTCATGAAATTTTATCCATCATATGAATATACTAATCTATAAGGGGAGTGATTCAGATAGCTTTTTTAAATGCCTTCAATAATTTTAAAAAAGGGAAAAAGTCTAAGAAAATAAAGAACATGGATTTTCGGGAACAGCATGTTAATAAATCGTCTGAGCTCATTGGGAACAATGAAATTGTCCAGAATATAATTAACAATCACCTTTCCAAAAAAAATAACCACTTGTAGGGTGGTTTTTTTAATTATTATGGGAAATGGTTTCATTCTTTTCCAACTTCTCGCTCGCTTCGTAAATATAGTTATATTGTAAATAGTAATCGTAAATGACGTTTTGCAGGATTTTAAGCAGGGATTTATCGAATGTATCGAATTCAGTTTGATAACTATTTAAGACAGTGACGAATTTCCCTTCCATGTTTTCAAAATAAAAGAGAAGGAAATTCTTGTAATATTCACTATCGCTGTTGCTTTTATTCGTAATGCACGGATCGCCGGTTTGAATGGACTTATCAAGCATCGCTTTGATGGATTTAGGCAGCTTTGCTTTTTTGAACTGGTTCAGGGTATAGATATCATAGGTAAAGGAAAGTCCTAATTGATCGGAATAAAAATCCACGGCACAGTCCAATGTATAGATTAATGGTGTTTTAAAGTCCTTGCTGTTGGCAATTTCCTCTGATATCTCCAATTGAAATTCCTCGGATGTTAAATACGCAGCAAATTTCATCTTTGAACTGCTCATGCTGAATACTTCATAAACGGCTGCATCTTGTTTTTCAATTTCAATTTCGATATTAAAAAATTTAAAGTGTTTTAAACGGTAAAAAGCAATCGGTGCTAATAGGAAAAGCAATATCCAAACTAGGTAAAGAAATAACGTGTTAAAGATGATTTGATAAAATTCAGACGTTACGATCGGTTCGATGATTAACGATATCAATGTATGTTCAAAGCCCTGAGAAACAGGTGGCGCAGGTACAAAGGTTTCCTCTGGCTTTTTCAAAGTTTGGATACCTAAATGAGCCATCGCAACTAGTGTATAAACAAAAATTAAAATTGTTCCAATCACATAAAATTTTGGCATGAATCCAATAATCCTGTCGAAAACAGAAACCCGTTTATCTTTCTGCTCCTCTATAGCCAATGTGGTTGCTCCTTTTAAGATTATTAATATCAGGAAAAGTCTACAGGGACTTAAAACTTCCTGGAGACTGCCTATTAAATTTATATGTTTGCTATTATGTTAAAATACGTAAAATTCGTTTAATCATTGACATATTCCAATTTACTTTCGACGTTTTCATTAAAATTAATAATATTTCGCCGTTAAAAATGCCCAACCTCTTCATTGAAAATGAAAGGTTGAGCAAATGTTTAGGGTTTTATTTAGGACGGCCCTTTATCGCAAATTCTTCGACCTTCCTTAAAAACAACTCCATGGCTTTTGATGCTTCGAAGTCCAACTTTTTCACGATCGAAAAAGGTCTTATAATGGGTTCATTTTTCAAATGAAAGGTTTTCAATTCATTGGACTTCAATTCTTTTTGTACAGTCAATCGGGATAAAAGGGCAATGCCAAGCCCAGCCATCACCGCTTCTTTCACTCCTTGAATACTGGTGAAAATAAAGGTTTTCTTTATGTTTAACTCCAGACTGCTTAGAAGTTTATCGGAATATGTACGGGTCCCCGATCCTTGCTCCCTAAGTACCCATGTTTGGTTTTGAAGCATATTGCCCTCGATGAGATCCATTTGTGAAAGTGGATGATCCGGGGGAACGACAACTATCATCTCGTCATTCATGAATGGCCTGACATCTATATCTTTATAATTCGTTTCACCTTCAATCAAGCCTATATCAAGCTTATTCGAACGTATTCCTTGAATGACATCATTTGAATTCGAGATGATGATTTGTATGTCCACCATCGGATATTGAGCCGCAAATTCTGCTAATACTTTTGGAAGGTAATATTCCCCTATCGTGAAGCTTGCTCCTATTTTCATCGTTCCGCTAACCACGTTATTAAATTCATTTATTTCTCTTTTTGCTGTCTCATAATGATTAAGCATTTGCTTTGCATGTCTATACAAAATTTTTCCCGGCTCTGTTATTTGAACTTGTTTGGGAGAACGATAAATTAATTTTGTTCCTAACTCATTTTCCAGATTCCTTATGTGAAGACTGACTCCTGGCTGCGACAGGTTCAGAATGTCCCCAGCCCTTGAAAAGTTTTTCTGTTCGATTACGGTTACGAATACTTTTAATGGATCCATCGTTACCTCCCTATATACCTATGCCTTTCATTTTATCATAAGTAGAAGTAATCATTGAAATAGCAAAAATATATTTCACTTATTTTTAATTTAGCTTTAAAGTTAAGCCATCAACATAGATGGAGTGATCACACTGGAACAAACAAACGTTGAAACTAAAAAACTCGGTTTTACAAAAGGGATAGCATTGACTTTGCTAATTGCCATTGCAGCAAAATACTTAGCGGAGCTTCCATTCCTTCATATAATGGGACAGTTAGTCATTGCGATACTGATTGGTGTTGTTTGGAAATCACTGATTGGCGTCCCAGCCTACGCCATTGCAGGAACAAATTATTCAAGTAAAGTCCTTTTGAGAGTGGGCATTATCTTATTGGGCATGCGCTTGAACCTAAAGGATATTTTTAATGCCGGTCCGAAAACATTTGCAGTTGGTGCCATTAGTCTGGTATTTGCTATATTAGTAGTTTATGGAATGACCCGCATATTTAAAGTCGAGAAAAAGCTAGGCATATTGACAGCTTGCGGAACGGGTATTTGCGGAGCTGCTGCCATCCTGGCAATTTCCTCCCAAATAAAAGCAAAGGAAAGAGATACAGCAATAGCTGTAGCGACGGTTGCTGTTTTAGGCACAACCTTCACTTTCGGATATACGATCCTATATCCATTATTGGAGTTATCCGATCAAGGATATGGTATTTTTTCAGGTGCGACACTTCATGAAATTGCTCATGTCATCGCTGCTGCAGCACCAGGGGGAAATGAGGCAGTCGACTTGGCAGTGGTGGTCAAATTGACAAGGGTGGCCCTGCTCATTCCCGTCGCCATTTTGATTGGGTTCATCATGAATTGGAAAGACCGATCAACAGTTACCGGAAAGAAATTTTCCTGGAAGTCCATTCAGATACCGTGGTTCATTTTTGGATTTTTATTAATGAGTGCCATTTACTCTACTGGTGTTCCCGAACCTTTAGCTGATAAACTTGTTATGCTTTCCTATATCCTCATGGCTATGGCCATGGCAGGACTAGGATTGAATATTGACCTTGTAACTTTTAGAAAATATGGCGGTAAACCTTTTTTAGCTGGACTGATCGGCTCTATCTTATTGACATGCCTCGGGTATGTATTGGTGCAGGCATTCCATTTAAATTAACTTTTCAAAAAAACAAGCATCCCTTAATCGGCATGCTTGTTTTTTACTATTGGATGCGGAACATTGGCACCATAAAAAATTTCATCCATCTCCGTTTGAAGTCTTTCTATAATTTCTTGCCTTTCCACTTTATTCAGCTTTTCCTCTGTATAACCGAATAAGTAATTATTAATATCGAACCTTTTCAGCTTACATTTTGTATGGAATATATTTTCCTGGTATACATTCACATCAATCATGTCATATAAACCCTTTACTTCATCAGGAATATAGTTTTGAATGGAATTAATATCATGGTCAATGAACAATTTTTGCCCATCTTTATCTCGCGTAAAGCCCCTCACTCGGTAATCGATCGTGATAATGTCGGTATCGAAGGAATGAATGAGATAATTAAGGGCTTTAAGTGGTGATATTTCCCCACAAGTAGAGACATCGATATCGGCTCTGAATGTGCTAATGCCTTCATTCGGATGGTATTCAGGGTATGTATGTACGGTAATATGGCTTTTATCCAGTTGCATGACCACATTATCAGGTAAAGGCCCTGGTGATTCCTCATAAGTCCCCATAGGTACCTCGACGACAGGACCTTCTGAAACAAGAATGGTTACACTGGCGCCTTGAGGGACATAATCCTGTTTGGCCGTATTTAAAACATGTGCCCCTATTAAATCAGAAACGTTGTGCAAGATCTTCGAAAGCCGCTCTGCATTATATTGTTCATCGATATAATCCAGGTAGGCCTCCCTCTCTTCCCTGGTTTTTGTGTAACAAATATCATACATATTAAAGCTTAAAGATTTCGTAAGATTATTAAATCCATGAAGTTCAATACGCTGCTCTGGTGTAAGTTTCATGATTGATTCCCCTTATATTTTTTTAGGACTATCCTTATAGTTACCCTTTTTCTGAAATAAAAAACTAAGTCTGCGAGCCTAAGCTTCTGCCTTTTTATCGATAAGCCAAGAAAAAGCCATTGCATTAACATGCAACGGCTTTTTTATTATCCTGATTTGTTCTATGCAGTATGAATTTTTTTCTTTTTTATCGGTGAAAGAATTCGTTCCAGCCATCCGAGTACAAGATCTGAGAGAATGGCCATCAATGCCGTCGGGATTGCTCCAGCAAGTATGATTGCCGTTCCATTTGAGGCATTCGTTCCCCTGACAATGATATCCCCCAGTCCGCCTGCCCCTACGAATGTACCGACAGCAGTTACTCCAATTGCAACGACAAGCGCTGTACGTAAGCCAGCCATGATGACAGACAGAGATAATGGCAGTTCGACCATTCTAAGTAACTGTAGCTTCGTCATCCCCATTGCCTTTCCAGATTCCAAATAAGCATGATCTATACTTGTAATACCGACATAAGTGTTCCTCAGGATCGGCAGTAAGGAATATAAAAACAATGATAAGATTACTGTATTTGTTCCTAACCCCATTACTAGCATCAAGAGTGCGAGCATAGCCAATGCTGGTGTGGTTTGTATGACATTCGTTATCGAAAATACCCAATTACTCAATTTCTTATGTTTTGCAATGAAAATGCCTATCGGGATGGCTACAATTGCTGCAAATAAAACCCCATAAGCTGACATTAAAAAATGGCGATAAAATTCAGTAAGTACATACATCCAATTCTGTGAATAATAAGTTCCCAGCTGTTGCAAGGTTTCCATTAGTTTGCACCTCCCATTTATTCAAAATATTTATGTGCTTTAAGGAATTCTGAAGCTACGACCGATGGCTCCTTCAAGTTCCCATCAACTTCATAGTTCAGTTCCTGCATGGTTTCAGTAGTGATCTCGCCAATTAACTTGTTAAGTTCATCTTCAATTTCAGGATACCGTTCCAATAATTCTTCAGTAACGACCGGTGAACAGTCATATGGAGGGAAATATTGTTTATCATCTTCTAAGAGCTTCAAATCATTAACCTTAATCCGTCCATCTGAGGAATATGCAAGGACAATATCCATCTGACCATTTTTGACTGCATCGTATACCAAGCCAATCTGCATCGGATAAGTTTCGCCAAACTCCAATCCATATGTATCGACGAATCCTTTATAACCATCCCCTTTTCTTTTCAGCCAAGCACTATCTACACCTAACCTTAAATTATCTGCATCCTTTTCTAGGTCAGATATTTTCTGATACCCTTTTTCCTCAGCCAATTCATTTGAAATCGTAAAGGCATACGTGTTATCGAACCCATAGGAATCAAAAAATTTGAACCCATATTGTTCTTTGAATTCCCTTTGAACAATTTCCAACGCCTTTACTGGATCCTTTTCGATTTCCTGTCCCAGGACACTCGTTAAATCCGTCCCTGTATATCGAGTTGCTGCTATGTCTATATCACCGGTCTCCATCGCTTTTTGCTGAACGAAATTGGAACCTAGATTTTTGATGATTTTCGTATCAAGTTCCGTATTCCTTTCAAGGAGTTGAGCAATCATGTTCGCAAGAATTTCGGATTCGGTCATGCTTTGGGCACCGATCTTTACAGTAGTTTCTGAAGATGACCCTAAACCAGGCAAAGAACAGCCGGTGATCATTAATGAACAAACTAAAAGGGCCATTAAAATTGTACGTCTCATTTTTTTATACATGGTAATCCTCCTCAAGCAACTTCCTTCATACCTTTCAATCCTTTTGGAACGACTTTTCGTTCAATGATCGAGAATACATAATCCACAAGGATAGCCATGATGATTACCGGAACTGCACCTGCGATGATATATTCTGTTTGGTATAAATTCAAACCGATAAAAATGTAATCTCCAAGTCCTCCGCCTCCAATAAAGGAAGCCAAGGTGGCCCACCCGATCAAATAGACGGAAGCCGTACGGATACCAGCCATAATGACTGAAAGTGCCAGCGGGAATTCTACCAGACGAATCCTCTCCCAGCTTGTCATCCCGATGCCGCGGCCGGATTCAAGCAGATTTTCATTCACGCCTTTAATGCCTGTATATGTATTCCTGAGTATGGGTAAAACAGAGTAGAAAAATAACGCAATGATTGCGGGAGTTTTCCCAACACCGAGGAAAGGAATGAAAAAGGCCAGGACTGCTAGGCTCGGCAGTGTCTGCATTATGTTTGCAATTCCGATTATTATCGAAGCGCTCCTTTTCATTCGGGTCAACATAATCCCTAGTGGCACGGCAACTATTATTCCGAGGAAAACAGCGATCATGGATATATATAAGTGCTCCCATGCCTTATAAATCAATTCTTGCCAGTTCGTTTGTAAAAAATTGAGCAAAGCTTCCATCTGATTCACCTCCTAAAACATTTCTGCCATTTCTGCCATTTCTGCCATTTGATTTTCTTCCTCTCCCCAGATGCTGTCATATACGATGTCGACCAATGTTGCCCTAGTGACAATTCCGACCAAATGTTTATTCTGGTCGACCACCGGCACATATTTGAACCCTCGCTTTAAAATCTTCTGAACGGAATCACGGATTAAAGTATCCTGTTTGACTGAGTAGACTTCAGTATTGATGACTTCACTGATAAATTTAGCTTTTTTTCGATATTCACTGATCGTTTCAACATCAACGAACCCTTTCAAAATATTTTGCTCATTAACCACAAGTAAAGAATCGACCCTTTTATCTCGCATTATTGTAATTGCATCGGTGAGGGATTTTTCTTCTGTAATGGATATTGGATTTCGACTCATGATTTGTTCGACCAACTCAACATTCGGTCTTGTTTGAAGCAAACGATCTTTACCGATAAATTCTTCCACGAACTCATTGGCTGGGTTTCTGAGGATTTCATCCGGTGTTCCCACTTGGACGATTTCACCAGCCTTTAAGATGACGATCCGGTCGGCTAGCTTAATGGCTTCATCCATATCATGGGTAACAAAAACAATCGTTTTATCAAGTGTGCGCTGCAAATTTTTAAATTCCTCCTGAAGAGCATCGCGGGTGATTGGATCTAATGCGCCAAAAGGTTCATCCATTAAAATGAGTGGAGGATTGGAAGCAAGTGCTCTGAGAACGCCTATCCTTTGTTGCTGCCCGCCGCTCAATTCGTAAGGATACCTTTCCAGGTATTCAGGCCCCATATCGACAAGCTTAAGCAATTCCAGTGCGCGTTCCTTTTTCTTCTGTTCATTCCATTTTAGAAGTTTTGGAACGAGGGTGATATTTTCAAGAATCGTCATGTGAGGGAAAAGTCCGATTTGCTGGATAACGTACCCAATCTGTCTTCTTAGCTCGACTGGATCTTTATCCATGATATTTTCACCATTAATAAGTATTTTGCCTTCCGATGGTTCGATAAGGCGGTTAATCATTTTCATTGTCGTTGTCTTACCACATCCACTCGGACCAATGAAGCAAATGAACTCCCCTTTTTTAATATCCAAAGATATATTCTTTACAGCTTTCTTTCCTCCCTTATAGATTTTCGATACATTTTCGATTTTTAACATAACAAGCACCTCCATCATTCGCATACAATTACAAATTTTACAAATATATTAATTTTTCATATGCACAGTCTCTTGTACCCATTAGATAAGCTGTATAAACCTTTTTATTTAAAAAACTAGTCATATGTAATTATATTGAAAAAATGTCATAAAAAAACTACCTCATATTAATTGAGGCAGTTGATTGATTTAAAGTATTAATAATGAATTAAAACCCGATATTTTTAGCAATCAGAATTTTTACGGTTTCATCTGTCCCTGTAAAGAATTTTGAAAAAGGAATGTCCCGGTGACGCCGGGTAATATTATCGTCTTCCATATGTCCGTATCCATCATGTAACTGCATGCACTTTTCAGATATTCGCTTAGACATCTCTGTTATCCAATATTTAGCCATCGATACTTCAGTTATGATATTCTCCCCAGTCATATGTTTACAGATCAACCCATCAACAAACGTCCTTCCCAGTTGAATATCGGTCGCTATTTCAG
Source organism: Peribacillus sp. Bi134 (assembly GCF_918698065.1). Taxonomy (NCBI): domain Bacteria; kingdom Bacillati; phylum Bacillota; class Bacilli; order Caryophanales; family Bacillaceae; genus Peribacillus; species Peribacillus sp. Bi134. The sequence goes on along the minus strand of NZ_CAKKLN010000001.1, from coordinate 497,973 downwards.
CAATGGTAAACTGTGCATTTTTAAATTTACTTATTTTCTTTTCAAATGCTTTTTGTCCTTTTATAAAATTCATCGTTAAGTGAAGCATGTCCTTCGCTGCTATTAAAGACCCAATCGCACACATTAGTTTTTCCTGTTGCAGTTTTTGCATGATATATGAAAGACCCTTCCCTTCCTCACCAAGGAGGTTGCCAACAGGTACTAAAGCATCATCGAAAAATAGCTCGGCTATGCCTGAACTTCCCTGTCCTGCATTACCAAGCTTTCTTCCTCGCGAAAATCCTGGCGTATCTTTATCAATGAGCAGCAAACTGATACCGTCCTGAGAAGGAACAGCATTAAGATCAGTTTTGCATGCTACTATCATGAAATCAGCTGTAAAGCCATTTATGACAAACGTTTTAGCTCCATTAACATTATAATATCCATCTTTCTTGATGGCAGTGGTTTGAATATCCGCTATTTCCGAACCCATTCCCGGCTCTGTGAACGCAAAGGCGGAAATCATTTCTCCTGTAAAGAACTTTGGTAAATACCTTTGTTGTTGATCTATTGTTCCGAATGTAGCTATATAAGGGGCTACAACATCCGAATGAATGGATATTCCCCCTAAAGCTGAACCAACCATTTCCAATTCCTCTGCCAGCACAACTGAATATCCAAAGTCCGCTCCTATTCCACCGAATTCCACATCAAGCCAAGGACATAAAAACCCATTATCTCCAATCTTTTTCCAAAAGGAGCGAGGTATTCCCCCCTCTTTTTCCCACTGATCATAAAAGGGGACAGCCTCCTTTGCGAGAAATTCACGAATTGATTGTTTAAATAATAAGTGTTCTTCCGTTAGGAAGGAACGGGAATCATCTTTATTGATTGCCAGTGTGCTAACCATAGGTTAACCTCCATTCGCTAATGGGTTTATTAAATACATCAATGTCAAAATAACTTATAATCACTTCCATGAAAATATGTTAAACGCCTCGATGTAAACGATTACAATAACAAATCATTAAACAGTAAAAATGTTCCACAATATTCATGTTCAACAAAAGTATTGAATTCCCTTTAACAAATCTATTTTTTACCATTTTAATTATGTATTACTTAACTGCTTTGAATATGGGCTTTCCATATATTCTACCGAGGTTATTTTTGGAATATTGCCGGGATTACAATAAAACGACTTCTTTTGTAAAAATCAATTATCCCTTTTTTTCGTCAAAATGTTCGTTTTAATTAACTCAATATGGAGGTTAGCAGAATAAGAAACAGTTATATAACAACGTTTATGGTATAATTAACAGAGAAAACGTTTACAAAGAAAGAGATACTAATTGTTCGGAAAATTCATTCTTCTAGGAGTCGATGAAAGTTGACAGTTAAAGAACAAACCATCTTTAATCATATTGGAAATAAAATTATAACAGAAGATCGAGAAATTAACGTAATTGCTAGATTAGAAGAACCTTTAATTGTAGTTTTAGGAAATGTTTTAAGTGACGATGAATGTGACGAACTTATTAGATTGTCAAAAGACAAAATGCACCGTTCCAAAATTGGAGTTACACACGAGGTAAATGAAATAAGAACAAGCAGTAGCATGTTTTTTCAAGAAAAAGAATATGACGTCATAACTAAAATTGAAAAAAGAATATCATCCATCATGAGTATCCCCATTGAACATGGAGATGGTATTCAAATTCTTAAATATACTCCTGGTCAAGAATATAAAGCTCATTTTGATTTTTTCACATCTACAAGTCTGGCAGCAAAAAATAATAGAATTAGCACAATCATCATGTATTTAAATGATGTGGAGCATGGAGGGGAAACTTTTTTTCCTAAACTGAATTTTTCAGTGTCACCGCGAAAAGGAATGGCTGTATATTTCGAATATTTCTATAACGATAAAAACCTAAACGAACTAACTTTACACAGTGGAGCGCCAGTTATCACTGGTGAAAAATGGGTTGCAACACAATGGATGAGGCGACAAAAAAAATAGTCTGCAGCTTGATAATGTAAACGCTGGACTATAAATACCTCAATTTTAGGTGCCAAATGATCTAAGGCACCTATTTGTTCATTTGGAAACTGTTTACTTAAAATGACCAAACGAATGGAATCAAAAAAATAATGTTCCCTTGAACTTCATAGCTTTCTTGATCCTAAACAATTGATTCGTTTCAAAACATACTTTTGCCCTGGAATTCTCGTTAAGTTTGATTTGATTATACTTTTTTTTAAAACGCTCTCATTTACCTTTGTTGCTCTTTCTAAAATTATCGTAATCAGTCTTAATGTAATGAAATACCTTCGCGTTGCCATTATGGTCAGGATGAGTTATTTTTAATAACCCTTTATATTCTGCTAACACTTCTTTATTGCTCGCCATTTTAGAAAGCCCTAATTTTTTACTATAATCATTTGATTGAGCAGTGGAATCAATATTGTAATTATTTCTGATGTTTTCTTTTAATTTTATCAATTCATTACGTAATTCAATATTTTCTTTTAATAAATCCTTTGTTTCATTTTGTAATTCACTTTTCTCATTCTTTAGTATGGCAACTTCCTTTTTGAACATATCCCTTTGCTGAATCAATATTCTTTTTGCAGTTTCATGAAGTTCTTCGATTCCTTCTATATGCTTATCTTGAGTTTGTATTTTCAATTTTAATCGATGTATGATTTCGTCCTTATTTTGATCTATGAAATCATTTATGGCCAGCTTTGAAGCAGTTTCATCGCTTATGTATCCAGTGTTCCTCTTTCCGTTTCCCGCATTTTTAATTTTACCTTCACGAAGCCAGCGCCTAACAGTTTGTATGCTATTACTTTCTTTTATTCCTGCATCTTTTAACATTTCAAATGCTTGATCTGTGTCATCCAATATGTATCCAGTTTCTCTAATCCCGTTTCCTCCCTCATATTTAATCTTACCTTCACGGAGCCAGCGTCTAACAGTTTGTATACTGCTGCTTTCTGTTACTCCTGCGTCCTTTAACAGGTCGAAAGCTTGATCTGTGTTCACGTTGTTCCCCCTTCCCCCTTATTACGCAACGTAATATTACTTCGATTGCTATTAGCCTATTAAAAGGAATATATTTTACAAACAATGCGGCTAATTTATATGCCAATGTTTTAAATGATAGCATAGCCATTTTCTAAACAAAGAACAAACAGATGAAGAATATATGACGAATATCACAGAGAGATAACGATAAGGTATCAAACTTAAAAGTGGGACCAGAACATGGCCCGTAAAATTGTAGATAAAGGGAAAATGACAGCAAGACCCCGTATGGCAGTGAAGAAAGCACGTGAATTGACACGGAGGAAAAGTGTTTTATTTTTGAATCTTTCTGAAGGGGCGGAATGAACTTAGACAGCATAGGAAAAGCGATAGGTATCATACCTATAATTCCATAAGGAGTACCGCAAGCAACACGTGGATTTACAATGTTAAGGATATGCCAATATTAAAAAGCCCAATCTCTCAGGGATATATAATTGAGAAATTGGGTTTGCAACTAAGTCACCAAAGCAGCTGCTATTAGTTAACTAGAGATTATTGTTTACCCTCTGTATACACTTGAAAGGTTACACCGAATTTGTCTGTTACAATTCCATATGCAGGGCTGAAAAAAGCTTCCTGCAGCGGCATTGTCACTTCTCCGCCTTGAGACAATGTTTCAAAGATTCTTTTTGATTTTTCAATATCGTTTATTGAAATACAGATCGTGACTTGATCTCCAGAGTGACTAGGTTGACCTGGAAACGTATCGGAAAACATGAGATCCGTTTCCCCAACCCTTAACATTGCGTGTGCCACAAGATTTTTTGCTTTTTCTGGCAGAGGAAATTCCGGGTTTTCAGGCATTTCTCCAAAAGTTTGATTAAAAAGGACTTTCGCATCAAGTGCTTTTTCGTAAAATTGAATCGCTTCTTTTGCATTTCCGTTCATCATTAAATAGGGGGACAGTCGCATTGTCATAAATAGCTCCTTTTGTTCTAATTTTTGTTAGAAAGCATGAGTAACTTCCAAGCCTCTTTTTGATGTTGTGGACAATAACCATTATTACCCATGACTGTATTTTATAACAAAGAACGTGTGTTCGTCAACGAAAATCACTTGAATACTAACAATTTTTCAGGTGACAGACTGGTTTAAATAAAATATTAAATGATTATCCCACTAGCTTAAAGTGTTTGTTTTGTTCATGACCACATTGTTACAAAAACTGAACCATTCACTTTGGAATTTTCTTCGATTAAACACCAACAGATGCTTTTGCATTAAAATAATCTATTTTTTGTTTGTTATTCATAAAAGCTATAGAAGCAGGAGAAACCACGGTCCTTATCAAGCCTAATGATCATAACACCCAATTACGTTTAATATGGAAGTTCTTGAATCTCATTGCTGGACTAATAGAAAAATCCTTCAGTGTTTCTCTTTTAGCCTTACTTAACTAAAAAAGGAACCTGATGGATTGCATAGACCAATCAATTCTTTTTCTTCCGCAGCCGATTCGTCTTAAAATTCCCCGCCCGGTACATGGTAGATTTTCTCTCCTGCACTTTGCCTACCATATGCAGAGTACCAATAAAAAAATGTAGCGAACAAAAAGTAGCCCCGAAATACACCACTTATGTAGTATATTTTGGGGCTACTTGACGTTTACTTAAATACTGAGTAGTCAGTCTATATTCGGACTATCAGTTCTTTTCATTCCTGAATTTTTGAAAGTTTGTCTAGTCTTTTATCTTTTGTAGCTTAGAATCATGCTAATTTGCCCCTGGTTGATTAATGGCTCTCAGACTAAATTTGTATCCCACTATTATATAAGTTACCCATCTCGTTTAAATTCTCACGTTCTAAAAAAGATGGAAAATAGCTATAGAATGTTGATATAAGAGGTAATTAATCTTGAAAAAATAAGATATTTATTGTTTGTAGTACAGATTTAACTATATAACCGAAAAAAATTAACGCTTTTCTTCTAAAAATAATAGAAACCAATTTCACTTCCCAATTAACTATAAGTATTAAATTATTTCATGTACAATTCCTAAACTCAAACCTTCGTCATTTGCAAACATGTACCATTCTTCATCTTCCTTTTCTGCATACAATTCTTCTGAAATGTTGGTATTTTCCACAACAAACTTCTTAATACGATTATCTAAACGGTCATAGAAATTCATTGTATTTTTAGCCTTCTTAGAAGTTGATTGAACAGACATACTTCCATCATGAATAAGAATTATTGTATTGGGATATGCTTTTCTATAATGTCCACTAATCAACAGTAACGCACCCATAGAAACACAAGATCCTACACCAATGGTTTCAACTTTCGTTTTACTTGATTTAATTGCATCAATGGCAGAAAAACCAGCCACTACATCTCCACCATCAGATGTTACATAAATTTGTATTGTCTTTCTTTTATCTATTGGAATATTTAACTCTTCATCTTCTCGATTCCATTCTTGAATCCAATAAACAATTTTATTTACAATGGTTGTATCCACATCATAATTATAATAAATTTTCCGTTCTTTCAGTCCAAGGTAAAACTGATACTCCTCAAGAGAATCAGGTAAATTCCCTATTATTTCCAAATACTCATTATTGAATTCAACTTTTTTCATTATAAATCCTCCTTAATAATATGCTGTGTTATAGGAAGAAAAAGTGTAATACACAATCATATCTATTTATTAATTTATTCAGCAAGTACAATCTTCGCAACAGCATTCATCATCATTTTAAAGTCCATTATTTTTTAGAACATAGAAAAGTGAAATGAGAATGTAGAACCTTTTACAAAGGAAAAAACACAATAGCCCAATTTTGAAATTCCAAACCATTAAACCCCGACTCGATTTTCTTTATCGATTATTTGCATACAATAGTAGAAAAAATCAAAGGTTCTGGTGCATTTCAACAGAATAACGCTCCATCAAAAAAAAGGACCTAATCGATTAGGTCCTTTTTGACTTTAGTCTATTCGTTTCAATTTGGTGAGCTATAAACTTAACACTGTGATATTGTTTATTTTTATTAACTTGCTTTCATTTCTGAATCTTGTCCTCTTTTAAGATTAGGTAACTTAGAATCTATCGATAGGAATCGACTTCCATTTAAAACTAGATGAAGTGCAATAATCATAAGAACGAGATCCAGTTCGTACCCTGAAGCTTCTCCATTCCCCATAAAACCTGCAGGGAATTTCACATAAACAATTGCACCAGCCATGATGAATACAAGGAGGGCAGATATTATTCTTGTTCCAAGACCTAATATTAAAGCAATTCCTCCAAACAATTCAATAACACCGACTACATAGGCCATAAATCCCGGTATGCCTATACTTTGAAACCATCCTGATGTGTTCTCCAACCCACCTTGGAATTTTGACAATCCATGTAGCAAAAATGAAATTCCCAACATAACTCTTAATAAAAAGGTACCGATCTCTTGTTTATTCATGTCACATCTCCTTTTTTTATTTTACACTACAAAGTGTAGTGCAATGTGGTAAAAAAATCAAGTGAAAGTCATCAGACAATCACTATAGTCATTCCCAAAAGTATAAGCAAAACATAAATAGAAACAAAAATCGTAGTAGTTTCAGCCCTCAAAGGAATTTTTTTATGGGGATCGATTAATTGCTGAAGTCTATAGTTAACTGATTCATTGGAGAAGTGGACAAGGACGGGCGAGGATTTATCAGTGTAACCATGTTTAATTAACTTCAACAAAGCAGTACTTATGCCTAATTCAGTCCCCATTTTATTTATCGCATTTTCATCGGCTGATAATTCACTTATTATTTTGTAATTTTTATGACACCATTTTGTAAGTGGGACAAACCATAAAGCATCTGATATCAACTGTAAAATAAATATTACCAGCGGATGATATTTTTTTTGGTGAAAGGCTTCATGCTCTACTACCGCTTCTAGCTCATCCTGGTCCAATAATTTAATTAAACCAGAACTAAACACAATGAATGGCCGACAAAAACCAAGCGTAAACGCAAGAGGCTGATCAGCATTCACAACTAAGATATCATTGTTGACCCGGTTGAATGTTTCATTTATAAACCTTGTCTTTTCAAAATTTTTGGAAAGAAAAAGCTTTTGTTTAAACCTTCTGGATAAGAAATATTGCTCTGCAATTTTGAAAAGGGTGCTCAATATGCTATAGGATATTATTATACTGAGCAGGGTGACGACTACAAAATAGTATACTGAATCTTCCTTGAATAGACTAAAGCAAAATTTAAAAAAGTTGGCTTTAATATTCACACCAAAAAAGATATGTACCAAAAACGCTCCCATTTGGCACCATACTACACAGGCAATTAAAAGACTCAGGCTTATCACAAAATAAGACTTACTCTTCCACATTATAATTTATCCTTTTTTAACGATTGAATTTTTTGTTCCAATTTTTCAATTAAACCTTGGTCAGCATCTTTCATGGCATCCAGCATATGGCTTATGACCGCTCCACCAAATTCATCGAGCAAATTCTCAGTCAGTTTCTTTGACTGCTCTTCTAAAAACTCCGCTTTGGATTGAACTGGGCGAAATAATGAGAGCCTTCCTTCAGACCTCTTTTCAAGAATGCCTTTTTCGACTAAACGATTCATGACGGTCATTACCGTGTTGAAATTGATAGGTTTGTCAAGTTCCAATGATTGCTGAACCGCTTTGATGCTCTGTTCATCTTTATCCCATAAATATTCCATGATATTTGCTTCTAATGGACCAAAGAAACGATTCAGTCCAACTTCATCATATTTAAAATTTTTAATATTCATCCTTTACCACCTCCCACTACAAATTGTAGTGGATATCACTGTTACAATCAAGTTTCATCTGGAAGATTTGAACGTTATAAAAAAATACAGTAGGCAAACTGGTTTTTCTTCGAGTTTGACTACAGTCTGAAACGAGCCTTTTACAGGCACGTTTCAATAATTAATAGTAATCCTTTGTCCTCCATTTCCTCAAATTTTTTGTATAGATATGAAATATATAATTATATTTGAATGGAGGATTGAAGATGAATATAAAAAAGACAGAAGCTAACGGATGTATCATTGCAACAGCTAATACAGATTTAATAGTACTAACAGATGAGGGGTTTTTTACCCGGTTTTCTTATTGAGCTAATCCAGCTAATGGAAGCAACTTAAAAATCTTTTGACCTTGCTGTTTCTTCTGGTTAACCACCTCTATTACACTCCACTACCTTTTTTCTGTAGCAATGTTCATCCGTTCCTTTTTCCTTTTAAGCGTTTTAGATTAAAAAACGAGCCTTTTGCAGGCTCGTTTCACTAGTTAACCCTTTGTGCAAGTTTCTCTATTTCATGAGAATTATAAAAATGATATCCTTTTGCCGTCGTTTGGGCTGCAGCGTACATTGCAGCAGCTACTTTGTTTGCTTCTATTGCACGATATGGACGTAAAGGGCCTACAAAGACAAATTTCACAAAAGTACTTAGCAGCCCAGAAATCTTTTCACCTGCCCTGAATTCCTCGCGTTCTCCTAGAAGTAAGGAAGGGCGGAATATATGTACAGTATTCATTTCCAAGCGTTGTAGTGTTCCTTCCAGATCTCCCTTGACACGACTGTAAAAAAACTTTGATTTGGAATTGGCTCCCATGGCCGTAATGACGAGTAATTTTTCAACATTCGATGTCTTCGCCATTTTAGCTGCTTCGATTATATAGTCATAATCAACTTTACGAAAAGCTTCCTTCGATTTAGCCTTTTTGATCGTTGTACCCAAACAAATGAAAACATCGGTGACGTTGAATAAATAGGCATACTGGGACAAATTATCGAAATCCACAACATGTCCTGTGCACTTGGGCTCCGTGAATTTCATTTCCCTTCTTGTCAGCAAATGGATTTCACTATAGATTTTGCTGTTGCTTAGCTGTTTAACCAACTGGGTGCCTACCACACCTGTAGCGCCTAAAATCAATGCCGTCTTATTAGTCATGATTTCCCACTTTCCTTCATTAGCTGCTGAATAATATAGGACTAAGATAAATGATGCACTTGATTGAAATCATCAATTATCCAAGAATCGACTTCAAATCTTATCGTACTCAAACATGCATTGAACAAGCGCATTCCATTTGATACGATTGACTCGTTTGACATCAAGCGTAAAATAAAATGAATGACTGCACCATGTGCAACAAGTATAACTTTTTTCTCAGGATACTCCTTCTGAATTCCCTGAAGCCCATTCATCAGCCTGTTTCGTAAAGATTCCTGATTTTCCTGACCAGGATATTCTTTATCAATGAATGCTGACGCCCTTTCAGCTGCTGTCATTCCTTCGGCAACGCCAAAGTTTTTTTCAATGAATTCCTTTTTTTCAATGACCGGGACTTCAATATAATGAGAAATGATATCTGCCGTTTCCCTTGCCCTTTTTAGAGGGCTCGAAATAATCACATCCCAAGAAGCTTCTTTTGACAAGAATTCACCACATTGCCGTGCCTGTATCTTTCCTAGTTCATTTAAAGGAATATCAGTCTGCCCCTGCAGTTTCCCTAGTGCATTCCAATCTGTTTGACCATGCCGCACTAAACAGATAGTAGTAATTGTCCTCAAACCCTTCTATGTAGATTGTTATTTTTTCACTTCTTCAATGATGGAGTGTCCTTCAGTCTGATCTAGATCTGACCATTTCCATTTTTCATGCAAGCGTATCCTGCCATCTGGCAATAATTCAGGAGTGGAAAGACAGCTGCCGCCTCTAATTTCACCTTTTTCATTGATATGATTATACCTGAATTCCAAGGAACCATCCATATTGACAAGCCCTATTAAAGTTCCTTTAACAATCTCACCACCATGATAACTTGCTGAAAGAATTGAGCCTTCTTGTGAATAGTGGAAGGAAGTATTTCCCGATACTTCTCCATTTTCAGAATTGACTAGAGCCTTGAAAATCCTACCATCATAATTAAACATCATCATTCCTCCATATGAATTAATAAGGATAATGATACCAAATTAATCAAAAAATGAATATTCAAAAATCTTATAGGATTGTTAATTCTGTGTCCAGAAAATGACACAAAAAATACATAATATTCCCCATTGAATTCCCCTATTATGATGTGGTTAGATTATGGAAGATGTTACTTATGGAATGAACAATTCCCAAGGTGAAACGTCTAATCAAACTGGAAGATGTTGGTGAGGTGCTCAAGTGAAAGAAATACTTCTGATTCTACTATTACAACTTATTTATGTTCCGATTTATACGTTGCGAACCATTTTCTTAGTAAAAAATATTACCATACTTGCCTCGATACTGGGTATCGCAGAAATGTTAATATACGTTTTTGGATTATCCTTAGTATTTGGCGGTGACCAAAGCATACTCGCCATGGTTGTATATGCAGTCGGTTTTGGAATCGGAATAATTTTTGGTACGAAAATTGAGCAAAAACTTGCCATCGGTTTTATTAATGTAACCGTTAATACTCAAACCAAAAATGAACTTTTGGTAGATACATTGAGGAATAACGGATTTGGTGTAACTCTTTATACGGGCGAGGGCAGGGATAGCAACCGTTATCGGATGGAAATCTTGACAAAACGCAATCGGGAACAAGAATTGATAGCAACCGTTGAAAAGTTTGAACCTAAGGCTTTCATCATTTCATATGAACCACGTTATTTTAAAGGTGGTTTTTTATTGGACCGGTTGAAAAATAAAGCTAGCTGAACCGAAATGCAAAAGCCCATCTTGTTATGATGGGCTTTTGCATTATTTCGTTTTTGATTTTCTAATTCTCACTGCCCTCGTTACCGGCTGTTTTTTGATCCACTTTAAGTATTTTTTTAGTGCTTCATCATCTTTTAACAAAGGCACGGTATATAGTCGGATGGCCAGCTCTCGGTTTGAATACAGTGCGTGAATCTGTTTGTGACAAGATTTACAGAGATAGGCAATGGGTAAATGGCTGCCACCTAATTCTCTAGGTGTTAAATGATGGATGGTCAGTTCTATCTCACCCCTGTCACAAAGCTCACAAGTACCTTTCATCTCATTGATCGGCCGTTAAGGCTTAACGGATTTTCCTTCTTCAACAATATGAAACATCAAATGGGCAAGATGATGGATTGGTCCATACTCTTCATTGGCATCATCTTCTTCATCTTCCACTTCCACTTCATCCATGCCTTGTAAATAAAGTGCCATGAACTCATAAAAATCATTTTTAGTAAAAGAGTAACAATCACTTGGATCCTGATTATCTTCTTCATACTGTAAAACTAGATGAGATAAATCACCCTCATCATCTTCAGCATCAAAAAATACAAAATATCCGATATTTGTATCCAATTCAAATAGTCTGCGAAAACCGCGTGATGTTGCTTTTTCAAACTCAGCCGCCGACAATTTTTGCACTTGCATGCTGTCTACATTATCTTCTTGATGAAAGCCCACGATAAATGTGTTCATAATCAAACCTCCTGTTGAATATGGATAACCATTAGTATCCCCATTTAACCGAATTTATTCCATTTATAGATTTGTTTCCAAGACGACCGGGCAATGATCGCTGCCCATGACATCGCAGTGAATATTAGCATCTATTAAAGAATCCGCCAGACGTTTTGAAACAATGAAATAATCGATTCTCCACCCTATATTCCGCTCCCTAACTTTTGCCATATATGACCACCAAGAGTAGGCCCCTTCCTGGCCTGGATAAAAATGGCGAAATGTATCGATAAACCCTGCATCAAGTAATTCAGTCATCTTTCCACGCTCTTCAGTAGTGAAACCGGAATTTCCAATATTGGATTTTGGGTTTTTTAAGTCGATTTCCCGATGAGCAACATTGAGGTCCCCACAAAAGATAACCGGCTTCACCAAGTCCAGTTCACTAAGATAATCTATCATCCCATTTTCCCATTCGAGACGGTAATCAAGCCTTGATAAATCCCTTTTAGCATTTGGGGTATAGACGTTCACCATATAGAAATTTTCGAATTCAAGTGTTATGATCCTGCCTTCCGGCTCCTCGTCCAGCTCCCCTACACCATATTTCACGGAAAGCGGTTTTTCCTTCGTGAAAATGGCTGTACCTGAATACCCTTTTTTCAGTGCATAATTCCAATATTGATGGTACCCTTCCAACTCAAGTGTAATCTGTCCTTCTTGAAGCTTAGTTTCTTGCAGGCAAAAAATATCTGCATCCACATCTTTAAAGTAATCTAAAAATCCTTTTTTAACACAAGCTCTAATTCCATTCACATTCCAGGAAACCAATTTCATATTCACTTAAATTCTCCTTATGGCCAATTAATTTCTTTACATTTCAACTATACTATTTATCTGCTATTTTTCCCATTAGAGTACATTCGAAAACAATCTGGCAAATGATTCTTTTGAACGTTCCAGCAACCCCCGATTGTTATACCTAATAGGATCTAGTTTGTCACTATCCATCATATCCTCTTTGTAGTGAGTGATGAGATCTTCAATGGAACGGCTGCCCATTAGAAAGACATTCACTTCAAAATTCAGATGAAAACTCCTCATATCCATGTTTGCCGTGCCTATGGAAGCCATATCACCATCTACGATAATAAGTTTTTGATGTAGAAATCCTTTTTTATAAGTGTATACCTCTACACCGAATTGAAGCAGCTCCCCGAAATAGGAGCGACTGCCGTATTGGGTTAAAAACCCATCATTTACTGCCGGAACCATAAGCCTAACTTGTATCCCCTTAATTGCAGCATGTTTAATTGCTGCTTTAATCGCTTGATTTGGTACGAAGTATGGACTTGCAATCCAGATTGATTTTGTGGCGCTAGTAATAAGTGAATAGTAAAAATCACTCATGATTCCCTGTTGTGTATCAGGTCCGCTTGCCACCACCTGGACAGCTCCATCCCCTTGTTCCACTGTATTGTTGAATTCTGGACGCTCTTCTAATACATCTTCCCCACTGACATATTCCCAATCCAAAAGGAAAACAGTATGAAGCATATATACCGCTTCACCTTTAAGGACCATATGTGTATCTCTCCAAAATCCGATCGTTTTATTTCGGCCTAAGTATTCCTCTCCTACGTTTAAGCCTCCAACAAAGCCAACTTCCCCATCTATGATGATTATTTTCCGGTGATTCCTAAAATTAAACTTTTGATTAAAAAAACCATGTTTCAATGGTGAAAAGGGATAAGCCTTTATCCCTGCATTTTTCATCCGTTTAACTTCATTATTTGAAAGGCTTAAACTACCGGCAGCATCAAAAATGAATAAAACTTCAACACCATTTTTTGCTTTTTCAATAAGGATATCTATAATTTCAGTACCAAGCCTGTCGGAACGAAAAATATAATATTCTATATGAATGAACTTTTCAGCTTTTTTTAACTGTTTAATGATTTCGGTGAACGTTTCGTTACCATTTTTCAACACTTCCGTTTGCGATGATGTACTAATGGTGGTCTCAGATGCATTTTTGGCAAAAGCTGCGAATGATTGCTGATGATTATTCAAGAACGATAGATTTGGCGATGATACATGTGTAACAAGACTCTTCCATTCTTCGCGATCTTTTTTCCTTTTACTTCGAAATAAATACCCTTTTAAATAGAGCTGACCTGAAAATAGATAAAACACATATCCAAATACCGGGAAAAACAAAAGTACATACATCCATAAAAGGGTCTCGTGTGCAAATCTATTTTCCAGCATGAGTGAAAACATGGTAATAAACATCACAAAAATATACAATCCAATAAAATATAGCTTCACGTCGAAGCTAACATGAGTGAACAGGATCATATAAACTGCAGCAATCAAAATAAATAAAAATACAAATTCCATTCTTCTTCTTTTCATCGTTTCATTCTCCTACACAGCAATATTTTATATATCTAAACATATACCCATATTTGATGGTAAAAGAAACAAAACACTTACGAAAACAATATTCGTAAGTGTTTTTTGTGTATTACCTATCCAATTATCACTTCATGACAGGAATCAAACTTTCATATAGCTCAATATACTTTCTGGAAGATGATGTCCAACTGAAGTCTAACTTCATTGCACTTTCGGCCATTTTCCTCCATCTTTTCGGCTGGAATTTGTACAAGCCAACAGATTGCTCAATTGTATGAAGCATATCGTGTGCATTATAATTCGTAAAACTGAAGCCATTGCCTTCACCAGTAAATTGATTATATGGGATGACCGTATCACGAAGTCCGCCAGTTTCCCTCACTAAAGGCAGGGTACCATAACGGAGTGCCAATAGCTGGCCGATGCCACATGGTTCGAATTGGGACGGCATCAGGAATATATCAGAACCTGCATATATCTGTCTTGCTAACCCCTCATCAAAATATGTATTGACTGATACCTGATTTGGATATTGGTCAGCTAAATGGCGAAATGCCGATTCATATTGCTCTTCACCCGTACCTAAAAGGATGAATTGAACTCCTTGATTCATTATTTCATGAAAAACATGGAGAATAAGATCTATTCCTTTTTGATCAACAAGCCTGGTCACCATGGATAGAACCGGGACCCCATCATTGACAGGAAGATCCAGTGTTTCCTGTAGCTGACGTTTATTCTCCATTTTATCGTCATAGGAATCGAACGGAACTGCAAGATGTTCATCTGCCGCAGGATTATATTCCTCATAATCGATTCCGTTTATGATCCCTTTAAGGTCACCATTTCTTTTGCGTAAAAACCCATCAAGATTTTCCCCAAAAAAAGGACTCTGAATTTCTTCCGCATAACTTGGGCTTACAGTTGTGACTATGTTAGAGAATGCAAGGCCGGCTTTCAAATAACTGACATTCCCATGGAATTCAAGACCATCGATATTAAAATATAACTCACTCAAATCGAGTAATTCCGCTAAAACAGCTTTAGGATAAACTCCTTGATAGCGTAAATTATGTATGGTAAATATCGTTTTAATATCCTGATAGAATGGATGGTTATGATAATGGGCTTTCAGCAAAACGCTGACAAGGCCCGTTTGCCAATCATGACAGTGTATGACATCCGGTTTTACTTCTAAATAAGGTAAAGCCTCTAAAACTGCACGGGAAAAGAAGGCGAACCTTTCGCCATCATCAAAGAAACCATAACTACCATGTCTTTTGAAATAATATTCATTATCCAGAAAATAATATGTAATTCCGTTAGCAACAAGTTTTTCGATGCCACAAAATTGCTGGCGCCAACCAACTGGAACTTCAATACTCGTCATATGTTCCAATTCCTGTTTGAATCGGTAAGGAAGATCCCCGTATTTAGGAAGGATGACACTTACATGGACTCCCTGTTTTTTCAGCGCTTTCGGGAGCGCGCCTATAACGTCTCCGAGCCCTCCCGTTTTTATAAAAGGGGCGCATTCTGAAGCAGCAAATACAACATTCATTGCCGCACCTCCTCTATTAAATTACTTTCGCTTTTTTTATTACAGTAGGTTGTTTTGAACCAATAACTGATTTTTCACTAGTAATTCTCACTTCTTTATCAGTTATGATATTTTCAACGATAGCTCCTTCTTCAATCACGCCTTTTTGCATGATGATGCTATTTCTTATAATCGCTCCCTTTTTCACCTTTACCCCACGGAAGAGTATACTGTTTTCCACAGTCCCTTCAATATCACAACCGTTGGCTATCAATGAATTGGTAACCTTCGAAGAACTTGAATATTTGGTCGGTGCCTCATGTTTGATTTTTGTATAAACATCCCAAGTATCCCCGAAGAAAGAACGGATTACCGAAGGGTTCAGGAAATTCATATTACTGGAATGAAAGCTTTCAATGGAATGGATGAATGGCATATCTCCAGTAAAATTGTAGCCTTTGACGGTAAAACGATGAAGATTGGCTTTCACGGCGTCTTTCAAAAAGTCATATTCCCCACTCGCAACACAGCTTTTGATCAAATTCACCAATAGCGTTTTACTTATGATGAAGGTTTCCAGACAAACATGGTCACCTGGTCTAGGGATGGTATAAAAGCTAATGTCAGTAATGTCTTCATCCGAATCTACCGAGCAGGTGTGATAGATTGGTTTTTCAATCAATTCCCCTTCATAATCCTTATATACGACCGTGATATCCGCTTTATGTTTTTTGTGATAATCAAGCACTTCATTAAAATCCAATTTGCATACATGGCTGCCAGGGGAAATGATGACAGTATCTGCATCTGCACGTTCGAAAAAGCTGAGATGATCATAAAATTGCTTCATATCGCCTGTTACCGTTTCATCCGGATGGATAGGGGGCAAGATATATAAGCCTCCTGAACGCCGATCCAAGTTCCATTCTTTCCCTGAGCCCAGATGATCCATAACTGAAAGATACTTTTCTTTTGGAAAAACGGCTACTTTTGATACATCTGCATTAATGAGGTTCGACATCGTAAAGTCAATCAAACGGTAGCGTCCACCAAATGGCACGGATGCTACATTACGGTGAGCAGTCAGATCTTTTAAATGTTGTCTTTCATTGATTAAGTTAATAATACCCAACACATTTTCCATAGCATCTTCCCCTTTTTCTAGTTAAGAGTAATCTTTTTTTTGTTTGGATTGATAATGGTCTGATTTTCACCAATTAAGGTAATATCTGATGTAACCGCTGAATTGCCAACTACGGCACCATCTTCGATAACACAATTGCTGGCTATGATGCTTCTTTCTATATGAACATTTTCACCAATCGTAACATTAGGCATGATGACAGAATCTTTTATGGTTGACCCATAGCCCACCTGTACATTATAGGATAAAACCGAATGTTCAATGTTCCCATGAATCATGCACCCTTCATTGATAAGCGACTGACTGACCTTAGCATCCGGTGATATATATTGCGGCGGGTGATTTGCATTGCGGGCAAAAATTTTCCATTGCTGATCATCCAACTGGAAATTCGGCTTATCCTCCAATAAGTCCATATGGGCCTGCCAAAGGCTTTCGACCGTTCCAACATCTTTCCAATAATCATTAAAACGATAGGCATATAGCTTTTTTCGGTCTTCAAGCATCTTTGGAATGATGTTGCTGCCGAAATCATTGGAAGAATTTTCATCTTTTTCATCATTTATTAAATACCGTCTTAAGGTTTTCCAATTGAAAAGGTAAACTCCCATGGAAGCAAGATTACTCTTTGGATACTTTGGTTTTTCATCGAATTGAGTGACTTTATCATCATCATTGGTATTCATGATTCCGAAACGACTTGCTTCCTGCCACGGCACTTGAATGACAGCTATGGTCGCCTCGGCATTTTTTTCGATGTGATAATCCAGCATCTTACTGTAATCCATCTTGTAAATATGGTCACCAGAAAGAATCAATACATGTTCCGGATCATAGTTATCAATGTATTGGATATTTTGATAAACAGCATTTGCCGTCCCTTTATACCATTCACCGCCTTCTTTCCCTTGATAAGGAGGAAGTACGGAAACTCCGCCAACATCAAGATCAAGGTCCCAAACTTTCCCATTACCAACATAATCATTTAGAATCAATGGCTGGTATTGGGTTAGTACCCCAACCGTATCAATACCAGAATGAGTGCAGTTACTTAATGGAAAATCGATGATTCTATATTTACCGCCAAAGGGAACAGCTGGTTTTGCCAAACCGATTGTCAATTCACCTAACCTTGAACCCTGGCCTCCTGCCAATAACATTGCTATCCATTTTTTTGCTCCCATTATTCGTTCACTCTCCCCCGTCTTTTTTTTGTTTGCTTCATAAAAATAGAAATGCCTAATGGAGGTACAGTTATTTCCATGCTGTATGGTTGATTATGGTATGGTTCCTTTTTGACATTAATGGGTTCTTCATTGATTTGACCCGATCCTCCGAAATCGGCTGAATCACTGCTGAAAACCTCTATATATTTGCCTTGGGATGGTACACCTATTAGATATTGAGCATGAGCCTGCGCAGAAAAATTACAGACAACGATGCAATAATCGCCTTTCCGTTTACCTTTTCTCATAAAGGTAATGACACTCTGATTACTATTGTTCGGATCTATCCATTCAAAACCCTCCGGGACATGATCCAATCTCCAAAGTGAGGAAGTTTGCCGATAAAAATCCTGGAGAGTTCGGAAGTAATGGGCCAGCTTTTCGTGTGATTCATATTCCAAAAGCAGCCAATCCAATTGTTCCTCATCTTTCCATTCTATGAATTGGCCAAATTCACTGCCCATAAATAGAAGCTTCTTTCCAGGATGCGTCATGAAATACCCAAAGAGTAACCGTAAATTTGCGAATTTCTGCCAGTAGTCACCTGGCATCTTATTCAATAACGACTTCTTGCCATGAACCACTTCATCATGTGAAAAGGGCAAGACGAAATTTTCTGAAAAAGCATAGAAAAATGAAAATGTTAATAGGTTATGATGATATGGCCTTTCATGTGTTTCAAGTTTCATATAACGAAGGATATCGTTAGTCCATCCCATATTCCATTTGTAATTAAAGCCCAGTCCGCCTATATCGGTAGGAGAAGTTATGAGCGGCCGGTCTGTTGCTTCTTCAGCCATCATTAATGCATTGGGATATTTTTTGAAAACCACTTCGTTAAGTTTTTGCAAAAATTGTATAGCTTCAAGGTTTTCCTCACCGCCAAACTGGTTTTTCAGCTTGACCGGCAACGGATTATCATGATTAAGATAAACCATGGATGATACCGCATCGACACGGATCCCATCTATATGGTATACATCCATCCAAAACATAACATTTGAAATAAGGAAACTGATTACTTCCGGTTTGGTAAAGTCAAAATTGTACGTCCCCCATAACGGGCGATCTGCTCTAGTATGTTCAATTGGTTCATAGAGAGGCGTACCATCGAAACGGGAAAGTCCATGCGCATCTTTACAAAAATGGGCGGGAACCCAGTCAAGGATTACACCTATGCCCTTTTGATGGCAAAGGTTAATTAAATATTTAAAATCTTCAGGTGAACCGTACCGACTGGTTACGGAATAATAGCCCGTGACCTGATATCCCCACGATTTATCAAATGGGTGTTCCATTATGGCCATGATTTCAATATGTGTAAAACTATTATCAATCACATAATCAACTAATCTATCAGCCAATTCACGGTACGTATAAAATTCGCCATCTTCTTTCTGTTTCCATGTTCCTGGGTGCACTTCATAAATGGACATGGGTTTATGATAAATGTTTTCCTTTTTCCTATCGGCTATCCACTTCGAATCTTGCCATTCAAAATTATCCAGCTTTTTAATGACAGAGGCTGTATTTGGTCTGACTTCCGAATAAAAGGCATATGGATCGGCTTTTAGGATACGTTTATTTCCAGGTGTATGTATTTCATATTTATAGAGTTCCCCTTCTTGTAGTCCTGGTACGAACAACACCCAGATACCTGAACGCTCGATCCGTTTCATCGCATGATCTTTTCCGTCCCAATTATTAAAATTACCGACTACTGAAACTTGCTTCGCATGGGGGGCCCAAACGGCAAAGCGTACTCCTTCATTACCTAATGATGTCATAATGTGTGCCCCAAGCATCTTATAGCTTTCATAAAGGGTGCCTTCATGAAACAAATATAAATCGAAATCGCTTGGATAATTCTCTTGCAGCTGGTCCATAATTGTACTCAATAAAACCCCTCCATCAGTATTAACTCGATAGTATTTTACCCATCCTTCCCCAGTTATTATATATATTCGGTAAAAATGGTATTAATCCTTCAAATGGAGGTGAAGTTATTGTAATAAATGCCCGTTTTTTTAATAAATAAAACATTTTTTTGTGAAAAATAGTCATTTATTGTAAAAATATTATTATACCAATAAAACCCTTCCCATTTTTTAGGAAGAGCTTTAAGGTATCAAGTATGAATGCTTCATGTTATTTGTTCAGTTCGAATACTGTGAGTCTTCGTCAAGAATAAATAGGATAATGAGACTGACCATGCCAGAGGAGTATTCCTGTTTGGTATATTACTGCCTCCTATATATAACTCAGGAACTTCCCAATTTTCTGGAATGATCATTTTCGTTTTATCTATATATTCCTTAACTTTGTTCATCATGCCAAGTTCAAGGTAGCATAATCCCAGCCACGGAAGCCCGAAACACCATTCCGCTTCTTGACCGTCATTGTAATAAAGGTCATTCTCATATCTAATGCAACCTTTTGTTCTTTCTAGGCGCCCTGTGACATTCTTCAATATTTTAAGTGCTATTTCACGGTCTACCAGACGATAAGGATAAATTAAGGATAAAAGGGCTAAATCCGTCTCTTTTGAATAACTTTCCCTTGGAAGCAGGAAACGAAGAGCTTCTTCTCCCTTTTTAATGAGTCCTTCCTTGACGTTGACCAGCATTTTGACTGAATTCAAACCGGCAACACATGCCCCTATGCTTGAAGCATGGATTTCGATATTCTCTTCCCACATCCCGTTATCTTCCGCTTGCCAATATTGCAGGCATTCCAAGTAACTGACCAACTTTTGAACGATCTTTAAATCACGTTGATTTCTTATCACCTTTTTCCCATGCCTATATCCTTCACCGACACCCCATAAAAAGGCACCTATCGCATCATTTTGGGCATGGCCCCACTCATCTGGCAGTTCTTTAAGCTCAGTGGAATATCGTGCATGGATATGTTCAAATAGAAATTGGGGTTTCTGTTCCGTATGAATATCTATCTTCCACTCATAGGATTGAAATAAGTCGAATAAAGCATGATATGCTTTCTCGTAACGATTGGACGGATCATTTATAAAAGGTATTACTGTATAAACGACATCCCTTATCCAGACATAATTATAATCATCGGAAACACTTGCAGTATATGCGCCATTAGGAAGCCGCATGCGATCAAGAACCTCTAGGGCACCATTTACATTCATTAATTGAACACCTCCATAGTTATTTGCTTATTCCCATTGTTGACAGACTCCCATTTTCTAAACGTTGGTTGTTTCATTTTTCAATTAAAAGCGCTTTCAATTCAGCTAGCCATAACGACTTTTTCAGAAGTTCATTCACCACAGTTTATGTAATCACTGCCGTTTTTGATAATCAAGCTTCCAATGTTCAATAAAAAAGCGTCATTTGCCTACCCGTAATGAAGTTGCCGTTATGAAATATGTTCTTTGGAAAATAAAAAACCAGTAATGGCAATCCATTACTGGTTATATCGGCCAATCATTCAAATGTTTAGTAGTTATTAAAAGAATAATCGTATCATCATTGAAAGCATGCCAATCATTACCGTACTCCATAGACTTCTCGTAAACATGGCAACCAGGAAAGCTGGTAAAAGCTGAGGCCAATTTTAAAGCATTACCCTTAATTAAAAAAACCTGTTCCGATAATAGAAGTTCTTGAACCAATGACGCCTCCATTACGGCCACCGTACATGCTTTAGCCAATCTATGCCCTTGGAATCTGCATATTACTAATCTTAGCATCAAATGAACGATTCTAAGTATGAAAGTCACAAATGAAGCCCCAAGGATATACCTGCTTATTTCCATCTGTCAATCACCATCCCCTATCGCTGAAGCTATAACCGTTGCAACTATGACGCCAGTACTGCCAGGAAAGAAGAAACCCTAATGCAACAACGATTAATATGCTGCCAAAAAACGACTGCAAGATCTATAAAAAAGTCTTTTTTACTCAATATTCAAAACTAAGAAGGCCGGTAAACATGGCTGTCAGGGCAGAAACCGCTTTTGCTAGTAACCAATTTATATAGGCTTCAAGATTGTACCAAGCATACTAAAATCAAACCGTTTCCTCTTCTGTGCCGTTGTGGCCGCCAACTCCAAATGTTTCATCCGTTAGTAAGGCTCCAGTTATCAGTTTTTGTTTCAAACCTTGCTGCCTGAATTAAGGAGCTAATGCAGCAATAGATGACGACTGTTAACAAAAATATACGTAAAAATCATGGCCGAGATCGGATGACTTGCGGCCATAATCCATGCCGCCATGAATTGTCCAGACCCTGCATAGAGTAAAAGCGACATTAGTGCCACTTCAATCATACTTAATCATGACTTTCTTTCGCGACCCCTTCAGCAAAACCGATACTTAGGTATACAATCCTTTACTCCTTGCCAAAAGCCTACCCCATCATCGGAAAAGTCATCGTTTTTCCAATCCACCCTTATATTAATAAGTGCCTTTAATTGCTTTTCAGCTTGCCAAGCAGAATTGGCAACTCACTATATATTTCGATGATCTCATCTATAGGCATCCTAACTAAGCCGCTGGAAGAAGGGGCAACGAATTCCATGGATTGATTCGATGAAGGTTCTTCTTGCAGCCCCCAAGAGATTTTTCGTAATTGACGGTATTCCTGATAAACACCCTTGCCTACAAAACAGACAAGTCTAGGTTCATACTTTTCAATTTTCCTTTTTAATTGCTGCCTTCCTATTATGTACTCTTCTTTAGTGATATCTTCCGCTCCTTTTGTAGGCCTGGAAACGATATTGGTAAAACCATAACCTAAATCCAGTAATGACGAGTCTTCGGTTGGAGCATATTTCCTTGGTGTCAGCCCGGACTCGAAGAGGATTTTCCAAAAGCGGTTGTTTGGATTCGCATAATGATGGCCAGTCTCGCCTGAACGGATGCTTGGATTGAAACCTACGAACAAAACATCCAAATTTTCCCTTAAATGATCAGAGATGCCTTTCATTTTAAAACTCCTTTTCAAATTCATATTTAATCATTGTACAAAACTGAAAAATAATTAACTACCTTTTCCGCCATTTTCACAACATATATCCAAAATTCAAACACGTTTCTTGTAGAATGTGGGATGATTGTTTCAAATTAATAACTCTAATATTGATGACAAATGATTCCGCTTTTAAATTACAAGCATTTTTCACGTTCAAAAAGAAACAGCCACCTTATAGATGGCTGCTTCTTCATATATCTTATTGTGCGTGACTAACGCGAACAAAGCTTATTTCACTTAGTGGAATGGTTATGATATCAAGATTGCCTTCATAACCTGGAGAGGTTTCTGTTAATTGACAAATATCATCTGTTACTTCAAATAACACTCCCTCGAATAAATCACTGCTCGTTGCCACTTCGACCGTGTTCCCAATGTAATGTTTTAATTGTACATAAAAAATACTAGCTAACAATGCATTCTCCTCCTTATATAGGCTCTCTAAAAGAATTGATGGAATTGAACGGAACAAATACTACAGTTCCCGCAGCTTCAGTAATTACGATATAATTAGTTTGAATTGAACTCAATATTCCCGTTACCGGGGCAAAATCAGTTGAAACCGTTACCGTTCTTCCTAGTAATGCTGCTAAAGCACCTCTTAAATCAATGAATGGATCTCCTGAAGTGTCAGGTGTTCCTGGTCTTGGTTTACCATTTTCAACAAGCCATTTATAGTAGAGATAGTCGTAACTATTCTTTTTACATGGCTTCTCACTTTGCTTCTCACTTTGATTCTCACTTTGCTTCTCACTTTGCTTCTCAGTGCTCATTATTTTACCACCTTTATATTGTCTATTTTATTACCTTCGTCATGGTTCTCTTCTTTTTTCCTTCATCCCCATGCTCTCATTTCTTTACCTTCTCCTTTTTGAAACGGTCCCCCCTTCTTATCTTTCATGCAGCACTGAACTCGTTGTCGATCGATAATGTGAATCCTGGTATGGTTCAAACCGAAAATGAATTTTCGACCTTGCTAATATTTTTGCCTTGATTCGATTTCCCCTGAATTCATTGATCCACCAGATACATTTGATTCCTTTGAGGATCTTGACAATTTGCTGCTGCTTCTATATCGCTTCAAAAGTAGTATATTGATGACTGATGTTTTCGGCTTGGACTAATCAACCTTTTTTTAAATTACTTTACTTTTTTTTGAAGGTTTTACGAAATCATGTCCATTTCTCTAATGAATGAATATGATACGGTTGAGGTGATAACTATGACGAACAAACAAAAAAAGGATTACATAGGCATTGTAATCCCTTCATGTCACAAAAAGTCTGCATTAAAAGCAGAACGTATGGAACAAGCAAAATCCCCTTTTTTCAATTGTTCACTTCCTATTAATAAAGGTTTTTCTGAAGCGGACGATACTAATTGTTGTGCATCAATAAATGAGCCAGGTTCCCACATTAAATTGTTACTTTCACCATTAAATTCAAATAAAATTCATCATCATACAGTTACTGGATCTGATGAATTTTCCCAAAGAGGTAAGGCATCATGAAATCAATAAGAGTCCTGATGGTGTTAGATACAATGGATGTAAGCGGAACGGAAACGCATGTATTGAGTCTTGTGAAGGAATTACAGTCTAAAGGAATATATACAGCAGTTGTTACTGGAAAAGGCAGTATGATTAGCCGGTTACGAGAAACGGGATGTAAAGTTCACCAAATGAATTTCCCTAAAACATTGACGATTAACTCGAATGAGGAATCTCCATTATTGAATAGCTTGGTAGAATTGTTACGAAAAGAACAGATTACACTAGTGCACGGGCACCAAATTATATCCGGCTACCTCTCTGCAAAGGCAGCTAAGCTCTACAATATTCCCTTCGTCTTCACCCTGCATGGGACATACTTCCAGAAATCGGATATAAAAAGTGTGTTACAGTTTACAGATGCTGCGGTTGCAGTTAGTGAACCGGTAAAAGAACATATTCAGCCATTTTTCCCTAAGAATATTTCAGTCATTGCAAATGGAATTGATACAGCCGATTTTTCCCCTTCCCCTTCTTTGGAATTAAGAAAAAAAATGAATATTCCCTTGAATGCAAAAGTAATTCTTTACTGCAGCAGGATAACTCGGCATAAAGCAAAAATCTGCATGCTTTTAATCAAAGCTTGCAGGGATTTAAAATTAAAGGATATCCCCAACCTTCATGTAATCATCATCGGTAACGGCAGCCAGCTCAAGGACATTAAGAATGTGGCTGCGAGCATCCAATCTTTATATAAAGAAGAGTTCATTCATTTCACTGGGGAACAAAAGAATGTGAGAGACTATTATGCACTTGCAGACTATGTTGTAGGTACGGGCAGGGTTGCTTTGGAGGCTATGGCATGTGAAAGACCCGTTATTTCATGTGGAAATCTAGGGTATTTTGGGGAAGTGAATAAGAAAAACTTTCAACAAGCCTGGGAATGCTACTTTGGGGATCACGCTGCAAAACAGACTTGCAGCCAAGCCATTCTTTATCGGGACTTACGCAACCTTCATCAATCAAACGCCGGGGTTCAAACAGGCAGGGATTTAAGGAAATTGGTATTGAAACAATTCGATAGTAAAAAAAATATATTACCGCTAATTGAATTATATGAAAGTACAATTCAATCATTTGAACAGCAGCAGGCCATAAATTAATGGTTCTGCTGCTATTCAATCTCTCACGATGGCCATCTTTATTATAAGGGTTCTATTGATTCTTTATTAGGGGAATAAACTACATAGATATTAGAGGCATAGATCTCTCGATTAATAACAGCCAATAAATGATTCTAGAAAATGAATGAATCTATTAAATAGAGTTTAGAACCTTATTAAAATTTAAAGGCGCTCCCATTTGTCAAATGGTTTAACTCGTAGGTATTTATGTACCTACGAGTTTTTATGTTACGTATCGCAAATTTGATTCTATCAAACTCGGGGTTCAGGAAACATTCTGCCGTTGTTCGATATGATCATGTTTTCTCGCATTGGACATCTTATTGATGGTAAGAAGTATTCCAGAAAGCCATATAATCACGATGCTTGTATAAATATATATGTGTGCTTCAATCGGAATCCATGTAGCTAATAATGTTCGTACATTAATCAAGATAATGAAACCACCGACTAAAACACCCATTAATTGAGCAGGAAGCATCCGGACTAACCAGGCTGCAATTGGTGCAGCAACCACCCCGCCAATTATCAACGCTACGACCCAAAGCCAATTGACTGCTTCCCATCCAAGCGAAATGATAAAACCAAGACTTCCGAAGAAAGCAATGGCAAATTCACTCGTATCTACAGTCCCTACGGCTTTTCTCGCTGTCATTCCTTTTTTTGACAATAAAACAGGCGTTGCAATAGGTCCCCAACCGCCTCCGCCTGTTGCATCACAAAAGCCTGCAAAAAGGCCTAACGGAATGGATTGTTTTGCGGTCAATGGCCTTACGGTTTCATTGTCCTTTGACGGTTTAAAAATAAATAAAAAGCGGAATAAAACGTATACACCAAGGCCAAATAAAAATATGGCAATATACGGTTTAGCTAATTCGGCTGGCAGGTTGCTCAGGAAACATGCACCTACAAATGCACCAACAGAACCTGGAATGATCAAGCGATAGACCATATTTTTATCCACGTTCCCAAACTTTATATGTGAAGCTCCGGAAACTGCTGTGGTCACTACTTCCGATAAATGTACGGATGCTGATGCTACTGCAGGGGCAATCCCGAATGTCAACAATAAGGAAGTGGAACTCACTCCATACCCCATTCCAAGCGAACCATCGATTAATTGGGCTAAAAACCCGATAAAGGCTAAAACGATTAACTTTTTCATGACATTCCCCTTTTTCAACTAAAATAGAACCTAGATAACATCGACCACCGTTTGCCTGTATAGATCATTTTGATCTTTAAGACACAAAGAGGCACCTAACCAAAATGAAATAACATGTTGGTTAGGTGCCTTCAGTTTTTCTGATCAGCCCATGATTTTTTTATTCAGCTTCTACTGGCATAAGCCTAGCTAAGAAACGATATCTTTCTTTTAGGGAATATTTATAAATATCCTCTATTGAATCTTTCAATAACTTAGATTTTTCTTCTTTTGAAAAGGAACCACTTTTAATGATCATCCTTGCTTCGAAAAGGAATTCAAGATAATCTTCATAAGATTCATCATATACTTTACCTAGGTCATTCCGAATTTTTTTTGCGAGAGTTGGACTTGCTCCATTGGTAGAAACACTAATGGAAAGCATGCCTCTATTCAATGTGGCCGGTATATGAAAGTTACCCAGCTCATGATTGCTGATTACGTTCACCAGCTGACTTTGTGATGCATTCTCGTACACTCGTTCATTAACTTCCGTAGAATTCGTTGCAACAATGATTAAAAACGCATCTTTATAGTCAGTCTCTTCCACTTCTTTAAGTAAGACTCGAATCTTACCTTCTTTCTCCAACAGTTGAAAATCCGGGCATATCTCGGGGCTTACGACGGTCACTTCGGCACCAGCTTCCAATAAGGGGCCCGCTTTAAAGTAACCTATTTTACCACCGCCGATGATGACACACTTTCTGTTCTCAATATTAAGCGTAATTGGATACATAGGCTCCCTCCCCACTCACTTCTTGAATTCGTTCCGATATTGCTTGTTCGATCTTTGGATGATAACCTAGATATCGGCAAAGTATGATTTTTTGCTTCCCCTTTTTTTGGAGCTTTTTTATACTATTTTCAATCGACTGCATTAAGAGACCGGTAAACAATAAGTAAGGAATGATAAATACTTGGTTTGATCGAGATTCCCCTGCTAATTCCAATGCTTCTCCAAAGCTTGGAGTGGCAGCTGTCAAATAACATTCTTGCACTCGGATTTTAGGAAACCTGTTCCTTAGCAAATCGGCCAATCGAGACAAATCCCTTTTCACATCGGGATCACTGCTGCCCCTTCCAACCAATAAAACCAAGGAATCCTCCGTAACCCTTACATTTGTTTCCTCCAACCGTTCCACTAAAATGTCAACCATTTTATCACTGACACCAATCGGTCTTCCATATTTCAATTCAACGGCAGGGTACCGTTCTTTCATTTTGTTCAATATGACTGGAATATCATGTTTTGCATGTACAGCCGTTAGCAATAGAACTGGAATGGCAATGATTCTCGTCGCACCTTTTTGTACGCATCGGTCGTAGGCCTCTTCTATCGTAGGAGTTTCCAATTCCAGGAAGCAATACTCCTGAATGGAATTTGGCTGTGCTTGCATACAAACTTTAATAAAATCAATGGCTTGGGCTGAAGCTTCTTTAACGCGGCTTCCATGGCAAATATATAATATGGCTTCCATTAAAAGGCCTCATTCGCCAACATATTTTCGGTTTGTTTTCCTTCAAACCATTTGATTTTTTCCCGTAAATTAACGACATCGCCCACGACTATCATGCAAGGATTGGAAATCTGTTCGTTATTGGCGGTTTCCACTACATTAGCCAACGTACTGACAGCTGTTCTTTGCGTTTTTAATGTCCCCCAATGGATAAGGGCTACCGGAGTTTCTGGATTTTTTCCATGCTCCAAAAGTTTCCCTTGAATATAGGGCAGGTTTTTAACACCCATGTAAATGGCTAATGTATCGATTCCTTTTGCAAGGGATTCCCATTTGATATTATCCTCTTCATCCTTTTTCCGATGGCCGGTAACAATTGCAAAAGATGAAGCGTGGTCCCTGTGTGTAACTGGGATTCCCGCATAAGCTGTAGCGGCGATTCCAGCCGTAATTCCTGGAACGATTTCAAAGCTCACGCCACTTTTGGCAAGGGCTTCCGCTTCCTCCCCGCCTCTCCCAAAGACGAATGGATCTCCGCCTTTCAAACGGGTGACCACTTTTCCCTTTTTTGCATATTTGACCAGGAACCGATTGATGGTATCCTGCTGCAATAAATGATAATCCGGCAGTTTACCACAATTAATCAGCTCTACACCATCTTTTGCATGATTCAAAAGTTCTTTATTGACAAGTCGATCATATAAAATGACATCAGCTTCTTGAATGCATTTTAATCCTTTTAATGTAATTAAATCTGGATCTCCGGGACCGGCTCCTACTAGATATACTTTCCCCATTTATGCATCCTGCCTTCCCTTAGAGAATCGTTTCGAATTCCGATAAAACGAAACCTGCTCCATTTTTAATTTTCCTTTTTTCATATAATGAGATGTCATCCACTTCAGGCATTTTCAAAAAATGTTTTTCCAGCTCGATATCAACAAGGTCAAACGCCTTTTCATCCGAATCGGCAACAATGATGACATGGATTGGTTTTTCCTTGATAGTGACTTCGAAACGGTATAGATTCATGGATTGCTTACCTTCCCCTATTAAACGGCCACTTCCGTTAATATATCATCTAGCTTACTTTGTAACTGGGATATCCCTACCCTTTCCACAAAATCAAGAAAGGTTTCGGATAGAAGTTTTGTTTGTTTGAAAAATAGGATCAGTTCTTTCAGAACATGATAGAGCTGTTCAGCTTCCACTTTCCCTTTAAGTTTTTCATTGAACTTACCGCCTTCATTCAGCGTTCCCCCGACGTATATCTCAAAAGCTTCGACCATCTTTTTGTCCTGGTTTTTCATTTTTATGCCTTGCAGTCCAATTTCGGCGATGGCCCTTTGACCACAATTATTCGGACAGCCCACCATATGCATCCTTACAGGAACATCGAGATCTATTTCCTTGTCCAATGATTCAGAAATGGTCCTCATTCGTTCTTTTGTTTCAACGAGTGCCAGGTTGCAATACTCGATGCCTGTACAAGAAACGGAATAACCAATGAATTTTTTTGGGTGGTATGGAAACCTTTCAAAGATGGATTCCTGTTTTAATTCCTCAAGTTTTGCATCCGGCACATTTGGAATGATAAGATTTTGAGAATTACAGTTGCGGATTTCACCATTTCCATATTTCTTCGCAAGTTCGGCAAACTCAATCACTTCGTCTGGATTTAGTCGACCAACTGGTATATTGACTCCAACATAGTTCAGACCATCTTGTTTTTGTTTATGGATGCCGTAGAAATAACCTGCATTCCATTCCTTCACCGCACTTTCACCCTTTTCAGGAAGCGGACCGGTGTACTCCAGCAATTTTTCCTTGAATTGTTCAGGACCCCAATCAGCTACAAGGAATTTCAAACGCGAGCGATGACGTTTTTCACGGTACCCAAAGTCACGGAATATCGTCGTGATGGCGGCCGCTACTTCGACTGTTTTTTCAGGTAAAATGAATAAGTCAAGTTCTTCTGCCAGCATCGGAACGGAGGATAGTCCACCGCCTACTTTTACGTGAAAACCAACTTCCGTTACTCCATCAATTACTTTAGTAGCCGGATTGAATGAAACACAGTTGATTTCAGCATTTGAAGCATTATGGATATTAGCACTTATGGACATTTTATATTTCCTCGGAAGGTTTGAATAGTCTTCGTTAAGACGGAAATACTCAAATACATCATAAAGTACCTCGCGTGTATCAAAAAGTTCGTCAGGATCGATGCCTGCCAATGCATTACCGATGATATTACGTGTGATATCACCACATGCACCGGCCGTAGTCATTCCGACTTTTTCCAAACGGTTTAATATATCCGGGACTTGTTCGATGGTCAGCCAGTGGAATTGAACGGCTTGACGGGTTGTAATGTCATATACACCCCTCCCATAATCTTTAGCGATGTTAGCAAGAGTTATCTGTTGATCATAGGTCAGGATACCTCCGGGAATAACGACACGCATCATCCAGTAACCTGCTTCTTTTGGCCGTTGCAGGTATAGACCTGCCCACTTGAACATATCCCAATTCTCTTTAGGGATGGAATCAAAACCATTTACAGCGTAATGTGGAATATCATCGAATATCTTCAATCCATCTTTTTCCAATTTCCAGATTTCCGTTTTATTTTTAGCGATTAGTGGATTTTCCGACCAAAATTTCTCGTAAACCATTGCATTTCCTCCTTGATTAGATCGCTTTCTTTGCTGTCAAATAGCCGATTACCTGTTCAACGCACTCTTCAATGCTGTATTGGTCGGATTCTAAAGTGATTTCCGGTTGTTCAGGTTCTTCGTATGGAGAGTCGATTCCGGTAAAATCTTTAATGATTCCTTTACGCGCCTTGTCATAAAGACCTTTTGGATCACGCACTTCGCACTCTTCGATCGGACACTTTATGTATACTTCAATAAACTCCCCTTCATCGAGTAAATCACGTACAATCTGCCGATCTGCCCTGAAAGGTGATATGAAGGCGGTCAATACGAACTGCCCACTATCCACGAATAACTTGGAAACCTCACCGATTCGTCTAATATTCTCGGTTCGATCTTCTTCAGAAAAACCTAAATCTTTATTTAATCCGTGGCGGATATTATCACCATCCAAAACATAACTTCGAATATTCCGATTATATAACTCTTTAGCGACCGCGTTCGCAATCGTTGATTTTCCGGAGCCCGAGAGACCAGTGAACCAAAGAACTGTGCTTTCATGGCCGTTTTGCTTCCGGCGGAGCTCCTTGGTCAATGACGTTTCATGCCAAGTGACATTCGTACTTTTACTCATTAATAATCCCCCTCTTCATGTGGTCCTTCAATTTATGTCCGATCAGTTATAAACTTCATTCTTTTTTAGACCTTCGATCAATACCTCGATGACTTCTTTACGGCTAAAGGTAGCTGGAGGAATTTCTCCGTTACGCAGCATTTCCCTTACTTTCGTTCCAGACAGGATGACATGGTCTTCCTTGCCATGAGGACAAGTTTTAGCGGAAGCCATATTGCCACATTCTTTACAATAAAAACTATGTTCAAAGAATAATAGCGTGATCCCTAACTCATCTGCGTTGAAATTCCCAAAGATTTTTTGAGCATCATATGTGCCATAATAATCGCCCACACCCGCATGATCACGTCCGACGATAAAATGGGTGCAACCATAATTTTTACGGACCATGGCATGGAAAATGGCTTCTCTAGGTCCTGCATAACGCATGGCAGCAGGGAAAACTGCAAGGGAGACGCGATCCTTAGGATAATATTTTTCAAGCAGCACTTTATAGCTTTCCATTCTTACATCTGCCGGAATGTCATCTGACTTAGTGGCACCTACGAGAGGATTTAAGAATAAGCCGTCGACAATCTCCAATGCTGTCTTTTGAATGTATTCATGTGCACGGTGAACAGGGTTCCTCGTTTGGAAGCCGACAACCGTTTCCCAGCCCTTTTCAGCAAAAGCTTTTCTTGTCTCGACCGGGTCCAAATAATTAGCTTGAAACTGCGGACGCTCTATTCTCTTGATCAACTTTATTTCCCCGCCGGCATATACATCACCGCGGTTATATAAATTTTTCACTCCTGGATGCTTCTCATCATCCGTTTGATAAACTAATGTCGCTTCCAATTGCTTATCTGGTGTGTATATATCGGAAACGGAGAGAACCCCGTATGTTTCACCTTCATGAGTCAACGTTACTTCTTCACCTATAGTAAGGGTTTCGGCAGTTTCTTCGGTCAAAGGCAGCGTAATCGGGATGCTCCATACATGACCGCTGCTAAGCCTCATATCCTTGACCACTGTCTCATAGTCACTTTTTGTAAAGAATCCTTTAATTGGACTGTAGGCACCAGTGCCTATCAATTCAAGATCACTTAAAGCAATTTCATCGATTTCGATTGACTTTGTTATTTTACTAATATCATAATTTGGTTCCCAAAGATCGATTAGTGTTCCTCCGTGCGGTAAACTGATTGTCATGCTAATTTCCCCCTATGGTTTCTATTTATTTAAGATAAATGCAATCCGCATTCCGTTTTTTGAGCTCCTTGCCAACGGCCAGAGCGTAAATCATCTGCATTGAAGGCTGGTGCTGTACATGTTTTACATCCAATGCTCGGATATCCATTATCATGCAGGATATTATATGGAAGTCCGTTTTTATGGGCATAGCGCCAAACATCTTTCCATGTCCAATGTATAAGTGGACATATTTTAACTGACTTGAACTTATTATCCTTATTGATATACTCGGTCGAAGCCCTTGTCTCGGATTGCTCCCTCCGCAGTCCCGAAAGCCATGCTGTTGCCGTTGAAAGCACATCGGTAAGCGGAATGATTTTACGGATGTTACAGCACTTATTTGAATCTCTAACCCATAATTCATCCCCATATTCCGCTGCTTGTTCCTCAAGCGTCAAGGCAGGTTTCTTCATTTCTATCGAAAGCTTTGGATATCGCTTTTTCACTTGCTCGATCAATTGATAAGTTTCCTCAAAATGAACATCTGTATCAAGGAAAACTATTTTGGCAGAAGGATTGACCTTCGCCAATAAATCCGTAAGCACGATGCCTTCAATGCCAAAACTGCAAGCATAAATCAGTTCGTTTCCATAATGGTCATTCGCCCATTGCAGAACTTCCAAAGCACCTTTTGTCTCACTGTCTTCGGGAAATACAGGGAAATCCCCAGTGTTGAAATTTTCATAGTTTATTAATGCAGCCAACTTTGTAGCCCCCTCTAAAACTTGCTGTATCAGGTTAGAGTAACTGTTGATCAATACCCGTTGTAATCTTCTCCAGTTTGTTTGACTCTAGGAAAAAGAGACGAATCTAACCAATACTCTCTTTATATCAGTTAAACCCGCCTCTAGTTTTTCTAGTCAGCAGATACCTTATTTAATTCTTAATTTTTCATTTCTTTCCATTTGAATGATTTTACCATCCTGGACAATAAGTGTAATGGACCCATATTTCATAGAATTAAGCATTTCTTGAAGTCGTTCAAATATTTCTTCAAGCTGATTCTCTTTATCCAAGCCTGTTCCTCCTTTAAGAAAATCCGCGAATTTCTTATTTTCACCGCTGATCAAATGAATTTCTTAGATTTATATAATTCCAAACAACCTTACATTGTTATGGTTTGCCTACAACTTTCCAAAAAACAAAAATCTTTCCATGATGGAAAGATCCCAAGGTAAATATCTTTACCTTATCTTCCAAAATGATCAACATTTTGTTGGAGGTAGCACCTTGCATCGACCATGCAGGTTGCTGGACTTCAAAGGGCCAATTCCCTCCGTCGCTCTGGATAAGTTTTATTATTTTAAATATTAACATATATTTAATCCTTGTCAATGGAGTTTTCTTATAAAATAACTTGGTTTAATATTATGGATGAACTGTTATTTTTATACACACTATTCCGATTATGATTTTATGTTCATGTAAATATGAAAATAGACTCGTCTTTTTAGATAAAGCCTCCAAAAAAATGAGTCTATTTTCATTAACAAGCCTATAATTGGCGCCAGTCATCATCTGAAAAAATAATTTCTCGAATTCCAGTCCTTTTAAACGAAGGGATTACTCGAATTCATTAATTTCTTAACTGTATCGCTTCTACAAATTCTTGAACTTGACTCTGGACCCGATCAATTAAATGCAAATCATTTATCGGTTTTTCTGAATTCTGTTTATCTATTTCCTTATCAACAAAATAAATGCCCTGCAGCGGCTCGCCTTTTAATATTGAAATTAATGGTTTAAGTGCATAGTCAATCGCCAATAGATGCCTGTTACTTCCGCCAATCATGATTGGCAGTACTGGCTTACCCTTAAAAGCACCTTCTGGCAGCAAATCAATCAAGGCCTTCAATACACCTGTATAAGAAGCCTTATAAACCGGTGAACCAATAATGACACCTCTAGCTGCTTGAATTTTCTCTGAAAGCTTTAAGATATCTTCGCTATTATATTTGCCTTGGAATAAATCATCTGCTGAGAAATCCGTGATTGAGAAATAAGCTGTAGTAAATCCTTCGTTTTCGACTAATGATTGAATATGTTTTAGTGAAATGTCCGTTCTGGACGGAATAGCCGGACTTCCTGATAAAATTACGATATCGCTCATTTAATATACCCCTCCAATATTACATGATTGCCAGATAAAATCTTCGTAAAGCATTTCGTACAGTATGCATTTATCGTAATAGTCTGAAAAATATAAGTCAAATCTTACACTCTGGACATCTACTCTGAATGAAAAAAGAAACGGTCATATTTACGGCTTGATGCTCATGCCCTTAAATATGACCGTTTCATTATGTATGTTTTTGTTTGCCATGAATACCATATACCAAAAGTTGAGCAATGCTCTTAATTCGTTCAGAAGTAAAATATGGCTCCTTTTTCTGCTGGTGGATCTCATAATGTGTAGATAATGCCAATGTGAAAGAAATGATCCCTACATTAAATAGGATAATATCAGAGATATATTGTATCTCACCACTATCTATTCTCTTCTGTATTTCAATATGCCTGGCATTCGGCTTGAAAATCTGATCTACATATTGCTTCGAAATATCTTGATCGAATTGTGTTTCCCTGAATAGTATCGAAAATTGTTCTTTATTATCAAGAATTTTATTTATCATGGTGCAAACATGATTCTCCACTAAATCATCCGTGGATAGATGGCTAGTCCCATCTTCAGTTTCCTCTTTCTCATCAGGGGTAATTGTAGCTAATAGCAAATCTTTTTTGCTGTCAAAGTATTTGTAAATAGTAGCTTCGGAAACATTGCATGCAGAGGCAATTTCATTCGTTCTTGTCATGTCAAAACCTTTAGTGGCAAAAAGAGTCCGGGCTACATTTATGATTCGTTCTTTCGTTTGCTGCCCTTTTTTCAAAAATATCAACCTTCTTTTATGATGATAAGACCGGTGTCACCAATCTATTTAACATGATATCCCGATGGTATCAATCGGTCAATATTACCTTTGATTCATTAGAATTCAATATTCCCATATATCATAAATAGAAAACATCGTCTAAATTGGGACGAAGTTTTCTTTTACAGAAAATCACTTAAAGGATGCATAGCCATCATCGACCATGACTACACTTCCATTGATCGCATCCGCTTCCTCTAACGATAATAGATAGACGGCATTTGCAACGGCTTCTGGCTTAATTAATTTACCGCGCATTTGACTTGCATTCAATTTATCGATGATTCCCATATCTTTATAGCCTTGAATGATAGGAGTGTCAACCCCGCCTGGCGCAATGCCCACTACCCGTATGCCATAAGCACCCAATTCCAAAGCGGCGGTCTGTGTCATCATTCTTACAGCTCCTTTAGTCGCCTGATAGGCAAAGGTTCCGTGGGAAGCTAAGTAGCCAAACACAGAAGCGGTATTAATAATGACCCCCTTGTTACCTAGCTCCTTCATTTTCCGCCCTGCTGCCATGATTCCAAAGGCAACTCCGTGCTGATTCACTCCAATCGTTTTGAAGTAACCCTCCATATCTTGATTGAGGATCATACCGCCTGCACCGATGCCGGCATTATTAAACATGATATCGATCCTTCCGAATCTTTCCGCTGCTTTTTTGATTAAGGATTCAACATCCTCCTGCTTAGAAACATCCGTTTTTACAAAAATGGCCTCTCCGCCATCCGCTGTTATCTGTTCAACGGTTTCCTGTCCCATTTCTTCATTAAAATCCGCAACAACGACCTTGTCCCCTTTTGCTGCGAATTTCAAACATGTGGCTCGGCCAATACCGCTTGCTCCTCCTGTAATAACTGCAACTCTTGCTGTCATATATATTCCCCTTTCAACACCAAAATTTAGTGAGTGTTTACTTACTTTTTTTAATTATAAAAGTAAAGAATATTTAATTCAAGCAATATGTATTTATATAGGGTTTTGAGCTTTCAAAAGTAAAGCTGTCCTATTAATAGGACAGCTTCATTTTTTAACAGGTTTTCAATTCGGCCTTACTTATGGATGTCTTCACCATTTCAATGAAAAGCTGCATAAAACGATTATCACCTGTTAATTCTGGATGAAACGCACTAACGATGACATGGTCTTGTCTCGCAGCCACTACATTCTCTTCATAAACAGCCAATACTTCTACACCTTCTCCAATTCCATCAGCAAATGGCGCCCGGATGAAAACTGCCTTATAAGGAGTTTCCATTCCTTTGATTGATAGTTCAGCCTCGAAACTATCCTTTTGACGTCCAAATCCGTTCCTTTTCACGGAAATGTCCATTAGTCCAAGATAGGCCTTCTCATCGCCAGTCAATTCATTGGCCGCCAATACCATCCCAGCACATGTACCGAAAATTGGCTTTTTATCTTCGAAGAAAGTTTTGACCGGTTCCATAAATCCATAACGATCCATTAGCTTCCTCATCGTCGTGCTTTCTCCGCCCGGAATGATCAAACCATCGATTTCAAGCAACTGCTCCGGCTTTTTTACTATAACTGCTTGTTCGCCGGCAGCTTTGATTTGATTCAAGTGTTCTTCAACCGCTCCCTGTAATCCCAAAACACCGATAGTTATCATATTACCATCCACGTTCCTGCATCCGTTCTGCCGGAGCTAGTTTGGAAATATCAATTCCTTTCATTGCACTTCCTAACTCTTTGGACAACCGGCCAATCAATTCATAATCCGTGAAATATGTAGTCGCTTGAACGATTGCGGAGGCGAATTTTTCTGGAGTTTCAGATTTAAAAATACCAGACCCAACGAAAACGCCATCTGCTCCCAATTCCATCATCAATGCAGCATCTGCTGGAGTGGCAATTCCGCCGGCTGCAAAGTTAACTACAGGCAATTTACCTGTGCGTTTGATTTCTCTTAAAATTTCAAAAGGGGCTCCAAGATTTTTTGCTTCTGTCATTAATTCATCATCACTCATGATGCTCACTTTGCGAATTTGTGACTGTACCTTTCTCATATGACGCACAGCTTCCACAATATTACCTGTTCCTGGTTCTCCTTTTGTACGAAGCATTGATGCTCCTTCACCAATACGTCGCGCAGCTTCGCCTAAATCACGGCAGCCACAAACGAAAGGTACTGTGAAATCACTTTTTAGAATATGATATTCTTCATCCGCAGGAGTCAGCACTTCACTTTCATCTATATAATCCACTCCCATTGATTCCAGGACCCTTGATTCAACGATATGGCCAATCCTTGCTTTAGCCATGACCGGGATGGACACTGCATTCATTACTTCCTCGACAATACGCGGATCTGCCATTCTTGCTACGCCGCCAGCCGCACGGATGTCAGAAGGAACTCTTTCCAATGCCATGACAGCGACAGCACCAGATGCTTCTGCGATTTTTGCTTGTTCTGCGTTAATGACGTCCATGATCACGCCACCTTTTTGCATTTGTGCCATTCCTCTTTTTACTGTGTCAGTTCCTAATAATTTTTCCATTTTTTTCTTCCCCCTAATATTTGCATTTTTTAGATTTGTTAGGCTTAGTATAAAAAAAAGTTGACCGCATTGAAAGTGTCAGTTTTAATAAATTTAATGGGGTCAGTAAAAATTTATCAAAAAGGTGGCAACAAAATGAATATGCTTTCTTGCGATTTAAATCGGTTAAGTGAAGTACCTTTGTACGAACAATTATATTCATATATTAAAAAAGAAATCATTGATGGCCGTCTTCTTTACGGCACAAAACTGCCTTCCAAACGGAAATTGGCAGAGTTCCTTCAAATAAGTCAAAATACTGTGGAGACTGCATATGAACAATTGACTGCTGAAGGATACGTTGAAGTCATACCAAGAAAAGGGTACTATATTCAAACATTCGAGGATTTAGAGTATACACAAACTAACCAAATAGTGGAACAAATCAATCATAAAGAAGGGGAATTGCTATATCATTTTCATCCCAGCCAAATTGACACGGAACATTTCCCATTTGAAAAATGGAGAAAATACATGAAAAGCAAAATCGATGAATCACATCAAGATCTTCTATTACTTGGGGATTCTCAAGGGGAATATGAATTACGATGTGAAATTGCCCATTATTTGTATCATGCACGTGGTGTACAATGTGTTCCAGAACAGATCATCATCGGTGCAGGAATGGAAATTTTATTACAGCAGCTTGTCCTTCTATTCGATAAAAATGCCATCTATGGTGTTGAAGATCCCGGGTATCACTTGATTCATCGGATTTTACGCAGCTACCCAAATGAAGTCCATCCACTGCAAATTGATGAAGAAGGCGTAAAGGTGAACCAAATTGAAGATTCAAACATCGACGTTGTATATGTCACTCCCTCACATCACTTCCCCAATGGGACAATCCTATCCGTTAACAGACGGACGCGATTGTTGAACTGGGCTCAAGGGGCAGCAAACCGCTATATTATCGAAGACGATTATGATAGTGAATTTCGTTATAGTGGAAAAACAATTCCTTCCTTACAAAGTATGGATGCTGGTGATAAGGTGATTTATTTAGGGTCATTTTCAAAATCATTGATGCCATCAATTCGGATCAGTTATATGGTTCTTCCCGCTCCATTGTTACAAATGCATCAACAGGAATTATCTTTTTACCATTCAACCGTTTCACGGATTGATCAGCATGTGTTGACACAGTTCATGAAGGAAGGGGATTTTGAAAAGCATTTAAATCGGATGAGGAAAGTGTACCGTCGGAAGTTGGATAAAGTGATTGATCTATTTAAACCCCATCAACAAATAAAAATCATTGGAGAGCGGTCAGGATTGCATATAGTCCTCATCGTTAAGAACGGCATGGATGAACAGACACTTATTCAAAAGGCAAACGAAGACCATATTAAAATTTATGGATTATCAACATATTCAATCGAGAAAATTGACGAACATCCTCCAAAAATTATATTGGGCTTTGCAGGGATCCCTGAATCCGAATTGGAAAAAGCCATTCACCTTTTATTGAACTCATGGGGTTTATAAAGAAAAAAGAAGCTCACTTTCGTGAGCTTCTTTAAGCTTGTCGATAAAATGGGATTCGGAAAGGTCTCATTCTGGTTCCTTTCATGATTTTAAACAAGACTTTTATTTGGAATGAAACCATAATGGATTGCACTCTTGCCGAATGACTGGTTAGCCGCGAGGAGGCTGGGCAGGAAGGCTCGGGGACCGCAAAATGCGTTGACGGTCGAATAATGTGTGGTGTAGGTCGAATAAATTGTGGTGTAGGTCGAATAAACTGCGGTGTAGGTCGAATAAATTGCGTGTAGGTCGAATACAGCACGGTGTAGGTCGAATAATGCACGGTGTAGGTTGAATAACTGCGGTGTAGGTCGAATAAACTGCGTGATCGGTCGAATATATTGCGTGTAGGTCGAATAATGCACGGTGTAGGTCGAATAAACTACCTGATCGGTCGAATAAACTGCTTTGGCTAAAAAAACTGCAGGCAAACTCGCTTTTATTCGAGTTTGTCTACAGTCTGATTAATTAACTCTAGTGAATCTTTAACTTTTAGATAAATACTGTTCCATCATATCCTTTGGTACCATGCTCCCGCCGGTCGCCCAGATGATATGTGTGGACTGGTTCATTTTATCCACCAGTTTTTGGTCCATGAGATATTTCTTTCCTTCTGCAGCTTTAAAAAGTTGTATCGGACCGAATGCTCCTGCGAGGGCAGATGGCTCTAAATAATGACCTTCCGTCTCTGCCATTCCCCTGAGCAGATCGAATAACCTTTTATCCTCTATGGTATAGCTACCGCTTAACATGGTCGTCATCATACGGGAAACCAATGCTGAAGGCCTTCCGACAGCAAGACCATCAGCTTCCGTCTTATTATCGATGCCAAAGTCCTGCACCGAGATTTTGTCATGAAGGCCTGTCATCAATCCGAGCGTCATGCATGGTGAATGTGTCGGCTCTGCAAAAAAACAATGTACATTATCTTCAAAGGCTAGCTTGAGCCCATATGTAATACCACCGGGCCCGCCGCCGACTCCGCATGGCAAGTACACAAACAAAGGGTGATCTTCGTCTACTGGTATGGACATATCTTTCAGTTGTTTCTTCAGGCGCGTTGCAGCTGTCGCATAACCTAGCAGTAGATCCATTGAATTTTCATCATCAATAAAATGGCAATCGGGATCAAGTAATGCTTCATTACGGCCTTCTTCTACAGCTTTACTATAATCATCATCATATTCCTTTACAATGACTCCAAGACTTGTTAATTTATCCTTTTTCCACTGTTTGGCATCTGCCGACATATGGACCGTTACTTTGAATCCCAGCTTAGCGCTTATTATTCCAATACTCATTCCTAAATTGCCGGTTGAACCGACTGCAATCGAATATTTTGAAAAAAGCTCTTTGTATTCATCACTTGCAAGTATCCCATAATTATCAGTCCGTTTTAATCCACCATGCTTCATTGCTATTTCCTCAGCACGTTTTAAGACCTCATAAATACCTCCGCGAGCCTTGATGGAACCTGATATTGGTAAATGACTGTCACATTTTAGCAAAAGATTCCCAGCCATTTTAGTTCCATAGGATTTTTCCAAGTTTTTTTGCATGGAAGGAATCTCGACTAGTGGTGATTCAATGATCCCCTCCAGTGGTTCGGTTTCTGGAAAGGCTTTAATTATATAATCGGCAAATCTATTTAATCTTTCTTCAGCAGATTTAACTTGTTCAGCTTGGACGATTGGGTTTTCTTGCTTGTTACCGTAATCTGGATTCGTCCAGAAGACTTCGTTCATCTTTATTACATTATTAAGTATAGGATCCTTCGCTTTCCAATCCATGATCGATAAGCCTGCGATTTTATGCATCTCCACAGCAGTCCCTCCCGGAAATGTAGTTTTCATCATCTACTATAACTCAACAAACAGCAATAAAGATTACAATTTTCACTTTTTTACGAATAATCAGCTTAGAAAGTCAAATTCACTTTTAATTTCCCACGCACACTATTAATAAACCAAATTTCCTCAGCGTTATTAAGGTCAGCTTTTGAAATGGGTTTTTCCTTGATCTCCTTCTTCCTGATCAGGTCTTGACGAAATGTTCCAGCAAGCAGACCTGCTTCCACCGGAGGGGTATAGAGGTCACCATTTATCTTCACCACTACATTTCCGTTCGTGAATTCCGTTATGAATCCTTCTTCATTCCAAAGCAAAACATCATGGAAGTCAGGATTATTCATTTGAAAGCCTTCATATACATCACGATTGGTGGTCTTATGAAATAGAAATGGATTTGCGCTTGATATTGGAGTTTCAGCCAAGATGGCCATAAATTCTGAATCAAGGGGCTTGATTGCTTGTCCAGAGACTTCAATTTCACCATTTTCATGAAGTAATACCCTCACCTTTTGTAACGTCCCTTGATTCATATCCGCATACTTTTGGAGTTGATCTCTAAGATTCAATTCAGGGAACCGGTAATCGAAGTAATCAGCGGATTGTTTCATCCGATCGATATGATCAGTCAACAAATAATATTCGCCATCGCTGAGCTTCATCGATTCCAATAGTTTGTAAGCTGGCCTTTCCACCGTCAATAATTTGGCTTTTAAAAACGCTTCGTCATATTCTTCCGATAGCTCGGAATCCCAAGTGATTCCCCCGCCTACCCCATACTCGGCTTTCCCAGTTTCGTTATCGATCACGACCGTACGAATCGGCACATTAAAGATTGCTTCGGATTCAGGTGTGATGAACCCGATTGCACCGCAATAAACATCACGTGGTGAATTCTCGATATCAGCGATGATTTCCATCGTTTTAATTTTAGGTGCCCCTGTTATCGATCCACAAGGGAAAAGGGCCTTGAATATATCAATGATTGTTGTTCCTGGATTCGTATCGGCCGTAATCGTGGATGTCATTTGCCAAACAGTCGGATATTTTTCAATTGCCTTTAGCTGTGGAACCTTGACGCTTCCTGGTTCTGCAATCATTCCCAAATCATTTCTGAGCAGGTCAACAATCATGTAGTTTTCAGCTTGATTCTTTTCCGAGGCTGCTAACCAGTCTGCATTAAGCTGATCCACTTTCAGTGTCGTTCCCCGCTTTACCGTTCCCTTCATTGGCCGAGTAATCAGCTGACCATCTTCCCAACGGAAAAACAATTCGGGTGAAGCCGATAGGATTCGATGTGTCCCCACATTCAAATATGCACTATAGTTTGAGCGTTGAGCTCTCTTCAAGCGATCAAAGAAAGCGAAGTCATCTCCTTCGAACCTGGATTGTAAACGCATCGTGTAATTGACTTGATATGTATTGCCTTTCTCGATTTCCGATTTTATCCTTTGAAACCCGGAATGATAGTTATGTGAGTCCGTTTCTGATTGCCATTCAGCTAAATTAAAAGCCCCTGTCATTTTTTCAGGTAATTCTTCTTCAGGTTTATCGAAAATCCCGAACCATAATAATGGCATTTTGGCTCCATCTTTTACTTTAAAAGATTTTTCAAAAGCAGGTGCCGCTTCATAGGAAACGTATCCCGCTGCATAATGCCCCTGTTCTATCGCTTCCTGGACTTTTTGGAATTGGGGAATGACATCCTCAATTGTATGGGCGGTGAACACTTTTTTCGGGTTCATAAAATATAGAGGCCTGCTGTCACCTTGTTTATCTGTGAAGTGAAATATTAAGGATAAAGGATCTTCTCGTTTCATTCTTCTCTCCTGACTTTGTTTATGAAGTAAATCGGTATGTATTTTATAAAAAAGCTTGCAGACACGGAATCTGCAAGCTCATTCTTTGACACTTATTTCATTCCAGTAACTTCTGCAATGATTTCATAAGAACGAAGGCGTGCATCCTGATCATAAATGGCAGAGTTTATAATCATTTCGTCCGCCTGTGTTTCATTTAAAAATGCCTGCAACTGCTCTTTTACCTCTTTTGGATTTCCTATGATGGAGGCGTTCAACTGCTTCATGACAATGGCCTTTTCATATTCTGTCCAAAGGCCTTCCATTGTATCAACTGGAGGAGCAAGTTGACCGGGCGTGTTACGTATTAAATTCAAGAACTGCTGTTGATAAGAAGTAGCAATCCTTTGCGCTTCTTCTGTAGTATCAGCTGCAAATACATTGACACCAACCATGACATAAGGTTTATCAAGAACGTCGGATGGTTGGAAATTATTGCGGTAACGGGCTAAAGCTGGTTGAGTATTTTCTGGGGAAAAATGGCTTGCAAATGAAAATGGCAATCCCAGCTGTGCTGATAATGCTGCACTGAAGCCGCTTGAACCAAGCAGCCAAATCGGAATATCCTGTCCTTCGCCAGGGATGGCGCGAACACGGTTATGTTTGGAATCCGCATCTAAATAACTACGGAGCTGCGCCAATTGTTCAGGAAAATCCTGACCGTTATTACGTACATCACCCCTGAGTGCCATGGCTGTATATTGGTCGCTTCCCGGTGCACGGCCCAGTCCTAAATCTATTCTACCAGGATACATTGCTTCCAATGTACCAAATTGTTCTGCGATAACGAGCGGTGCATGATTCGGCAGCATAATGCCTCCAGAACCGACACGAATTCTTTCCGTCTTTCCTGCCACATAGCCTATAAGCACTGACGTTGCAGAGCTTGCGATTCCT
This sequence comes from Peribacillus sp. Bi134, assembly GCF_918698065.1. Lineage (NCBI taxonomy): Bacteria > Bacillati > Bacillota > Bacilli > Caryophanales > Bacillaceae > Peribacillus > Peribacillus sp. Bi134. Next base: position 453,652 of record NZ_CAKKLN010000001.1, on the reverse strand, counting down.
GGCATGCTATGGTGTTCTGCAACCCAGAAACGATTATAATTCCATTGCTCCACATGCTTGGCTAATTCTACTGTATTTTTAAAAGCTCCCGAAACTGTACCACCTTCAACAATAGAAGCTAGGTCCAGAACGGAAAAAGAAATGTCGCTAAGTTTTTTTGCATGTTGATCAGCATTCATATCTTCATCTTCTTTCTTTCAATTATGATAAATTGGACGCAAAGCCATCATATAGAAAATGCACACAAAATGCACACAAAATGCTCGAAGGAGTTAACTGTTAAGAATTTCCTTGGCAATCAAACGAAACGAATTAAGCCTATCCTCCAACTTATGAGTGATGGTTATCAGCATGATTTCATCTGCTTGATATTTCTCCTGAATCTCCAAAAGACGATACCTTACTTGTGAAGGGGTACCAAAAATCAGTTTTTCATGCATGGTTTCCATCAGTGCTTTTTCTTTTTCAGTCCAATCATGGTTCCTTACCTCTTCTATGCTTGGAACCTGCTTTCTTTCACCATGTCCACTTTGAATTTTCCATAGTATGTTGCTAAGGGCGATTTCTTTCGCATGTTCCTCCGTTTCTGCGCAAATGGCCGAAACTGTAACAATAGTTTTAGGTTCTTTAACAAACCCTTTTGTTTGAAAGTGTTCACGGTACTGATGAAAGCTTTGAACTCCATCATTTTCACTCATGAATTCACCAAATGCGTATGCAGTTCCATTCTCAGCCGCAAGTTTTGCACTTTTCCCGCTTGTTCCCAAAATCCATGGTTCAGGCGGCACCTTTGGGATAGGAGCAGCAGAGACATTTGAAAATGGATGTTCATTCGGAAATTCATCTTTTAGAAAATTCAACAGTTCTTGAACTAGTTCAGGCATTTTGTAAACATTCTGCAGAAAATTATCGGATAATGCCATCGTTGCTTCGGCAGATCCACCAGGAGCACGCCCGATTCCCATATCAATCCGGCCAGGAAAAAGAGTAGCTAGCATATTATAAGTCTCTGCTATACGGTATGGCTTATAATGTGGAAGCAGCACTGCCCCTGAACCAATCCGGATATTTTTTGTTTGTGCACCAATATAGCTTATCAAAACCTCTGGAACGGAACATGCCAATCCCGGGAGATCATGATGTTCAGTTAACCAGATTCTGCTATAACCAAGTCTATCTCCTTCTTGTGCGAGTTGCAGTGAAGCTTGCAAGGCTTCTTGTGCTGATTGTCCTGATGCAATTGGTGATTGATCCAAAATGCTAAGTTTCATTTTGTTACCTCCTTTCTTGTCTTTCGTAGCTTAATGGTAAATCATAACTATTCGAAAGTCCCCTGAAATGCTTGCTTTGTTATTTTAGTTTGCAGCCTTTAGCAAAAAATATAAGGAGTTGAATTCAAATTGGGGAGTATGGAGCTATCATATATTCTAACGAGGTGTTTGCTTTAATATATTATTGGCGGCAGGTAGATCAAGGACTTGTCACTTTATTCTATCGAGGTCTTTTTAAGTATATATATGTAAATGAAGAAAAGCCCTTATTAAGGGTCTTTTCCGAGCTATTCACTTTTTTTGAATTGAGATAGTAATTCATCTGCCATGATTTTTGAATCCAAACGAGCCGCTATATATGGAGGCTGGACCCGATTATTGGACTCTACGGGCAACCCTAGCCAGACAACTCGTTTATCCAAGATGATAAACGAAAAGGAAACAGGTGAACAAATAAATTGATCAGAGTGGATATCAGGGTTTCTTTTTGCTGAAATGATCGTCAATTTCACTGCAGGGTTTCGTTTCATTAAATATTGCTGCCATTCTTCTGACAAACTGTTCAAATCCGGAACAGCAAAAACCATCTCTAGTTTTGTTGATTCAATATCTTCCTGAAAGTCCCCCAATTTACGGGCATGCATCCATTGTAATTTCGGATGCTGATGTTTAACCCATTTTCCAATGTCTTTCTTTGATACAATCTGATCATTTTGAATTTGATGATCGACAAGCTGACGAAGTGTTTTGCTGCGATAAACGTGTTTGTTAACAAATGAAGTGTCACATACATGTACGAACTTACCCTTAGTCCTGGTTATGGCCACGTTAATGAGCCTTTCACTTTCTCTCCCTGTCAATAACATTCCAGCCCTGTTTTGCGGATAACTATCAACTGTGTCAAAAATCATCATCTCCCGTTCACTTCCCTGGAAACGGTGTACAGTTGCAGCGATGATATCCGCCGTTTGCCGTTCTTTGTCATATAAGTCATCCAATAGTTTTTCCATCAAATCTGCCTGGGCACGATATGGGGCGACATAACCGATTGACCTTGCCCCGCCCACATAAGCTTCATGAATCAGTTGAAAAGATAAAAGCAATTGCCATATATTCATTCTCGAGTGGGATGTCCGTTCAGTGATGCAATATTCCCCTGCTAAGCTAGTATCGAGCAGTGCCGCTGCCTTATTGGCAAATGGTTCCGCCAGCATTATTCCCTCCCTGCTGGTCGCAACACTTTTATGATCGCCAACAAAATTGTTATAGACGACACGATTAGTGAATGCTGAAATATCCGGATGCATGCGGCGCTGTTCCTTTAATAGGAATAAATGGGGATGAAGTTCTCCTTCTTCAACAGACTGGGCCACACCAGCGCGATGAAAAATGTCTTCCTTCAGCCAAAGTTTCACTAGGGAATCACGAGCCGAAGCAATAGGTGGCAATTGTTTGAAATCACCACAAACGATAATATGCTTGGCTAACGCTGCAGCAAAAGCCACCTGAGGTACGTATGCCATACTCGCTTCGTCCAAAATGACCAGATCATACTCCTTTTGATAAACCGTTTCATCATTTGCGGCTTTAGCCAAGGTCGTTCCGATGACTTTTGCTTCTTTTACGAATTGAATCTCTTTTTGGCGGATTTTCTCCAAGACTTTGGCCAGCTTTTTCTCTATCTCAATTAATTGATCTGTATCCCTTTTACTGAAGGACCCTGCCAAGTCATGCTTTAACAGACGTTTCTCTTCGCCAAGCTCTTCTTTTTCTTTAACTAATGTCGGTTCATGTTTACCTAATAATTGCCCTGTAACAATATCATCATGGATGGCTAGTGATTCACCGATTTGAGATCCATAGCGAAGCACATCGCCTTCTTTGAAACGATCTTTCTTTTTAATGAATGACGAAATTTCAGCCATCAAAACATCGACAGCCTGGTTGCTATGGGACAAAACCAGAACTTTTTTATCCTGTAAATAATGATTGGCTACTGTACGAGCCAATGTATAGGTTTTTCCTGTTCCAGGGGGTCCCCAAACAAAAGTGACAGGGTTGAATTTCGAGCGGGCATATAATTCTTTTACGCTGCTTTGTTTTTCAATTAAAGGATGTTTTTGCGGCATGGACGGATCCATCAGGCGCTTGATCCGAAGCCTTTTCCTTTTGCTTCTCTTGATTTCATCCAGGCGGATGATCAATTGCTCAAGCAATTCCCAAGGATCGTGGTATAAAAAGGCTTCATCGATCATATCGCCTAGCGAGCGATCAAAAACAATGATTATACTTTTTCCTTCCGATGAGAGGATTCTCCCCTCTTGCTTAATCCCTCCCCATTCCAGTCGAACGAGGGAACCGACAGGGATTTTTATCGATGAACCTGTTTCGAAATAATAGTTGAAAGAATCGCCACCTGTAAGCAGATGGCCGTTCGAAATCAGGTATTTTGTGCTGCCATATTTTTTCAAATGCAGGATTTCAAGTTGAAGCGCCTGCTGCCATTCTTTTATATAATTAACTGTCGAATTCATTTTTCACTTTCCTCACAAAATATGCCATTGAAGTACAAAGAAACTGGCCCATTGGCTAGGCTCCGAAGTAGGAAATAACGCTGTTACCAAGACTTTTTGCGCGATACCTGTTTCTTAAGCATATAAAATAAGGCCCAATCAATAGATTGGGCCTCTCCTACGCCAATGTTTTAACTATAGCATTTTTTATAAAATCATACCATGGGCTCTTTTGGAAGAAATGGTTTAGATTAGCCTTCTGTCAACTCAGTGAATTGGTCGACAAGATCGCTGAAAATCTTCATTGCGTTTTCGATTGGATCAGGTTTAGTTAAATCTACGCCTGTTTTCTTAAGCAGCTCCAATGGGAAATCGGAACTCCCGCTTTTCAAGAAGGTCAAATAACTTTCAAGTGTTTTTTGGTCCCCTGAGAGGATTTTATCAGCGATGGTGATGGCTGAAACGTAACCAGTAGCATATTTGTAGACATAAAATGGACGATAAAAGTGTGGGATACGTGACCAGCCATACTTCACTTCTTCATCGAAAATTATTTCATCTCCATTATAAGCACGAAATATTGATTCATAGGCTGTATTAAAAACCTCGGCATTTAGAGGTTCATCATTTTCAGCTTTTTCATGTACGACCTTTTCGAACTCCGCAAACATCACCTGTGTGAAGAATGTTCCTTTAAAACTATCTATGAAATGGTTAAGTAAGTGTTTTTTCTTCTGCACGTCTTTTGTAGTCTTAATCAAATGGCGAATCAAAAGGATTTCATTCACAGTGGAAGCAACTTCAGCGACAAAAATGGAATACCCAGCACTTATTTGCGGTTGATATTTTGAACTATAGTATGAATGCATTCCATGTCCAGATTCATGCGCAAGTGTAAACACACTGTCTAAATCATCACGGTGATTTAATAAAATGAAAGGATGAACACCATAAAGTCCTAAATTGTAAGCACCTGACCGTTTTCCAGGTGTTTCCCTTACGTCGATATATCTTTTTTCCTTAAAGGTTTTCAGGATTGTGATATATTCTTCGCCAAGAGGTTTTAGTGCTTCAACCATCAAAGAAAAACCATCATCGTAAGAAATCTCCTCTTTAGCGCCTTCGACTAATGGCACACTTAAATCATAGGCACGCAATTCCTCTACACCAAGCAATTTTTTTCTTAAATGAATATATTTATGCATGGGCCCGATATTTTGTTTAGTAGACATAATCAAATTATCATAAACCTCTTTTGGAACTTGATCTCCAAATAGAGATTTTTCCAAGGCTGATGGATAATTTCTTAGTTTTGAAAGATTCACATTATTCTTGATTGCAGTGGAAAGTGTGGAAGCGATTGTATTCTTCAATTGTACATATGGCTGATAATAGGCGAAATAAGCCTCTTTTCTTTTATCGCGATCATCGTCTTCAATCAATTTGGAATACATTCCCCTTGTCAGCTCTACCCTCTCGCCGTCTTCATTCGTAACTTCCCCAAATTTTATATCAGCATTGTTTATCATCCCGAACGTTTTTTGAGGTGCTGAAAAGGCTTCGCCTATTTGGGAAAGCACCTCTTCTTGTTCTTTCGTTAACACATGGGCTTTATAGCGGAAGGAATCAAGTAAATCCTCCTCAAAATATTTCAAACCCTCGATTTCATTTATGTACCCTTTTAATGTGTGTTCTTCCAGGCTCAAAAGAAACGGCATGAAAAATGCAGAAGCATTACTGATTTTCTGCCCTAACTTACCAGCCCGATCCAATAATGCTTGTGATGAGGTTACCCGAGTATCCAAATCAGCTTGCAGCATGGCAAATACATATAGCTTGTTATAAATGTACCCAAGTTCTTCACTTAATCGTAAATAATCGAACAAATCTTGAGCTGACTGAATCCGACCATCATAAGTTTTTAATTTTTCTGCCATCTTCAGGACTTCTTGATAATCCTTTTCCCAGATAGTTTGATCATCGTAAATATCCTCTAAGTTCCATGTTTCTTCTATTTTTATTTCGTCACGTGATTTAAACGTTTGCATATTATCTGCACTTCCTTTCATCCTTTATAGCTTACCCTTTATTATAATCGACTTTCAGAAAAATCTGCATAGAAAAACCAGTATGCTAAAAATACATACTGGTTTTTCTTTTTACAATTAGAATTTTGCTGCAGTTTCAGCAACTTTCGCCAATCCTTCTGCAACGATATCCTGTGAGCGATCTGGATATTGATTATGTCCTTCGATTACAACTGTTTCTGGGTTTGTTATGCCCCATAAGTTTAAATTCATCGTTACGTATTTCTCTGCCATTTCAGCAGCATCCATTCCAGGCAATGCATAATCTGATCCGCGTGCATTAAGTAAAGCCACTTTTTTACCACCAGCTAAACCGACTGGGCCTTCAGCTGTATATTTGAATGTTGTTCCAGCTTGAGCAAGATAAGAGATATAAGTTACCAATGGTGCCGGAACCGTTGCGTTCCATAGCGGGAAGGCAAATACCACTTTGTCGGCTGCAAGGAATTGATTCAAGTATTGTTGCACGATATCGGCAATCTCCACTTCTTCTTCAGTCAATTCCATGCCTTGGTTGCGTTTATATAGGGCAGTAATCGCTGTATTTCCGTAGTAAGGTAAGTTCAGTTTAAATAAATCCAATTCAGTTATTTCATCGTTACTATTTGCTTCCTTATATGTGTTCAAAAACGTTTCATACATTTTGACACTGATTGCTTGATCCGCTGGACGGTCATTTGATTTAACAAATAATACTTTAGACATTTTTGTTCCCCCAATTGTTATTATTGTATGTTTTTTTAAAAATAGCATTTAATCCAAATATCTCGAATTAACTGCAATTGCTACTTTCACATTATAAATCTGAAAATCTTATAAGGCAAGAAATATGTTTTTTATTTTGCGCGCTTTTATTTTTTTATCCCGAGGCTTTATAAGCAGGACGCGAAAAAAACCGAGAGCAATTTGCCCTCGGTTAAGTTAACTCTTTATGATGGAAGGGGCACTTACCTTTTATCGGTTCTATATCATCCCCTATGAAAAATTGTTTCCATTCATTATGATTTACATCTCCAAAGTGACTGATATCCGGATGTTTAGGAAGGTTATCCCACTTCTCCACTCGTTCACGAACCTTTTCACGTGACATGATTCCCCCTTTTTCCGTTCCCTCCAAGCCCTCAAAGATCATCCTGGGTTGGAATCCAAGTACAAGGCTATTTCCTAAATCACGCGTTTTACGCTGTTTATAAGCAGGTGCATTACCAAAGACAAAGATTGGTTCCCCTGCAAAATGATAGTCCCATAAATAATGCTCGGGATCTTTCGGCTTTTCAATTGGCCAAGGCTTTTCATCCGCTTTATGTAAGTATTGCAGGATATCCCAAAACCTTTTACGGTAAAATTCTATATCACCCTCTATTGATTCAGGCTCCATAAAGACGAAAAGACCGTGCCTGATATATGGTGGTTCCTGAAATAAATCAAGAAAACTTTCCACTGCTTTTGGGAGATTGGACCAATCTTTCTGTGTGATATAAGCATACCGAAGTTCCCCTTTATTTTCAGCTTTCATACCAAAATAACAAGGAAAGGTTTTATCGGTCACTGTATTATGGAATGTTTGATATTCCTTAATTAGCCATTGCGGCACTCGATCGGGATTTGTCATATCTTCTTTTGTTAACAAACTTGAATTAGCAGTCAGCATTATTTTTCTCCTTAAATCGTTTTATTATATGTTACCCGCTTTAAATAAACTAAAACTTCTACGGACCTGTGCACCCTATATAATTACTTCTTTATTTAAGGGATTATGACTTCCTCCAGGTTCATCGGAATTCAATTAAAAAACATTCGATCTGCATGTTAATCATTTTCTTTACAATAGGATAACCTAAGAAAAAAATAGGAGTGGTGCTTAATGGCAAGGAGAAGGAAAATTCTAGTATCTGAAGCGAGAAAAGGACTAGATGATTTAAAAGCAAAAGTTGCTGGTACAAAGAATCCCGAAGAAGCAAAGTTTGAAGTGGCAAAGGAAATTGGCGCACCACTGAAAAAAGACTATAACGGTGAACTGACATCCAAGCAGAATGGAAAAATAGGCGGAAAATTAGGCGGAGGCATGGTCAAGGAACTTGTAAAGATGGCACAGGAAAACTTAGGGAAAAAACATTAACAAGATTCGATCCCGTTTGGTAGTGCTCCCCTTTAAAAGCTCATATATAGAAACTGGACTTAACACGTTGGATGGCATTAAACCATAAAAAAGCCAACCTTAACGGGCTGGCTTTTTTAAAATTAACTAATTCTCACGGGTGAAACTCTTGAAACTACTGACATTATTAATTCCTCCGACATCGGGTAATTAGTGGCAGCTGGATCCGTCCTTACTGCTTTAAGAATTCTTTCCATATCGGATTGGTTAATTTCATAGGCGCTGAAGTCAGAGGGCAGCCCAAGATCGGATAGGAAAACACGGAGCTTTTCCACCACTTTCGCTAAGGTTCTTTTTGAATCTTCATCATGGATTTTCACACTAAAGGCTTCGGCTATCAAATGGGCCTTTGGAAGATATAAATCCGGGGTTGATTCCATTACGACCGGTAATAACACAGCATTGGCCAATCCATGAGGAATACGGAATAACGCCCCATATGCGTGGGCAAAGTTATGAACCGGGATCGCATTCAATGCACTACAAAATGCAGTGATTCCCATCATGCTTCCATGAAGCATTTCCATTCTGGCCTCAATATTCGTTCCGTCCTTTACGGCCCCCTGTAAATTTCTATCAATAACTCGGATGGCCTGAAATGCATAAGCATCGGTTATTGATGTAGCCGCAGGTGAAACGATCGCTTCCATTGCATGTGTCAATGCATCTGCACCAGTAAACGCCGTAATGTCACTCGGCAGTCCGACTGTTAACTCAGGATCTAGAATGGCAACATCCGAACTTAAAAAAACATTGTATATATTCATTTTTACTTTTTTATGTTCGTTATATATGACTGCTATCGGAGATACTTCAGAACCGGTTCCTGCTGTTGTGGCTACGGAAATATGCGGGATATTCATGGATTGGGCTTTTGGAAAACCCTCATACAGATAGCCGCTTGGAATGGCATCTTTAATATCCGTAATTCCTTTGTATAATCCGAATTTCAATGCCTTTGCGGTATCAATGACACTCCCTCCACCGATGGCAAGTATGGCATCGGCATTCACTTCGCGTGCATATTTCAATGCTTCATTTACACATTCACTCGCTGCGTCTTGTGTAACACCCAGAAACTGTCCAACTATTTCAGCTCTGGCACCTAAATTCTCCTGATCAAAAGTTTCGGCAACTTTATTAACGACACCTGCATTTTCCAAGCCCGCATCACTTACGAGTAGAATCCTTTTGGCCCCGAGACCATTGAAAAGGTTTGGAATGAGTGAACGAGTGTTAGTGCCACTGTAAACCGAAGTCCTTAGCCAAAAATTCGATTGAGCGTTTACGTTCATACAGATCACCTCAGATATATTAGTCTATATTCTTAGATAAGGATTGTTTATACCCTGTCTCAGAGTTCCTGATGGCCATTCATTAACAAACATACTAAATAGTAAGCTTTTATCTTTTACCGGCTTTACAAAACCCCATATTCCTTTTCGTTACTTTGATAGATTTCTTCAATCCCCTTCCCTTTTGCCCTGGCTAAAATCTCCATCCGCACCGTCAATTGTTTCATGGTAAAATTCAATATAGCTTGTTGGTCATTGCCAAATGGATTTCCTAACTGATCATACCCCTCCGTATTTAACGCGATGGCCAGAGGAGAAAGTTGCTCCATTCTCTTTTCAACCTGTTTAAAGATATGTGGATGTTCACTGATGATACGTTGCAGCAGGAAGGTCCCATAAGCAATATGGCGCGATTCATCCTTCTTCAAAAGACCCACGCCTTTTAATAAACCAGGCATCATTTTATTAGCTTCAAGCGTCTGATAAAAACCGAAATATCCAGTTTCTGCAAGAACACCCTCGGTAAACATATTATAAACAGTGGCTGCTTCTGCCAATGCTTCAGGGGATTGGTCGGATAAAAGTTTCTCCATCGCTTCAGGCAATATTTCGTAAAAAATCGATTTATAAGTATCTGAATGATAAACTGTCAAATCACCCGTTTCACCAACCTGATCTAATGTATAACGAAAGAACTCCATATGCTTCGCTTCCTCGAACAGAAATGTCGTTAAGTACATTTCTTCTTCAATCCTGCCTTCTTTGGCTATCGTCATAATGAGAGGCAGCAAATCCAAAGTCACCGCTTCTTCCCCGCCCTGAAAAAGTGAAATGATCCGTAATAACACTTGCCTTTCAATATCAGTAAATGACTTCCAATCTTCTTTATCCTGGCTGAAATCAATGTCACGAGGATTCCATATACCGAATCTTTTGGCCTTTTGATAAAGTTTAAATGGCAGGGTATCTTCTCTAAAACTCCGGCTGGTGGTCGTTAAATTCTTTCTTTTCATGGTAATGCCTCCTTAAAATTAAGAACTTTAAACTTTTGTATCCAAGGATTTATTAAATTTGTAAGAGTTTTCATTATATTGTAAGATATTAGTAGCATTTATCCTAGCACTGAAAATGTAGGGAGGAATAAAGTCGAATGCTTGAGGAAACTATGATGAATCATGTAAAAAAGATTTCCCATCAAAAAGATATGGCAAATAAAGCACAAATGATCTTAAAGGGCTGTGTGGATTTTTTTTCATTTCAACGCGCTTCTTTATTCAGTTACTCATGTTTAACAGGAATGGGTGAAGGAATATGTGCATGTACGAGTGAAGATACCTTTTCATTACATAATGTTAAAGAAAATATTCATGATATATATCCCATCCACCAAGCAGTCATCCATAACAAACCCATATACTTAACCATCCAACATGCGAAATCCTCCATCCCTGCAAAATACGTTAAAAGGTTTTCCATCTCTTCATTGGCTATCATTCCGGTAATTGTGAATGACATGGCCATCGGTTTAGTGTTGGTTGATCCCATTCACGCTAACGAGCCTGTTACCAAGAATGATTTAATGAAGCTTTCCCATTATTTAAAATTAGCCGTAGGTTCGACATTGGATTCCGCCCCTCCCACTTACCTTCTAAGCAAACGTGAAGTGGAGGTCCTTCAATATTTAGCCAATGGATTGGGATTAAAGCAAATGGCACCAAAGATGAGCGTTAGTGAATTTACAGTCAGAGATCATATTTCTTCTGCTATCAGGAAATTGGGAGTGAATCACCGGACCGAGGCCGTCGCTGTTGCCATAAGACACAAAATGATTATGTGAAACAAAAAAAACCTTCAAAGAAGGTTTCAGACTGTAAACAAACTCTATAAAATCGAATTTTTTACGGTTTGTACAATTTGAACGTTGATTTCCTCTCCAGGCACTCACTTTTCCCGCAGGCGTCTCGTACCCTCCGTTCCAATCAACTTTGTTTTAACTTTTAAATAGAACCCTTTTGCCTAAAGTCTTCATTTGAGGTGATGAGGAGAGGATGCTTTCTAAAACATGATTCTATTCAGCGAAAACACGGAGGTCTCGTTGAGCCTCAACACTTAATTTTAGGCCAAAATTCAAAGGGAATTTCAAAAGGGGTTCGGAATTTTTAAATTCCGAACCCCTTTTGTTTAAGTCTCATTGAGTCACTTTTTCTTCTACTTTCGTAGTCCAATTCAACTCGTCTGCGACTTTACCTGTTTGGACACCTGTCAGTGTATCATAAAGCTTTCTGGAAAGTTCGCCAGTTTCCCCGCTTTGAACAATCATTTCTTCACCATTCCACAAAAATTCACCAATTGGTGATATGACCGCGGCTGTTCCCGTTCCAAAGGCCTCTTCCAAGTGACCTAATTTATGGGCTTCATGGACTTCCTCCATCGAAATGCGTCTTTCCGACACGGGAAGACCCCAATGTTTCAGCAATTCTATAATGGAATCACGAGTAATACCCGGAAGGATGCTTCCATTTAAAGCAGGGGTGATGATTTCACCATTAATTTTGAAGAAAACATTCATGCTTCCAACTTCTTCGATATACTTTTTCTCCACTCCGTCTAACCAAAGAACTTGGGCATAACCCATCTTTTCGGATACTTCCTGGGCTTTTAGGCTCGATGCATAATTACCGCCCGTTTTGGCTTCACCTGTACCTCCATTAACTGCACGTGTAAAAGCTGACTCCACTGCAATTTTAACTGGATGGATGCCTTCTTTATAATACGAACCTACTGGTGACATGATGATGATGAACTGATACTTATTCGATGGAGATACTCCAAGATAAGGCTCAGTAGCTATAATGAATGGCCTGATATATAAAGATGTCCCTTCTACCTGGGGAACCCAATCCTTATCAACGCTAATTAAAGTCTTTAAGGCCTTCAACGCGAAATCAACGTCGACATCCGGTATGCATAATCGGCTATTCGAACTATTTAAGCGTTGGAAATTCTTTTCCGGACGGAATAAGATAATTTCATCCTCTGGTGTTGCATATGCCTTCAATCCTTCAAAAACGGATTGACCATAGTGAAAAATCATAGCTGACGGCTCCAATGAGAGCGGTTGATAAGGAACAATTCTTGGATCATGCCACCCTTGCCCTTGTGTGTAATCCATAATAAACATATGATCGGTAAACTGCTTACCGAACTCAAGCTGGTCCGCTTGTGGTTTTTCTTTCTTTGTTGTACTAAGCGTGATTTGCATGTCATGTTCCTTCATTACCAAAACCCCTTGTTGATTAAATTTACAAGATTTCACTTCCATAAAATCTATCTTTAATTAGTTTACTCCTATAAGGAATCATAGTTCAAGCCTTTAAGACGAAATTTTCGGAATTTTTTAAAATAAATGGGTTTTTCTTTGATTTCCAGACTATGATTCCTGAAAAAAGAATCAATTATTCCTGAAACCACTAAAAATATCAATTCCGGGTGGTACGCTAAGATGTCTTGAATATTAGATTAATTTTATCAAAATAATCACTATAAAGCCAATGAGAATAATTCTGGTTCATCGCACCTTAAGAGTAAATTCAATCGTTTCCCTTTTTGTAACCAGGAAAATCGATAAATGAAAAGACTTTTGGCAGATTCGTGAATAAAACACCTAAGCTAATACCTGCAAACCTTATATGTATATTAAAATCCTTAGAATATATAACATTTTTAATCCGAATCCATAAAGTATTTTTCCCAACTCTAAGCACAGAGGAAAATTTTACATGAAATTCAATTTAGTAGTTTACTACTAAATAATATTCTTATATACTTATCCCACAAGATAGATAAAACGCATGCAAAACGATATATTATAGATAAAACGCATGCAACTTTCTTATTTTTTAACGAAAAGGGGTAACAACATGACAAAAAACAGATGGTTAATCGCTTTATCCGCTATCGCCATTCACCTTTCCATAGGTGGTGCATACGCATATAGCGTTTACAAAAAACCATTAGTCGAGACTATGGGGTGGTCAGAAACTGAAGTAACGTTAGCATTCACAATAATGATGGCGCTTGCAGGAACTTCTGCTGCCTTCTTTGGCAAATTCGTAGAAAAAAATGGTCCAAGGAAGTCAGCTATGGTCGCTGCCGTATTATTCGGTTTAGGTCAAGCTGGTTCCGGTTTAGCAGTAATGGTTGATTCACTTCCGCTTTACCTAATGACATATGGGGTTTTAAGTGGACTTGGTATGGGGATTGGGTACATTTCACCAGTATCCACTTTAGTCAAATGGTTCCCAGATCGCAGGGGATTGGCAACAGGAATGGCCGTATTAGGTTTTGGTGCCGGAGCACTCATTACAGCCCCAGTAGCTGCAAGCCTTATGGAATCCGTTGGCATTTATACTACATATTATATTTTAGGCGCAGGCTATTTCATATTGATGTTCTTAGGAGCATCCTATATTGCACCTCCAAAGGCCAACTGGCTACCTGAAGGAATGAAGAAAGATATTGAGTCCGGTAAGAAAGAACTGAAGAAAGACCTAAGGCAATTAACTGCAAAAGAAGCGGTTAAAACTAAACACTTCTGGATGTTATGGTCCATGAAACTGATAAATACAAGTGCAGGGATCATGATGATTTCGGTAGCTTCACCTATGGCTCAAGACGTTGTTGGTCTGTCTGTAGCAGGTGCAGCAACATTAGTCGGTATTATGGGAATCTTTAATGGCGGAGGAAGACTTGGCTGGGCAGCAGCATCGGATTATATAGGACGTCCAAATGTTTTCGTCATTTTCTTCATCATTCAAATCGGAGCGTTCCTTTTACTTCCTACCACTACAAATACACTATTGTTCCAAGGACTCATCTTGCTGGTCGTGAGTTGTTATGGAGGAGGATTTTCAAATCTCCCAGCATTTGCCGGGGATTTATTTGGAACTAAGGAAATTGGGGCCATCCACGGTTACCTTTTAACTACATGGTCTCTAGGCGGGGTTTGCGGACCTATGTTAGTTACCGCAATCAGGGAAAGTACGAACAGTTACATCCCCGTATTCTATGTTTTCGCAGCATTAATTGCGATAGCATTTGCCATCTCCATCTGGTTGCGTCTGGACATTAAAAAAATGCAAACAGAACAGAAACAAGGAGTAACGAACACATTCAGTAAAATATCCTAATTTAAAACCTTGTAAAAAGGCATTATCAAGTAAAGTTCCATAACCGGAATTTACCTTTGATGATGCCTTTTTTGTTTTGGCCTAACCGGCGGCTGCTTTTAAAAAACTTTCAGATATCTTTCGGATCGATGTCTTTTTGGAACTTTTTACGATTTATCATCCCAGCAGGATTTCTTGCTGGTGCAGTTTTGCACATTGCTTAAACTTAACCGCAGTAGTCTAGGGAAATGCATTCATTGAGCATATCGACTTATGAACGTGAGGACAGGTAAAAGTCAAAGTGACCAAATATTTTTTTAAAGTTGACTTTCATATTTCAGTGAAAGTCTGTTTTTGTTTGCTTGCCGCTATATTAACAGACTGTATTCCCATTTCCTTCTGGTCAGCTATATCGAAAAAAGTTGAATGATCATTTTACACCAAACAATTAGAACAAGTTATTTAGTTTAACATTAAGCTAAATCAGGGAATCAAGTAAGAGATGGAATTAGGGGGGATTGTCTTGTGGATCAATAAACCGTTTTTCAAATATGCATGCGCGATCATTTTGATTATTTTAATTATTTTTTTACTAGGTAAGATTGATTATGTTCTGCAGCCGCTACAAAAAATCATTGCTGCGATGTTTTTCCCTATTATTGTGGCTGGGCTTTTATACTATATATTACGTCCGGTCGTTAACTTTTTAACTGAATTTATCCCGAGGTCAGCTAGCATCTTTACCGTTTTTTTAATTATATTTAGTATGATTGGGATGGTAGGTTACTTTGGCAGTCCTGTAATCGTTGACCAATTTCAAAAATTATCTGAAAACCTCCCCAGCAAAGTCAAGGCATTGTCTAAAGAATCTGAAGTCATGATTGAAAAAAATGATTTTGGCATGGTCAATATGGAAGAATTGAAAGAAAAAGCGGTCACACATTTGAAAGATTACTCCGAAAAACTCATAGTGAATGTCAATACCATTTTTTCCACGATCACTAGTGTTTTAACAGTATTGGTCATTACACCATTCATTTTATTCTATTTCTTGAAGGATGGAGATAAATTAAGACCATTTCTATTAAAATATATTCCGACCGATGTAGAATCAGAGGGAAACACGATTTTAAAAGACGTCGATAAAACCCTTTCAACTTATATTATCGGTCAATTCATCATATCAATCGTCATTGGAACTTTGATGTATATTGGCTACCTTATTATCGGTCTCGATTATGCACTTGTACTAGCCCTATTCGCCATGATTTTTACCGTTGTACCATTCCTTGGTCCATTAATAAGCATCATCCCTGCCCTCTTCATTGCCTTACAGCAAGACATTGGGCTGGCAGTGAAAGTACTCATTGTCCTTACCGTTGTTCAACAGGTCGAAGGGCACTTGGTTACACCGAATGTTATGGGAAAACGTCTTAACATTCACCCACTTACCATTATCTTATTGCTGCTTGCTGCAGGATCAATATACGGTTTCATTGGCATTTTAATCGCTATCCCCACGTATTCCGTAGTAAAAACAATCATAGGGAATTTCAGGAAGTTTTATAGCTTACGGAAAAGGGTTGCATAATCAGGAATGGTTGTCTACACATTTAATTAAAGACGCTTGAAAAATAAAACAAAAATCATTCATCAACTTTTCAAACTGTAGACAAACTTTAGGATAAGCGAGTTTGCCTGCAGTTTTTTGTTTTTCGAAACGTTCCAGTTCATCCACATATAACAGTAAAAAACAAGAAGGATAACCTATTCTTGATTTTAAATCTCTTTCGTGCCTCTTTTTATAGACAAACTAAAAACGTTGATAATTCTATCAACGTTTGTTTAATAATTTTTTAACAAAGCGCTTGAAAAACGCTTTGAAGCTTTTCTTTTTGATGACTTGCTGGGCATGATATTTCTTCTCGATATGAATTTCCTCTTTGTTTATGGCATTATTTTCTGCCAATACCAGACCCAAATCGGAGTTGTGATCTTTGTTTAGGACAATTTTATAAGGAATATTATGACTCATTGCCAATTTTATATATTTCCCTAAATATTGATAGTCCATCTGACCATTTAAAAACAAATTTGAACGGGGATACTGCTTCATCATCTGCTCTATCTCCGGATATACATTCGTTTCAAAGACTTGGCTTTTTTTTAGTACGATGACGACGCGCTCCCGTAATGTGCCCAGAAATTCCCTTCGTTCACCAGGCTTTATTTCTTTTGGACCATGGATTCCTTGTTCTAGATAGTCCTCCACATTTAGGCGTGACAATTCTTTTCCACCTCCGCTTTCACTTCAATAATGTATGTAATATGGCCAAAAATAGTGCCCATCATTCTTTAGGTATGCAAACAATCAGAAAGTACTCTGGGTTTAAAATACCCATTGTTAGTTTACCCCCACTTTAAAAAATTGTCACTTTAGCCCCACTTCATGCATAGGATAGTATATGTGTAAAAGTAGGTTGCTTAAATGAGGGACGGGGAAAAACATGAGGAAATTAATTGTATTTATATTGATATTCGCCTTTACTTTTGTTGGGTTCAGTAATACTTCAGGTGCGGCAGCAAGACAACTGATTATCATCAATAAAGCCAATAATCAGCTTGCCTATTACGAAAATGATAAGTTGGTGAGGGTATTCATTGTGGCGACAGGAAAGAAAGCCTCCTACACTCCTGAAGGAAAGTTCAAGGTAGTGACAAAGATTGTGAATCGTCCCTATTATAAAGGCAACATTAGAGGCGGAGACCCAAAAAACCCTCTAGGTAAAAGATGGCTGGGGATCAATGCAAGGAACACACCAGGAAATACGTACGCAATACATGGCAATAATGATTCTACAACCATTGGGAAATATATAAGTGCCGGTTGTATTCGGATGTATAACAATGAAGTTCAGTGGCTGTACGATAGGGTGAGAATGAACACTGTAGTCTTGATTGCCAGTTCGAATAGATCATTTGCCACCATAGCTGCCACGAATGGATATAAAGTGAGCGGATCTGTGAGCCTACCTGTAAATACCAACTCTACCCTAAAAAAAGGAAGCAGTGGCCCCCAAGTAATTGAACTGCAAAAAAGATTAACTAAACTTGGATTCAGCACTAAAGGAGTGGATGGGTCATTTGGAAAAAACACCGAAACAGCTGTGAAAAAATTCCAAAGCTCTAAAAAGCTTACTTCTGATGGGATCGTCGGACCAAAAACGAAAAAAGCGCTTGGACTTAAATAATTTTCATTGCCGATATCCACTTTTAGAGGATATCTTTTTTTGTGCTTTAACTTTCCAACCTATACATTATTACCCATATCGTCTTTAATTTCCCACCACCGGTTATTGACTTTATGTTATAATTTATACATCAACAGCTAATCATAATCGCACTGTCATTACATAAAAGGAGGTAATACAAATGTACGATGAAATTCTCGTTAATTCCATTAAAGCAATTTTTGTTATTGGCACCATCTCGATGTTTGTGATATTAGGCTTCGTAAAAGGACGCCGGTTTTAACTTTATCCAATTCTTTAAAATATCCTCACTTGCCTGATTACTTGTATTTTTTTCATACCGGTACTCAGGTTATTTTTAGTCAGAAAAAAAGCATATCCTCTCTGGGCATGCTTTTCCTTACCAATTATCCGTTTTATCTAAAAGTTGATCGATGTCAAATGTATCAAGATGGAATGCAACTGACTCTTCTGCTATCGCTTCAGTGGCTAACAATAATTGGTCGATATCAATAATGGCCAAAACAGTCCTCTCCCTTTTTTAATGGTCTTTACCCTCATTTTTAATACTTTAAACAATTCATTCAAAAGAAATTTTTTTAGAGGGTATCCTTAAAATTTTACATTTGACATTTATTTAAGATGCAGTGAATCTTGTTCAGATCCTTCCGGAGAAAGCGTATGTATCAATTTAACCAGCTTATAAAAGGTCCCGCTGCAGATTGTTACCTCGGGCAGATTATGAAATATTGATTTTTTATTAATATGATAATTGTCTTTCTCAGGCGAATACACAATTATTTTCTTATTTAAAGATAAAGCATAGCCAAGCTCATATAGATTACCTTTTCCTGCAGTTAGGAAGATCAGCATGAAATCGGCTTCCTCAATCCCCTTTTTCTCATATTCTCCAATGCCGTCCGTTATTTGGTTTTTCTCATCATTCGTAATTAAATTCAAGTCATTCACACATGTAAACCCTTTTGAAGTCAATTTCTTGATCAATGATTTGACTTGCTTCAAATTTTTTTCGTCTGATGCTATATAATATTTCACACATACACCTCCAAAATATATAACTATTGATACTTTTTACCTACGTTACCTATACTATACATATTCGTTATAAAGAACGCAATATCCTTTCCCCAAAATTAAAAAATAATTAAATCGAAATTTCAAGCGAAACAAAAAACCATCATTCCTCTACAGGTCATGATGGTTACAGACTGAAGACATCCCCTATGAAAATCGAGTTTGCCTACTGTTTTTTTTAGGGGTTTGTGCAATTTAAACGTTAATTTCCTCTCCACCAGGCTCTCGCTTTTCCCGCAGGGGTCTCGCACACCCGCTCCAATCAACTTGTTTACTTTTAGATAGAACCCTTTTGCCAAAAGTCTTCATTGTTTTAAATAGAATGATTAAAACTTGAGGTGATGGGGATGCTTTCTACTGGATAAATACTTGGGCGTCCTACTCTGAAAACATATTTTTTACCAAATCATAAATGAAAGTGAAGCCAATCCGGAGTATTTTATGCAGTGGTCACTGTCGAGTTCACCTTATACAAAAAATAATATTCTATGTACGTATTAAGTGCCTGACAATCCGGGTTACAAAATTTTCATTGAATCTCAAGAAATACAAAATAAAAACCTTGTCCTTTAACCGGCAAGGTTTTTTATTTTTCATATGTGATATTTTCTATTTCAATCCTGAAGGGTGCAGCCTCACAAATATTGATTCCCCTATCCAGATTTACCTTTTCCATTTCACTTGCATCCGGGATTCTTTTTTTATCGTGAATAAAATGTTCGACCATGGATTCCAGCAGTTCTTGAGCACAAGCTAAGGCATCTACCCGATTCCTACCGCTAACGGAAGAAATAATTCCTTCTCGCCTAAAATCCGGGAAACAAACCTGAACGGAAAAAGAGTCGATAATCAACGGGTGTTTTTCATAATAGAATACGGCTGGGTACTCAAAGATTTGAATGGTCAAAATATCATCCCTTCATACAAAATTTAGGTTTTTATATTAATTATAACATGAATTTCCATTTTATATAGGTTTAATTTACTTTTCTTTGTTTGTCAAGTTAATTTTTGCACTCAATAGGTTGTTATGTCCGTATTTACTGCGAAATAAAAAAACACCAGGAAAATCAGAATCACGAGAACATTCAAGATTATTCCAACAATGCTGCACACTTTTCCAGCTGTCACTAATCCATCTCCAGATTCACCAGTAAGCTTAATTTCTTGTTTACTCTTCGATGCAAATATTAAACCGAGAATACCTAATATGATGCCTATGAATGGAATAAACAAAGATAATACACCCATGATCAATGATACAATCGCTTTGCTATTGCTTCTTTTAATTTCCGACATATATTCCACCTTCTTTCTTCCTTTATATATACGGTTATTAAAAGCAAAAGATTCATTTTTTGTGTATTCATTCATCACTATTATTCCAGTCGATTCCAGAAATCCACGCCTTTTCCGCCGACTGTATGCCAAGCCTCATCAAAGCAAGCGCCTGTGGGGTCTCGGCTAGCCAGTTATTCGGCAGGAGTGTCGCAAATTTCTTCAATCTATTGGGGTTCACAAGGAAATTACATGAAGGATAACCAAGTATAGTTTTATAATCATAGTTAGGAGTGAGACACTTCCGAACCTCGTAGACAAGTAGAAAACGACTCATTTCTGAGCCGTTTTTTTAGGTTCGTTTCAATTCAAGTCTCTGGGCTACCAAAGAAAGGCTATAATTCACAATGAAGTACATGAGAGCCACCAGGATCAAAATCGGTATTAAATACTTTTGACTTTGTCCATATATGATTTGACCATGATGGGTCAGCTCCGGCAAAGAGATGACAACCGCTAAAGAGGTATCCTTTAATAAAGAAATGAATTGGCTGACAATGGGAGGAACCATGCGGCGCAGCGCTTGGGGCAGAATAATATGTATCAATGCCTGTGTATAGCTCAAACCTGATGAACGGGCAGCTTCCATTTGGCCTTTATCAATGGATTTTAGCCCACTTCGAATGACTTCAGAAAGCATGGCTGACTCAAAAATTGTCAAGGCAACTATGGCTGCTGGAATGATTTCCAGTTTAATCCGTATCTCCGGCAAAGCAAAATAGGTAAAAAATATTATTAATAACAGAGGCAAATTACGCACCGTTTCTACAATCAAAGCTAATATTTGTGATAACACCGGCACTTTTGCGTATCGGATTATACCTACAAGACCGCCAATAATGAAACTTAGAATAATGGATATAAAAGCTACCTGGAGCGTTACCCAAAATCCTTCTAATAAAAACTTAAGATTATCTGGTGTATAGGCACCTGCAAAATCCATATCTTATACCTCCCTCAATTACTCTTAGCCAGACGTTTTTCCAAATAACCAACGCCAAAACTTAAAGGAATGGTAAGAATTAAGTAAAACGCTGCAACGAAAATGTACACATCAAACACAACAAAAGTCCTTGAAGAAATCAAATCCCCGTGGTACATAAGATCGAGTCCTGCAACAACGGCTAAAATGGAAGAATTCTTTACTAGATTGATAAATTGGTTTCCTAAAGGAGGAATGACTATTTTAACGGCCTGCGGCAGAATGACGAGCCTCATTGCCTGTCCATAAGTCAGACCTGATGAACGGGCAGCTTCCATTTGACCCTTTGGCACAGAAAGTATGCCTGCGCGAATTGCCTCAGCTATGAAAGATGAAGTGTAAATGGTCAAGGCTAATGTCCCGGCGTATAGTCCGCTTAGTTTAAGACCGAGAAAGAAGAAAAAGGTTATGATCAATAACGGTATGTTCCGAATGAACTCGACATAGGCGGTACCCAGCCAGTTTAGTGGCTTTAATGGTGCAATCCGCATGATGGCAATTAGCACACCAAGAATCAAACTCGCTATCAACGCGACCAAACTCGACATGATCGTATTTTTAAAGCCTAATAAATACATATCCAGATTCTCTGTTAAAATGGAGAAATCAAGCACGGCATACACTCCTTTAACTAGTAAGGATGAGCAAAACGCTCATCCTCATAGACAAATGTTCAAATGTTATTTAAGGTCAGCTTCCCTTATCCATTTGCTAAAATGTTTAATGTTTAATCCATTTATCATGGATTTCATCGTACTTGCCTGAATCTTTAAGAGACTTAAGGGCTTTATTCAACTCTTCAACAAATTCAGCATTTCCTTTTTTCACGGCAATACCATAAGGTTCTTCCGTAAATGTACCGCCAACAAGCTCATAACTTGGATCTTCATCTGCCATTCCATAAAGGATGGAATCATCCGTGGTCAATGCATCACCTTGTCCGGATTTAAGTGCAGCGAACGCTTCGGAATAGTTTTCAAATTCAAGCACTTGTGCTTCAGGAGCTTTTTCACGGATATTTATGGAAGAAGTAGAGCCCTTGACAGCCAATACCTTTTTCCCTTTTAAACTATCAATACCCTTGATATCGCTGCCCTTTTTGACTAATAAAGATTGTCCTGCGTCGAAATAAACATCAGTGAAGTCTACTTCTTTTTTACGATCTTCCGTGATTGTCATGGTCGCTACAATCGCATCGATATCACCATTATTCAATAATGCCATCCTGGTTTTAGAAGTCACTTCTTTAAATTCAACTTTATTCTCATCACCAAGGATTTCTGCTGCAAGAGCTTTGGCAATATCAATATCAAAGCCTTCAACCTCTCCAGTACTAGGATTCTTCAATCCGAATAGTCTTGTATCATTTTTCACCCCAAAAACGATCTTATCCTTTTCCTTCACTTGTGCGAGAACATCTTTTTCTTTGTCTTTGCCTCCACCCTCTTCAGCTTTGTCTGAATCGTTCCCCCCGCCGCATCCAGCTAATAAAATGACAGCCAGTAAGGATAGCAAAGATAATTTTAACCATTTCTTTTTCTTCAACATGTAATTCACCCCTGTTTTTTTAATGATTTAATATACGGCTAAGGAATAAACGAGCCCTCTCTTCACGAGGATTGGCGTAAAACTCAGCCGGTGATGCCTCTTCTAAAACCCTGCCTTCGTCCATGAATACGATTCGATCCGCTACTTCACGGGCAAATCCCATTTCGTGCGTGACCACCACCATCGTCATACCTTCATGGGCAAGTGCTTTCATTACATCCAGTACCTCGCCAATCATTTCTGGATCCAAGGCTGAGGTAGGTTCATCAAATAGCATGATTTCAGGTCCCATTGCCAAACCTCTGGCAATCGCTACCCGTTGCTGCTGTCCACCTGAAAGCTGAGAAGGAAATGAATTCGCTTTATCTCCAATCCCCACTTTGTCCAGATACTTCAGTGCAACCTTTTTCGCTTCCTCTTCGGATTGCCCTAGAACTTTCCTGGGAGCAAGCATGATATTCTCGAGCACTGTTTTATGAGGATATAAGTGAAAATGCTGGAAAACCATACCGATATTCCGACGAAGTTTGTTTATGTCCGTCTTTTTATCCGCTACATTTAGACCATTTATTGAAAGGGAACCTTGCGAAATGGTCTCTAGACGATTAATGCATCGAAGCAGTGTACTTTTCCCTGAACCCGAAGGTCCGATGACCACTACCACCTCCCCCTTCTTAATTGTAAGATTAATTTCTTTCAATACATGGAAATCGCCATAATACTTATTCACTCGGTCAAAAACTATCATAATTAGCCCCCTGCCCAAAACTGAAAATTTATAATAATCAGAATTCTAAAAGCGTAATATATCACTCTCTTAACTCGAAACAAATCTTATGTATAATCCTTTCTTCAAAAATTATTTCCCAATATTTCATAATTCATCGTGAAAAGTCCATTTTTATTGTTATTTTAAACTAGTAATTCAAATAATATATTCAATATTCACATTTTTATTATATATAATATTTCTTAAAATTACCATATAAACTTTAAATTGTTAAAAACGATATTATATTTCATGATATTATTGCTATATTTCATAAAACTGATAAATTTAAACTGATATCCATAAAAAAATTCCCTCTTTTTGTAAAAATGCATTTATTTCCCGAAGGCTTAATACGCTCTTAAAAATACAAAAAGACAGCTATCGCTGTCTTTTTCATCATTCCTTTATCGCGTCTTCAAATGGCGCTGAATATAAACCCCTTGGCGCCAGCATATCCGTATCCGATTCACGGGTTTCCCCTCCGTGAGTATATGGACCTACTGGAAAAAAATCAAACAAATCACTTTCCTTATGTATGATCAAGAAATAATCGTATAAATCATCCATAAGTTCCTGATGTTCATCTATTTTCACGATTTCGCCATATTCATCAATTTCAAAGTTTTCATTTATCGCATCCTGAAGTTCCTCATTATTTGAATACGCGATATAAAAATCAACATCACCGCACTCCATGCATAGCAAGAGTTTTTCTTCCAGTGACTCTTCATAGGTTTTCAGAACGATTCCCTTTAAAATGGCATCAATCTTTCCAGTATTAGTCAGTTCAATTTTAGTCTGGAACATAAAACCCCTCCAATCAAATACAGGCATTAAAAAAAGTAAACACCAGTTAACAAGCTTGCCCTTTAATTTTAAATGAAAATGTTTTGGACACCTAAATCCAAGTCCACAAGTCGTTCACTAACCGCGAGGTCAAAGGTAATTCATATAATCTTTCCGGATCCCTCTTTTAATTAGCCAGGATTCTTCCGCTTCTTGTATATAATAAGTTTGCCCACATAATTAGAATGATAATCTCCTATAATACAAAGAAAAAGATGATTGGAAGCGTAATCAGGCTTAATGATGTACTTATGAACGTAGCACTTGATACGAATTCAGGCTCCGTATTGAATTGGAGCGCATACATCGTAGTGTTGGCCGCCGTTGGCATTGCAGCTACGATGACCATGATATGCCTGACCATATCACTCACTGGCAAGGCAAGAGATAGCAGGAAGGCAATGGCCGGTGACACGGCAAGTTTAAGGAGCAGCGAAACTGATAGCTTCCGATAGGCTATTTTTTTCAGCGAAATGTTGGCCAGCTGCATTCCCAGTGTAATCATTATTGTGGGAATCGCTGCATTTGCAACAAGGTTAATAGCTTCCATAACCGAATTGCTTAAAGGTACGTTAACGAACTGAAATACTGTACCGGCAATGGCTCCATAAACAATTGGCATTCGACATACTGCTTTAATCGCCGTTTGAACTCCGTTACCTTCCGGGCTGCCCTTCGCTGCGAAATAAATGCCGATCGTGCACATTACTAACTGCTGTCCCACCATAAGGATGATTGCATAATCGAGTCCTGCGGCTCCGAATAACAGGAAAATGACGGGTGTTCCGTAATTTCCGTTATTCATGAATGCAGATGCCAATATCATGCCGCTTGTCTCAGTGACTGTATAATTGCGAAAATAAGATATGATGTAGACTACCAGTATAAGAGAAAGACAAAGTACTATCGTGAATAAGAACAGGTAGAAATAATTAATCGTAAATTCTGCGGAATAAAAAGTCCGGAACACAAGAAAAGGTGACATTAAATATAATGCCATCGTGGAAATCGATTTTGTATCAAGTTTGAACTTTTTCTGACCGATGAACCCTAAAACAAAAATACCGAATATCGGTAAAAGAACTCCCAAAAACCCCATGCACTTCACCTTCATAATCTTAATGATTTTCTTTTAACAATATCAGTTTTATTATTATTTGTAAAAATTCTTTTAAACCATTTTGATTGCACATCATATATTCTAACACAAACTGACTTTTCTCTATTTTCAGAAAACAATATTCCATTTCCCCATGCATATGGTATATTGTTTATTATATTTACGTTAATAAACGTAACATCAGTACTTTAGGTTATAAATATATATGAAGGGGTGTTTTTAGTGGATGTAAAATTCATGGAGATGGCTGTTCAGCTTGCATATGAAAATGTATTGGCGAAGAACGGAGGACCTTTCGGTGCTATAATCGTAAAAGATGGCAAAGTCGTAGGCAGAGGATGTAATAATGTGACAACAGCCAACGATCCTACTGCTCACGCCGAAGTACAGGCGATTCGTGATGCATGCAGGAATCTCGACAGCTTCCAGCTTACAGATTGTGAAATATACACTAGCTGCGAACCTTGCCCCATGTGCATCGGTGCTATTTATTGGGCACGTCCAAAAGCCATTTATTACGCATGCACTAAAGAAGACGCTGCAATTATCGGCTTTGATGATCACTTTATATACAAAGAACTTGCCCTGCCAATGGAAAATCGCACGATTGAAATGAAACAATTGTCTTTTAATGACCATGATTTACCATTCCGCACTTGGGAAACCAATACGGAAAAAGTGAAATATTAATCGGATATATTTTGCCAAAGGGGTTACGAATATGAAAAAAAAATTGCTTAAAAGGAGAATTGACGTTGCAGCAGGAAGAACACCAGCAGATTGCGTCATTAAAAACGGGCAAATCATAGATGTTTTCAATGGGGATATCTATACAGGCGACATTGCGATCGTCGATGGTTACTTTGCTGGAATTGGGCATTATGATGGTATTTCACAAATCGATGCTGCAGGAAAATTCGTATGCCCTTCCTTCATTGATGGCCATGTTCATATAGAATCATCGATGGTCAGGCCATATGAACTTGCAAAAATCCTCCTTTTACATGGTGTGACCTGCATCGTTGCAGACCCTCATGAAATTGCCAATGTTTCTGGCAAAAAGGGCATGGAATATATGATTGAACAATCCGCTCAACTTCCTTTTGACTTTTACTTCATGATGCCCTCTTGTGTACCTGCTACGGAGTTTGAACATTCTGGTGCTGTCTTAAGAAGTGAAGATTTAATTTCCTTTTATCAAAACCCGAGAGTGCTTGGTTTAGCCGAAGTCATGAATTTCCCTGCCGTTTCACATACGGAGGAGGATATGCTGCAAAAAATATATGATGCAAATAGACTAGGCAAAAGCATCGATGGCCATGCAGCCGGATTATCCGGACAACAGCTCGATGTTTATATGAGTGCAGGCATAAAAACGGATCATGAATGCACTACTGCGGAAGAGGCAAAAGAAAGACTGCGTAAAGGTATGTATCTTATGATCAGGGAAGGCACGGTTGCCAAAGACTTAATAAACCTGATTCCAGTTATTAACGAGAAGAACTCCCGCCGTTGTTTATTCGTCACCGATGACCGGCACCTAGATGATATTGTATATGAGGGAAGTATCGATCACAACGTTCGACTTTCCATAGATACAGGTGTCCCGCCAATTACCGCCATACAAATGGCGACCATTAATGCAGCAGAATGCTTTGGTTTAAAGGAACATGGTGCAATTGCACCTGGATACAAGGCAGACTTCCTTCTATTGGATGATCTTGATTCCATCAACATCCACTCGGTTTTTAAAGATGGAAAGCTTATCGTTCAAAATAATCATTTACTTAACTTTCCAGATGATAGGAAACAGGTTATTGATGACGGGTTGACGCACTCCGTTCATTTTCATGAAATAACCGAAGATGATTTGGCGATTCCTTTTAAAAATGAGTTCGCTAATATTATTGAGATAACTCCAAACAGCTTGATTACAAAGCATTCGATTGAACCGGTCACACTTAATCAAGATGGACTATTCCATTTCTCCGAACATGTTGATCATTTAAAACTTGCTGTTATTGAAAGGCATCATCTGACCAAACAATTAGGTCTTGGAATCGTCAAAGGGCTCGGGTTGAAATCAGGTGCAATTGCCACTACAGTAGCCCATGATTCACATAATTTGATCATTGCCGGAACGAATGATCAGGATATGCTGCTGGCAGCAAAGGAAATCAAAAAAATGCAGGGTGGATTGACCGTAATCCAAAATGGGGAAATACTCGCTTCCCTTCCCCTGCCAATAGCTGGATTGATGAGTGAATGTGATTATATGGATGTGGTCCATTCATTGAATAAAATCGATGAGGCCCTATTGAAACTCGGTGCTAACAGGCATTTCAACCCTTTTCTTACACTTGCCTTCTTGGCGTTACCTGTCATCCCTGAAATCAAACTGACGGATCAGGGTTTATTTTCCGTTTCTGAGTTTAGGCATATTCCTATCGAAGCCTCAAAGCCAGTCGATTAAATTTGACCCCCTAGTCGGGGTTTTTTTCTTCGCACCCAAAAACCTCCAAAATAAATAGGTTCCAAATCAACAGAATACGGGAAAAGGATATAAGGTATCATCTATGTTAAAATAAAAATAAACACAAATCTTTCTTGGAGGAGATAAATATGGTAAAACATGATCAACAGAACATTATTGGATACATAGGCACTTACACAAAAGGAAACAGCAAAGGTGTTTACCGATTTACTTTAGATACAGCAGAAGGAAAACTCAGCACACCGGTTCTTGCAGCAGAATTGACCGATCCGACTTATGTCGCCATCAGCCAGGACAAAAAGAATCTCTACGCCATTTTAAAAGAATCGGGCAGTGGAGGTGTTTCAGCCTATTCGATTAATGAAGATTCAGGTGAGCTTACCTTCTTGGGGAAACAACTGACACCAAACGGTTCTTCCTGCCATATAAGTGTTGACAGCAAGAAACATGTCTTGGTCACTTCCAGTTATGGTGAAGGCGTGATTGAATCATATCCGCTTCATGACGATGCGACCCCTTTGCCTGTATCATCAACTGTTCAACATAAAGGTCAAGGACCGAATGAAGAACGTCAGGAAAAAGCACACACTCACTTTGCCGGTTTCACACCAGATGAAAGGTTCATTGCTGTAGTCGACCTCGGGATAGATAAAGTGATAACCTATAAAATACATAGTGGGATTTTGGAAGAAGTAAACAGCTTATCTGTTGCTCCCGGCAGCGGACCACGGCATCTGACCTTCCACCCAAACGGAAAATTTGCGTATGTTATGGCAGAATTGGTACCAGAAGTCATTGTTTTGAGCTTCGATAGTCAAACTGGAAGTTTTTCTGAATTACAAACGGTTCGGACCGTCCCGGAAGATTTCAAGGAAAATAACCAAGGAAGTGCAATTCATATTTCTGATGACGGGCAATTCATATATGCTGCAAACCGCGGACATGACAGTATTGCCGTTTTCCAAATCAATCAAGAAACAGGCAAACTGGCATTCGTGGAACTGGTTTCTACCGAAGGTCACTGGCCACGTGATTTTTCATTGGATCCTAGCGGAAAATTCCTGATCGCTTCTAATGAACAATCAGGAAACCTGACACTATATGCACGGAATGAGCATGACGGAAAATTAACATTATTGCAAAAGGATGTTCAAGTTCCCTTCCCTGTTTGCGTAAAATTCTTATAATCTTAAAAAAAGGATTGAAGCTTGTACTACAGCTTCAATCCTCTTTTTTATATTCTTCTTTAATTCCATTTCTCCGCCATTTCGGGAAAATCTATATATGGGTTACGATTACCCTGCATTTCATGTATAGCCTGGTTTCTATGTTTTTCATAAGTGCTGACGGGAAAAAGCTGATGCCATTCCAAAAGCAGTGCCAGGTCGATTTTGCTGCTATCGATGATTCCCTCATATCTGAGTAAAAAATACAAAGTTGCCCTCGCCACGATCCCTTTTCCGTATTCAGGCTCGAATTTACTTTCGTCTGATTTTCCGCAACCCGCTTTTATACCGGCAGCCGATCTCTCAGGGATATAATCCTCAAAATCATGGTATGGATAGTTACTCCGGCTGCTATTACACGTTGGTTCACAAGCGAACAGATGATGCAAATCCCCCCTCATCGGTTCTTTTTTATCGAACCATGATTGAGGTACTACATGTTCACAATTAACGAGAATGTTCTCCGAATTTATTGATTCAATACCTCTTGACAACACTTCCAGTATACGGATATCTTCCTCAATCACTTGTACAGGATCCATCCCTTTACCGGAATACAGACTTTTCAGCTGGCCATTTTCCTGTAAGTCCACCCATGGGTAAACATGACGATGTGGTGAGTAGTTCAGCTGGTTTTTATGGGTTGCCACAAGTAGGTCCTTCAATCCTTCCCGGTCCAAGGAACCATCTTTGTAGTATGCTAGCTTAAGTTCCTGATCTTTGGTTTCATCATAGTATTCGCGGTTTTCATTGTAGTTGACTAGTGCAGCCATTGCCATTTCCCGTTCTTTTTCAAGTACTTCAAAACTATACTTCATCCACTCATCCCCCCGCTTCTATTAAAAACCTAACATTTACCATAATTAAAGCTTAATAGAAAAAGACTGAAAAAAAAAGGTGCTTTAGAAGTGTCTAACGAAGAATTTCAATAAAATGGGTAAGGATTTTCGCCGTCATTCCCCAGATTACCCGACCATTATATAAGTAAAAATATTCTTCCATCTGTTTCGGCTGCCATTTATAATTCTCCCCGCCAACGACTAAATCGTGGGGGAAGTTTTCATGCGGTTCCACTTTATATTCCACATGGTAAATTTCTGGCGGTTTTTCCATGAAAAAGGATAGCGGGACCGTAAAAATGGTTTCTACCTCAGCTGGATTAGGTATTATCCGTTGATGGTTACGAACAAACCCTGCATAAGGATAGACGATCATCCCAAATGGAGATACCAAATAATCGATAGGAAAGACATTATCGATATCTTCTTTTCTCAAATTAAGTTCCTCATATGTTTCCCTTAGGGCTGCCGCCTGTTCATCATGGTCCAGCTTGTCTATTTTTCCGCCGGGAAAACATATATCCCCTGGCTGCCTCCTCAGTTTGTGTGAACGTTCTTCGAAAAGAACATGAATTCCATCTTCTTTCTCTAGAAGCGGTACCAATACAGCATACTTTGAAAAATTCCCACTCCCTAAAATTTCAGGGATATGTAATGTTAGTTTTTTTGTTATATCTTCATTATTCATGTCCCTCACCTCTTCTGACGGTTAATATTGAGTTTCTACCACTCCTTATCATTCCATTTTCGAACATCTGCTATAACTAAGCAAGGAAAACGATTCCAAAATATTGCCTATAATTTCTACTAGATTCCTTTTCCTCTTATTCTTCCTTGATCATAGACAAAAGCACCGTTCAAAGTTCTAAAACGGTGCTAAAACTAAACGCATCAGTCTCATTTAAAAAGCATGTTTGCGTATCAACAGTACACGCGTAAACTTAATTGAATATTCAGGTTTTTCTACTTATTTTCATAGTTCAGCTAGCGTTCGCTTTACCGTCGTTATGATGAATGAAAAATCCTCTTCAGTTATACTAAGTGGGGGAGCAAGAGTCAGGACATTATTGAAACCCGCTACAGTATCACCATTTTTACCTATGATCAGCCCCTTTTCTTTACATGATGCAATCACTTTATTGATTTTGGAAAGTTCGATCGGTTGTTTTGTCAGTTTATCTTCCACTAGTTCAATCCCTACCAACAAACCTTTCCCTCGCACATCACCAACATTGGGATGAGTTTTAATTTCTTCAAACTCTTGCAGAAAACGTAACCCTAACTCCTTAGACCGTTCTATAAGTTTTTCATTTTCATATATTTCAATATTCTTCAA
The DNA here is from genome assembly GCF_918698065.1 of Peribacillus sp. Bi134. Classification (NCBI taxonomy): domain Bacteria; kingdom Bacillati; phylum Bacillota; class Bacilli; order Caryophanales; family Bacillaceae; genus Peribacillus; species Peribacillus sp. Bi134. Next base: position 422,313 of record NZ_CAKKLN010000001.1, on the reverse strand, counting down.
AGCGACGGCACATGCAGCCGGATTGCCGCCAAATGTATTTACATGCCGAAAGCGGTCATATACATCTGAGCCAATATACGCTTCATAAATTTCACGTTTGACGGCTGTAGCGGATAATGGCAGATAAGCGCTCGTAATTCCTTTAGCCATTGTTACGATGTCTGGTTTTACATCATAGTTCATAAATCCGAATCTCTTACCAGTACGGCCAAACCCGCAAATGACCTCATCCGAAATGAGAAGGACACCATTTTTCTCACAAATTTCTTTGACACGTTTCATATAACCATCAGGTGGCATTAAAATTCCGCCCCCAGTGATGATTGGTTCCATGATGACCGCAGCAACCGTTTCGCTCAGCTCCCATGTAATGGTACGTTCAATTTCCGCTGCACTTTTTTCACCGCTTTCATCCTCTGGATTTCTGTAAGAATCCGGCGGTGATACATGAAGAAACCCTGGGGCCAGCGGTTCATATTTGTATTTTCGCTGCGCCTGCCCGGTCGCTGACAGGGCACCCATTGAATTGCCATGATAGCCGCGATAACGCGAAATGAATTTATAGCGTCCATGTTCACCTTTTTGCTGATGATACTGCCGCGCAATTTTAAAGGCAGTCTCATTTGCTTCTGAACCGCTGTTAGAGAAGAAAATCACATAATCCCCACCAAGCCATTCATTTAATTTCTCTGCTAGCTTAATAGCCGGAATGTGGCTATTCGTTAAAGGGGCATAAGGAAGTTCCTTCAGTTGCTCGTAAGCGGCTTCAGCCAGTTCCGTGCGGCCATAACCAACGTTGACACACCATAAACCTGACATCCCATCCAGGAATCGATTCCCATCAACATCCGTAATCCATGCTCCTTGCCCTTTTTTTATCACCATTGCCCCAGGGTTGGGTTCAGCCCCTTTCATATGATGCCACACATATTTACCATCCATCGCTTTAAGATCCTGACCCTGCTTTTCAACCTGCATAAGCTACACTCCTCCTAAAAAGATGTATAAAGGAAGGCCGACCAATTTGAGCCGACCCCCTTTTTCCTATCAGTATCTTGCCGTTAACATTTTCTTTCTAGTGTAAAATTCCACTCCGTCTTTCCCATTGGCATGAAGGTCTCCATAAAATGAACTTTTATAGCCGGAAAATGGAAAGAATGCCATTGGCGCGGGTACCCCAAGATTAATGCCAAGCATCCCTGCATCAATTTCTTCGCGAAATTCCCTGATGGCTTTTGCACTATCCGTATAGAGGCAGGCACCATTGGCAAATTCGGATTGATTGGTCAATTCGATTGCTTCTTCAAGGGTATTGACCCGTACTATGGATAAGACAGGAGCAAAAATTTCATCACTCCATATTTTCATGTTTGTTTTTACATGATCAAATAATGTCGGTCCAACGTAATAGCCATTTTCCTGATCGCCTTCATTCCTGCCATCACGAAGGAGGACAGCTCCTTCTTTCTCCCCGATTTCAATATATTGTTCTGTTCTCTTTTTATGAGTATCACGAATCACAGGCCCCAAGAAAACGTCCTTATCCATTCCATTTCCTATCTTGATGTCATCCGCTGCAGCCTTTAATCTCTCAACGAGCGAATCTCCCACTTCTCCCACCGCAACAACCACTGACGCAGCCATGCAGCGCTCGCCTGCAGATCCGAAAGCGGCATTCGTAATGTTCGTTACCGCATTATCCAAATCCGCATCAGGCATGACGATTGAATGATTTTTCGCTCCTGATAAAGCCTGGACACGTTTTTTATTGGCAGCTGCCGTTTTGTATACATACTCTGCGACAGGCTGGGATCCAACAAATGATACCGCTTTAATGTCTTCATGTTCCAATATCCCATTCACGACATCGTGGGCACCATGGACAATATTGACAACTCCATCCGGAACACCGGCTTCTGTCAATAATTCCACAAGACGGTTGGCCAATAGCGGTGTCCGTTCTGAAGGTTTTAAGATAAACGTATTTCCACAAGCTATTGCCAGCGGGAACATCCAACATGGTACCATCATCGGGAAATTAAACGGCGTAATCCCTGCAACGACACCCATTGGATAACGATACATGCCAGATTCAATACCTGGAGAAATATCAGGAAGCTGGCTGCCCATCATCAAGGTAGGCGCACCTGCTGCGAATTCCACGCATTCAATCCCCCGCTGAACCTCACCATATGCTTCTGTATAGCTTTTTCCATTTTCGATTGTGACCAGCTTTGCAAGCTCATCCCAGTGTTCTATCAATAATTGCTGATAACGGAATAAGAAGCGGGCTCTTTTTGGAACGGCGACCTTTTTCCATTCTTTAAACGCCTTTTTAGCAACCTGCACCGCTTGGTTTACATCTTCCTTTGTTGAAAGGGGAACGATCGCCAAAGCTTCTCCTGTTGCCGGATTAGGCACTTGTTCATGTTTCGATGTTGTGGAATCCACCCATTTGCCACCGATATAATTTTTCAACGTTTTTACTTCATTTATTACTGCCATTAAAGAAACCCTCCATTTCAACACGATTTTATAGTTTCATTATATTTTTCAAACGGACTTTTTACATTAGACGTTTTGTATAGTTTTTGATTCAATATTTGCACATATTGTTTGTTTTTGATTTTCCAATATTTACAATTTCAAAACCGATGTATTTTTCCTTATTTCTTCTTTAATCAGCAGACTCCAAAGCCATCATTCTATAATGGAATATAGCTTTAAGTCTTGATGCTTTCCCTTTACAAACATTCCTTTTCTAATAATTCCCTCAATAGACATACCAGCCTTTTGCATGACGCGTTCTGAACCCATATTTTCAACGAAGCACCTTGCTTGTATACGAACTAGGTTCATATTTTCAAAGCCAAAGGCGATTATCTTTTGCGCTGCCTCCGTCATCAAGCCACTCCCCCAATACTCGGGTGCAAGCACATACCCGATTTCTGCACTATGATGATCAACCTGCCATGAAACAAAATCAATAGTACCAATCAACTTACCACTTTCCTTGTGTTCTATGCCCCATGGAGCGATTTTCTTATCCTCATAATTTTGCAGGATAAACCTGATAAAATCTTTTGTATCACATAGGGAACGATGAGCTTCCCATGTGACGTAACGGGAAACTTCACTGTTGGATGCATAAGCGAACATGTCTTCGGCATCATTCATGGTGACTTTCCTCATGACCAAACGTTTTGATTCTATAATAGGCAGCTGTCCATATATGTCTTTCACGTTCATGAATACACCCCATTCCATTGATTATTAGTATTATAGCAAGATTGTTAAGCAATCGCTTTCCCGATTGAAAGATTTTCAAAACTTACGTATAATTCAGAAAAAAAGATACAGGAGGTTAGTTATGCCAAAAAGAAAACTAATAATAAGCCAAAATTTGAATGAGCTCTTACTACAGAAAATTAAAGAATTGGTTCCCGATTGGACGGTTATCACCGGAAGATCTCCGGAAATATGGAGAAATCATATAGCCGATGCTGAAGTGATCGCAGGCTGGAAAGCGGAAATGTCTGTATCGATTGATGCAAGCGAAGTAAAATGGATCCAGACATGGAGCGCCGGAGTGAATGCTTTACCCCTGGAAAATTTAGAACAAATGAATGTTCAGATTACAACTGCAAACGGTGTTCATGCGTATCCCATTTCAGAGACTATTTTCGCGTTAATGCTTGCCTTAACAAGAAAAGTAGATACATATATTAAACAACAGCAGACAAAGACTTGGCATCACGCAAATATGAAGCAGGAAATTCATGAAAAGACCATCGGAATCATCGGTGTCGGAAAAATCGGAAAGGAAACCGCAAAAATTGCCAAGGCTTTTGGCATGACAGTGTTAGGAATGCGCCATTCGAATAAATCAGAAGAATTTGTCGATGAGATGTTCACACAAAAACAATTGAATGATCTTCTTCCAAGATGTGATTATATTGTCGTGACATTACCTTTGACCCCAGAAACAAGGTATATGTTCGGGAAAAAGGAATTCATGTTAATGAAGAGCTCCGCTTTTTTCATTAATATAGGAAGGGGAAATCTCGTCATTCAAAACGATTTGGTTCAAGCGCTTATGGACAAAGAAATTGCGGGTGCCGGACTTGATGTGTTTGAAACGGAGCCACTTCCTGAGAATAGCCCACTATGGGAGTTGGACAATGTAATCATCACGCCGCACACATCCGGAAATACGGAATTTTACGACCAAAGGCTCATTCATGATATTTTCATGCCGAATTTAAAGAACTATCTAAATGGTAAAAAACCTTCAACAAATTTACTTGATTACAAAAAAGGGTATTAAAAATTGTTCATCGAATGTGTACATAAATAATCTTCCCATGTTAGCTTGCAGATTCCGACATTATCTGTTATATTTAAAAAGAATTATTTTTGTTCGGGAAGATTGATAAGTGAAAAACTTTTCGTCTAATGATTGAGCAAGGGTAGTAACACAATGTGTGGATTCACACTAGGAGGCAACAACAATGGAACAAGGTAAAGTAAAATGGTTTAACGCAGAAAAAGGATTTGGCTTCATCGAACGCGAAAACGGAGACGATGTATTCGTACATTTCTCAGCTATCCAAAGCGAAGGATTCAAATCATTAGACGAAGGTCAAGAAGTTACTTTTGAAGTTGAGCAAGGTCAACGTGGACCCCAAGCTACTAACGTTCAAAAAGCATAATTTTAAATACAATATATAACGGACCCTACTTGTAGGGTCTGTTTTTTTTGATTAAAAAAGCAATCATAAAAAAACCCTATTCACGGGGAATAGGGAACATGAAACAAGTTTAGTAAATGGTAAACCCAGTATAACACACTAAGAATAGAAACCCTAATTTATCCGAAAAGTAAAAATTATCACGCACTTCCCCTGGTTTCCCTGGGCCATTCCATTCAATCATTTCTTATCCACTTCATATGTTCGATCCGTTCCCCAAGGATAAAACGGAGGCATATCACTACTGCTTTTCATCTTGAAATCAGCTTTCCTTTTTTCGAGGAAAGCTTCGATCCCTTCTAGTGCATCCGCTTGTTTTCCGGTCCAATGAATCATTTTCGATTCTATTTTGTGTGATTCAACAGGATGGTTTGCACCGAGCATGGTCCACATTAATTGCCGGGATAACGTCACAGAAACGGAAGATGTATTTTCCGCAATGTCTGTTGCAATTTCCATAGCAGCAGACATCAATTCTTCTGGCTCGACGATCTTGTTTACCAACCTTCCCTCATATGCTTCACTGGCCGAAATCATCCTGCCGGTAAAAATCCATTCGGAAGCTTTACCCATTCCGACAAGCCTGGGTAAGAACCAGCCGCTGCATGCCTCCATCGTTATCCCCCGCCTCGCAAATACAAAACCCATATTTGCATCTGTTGAAGCGATTCTAATGTCCATGGGCAAAGTCATTGTTATCCCAATCCCGACTGCCGCTCCATTAATGGCAGCAATCATAGGTTTCTTCATCTCGAAAATCCGTAATGACAACATTCCCCCTGCATCGCGGTATTCAACCAAAGGAGTGTGATCCATAAACGTTTCTGCACCTTTTTCCAAATCCATTCCAGCACAAAAAGTATCCCCAGCGCCAGTTAATATGACGGCTCTTACGTCATCATTTTCATCTGCTTCATTAAAAGCGCGAATCATCTCCTCACACATCTTTTCATTGAAAGCATTCATTCTCTCTGGACGATTAAGAGTAACAATCATGACACGATCGACGATCTCACTAGTTATCGTGGAATACAATAACAGCCCCTCCTTCTCTCACAAATTGATACATTCAACAGAATTTTATATTTACATATAATTACATTTTATATGTTTTATTTTCAGATTCCTAGTTTTTTATTTTGACATGCTGATAAATAATTTGATAATCGTTTCTATTCTAAAAATATTTTACATAAATGTGTAAAAAAAGACCAGTCGCAAATGCAACTGGTTTTTTTGTTTACCAATATAAATGACAAGCAACGAAATGCCCTGGTTTTTGTTCTTTCCATTCAGGTACAGCACTGGAGCATATCTCCATCGCCTTAGGGCAGCGCGTCCGAAATACACAGCCGCTCGGCGGATTGATCGGACTTGGTACATCGCCTTTAAGGACGATCCTTTCCCGTTTAATAGTCGGGTCTGGTATCGGCACTGCGGATAGCAAGGCCTGTGTGTATGGGTGTAGCGGATCTTTCGTTAAAGAATCACTATCCGAAAGTTCCATCATTCTTCCAAGGTACATGACTAAAATGCGATCTGAAATATACTTGACCATCGATAAATCATGCGCGATGAATAAATAAGTCAATCCCATTTCTTTTTGCAGTTCTTTTAATAAGTTGACCACTTGGGCCTGTATCGAAACATCCAAGGCAGAGATTGGTTCATCACAAACGATGAATTTAGGATTTAAAGCCAATGCCCTTGCAATTCCAATACGCTGGCGTTGTCCGCCACTGAATTCATGCGGAAAACGAGTGATATGTTCCGGACTTAAACCAACCAGCTTTAACAGGTCTTCCACCCGTTTTCTTCGCTCTTTACCTTTTGATATCCCATGAATGGCAAGTGGTTCCCCAATCAATTCCTCCACCTTCATCCTTGGGTTCAAGGATGCGTAAGGATCTTGGAAAATCATTTGTATTTCACGGCGGATATGTGACATTTCCCCGGGTTTGTAATCGAAAATATTTTTCCCCTGAAAAAGAACTTCTCCATCTGTCGGTTCATATAATCGAGTGATTGTACGACCTGCAGTCGACTTACCGCAACCGCTTTCCCCAACAAGACCGACAGTTTCCCCTGGATAGATTTTGAGGTCCAAACCGTCTACCGCTTTAAGCGATTGAGAACCGATAGGAAAATGTTTCTTCAGATTCTTTATTTCAACAAGAGGAGAATTTTCGTTGTATGTCTTTTCTTTTACGGCCTTATTTTTCAGTGAAACCATTGGTTCTCCTCCTTTATACATTAGTCGGTGCTTGTACCTGTGCTGCCTTGGCCATCGGGTGGTGCAGCCAGCATGCGGCTGTCTGACCTTCTTCCACTACTTCAAGCTCCGGATCATGGTCTTTGCACACTTTCATTGCTGATTCACATCTTGGGTAAAATGGGCATCCCTTTGGCGGATCCAATAAATCCGGTGGTGATCCGATAATCGGAACCAACGGAGCCGTTTTTTCCATATCCAGCCTTGGCACCGTTTTAAGCAGACCTCTTGTATAAGGATGCTGCGGGTTTGAAAATATAGCCTCTACCGTACCCGTCTCAACAACCTTGCCTGCATACATGACGACTACCCGTTCACAAGTTTCTGCAACCACGCCTAAATCATGAGTGATTAAAATGATGGAAGTATCCATTCTTCGTTGGATATCTTTCATCAGTTCCAAAATTTGCGCTTGTATCGTTACATCCAATGCAGTTGTTGGTTCATCGGCAATCAGTAATTTCGGTTCGCAAGCAAGGGCCATCGCTATCATCGCCCTTTGGCGCATACCACCTGAAAACTCATGCGGATATTGCTGCATCCTTTTTTCCGGCTGTGGAATACCTACTAGTTTCAGTGTTTCCAACGCCCGTTCGTATGCATCATTTCGGGACATATTTTTATTATGCTTTAAAATGCCTTCCATGATCTGGCTGCCGATTTTTGTCGTTGGATTGAGCGAAGTCATCGGATCCTGGAAAATCATGCTAATTTCATTTCCGCGAATCTTCTGCATTTCCTTTTCACTCATTTTAAGAAGGTCTTTACCGCCAAAGTTTATCGACCCTTTTCCATACTCTGCCGGGGGTGTTTCCAATAATCTCATGATAGATTTCGCTGTAACACTTTTGCCGCATCCGGACTCCCCAACAATCGCAACGGCTTCCCCCTTTTTCACGCCAAAGTTCACACCGCGAACCGCTTGCACTTTACCTGCATAAGTATGGAAGGTGATTTGTAAATCGTTGACTTCTAATAGGTTCTCCATCATCGTCCCTCCTATTCTAGTAATATCAAATCATTATGTTAGGACTCATTTATTTCCGTAGTTTTGGATCTAAGGCATCCTGCAACCCGTCACCAGCCACATTGAACGCGAACATCGTTAAGGAAATCAATATTGCCGGGATTAACAGTTGATAGAAATTCCCTACCAGAATGCTTCCCAGTGCATCACTTGTCAATGTTCCCCAGCTTGCCTGAGGTGCCGGAACTCCCAGTCCCAAAAAGCTAAGTGTAGCTTCGGCAAAAATGGCAGTAGGTACAGTCAACGTTAAATTGACAAGGATCGGTCCCATTGTATTAGGAATCATGTGTTTTCTTAAAGTCCAGCTCGTATTGGCTCCAGAGATTGTTGCAGCATGGATATATTCATTCTCTTTCAGTTGTAAAACCTGTCCCCGTACCAGTCGCGCCATCGGAATCCACCCCGTAATCGACATCGCAATGATGATCGGCAGAATACCAGGTTTTAATACGACCATCATTAAGATAACCATCAATAGGTATGGAATCGCATAGATCACCTCGGCAAACCGCATCATGATATTATCCGTGCGTCCACCGCGAATGGCAGAAATACCGCCATAAAGGACACCAATTAAAAAGTCGATCAGCGCTGCCATCAATCCAATGAACAAAGATATCCTTGCACCGTACCAAGCTCGCGTAAATAGATCCCTTCCTGATGAATCCGTTCCAAACCAATGCTCGCTATTTGGGCTAAGATTCTTATTCTCGAAATCTTGTCCATAATAAGTATATCCGTTAATGTACGGACCAAAAATCGCCATCAAGACCAAGAGGATTATAAGAACAAATCCAGTCATCGCCAGCTTATTTTCTTTAAATCGACGCCAGACGTCAGACCAATATGAAACTGTAGGTCTTGCTATTTTTTCAGCTTCCTTAAAGTTGCCTTCGGCGGGTTGGAACATATCTTCGGTTAAATGCACTTTATCTGCCATTATTTCTTCTCCCCCGTCACTTTAATTCTAGGATCAATCAACGTATAGGCTATATCAACGATGAATATCAATAGAATAAGCACCGCACTATACACAATTGTGGAACCAAGAATCACCGGGTAGTCCCTGTTGGATATTCCCTTTACGAACATATCTCCCATGCCCGGAATACCAAAAATACGTTCAATGATGAAGCTTCCTGTCACGATATTAGCCGTAAGGATGCCCAGAATCGTGATAATCGGCAATAACGCATTCCGAATCGCATGTTTGATTATGACACCGCTCCGTTTCAATCCTTTGGCTTTTGCTGTCAAAATGTAATCCTGCCCCATTACTTCAAGCATGCTTGTCCGCATCAGTCTCGCGATGAAAGCAAGCGGCATCATAGAAAGGGCAATGGATGGTAAAATGGTATGCTGCCATGTCGCCCATGTAGCAACAGGGAATATATTCCATTTAATTGCAAAATAATTGATTAAAATAGTCGCAAGGATAAAGTTAGGAACGGAAATCCCTACGATGGCAATGATCATTGATAAATAGTCAGGCCATTTATTTCTTTTCAGTGATGCCACGACACCCAAAATGAGGCCAAAGAAGATGGCAATCACCAAAGCTTGTGCCCCTAAGTGCAAGGACACCGGAAACCCCTTCAAAATGTAATCATTCACGGAAATGGATGAAGATTTCAATGAAGGACCAAAATCAAATTGAACGACTTCCAATAAATAATTCCCATATTGGGTCAACAACGGCTTGTCCAATCCATAGTGGACTTGAAGGTTTTCATAAACAGCAGGAGGCATGGCTCCTTCTTTTGCAAATGGATTTCCCGGAATCGTATGCATTATGATGAACGTTAATGTAATAACAGCCCATAAAGTAATAATCGCCCATTTAAAACGGTTTAATGTATATCTCAACATGGTAATCACCCCAATCATCGATTTTCTAAGAAGTTGAAAACGGAAATGAATGCATGAAATATTCAAATTCGCAATTGAAAAATGGGGTATGTCCTTAATCGGACATACCTCCCATTTCACTATTATCCTTCTATTATTTTTTATCCGCGTAAATAAAGTTCGGATAAGCGTTAATCGGAGCAAAAACTCCAGTAACATTCGATTTAACCATATATGGTTTTGTATAGAAGTAAACCGGAAGGATCGGCATTTCGTCAATCATGACTTTCTCTGCTTTATGCAAAGCATCCATGCGTTCTTTTGGATCCATTGTAGATTTTGCTTCTTTTAATAAATTATCATATTCTTTGTTTGACCAACCTGCATCATTATAGGCGCCGTCCGTTTCCCAAAGCATGAATGTCATCGGGTCAACATAGTCACCAACCCATCCTGCACGGGAAATTTCAAAGTCACCAGCTTTTTCACGGTCAAGCTTAACTTGGAATTCTGCATTTTCAAGTGTCACTTCAACACCCAGGTTATCACGCCACATTCCTTGAACCGCTTCAGCAATTTTCTTGTGTGAATCTAAAGTGTTATACAAAATTGAAAACTCAGGTAATTCTTTCATGCCTTCTTCAGCAAGTCCTTCTTTTAACAATTTCTTAGCTTCGGTAACATCTTCCTTAAATAGGTTACCTGTATTTTCCTGGAAATCTCCAGATGCATCAGGAATACCCGGAGGGACTACGCCGAAAGCAGGCTTTTGTCCGCCTTGAGCAACATTCTCGGTGATTTTTTGACGCTCGATAGCCATTGAAAGCGCTTTCCTTACTTTAGCATTATTGAAAGGTTTCACTTCTGTATTAAAGTTGTAATAGTAAACGGCAAGTTCTTTGCCCATTTTGAATTCTTTATCATCAGAATTGACCATTTGACCTTGAATATCCACTGGCAGTGGATAAGCGAGGTCCAATTCGCCACTCTGATACATTTGCCATGCTGTATTTTCATCTTCAATTAGAGCAAAGTTAACCGCATCCAATTTGATTTTATCTTTATCGTAGTAATTTTCATTCTTTTCGATTTTCAGGCTTTCTTTATGTTTCCATTCCGTTAATTTGAACGGCCCGTTTGAAACGTGAGTTTTTGCATCCAAAGCCCATTTCGGATTTTCTTCCTGTACCTTTTTATTGATTGGATAGAAAGTATAGAAAGAAGTCAAGTCAAGGAAATACGGTGTAGGCTGTTCCAAAGTAACGACTAATGTATGTTCGTCTGTCGCTTTAACCCCTACGTCCTCTTCCTTCCCTTTCTTACTGTTGTAAGCTTCCCCGCCTTTAAGATAATAAAGTTGGTAAGCATAGTCAGCAGCCGTTTCCGGTTTCAAAGCATATTTCCAAGCATATTCGAAGTCATTGGCTGTAAGCGGATCTCCATTTGACCATTTCAAACCATCTTTCAATTTGAATGTCCAAGTTAATCCATCTTCACTGATTTCCCATGATTCTGCAGAACCAGGTACGATTTTGCCTTCTTCCGTTTTCTTTGTCAGTCCCTCAAACGTATGTTCAAGGATCCATGATTCATGAGTGCCTTGTGCATTTGCAGGGTGAAGCGAACCAGGTTCACTCGAATTGTTTACATTTAATACCTTTGATCCGGATGAGTCACCCGAGCCACCTTCTTTTTCATTCGAAGTTTCCTTCGAACCGCCATTGCATGCCGCAAGCATAAGCATGATGGCCATAAGAAGAGCAAGCACTGAAAATTTAGACTTTTTCAAAAAATATTCCCCCTCATCTTTAATCTTTCTTAGAATAATCACATTTAAGAGATTATCCTTCTAACACCTATTAATCTTTCGTATAGTACAAATAATGTCAGCGAGGAAAGTTAGAAGCAATCATTGCAGGAATTCACCAAAAAACAACTAGCGAACCGTTTGCATAAATCTGTATTTCTACCTATAAAAGCAATTAATGCAGTTTACTAGTTAAAAATCACCCTCTTTTCAACCTCGCTAAGGATACTATACCTCGAATTAAAGATGTTGAATTTTAAGTATATTACGAATAAATCAAAAAATCAATAAACCAGTGAGTACTTTTTCACAATATAGTAATTAATTGCTAATCAATTCGATCTAGATACTAGGTAAATAGAAATGATCACCTGAAAGGACTTCCGACTTCCAGGTGTTTTTCCAAACACCTCTAAATCAGTATTCATATAGGTTCTCTTGTCTATTTATTTCTAAATATTCTAATAATTAATGTTAGGTTGGTTACTAAGACCACCTTCCTAGCAAACCATCCACTCTCAAATAATATATTTTAGTAGGATAATGCATTACTTCATTAAAATATTGAGTTCTTTTTAATCAATATCCAAATAATAGTTAACAACTATAGTAGAATAGAAATATCCCTTCATTCTCCCCTATATGTACCCGTCGTTTCAATGAAAAAAGACCCTTCTTCATTTATGATTAAATAAATATAATGACACGAAAAGTAAACATATGCCTGCCACCTTTTTCGCGTCCAATGGGATGCGTACCCCTCCAAATAAACCGAAATGGTCAATGACAGCCCCGATTAGTATCTGGCCTGCGATAACCCCGACCAATGCAGGTGCCACTCCAATCTGAGGGACAACCAATATAATAACAATGACATAAATAGCCCCTAACAGTCCGCCTATCAATTGCCATTTTGGTACAGAAGCTACCGCAGAAATGTTTCCATTTCCTGCAAACAAAACAATAAATAATAAAGCGAGTGTCCCGATTCCAAACGAAATGAAAGAAGCCTCAATGACCCCCACTTTTTTCCCTAATCCACCATTGATTTGTCCTTGTATGGCAATGGTGATGCCGCCTAGGACCGCAAGCAACGGAAATAGTATCTTCACAATGATTTTGCTCCTTTTTATGTCCACCCGGACTGATTAAATGAATTCGCATTCCATTTTAACATGAAAAATATGTATATTGTCCATTACTGATATAAAATCATCTGCAAATAAAAAACTGGCACTTGGGCCAGCTGCAATCTTCTATATTAAACTAAAATCTATTTGATCCCTGAACACTTTGTTGCCGTAACTGGCAATACTCTATGCTTAACAAGGAAAACACCAGGGCATCATGCGATTGTTCACGAAGAAATAGATAACTTCGGAGGCTGCCTTCTTCTTTGAATCCAAATTTCTTCAATAGGTTTCTGGATGCAATATTATCCTTGAAAGTTAAAGCGGCGATTCTTTGTAGTTTCAATTCTTCAAAGCAATAGCGCAATACTTCGTTGACAGCTTCAGACGCAAGGTGTTTCCTCCAATATTCAGGATGGATTTCATATCCTATTTCGGCGCGTTTGTTGGCTAGGCTCAATTGATTCAGGCCAACGGTACCGATGAATTTGCCTGAATCCTTTAAAATGACTCCCCATCGCATCCCACGTTTGTTTATATAGGCACTTTTAAACGAGTCGATTAAGCGACGGGCATCTTCTAATAGAGTTAAACTTTCTATCCCATCATATTTAGTCACTTCATCTTTAGAGAGGATTTCAAATAGACTCTCAGCATGATGGTGACCTATTTCGATTAAACGCAGCCTTTCTGTTTCCAATTCCTTAAACCACATCAAAGAATCCCTCCGTATATTCAGCTGTCTACTTATTTCTATTCATGAATAAGAGATACCTGTTTTAAAGGACAATACTTTTTGAAAAATTCCTTTCCTTAACGTACAATGCCGAGTCCTCATGTCCACCCTTTGTAATCAAATCCCTGATGATTTGGGAAAGGATGACACTGTAAACCGTTCCATTCCCGCCATAACCCAATAAGAAGTAGCAATTAGGATGGTCAGGATACATTCCTATTGTCGGTAAACCATCATGGGTCTCACCAAAAAAAGCTCCCCAATAATAATCAGCCGAAATCCGATTCTCTAATTCTGGAAACAAATTGACAAGCTGCTTTAATAATTTATCTCTTTTGTTCAAAATCATTGAATCCCTTTTATCCAGATAACCGGTCGATTCATCAAGACCACCAATGATAATTCGATTGTGAGGAGTTTTTCTTGCATATAAATAAGGCCGTGCCGTTTCCCATATCATCATATTATCATGCCATTTAGCTTGATCTGCTATTTGATTGGTTGCGATGGCATACGAACTGAGAATCACTGCATTTTTATCCTTCACCTCTTCTTGGGCTTCATACCCAGTCGCGAAGATGACCGTCTGTGCATGTATCGTATGTCCGGTTTGGGTAAATAACTGGGTTTGATTCTCTTTTAATATCTTCCCATTGATTTTTGTTTTTGAATAGACACGTACGCCTTTCGAAACTGCCTTTTCAATCTATAAATGTGCATGTTTATAAGGGTTGATTTCAGCATCATTATCTGTAACCAGCGCTCCTGCTTTCGGAAACGAAAATTTTCGGTAAATCTCTTTTTCAGTATAATATTCAACAGGGAAATTGCGGGATTTCAGATTATTACATTCTTCTTTAAGCATAGAAACATCCTTGGGATTGGATGCATAGTATAAGCTTTTTCTAATTTTAAAATCCGGGTTTTCCTTTAAACTTGGAACAACCTCTTTCTCAAGTATCCGAATGGCGTCCAAACAAAGCAGAACATGCCGCGTCCCAGCTTCTTCTCCAAAACTATGAATGAGGGATGTTAATGTTTTATCATTTGAATACTGTAAGAGGCCAGTATTCGCAACCGTACTCCCTTCACTTATATCCCGTTTATCGATCAGAACCACATCCAGACCCGTCTCTGCCAAAAAATTGGCACAGTGCGCCCCCGATGAACCACTCCCCACTATACAAACATCACATGAAAGGTCCTCTTCCAGCATTGGGTATTCTTTTGCTTCAAATGTATCTTTCCAAAACAATTTGCCTGCCTTTAAATCCATACAAGTTCCACCCTTAGGATAATTTATTAGTTCAATCAATAGTTACATATAACTATATCGTTTTGATGTTCTTATTGTTTACCCTGACAAACACGGCCTGCAAACGTAAAATGATTCTTTATCTACATGAAATGATCCTACCAATTTATCAAAAAGCCCTATGATTTTGATTTACCATATACTCTCCCAAGTTATATGGACCCGTATTTTGTATGTTCTTATTCGATACCTTTTTCCCATTCCAATAAAGAATGTTAATGAGCTAATTTTACACAAAACTATTTTTATAGCATACTATACTTCCAATCCAGATATTCTACTAGGAGGAATCAAAATGAAGAAAATCATCATTTTATCAGCACTGTCTCTATCCCTACTATCTCCAAAAGTTGCAATGGGAGCCAATACATACGAGGTGGCAAAAGGAGATACCTTAACGAAAATTGCTTCTGAATATGATGTCAGCATTGACGAATTACTCAAAACGAACTCTGCTATAAAGGATGCAAATCAAATTCGAATCGGACAAATCATTAATCTTCCGGCATCCAACACAACAGTAAATCAAAAAGAAAGTCAATCAGTTGAACAGCGGGTTCTTAGTTTGGTTAACGAAGAACGTTCAAAAGCTGGCCTCTCTCCCCTTGAAATGGATACAGACGTTTCCAACGTAGCAATTCTGAAATCTGAGGATATGCGTGATAATAATTATTTCAATCATACAAGCCCGAGTTATGGATCGCCTTTCGATATGATGAAATCCTTTGGGATCAGTTACGAGTACGCAGGGGAAAATATCGCAGCAGGTCAACCTAGTGCGGATGCTGTCATGAAATCATGGATGAACAGCCCCGGACATAAGGCCAATATCCTGAACAAGAACTATACACATATTGGAATTGGGCATGTGACAGGAGGGAAATACGCCCACTATTGGACCCAGCAATTCATTGGAAATTAATAACGTTAGAGGCGGCAGGTTGCCGCCTCTTTTTTTATCCTTATATTTTAAATTTAATGCTTGCTATTATCCGTGAATATATACTTTTCTCACTTTATATTGAAAAGACGTCATATTAGTTTGCTCACTTCAATAATAAAACGCAATTCATAATTTTTGTTGTAGGGATACCTTGGAAAACACGTAAAGTAGTTATTTCGAACCATCTTTCATTATCTTACTGATAAAAATTAAATTATGTTAAAATAGAATTCTAGACATAGGTACAAAGGGGCAATTGTAATGAAAATAGAGGTTGGCTCTGTTATCAACGAATTACGAATAAAACAAAATCTTACAAGGGAAGAACTGGCTAAGGATATATGTGAACCTAATGCCCTGTCAGATTATGAAAGAAGCATCACTTCTCCAACCATTGATGAATTGGCACTTTTTGCGGATAAACTTAAAGTTGACCTGCCGTATTTCTTCACTACCAAAAATGAACCGATTTATAATTACATAGAAACGATAAAACTTTTGATTAACAAATACAAACGGACTCGTAATTATGAAGCAATCTATGAAATCGTCCAAAAAGAAATGGCAACTGCACCGGAAAAATCGATATCATTTTATCAATTCTTAAAATGGCATGAAGGTATCTCTTTTTTTCATTTATACAATGACAAACAAAAGGCTATAGAATTATTGAATGAGGCCATTCATATTACCATGGGTAAACGGGTCATTCTTCATCAACAGGAAATAGAAGTTTTAAATAGTATCGGGATCATCCATTTTAAAACGAAGAATTATGAAGAGGCCATCGCCATCTTCAATGAAGCACTGGAATTTATCGAGAATATTCCCCATGTGAATCAAGAAGGTACCATTATCGTGAAGATCATTCATGGATTAGCACAAACATTGACTGAACTTCATTATTATCAGGAATCATTAAATTATACTCTTAAAGGGATCAACATTTGCAATTCGATAGAATCATTATATTTATATGCGGAACTCCATCTTTTAACTGGTAAAAATCTGGTTCATCTTCAACAACCTGAAGAAGGACTGCACTATATAAAGCAATCCAAGAACATTTTCAGCCTTCAAAAAAACGAAGAATTCGTACAAATTGCCGAACATGAATTGGAAAGCATTTTGCAATGCTTATGAACTTCAATGGATAAAAAAAGATAGAGATTGCTTAAAATCTCTATCTCAGACTGTAGACAAACTCGATGAAAATCGAGTTTGTCTACAGTTTTTTTTGGCTTTACAAATTTGGACGTTGATTTCCACTTCAGGCACTCGCTTTCCGCGGGCGGTCCGGGAGCCTCCTCGGCGCACTTGCCCCTGTGGGGTCTCCCTTGGACTCGCTATTCCCGCAGGAGTCTCGCACCCCCGCTCCAATCAACTATGTTTAAAATTTTAGATGGAACTCCTTTTGCCTATAATCTTTTTTGTTTTAAAATAGAACTATTAATACTTGAGGTGATGAGGATGCTTTCGAAACATAATTCTATTCAGCGAGACCAACTTGAAATGATTACTTTAGATCAACTGGTGCCGGCGAATCATTTGGTTCGTATAATTGAGGCTTCCATTGACTTCAATTTCATTTATGACTTGGTGAAAGATATGTATTCAGAGGTAGGACGCCCAAGTATTGATTCAGTTATTTTAGTTAAACTGATATTCATTCAATATACCTTCGGTATTCGTTCCATGCGTAAAACGATCATTACACTTTCAATAGCTATTCTATGTCAGCTATAATAGAAGAATGTAACCAAACTGGAGGAAAAAAAATTGACTAATAGATTAGGTTTAGTACTCGACGTAGAAACAACTGGTTTACGTCCCTCTTCAGATGAAATTATCGAGCTTGCCCTTATACTCTTTACATACAGCAGTGAAACAGGGGAAATCATTAATCTTGTTGATCAAGAATCATTTTTGAGGGAGCCTCTCTCCCATGGAGCAAGAAGGAATTATGATCAAGCATACAGAATTCATGGGATTCCATACAGCTCCGTCGAAGGAAAAAGTTTTCACGATGAAAAAATTAAATCCTTCATTGCCCGTACCGATTCTATTTTCGCACATAATGCTTCTTTCGATAGAAGTTTTCTCTACCAAATGTATCCGGAAATCAATGATCAAAAATGGTTCTGTACGATGCGGAATGTACCTTGGAAGCAATATGGATTTGAGAATAGTAAACTCTTAACATTACTGCAGGCACATAATATCACCAATTTTCAAACACACAGGGCTATGGACGATATTGCTTATCTAATGGAACTTATGAGAAAACCAGGTCCTTCTGGCCATCCTTATTTAAAGGATGTCATTGCAAAAAATCCGATGAAGAAATATGCACCTGCACCTCAAAAGACAAGGGTATAGCCGTTTCAATAATTACTTCATTGTTCAGGCTGCACCAATGTTTAGTCACAAACAAACCGTTGCCAATTCCGTTAGAAAATGAATGCATATCCTTACGATTGGTGTTATTTTAGGGGCACTTTTATTTTCCTGCATTTCACTTATTACCTGATATTTATCAAAAAACAGCGACCCATGACGGGTCGCTGTTTTTTGATCATTGTACAGTTGCTTCTTCCTGTTGTTCATTTAATGCGCCGTTCAATTTCTTATGCCGATACATAAAGTAAAGTAGTGATAATATTAATGCCGCAACGAGGAATATGGCCAATATGCCAAGATTATGCCACATGAAGCTATAATCTCCTGTTGAAATCACTGCCCGAAAAGCATTAATAGAGTAAGTCATCGGTAAGAACGGTGTGAATCCTTGCAGGAAGCCTGGAACCAATTCATTTGGGAATGTTCCGCCACTGCTTGTCAGTTGAAGAATCAAAATCAATAATGCTATGAACCGGCCAGGATTGTCAAAGGCCGAACCAAGGAACTGAATGATTGCCATGAATGTGCAGCTAGCAAGAATGCTTACTGCAAAAAATAGCGGCAGGCTCGTAACATTGATTCCAAGGCCTAAAATTAAAATCGAGTCCACCAATATGGCTTGACAGATTCCTATGAGAGCCATGACGCTGTATTTACTAAAAAACCAGCTAAATCCACTCGCCGGTTTAACAGCAGGGTCTCTTAACGGGAAAATGATTGTCAGAACGATAGCCCCGATAAATAAACTTAATGAAATTAAATATGGTGCAAAACTTGTTCCATAGTTCGGTACATTATTAATTGGTAATTTATCCACTTTAACTGGGCTTGCAAACATGTCATATACTTCTTCATTGGATTTTATCTTACCTGCTTCGTTTGCCCCGTCATTCAATTCCTCATGTAATTCTGCAGATCCATCTGAAAGTTTGGCGATTCCATCTTGTAACTTTATGGCACCATTCGCCAGTTCTCCCATACCGCTAGTAAGGCTGGATGAACCCTCCTTCAACTTATCCGTTCCCGTAACCAGACCTTTCGAACCTTCGGAAAGCTGTGAGGTTCCACTTGATAATTGCTTGGAGCCATCTTCAAGCTGATCAAGCCCGCTTACCAAGTTATTGCTGCCTTCGGTTAACTGTCCTAGCCCACTCTGAGCGGAATCTATACTATCGCCAAATGTTGTCAAACCAGACACCAATTGACCTTGACCATTTTTCAGTTCATTCGCCCCATTGGCGAGTTTATCCTGAGCTTGCTTTAATTGAGTGAAACCTCCGCTTAATGCACTTGTACCTTCACCTAACTGATTTGCACCATCACTAAGGCTATTTGAGCCTTTAGCAATTTCAGTTGCACTAGCTGATAGTTTCCCTACTCCTTCAGAAACTCCTTTACTACCTTCACTGATGCGGGTTAGAGAAGAAATCACTTCCTCCAAACGCGCTTTTTCTGCAGGATCATCCGCAGCTTCAGATTGTTGTTTCAATCCGGAAATAACCTCATCCAATCCTGCCGACACTTCAGATGCCCCCGCTTTTGCTTCGTTCGATGCTGCGCTCCAATCAGACAATGAACCTGAAAGCTGGGCAGCACCAGCCGCTACACCATTTGCTCCCTCTGTCAACGCGGGCAGCTTTTCTTCTATTTGATTGAAGCCCTCTAATGACTGCTGCAGTCCAGAGGCCAATTCACCAGTTCCCGCTTCAGATTTCTTGGCTCCTTGCAAAAGCTCGGATTGCCCATCTTTCATTTGTCCAACACCAGAGCTGAACTGTTGTAACCCTTGATTGAGTTCTTTCGATCCTGCAGCTGCCGAACCGACCCCATTCGAAAAGGTCAATGATTTTTCAGCTAATTTTTCCAAGTTTTCATGGATTTCGACAGAACCTGAATGAAGGGAATCAATTCCTTCATCCACTTTTTTGGAGCCTTCTTTGGCTGAGTTAATCCCTTCACCAAGTTCACTGGATCCGTTCTTCACTGTATCTGTCCCATCTTTCAATTCCCCAGCTCCATCACTGGCACTTTTGAGTCCATCAGCCACTTCGTTCAAATTATCGAACATTGACTCTGCATAGGTTTTCGTAACGGCTGACGATACCTCCCCTTTAATTCTCTCCGAAGCTGCGTCACCTATTTTAGTCGATATATAGTTGAACCCTTCATTGGACGTATAAATCAAATCAAGTTTTTCCGGATTGTCCTCCTGTAAGGTCGTTGCATTCTTCGAAAAGTTTTTCGGGATTTCTATTTTCATGTAATAATCTTGATTTTCAAGGCCTTCATTGGCTTCTTTTTGACTAACGAAATGCCAATCGAAATCCTTCTTTTCCTTTAATTCCTTGACTAAATCTTTTCCTATTGTAAGTTCAGATTCATTGAACTCCGCACCCTCATCCATATTGACAATGGCAACAGGCAATTGGTCGACCTTACCATATGGATCCCAAAATGCCCACAGGAACGTGCCGCTATATAATAAAGGAATCAGTATGATCCCTATTATGGAAATGAGTATCATAGGATGTTTTATTATGGCTAAAAATTCACCCTTTAAAGATTTAAACACGCCTACCAAGCCCTCCTATACGACGAATATGCCGTTTATTAATCTATCTAGGTGAAAACTGATTGAAGAATGCATAATTAAGTCATTTGCTTCTGCGATATAAATTTAAATTCTTCTTCACCTTGATATATATAATTTTTAAACAATCAATAATAACTGACCATATTGTTCATTTGGTCAGTATCACGAAAATAATATAACATTTATCCTTCTTTTTATCAATATTTTTTCACAATCTTACCTCGTATATTTACTGCTTTTCTCTTTATAGCCTATTTTGATTGCCTTTTTAGCTGATTGAGACCTTATCATGAATTATATCTGACATTATATAGCAAAAAAGGATATCCATAATGGATACCCTTTTTGTTAGCTATATTAGCATAATTAATAAAGCGCTTTCATATCATTTTGATATAATTCCTTTTAATTTTTCGGCCTGCCCGGTCAATTTCTTCAAGGACTCCTGATACTCTTTTTCCAATTGTTTAATGATGCCGGCAGCGGTATCTATTTTTTTAATTGCCCCTACACCATGACCCGCTGACCAAATATCACGCCACGCTTTAGATTCAGATGGGTTGGACATGCTGTCAAAATCGACTTTTTCTTTTTTGGCTAATTGTTCCGGGTCCATGCCTTCCTTTCTTATGCTCGGTTTCAGCATATTACAATTAACGCCTGAAAATGCATCAGTCAAGATGATGTCATCATGATCACAATCGACAAGCATTTCACGATATTCATCATTTGCCCTGCTCTCTTTCGCCACGATAAAACGTGTACCCATATATGCAAGATCCGCTCCAGCTGCCTGAGCTGCCAAAATACTGTGACCAGTACTGATCGATCCGGCAAGCAAAATGATTCCGTCCCAGAAAGTCCTTACGCTGTCCACGAAAGCAAAGCTATTTATCTCACCCGCATGACCGCCGGCTCCCGCAGCAACCAAGATCAATCCGTCCACACCTGACTCCGCAGCTTTTTTCGCAAAATCCACAGAACTGACATCCGAAAAGACCAAGCCGCCATAGCTATGTACGACATCCACCACATGTTTGGGTGAACCTAATGATGTAATGACGATGGGAGGCTGATGCTTTTTGACCAATTCCAACTCTTCTTCAAGCCGGCTATATGTACGGTGGACAACCATATTCATTGCCCATGGAGCAATCTTTGAGCCTGGTTCTTTATCCTTTGCTGCAATCAATGTGTCGTTTATGTCACCCATCCATTGATCCAGTACCTCTATCGGACGCGCATTCGGTGCTGGAAAAGAGCCGATCACCCCATTCAAACAGCATTCTTTCACTAACTCAGGACCGGATATTAAAAACATAGGTGCTGAGATAACTGGTAAAGATAATTGATTCCACCACTGTTCAGGCAAACTTCTAGTCATCCATTAAACCTCCCATTATTAATATATTACCAAAATATAACACTACAAGATTATCATACTTCTAAAATACACAATTTTCAAGAAATTTAATTTAGCAGCAAAAATTTCATTTTCGGCAGCGCCATTTCAATAAAAAAACTGTATATGGATACGTCCCATATACAGTTTCGGTTCAATTTGAAAGCGCCCATTTACGAATTGCCTTAGCCACACCATCTTCTTCGTTTGTCGCTGTAATCCAATCTGCTTTTTCTTTCACAATTTCTTGGGCGTTTCCCATTGCCACACCCACTTTTGCTTCAGAAATCATTGCAAGGTCATTAAGGCTGTCACCCACTGCCATAACATTATCCATAGTAATATCGAGCAATGAACATACGAGCTTTATCGCTTTCGCTTTATTTACGCCCATGGCATTCACTTCAATATTCGTCGGGCTTGAATTGCTTATTTCAAAGTTTCCTTTTGACACCAGTTCATCCATGATGATTTTGCGGATGCTTTCATCATCTGTATCAAATCCGAATTTAAGCCATTGCGAATCATGGATTTTCTCAGGCATTTCAGCCCTGTAAATATTATCGCAGCTTATTGCCCAGAAATGTGTACCATGTTTTTGGCTTAATTCCCACATCCATTGTATGGAATCACTATCGACTATATTCCTTTCCACCAGTTTTCCTTGATTATCGTAAATTTCGCTTCCGTTTACCGTAATGAGAAATGATTGAAGTTCCATTGACTTTGCAAAATCACTGCATGTAGCATAGGATCTTCCTGTGCTCAATACCACAAAAACCCCTTGATTTTCGGCTTCTTTTATCGCTCTGCGATTTTCTTCAGATATCTCTCCTGCCTTATTGAGAAGCGTGCCATCCATATCAAGTGCAACTAGCTTAATATCTTGTTTCTCCAATCTTATTCACCCTTTCATAATCCTTCTTTATGTAACTAAGTCCATGATAGCTTATAATGCATACGCAAGGAAAGTACGTGAATAATTGAACAGGCATTATAAGTAGTGTCGTGATATTTATAATCAAACAAATTTCTTATCATGACACTTTGTATTCTGCCATTCTTTCTACTCCCTGTCTTTTTTAATTTCATTCAATTCTTTTTTTATTTGACCTTCCCATTTTGGGACACCATCATTTTCATCAAATTCTATAATGACATCCGTTACCCCTCTTTCCTTGAATATCTCATTAAATAGCCGATCTTTAATGTCATCCGCTTGGGCAATTGAAATATGGGGATCAAGTTCGACTTCAAGTTCTACATGGAAGTCTTCCCCTTCTTTTAATACCGCCAGTTTCTGTATATCCCTTACGTCTGGATCATCCATGACCATCGTCCCGATTTTTTGTCGCATTTCAATATCGGCTTCCCCAAGAGCCCCTGCAGCATTATCAAGAAAAACCCTTCCAACCACATAGAACATACCGAGACCGATCATGACGGAAGCAACTCCTTCCGCTTGAATGAAAGGCGTGAAGTTTGCTAATAAAATGGCAATTATCGCAAGCACCCCGCCACCGGTCGCTACCATATCTTCCATGAATACTAATTTCGTCGCTGGTTTTGCTCTTTTTAAACCAGTGAAGCTCTTAAATATGACGGCTGCTCCTTTAGCTTCGATTCCAGTCTCATGCACCACTTCTTTCATCGCTTTAAATAATACATATGATTCCAACACAACCGCTAAGAAAAGGACGGACAAGTTAATAAGGATACCAGTTGATTCTGCAGGGTGCAAAATGTGATGAAACCCTTCTTTAATCGTTTCATAAGACATGATTCCGACAATCAATACTGCCCCTAATAATACTAGGTTAACCAAACGTCCAAAACCATCAGGGAATCGATCAGTTGGTGCCTTTTTACTTAGTGCGGAACCAATGAAGACGAAAAACTGATTCGCAGCATCGCCCAAAGTATGTAAAGTTTCAGCAAACATAGCGACATTCCCTGTCATGAAGTAAGCAATCCCCTTTAGCACAGCGATGATACTATTCACACAGGCAGCAATGAAAGCCGATTTATTACCTTGTTTCAATAACTGAAATAATTCTTTCATTTAAAAATCCCCCCTAATCTTTTTATAAATCCATTTTCATAATGTATTATCCCCAACACTGGAATATATGAAACCACAAAAGCGAAACCCTTAACCATACGATTTACGAATAATTTGCATCACTTTGGTTTTTAAGTTGTATCTCCCACAAACGAATATATTCCAGAATCGGACTCATCTATTCTAATAAGTTCACGATGAACGCATCCACTTCTTTTGAAGGCTGATTAATGCATCAAAAAAAGGAGTAAGCGGCGGCTTACTCCTTATCAAGAACTTCAAGCGTTTATCCTTCCTTTTTCACTAACTTAGATGGATTATTTACTTTATAGCGTATTTCTTTATTATATTTTTTGTCGACCACTTTTCCATCAAATTCGATTTCGTCACCTTCTTCGAGTTCAGCTTTTTTCAATGTCTTGCTATATCCACACCAAGCATCGCCGATGGTCAATTCAGGTTCCGTTGTCACTTTGACATTCTCCAAGAGTATGACTTCATCTTCTTCACCAGTAAAATGGTTCATTTTCGCCGTGAACTCCTTGACGGTCGCTGTGAAATGCACTTTTTCCCCAGGTAAGTCCAACTTAGGCTTTGCTGTCGTTTTTTTAGTTTTGGTTTTTGCTTGTTTTGGTTCTTCACTTAGCTGATCGGAGTTTTCCGTAATTGGCGCTTCCATCACCTGCTCAGTTTCACTTGGAACTGCGGCTGTTTCGGAAACCGGGCCACTCAACAATTCTTTTCCGAAACTGGAGCTTTGCATTTCCTTTAAATAGGAAGGGTTAATGCAACTAAGCTTACCATTTTCAAATTGAACGACTACAGTGTCAAGTCCGTTGCCGTATTGTTCATAACCTGCTAATTTGACCTTTGCTTGAAAACTTCCGCTTTTATATACTAGTTCTCTTTTTACCGAACGGGCAGTGAATAATTTCCATTCCAATCCTTTAGCGATATAGTCCGTATCATCTAAAAAAGGGATAAATTCTCCTTTTGGTGCGATATAATGAATCAAATCTTCAGCTGGAGTTTCAGCCACAGTAACCACTCCTAATCTTTTCTATAGATTATATTCTAGCAAAGGATTTCAAAGTTGCAAATGAATGAGTATCGTAATGGGTTGATTGCAGTCATAATCCCCAACTCGCTTAAATCTTTACCATGAAATGAATGCGATCATTTTTGTAACCAGAAAAAAAGCTGCCCACTAAGAGCAGCCCAGACTGTGACAAATTCAAAAGAGCCTTTGCCTGCAGTTTTTTATTTGAAAAACGTTCCAGCATCTCAGAAATCCGCTCCATTTTCCGCCGACTGTCTGCCATGTCACATCAAACCGTAAAAACCATAAAGAAAAACTAGTCTTTAACATGGTTCGGGATGAGACCAGCCTACAGTTTTTTTTCTTAAAATACAATTCAGTTGATTGGAGCGGGTGTTCGAGACTCCCGCTTAGAAAAGCGCGTCCAAGGGAGACCCCCACAGGCGCAAAGAGCGCCGAGGAGGCTCCCGGACTGCCCGCGGAAAGCGAGTGCCTGGAGTGAAAATCAACGTTCAAAGTGTACCCCCAAAAAAGTAAAAACATGAAGGATAATCAAGTTTTCTTTCTTTAATTGATAAAACTACTGTATCCATTACCCTTCCTTAACGTGAATGTTTTTTAGTTTTGCATCTTGTTCAGGAGTAATTACCTTTTTCTTATGATAAAACAGAAAGTATGACCCAATTACTAGAATAGTGAGAAGGGTTGTAAGAAAGAATTGCAATCTCATGGAATCAATGAACGCCTGAGCAACGAATATAATAAATAATACGGCAATGGTCACGTAGGTTAAATAAGGGAATAGCCACATTTTCACTTTGAGTGTCCCGGGATTTTCTTTTTCCGTCTTTTTCCGTAAATATAGATGAGAAAAGGCGATAAAGATATACATGATCATAGTGACTCCTCCAGAGCTGTTTGCGAGGAAAGCAAACAATTTATCAGGAGAAACAAATTTAAATGTCGTGAACACGTAAGCAAAGAAAACACTTGCCATTAACGCCCAAATCGGGATTCCCCGCTTATTCACTCGGGAAAGAATTTTCGGTGCATCACCTTTTTTTGATAAAGAATATAACATACGAGAGCTTGTATAAAGGCCTGAATTCAAAACAGAAAGCAATGAAGTGAAGATTACGATATTCATGATTTGACCCGCTGCCGGCAGGCCTGCCATGTCAAATACGCTGGCATAGGGGGTTTTCAGTAAATCTTCAGCCCCTTGGGGGATTACGAGAACCAACACGGTCACTGAACCAACAAAGAAAAGAAGGAGACGCCATACAACACTGTTTATGGCTCTAATAATATTTTTTTCAGGGTTTTCAGACTCTCCTGCAGCAATGGCAGCTACCTCACTTCCCGATAAAGAGAAAGTAATGAAAATCACACTAAGAAGGACAGGCAGAAACCCTTTTGGTAAAAATCCTCCATCTCCAGTAATGTTTGAAAGGCCTGGTGAATCAAATCCCGGAACAAATCCGAAAATCATGGCGGCACCCAGGAAGAGGAATATTACAATGGCAGCCACTTTCATGAAAGCTAACCAGTATTCAAATTCCCCATAAGCTTTGACTGAATAGATATTCGTAATCGTCATTAATATAGGGAAGGATAGACTAGCAGCCCACATGGGTATACCAGGAAACCAATCATGAATCATAGTACCCAATAACGTAGTTTCTATAGCAATGATGATAACCCAGTTGAACCAGTATAACCAGCCGATCGTGTATCCGGCCCAGGGACCAAATGCTTGATGCGCATATGTTGAAAAGGATCCGCTATCAGGATTTACCACAGCCATTTCACCCAGCATACGCATTATAAGCACGATCATCAATCCAGCGATTATATAGGATAAAATAGCACCAGGCCCAGCTGAATCTATTATTGTTCCGCTTCCGATAAATAGTCCTGCCCCAATTACCCCGCCAATAGAAATCATTGTGACATGCCTGGTCTTAAGACCATGTTTCAATTCATTTGTTTGAAGTGCCACTATTGTCACCATCCTTTAAAACTGTCTAATTTCCGTTTTGTACAGTAAACCATTGCTCATGGGTACCTTAGTAGAAATCTTTCATTCAAAACGATGTTTACAGTGCAGTCCTATTCCCGTTTCATCATTAGTTTTAATGAGGCCAAATTCACGATCGTTATATGTATATTGCACAGCATATACTCTATTAACCGTAACCGCTTTTCGATTTATATTCCCTCTTTACTAACATCAGCACCTCAACTGAAAGTACAAAGAACCTTGCTGTTTTTGCACTTTTTGTTGAGTGAAGTCCTTTTATGTAAAAATATAGATATCCCGCTCTACCCTTTCTTTCCTTACACTTCCTTTTTAATAAAAGCACCCTCTCTCACTAAAATTTTATACATATATAATAAAAGCAATATCCATGCCAAAAAAAGGATAGTTATTTTATTAGGGTTTAACGCTTTTATGTATTTAAAACGATTCAATATTGAATTATTATTTCAATTTTCGATTCATACATTAATTATCGACCCTTTTCGATTCATAAACGAATCAAAAAATGACAATTTATTTGTTTTCTTTTATTATTTCGACACATATATACTGAAAATACAGGGATAAAAAAGAAGATGCTAAAATCCTAATTATGATTTCTTGGCATCTTCCAAATAAATTTATTTACACTGAGAATGATTATATGTAGTTGAACACCGGCAGAACCGGTATGCCCCTCCTTCTAATAATTAAAACTCTATGTTTACAAGCTTCGAAAAAATTCGATATGTATATAATGCTGTATGTAAATTACCCTACTGATATGTATGAAACCCTTATGATTCAGTACTGAACTTCGGGGAAATGGATGCTGAATGTGGTTAAATTTTCATTGGAGACACAATTCATATATCCATCATTACTTTCAATGATCTTTTTACATACGTATAATCCAATTCCCGTTCCTAATTCTTTCGTTGTGACAAAGGGCTCAAAAATAGATTCGATCAATTCACTGGCAATGGCCGGTCCATTATTTGAAATTCGAATTATTCTTTCATTCGCCTCAATTAAAGAGTTTATCCTCAAAATTCTAGGATGTTCCTTATCCTTTAAGGCATCAATGGAATTAATAAAAAGATTCAAGAACACTTGTTTTAACCCATCCTTGCTCGCTGTCATGACGAAGTTTGGATAAATATCTATTTCCACATTAACGCTGGCATCCACAATATTTGCATATGTCAATTCTTGTATTTCTTCAATTAACTTTAATACGGCAATTTCCTCTCTTTGTTCCTCATTAAAATCAGATTTAGAGGTATGGAGGAATTGGGTTATCCTGAAATTCAACTGGTTTAACTCATAATCAATGATATCCAAATATTTCAAGTCAGGATTCTCCCTCTTCAATAATTTATTGAACCCCATGATAGCTGTAAGAGGGTTACGGAACTCATGTACAAAGCTTGATGATATTTGACCCAGTACCGCTAATTTATCTTTGTGGTTTTCACTAATATAAGACTTTTTTTCCTCAATCACTTCATTTGTAAGATTCGTATATCTAGTTACTGCATGGTAGCTGAACGTATCAAAGTGCAGGTTAATGTCATTAATGAATCTCTGCATATATTTAATTGGGATATTGGCGCCAAAAACATTTCTGATTATGATATTTCTTCCCAAATTGATATTATATAGAAAATCCCCAATGTTGATATTTGCTTCAAGACGTTCTTTTGCAACTTGGTAAGCCAATTTTATCAGCACATCTTCAGACAATACCTCCTTGAACGTTTGGATGACCAGTGAGTACATCCCATAACCATTTTCCTTAATTCTATCTTTGTAGGGGTCTATTTCATTGATCTTAATAGTCTCGTTCCATTCATTTAAAAACACAGATTCATTTTCTTCCAAATATTGAATCAATATATGTTTATACTTCTTATGTTCAGATGACAACTCCATACTATTGACCACACTTCCCCTTGCGGAATTTAGTTACTACATCAATAACATCATTCTATATGAGATTTTGATATCCTGCACTTCATTATTTATTGTTTTTTAGGTGAAATGTAGCTTATAAGGAGACAGGTATGCTAGTCCGCATATAGTTACTTGCGATAACAAAGAACCGACCAAATCAGGTCGGGAATCTGAAATTGTCATAAAAAGATCCTTCATATTTTTTTATATACTGTGAGTCTCTTACTTTTGAAAGTTGATTCCATACTTTTTCATTTTTCTATATAGCGTATTACGGCCGATGTCGAGTTGTTTCGCTGCGTTACTGATATTCCCATTTGTTCGTTCCAATGCATTCCTGATAAGTAAGGTTTCTTGTTCTTGAAAGTTTCTTGGTTCTCGATCGGCATTTGCCCCTTCCTCATGCATCATGGAAGAAACAGGACAAAGTGCCGCAACCAATTCCCTTGTAATCGGGCCATTATCAGCTAGGAATGCAGCCTGTCCCAGCACATTTTGCAATTCACGGAAATTACCTGGCCACGAATATTCCAAAATGAATGTTTTAGCTTCGTCAGTAAGTTCGGTATGTTCGCTCTTATAAGGTAAATCCGTTAAAATATATTCTGCTAACAGCAATAAATCTTTACGACTCCTTAGATTTGGAAGTTTTAAAGACAATCCACAAAGACGGAAAAATAGATCTGCACGGAATTCCCCAGCTTCAATTCCTTTTTGTAAGTCTTTGTTGGTGGCGGCAATGACCCTTACATCGATTGGAATGGAAGCATGTCCTCCGACGCGCGTCACACATCGTTCCTGAAGCACACGGAGCAGAGTCGCTTGAGCTTTAAGCGGCATGTCCCCAATTTCATCCAAAAACAGGGTACCGCCATCTGCAGCTTCGAATTTCCCCTTATGCCCGCCGCTTTTTGCGCCAGTAAAGGCACCCTTTTCATATCCAAATAACTCACTTTCCAATAAGTTTTCGGGAATTGCGCTGCAATTGATGGCGATGAATGGTTTATCACTTCTTAAGCTAACCCCATGAATGGATTGAGCGAACAGTTCTTTTCCCGTTCCGCTCTCCCCAGTGATTAGCAGGCTGATATCAAGCGCTGCAGCTCTTTTAGCAATGGATATGGTTTGATTCATTTGCGGATCATTACTTATTATATCGGTAAATTGATAACGATTAGTTTTTAAACCATCAATCAATTTTTGTTTTTTTAACCTTACGATCACGGAGGATTGATGTTCTATTTTTTTACCAAGGGTTTGAACCAGGAATTCCTGGTCCTTAATTGAAACCTTCTGTTCTAAAACAAGTGGGTCTGTACCTGATATTATATTCGATACTGGTTTTTCCATTGTGCCGATAACATGTGACGCCGCTATATTGAGATCTGTAACTTTTCCCTCTTTATCAAGGGTAATTAACGGATCAGGGTATGAATCATATATAAAATAAAGGTTTTTCTCCCTTTTTTGTGTATGTGACAATAAGAGTGCTTGTTTGATGCTATCAGCCACCCTCTGAACTAAACTAATGGAAAAAGGATGATAATTCTGTTGATGACTGCTTAAATTCAGAACACCAAGCAGATGCCCCTCAGGGTGATAAATGGGCGATGCGGCACAAGTAAGGAAATGGTTATCCTGATGAAAGTGTTGACTGCCATGAATTAGTACAGGGTTTTTCTCTACTATGGCTGTTCCTATCGCATTTGTTCCTTTTGATTCCTCTAGCCAATTAGCCCCTTTTCTTAGGGAAACATTATCTGCATGCCGAATGAAAGCTGGATCCCCAACTGTTTCAATGATATATCCTTCAGGAGCAGCAAGTAATAAAATGGACTCCAAACCATTAATCGAGCGATAAACTTCTTCTAAAATGGGAGAAGAATGGTACAGGAGTTCCGCATATCGATCGTGGTATTCGGCCAACTCGAATGCACCAAGCATATCTTCCCTATCCATCATGCTTGGCTGAAGTCCCTTCGAAATGCACCGCTGCCATGATTCTTGAATAAATGCCGGTACGGTTTCTTTATCCGAGCTTATATTAACAGACATTGAATAATCCTCCCGTATGTATAATCCAGTAAATCGGCCACTATTTTTTATTCAATTTCATTAATGAAACTCTATGTAATCCAAAGTTTCAGAGCATTTAGGGTTCGTTCATTCAATTTAATTATAACAGAAAATTCAGATACCCACCAAAATGAAAACGCATTATGCCAACTTCTAATCTTTTTTGTTCCATATTGGTACAACTTCCTGTTCCAATATGGAACAGTTTACCACCTTCCCATGTCCCTCCAGCATCTTCTTTAGCTGGTTTCATTGGTTTTTTGTTATGGCATAAGTCTTGCATAATTACATGTCGAGAAATTGATTCCTTATGATAAGGGGGGAAAGAATTCAAGTAATCCAGTTTTTAAAGATATTCAGACTTGCTGCAAGTCAGTCAATGAGAATAGTATCAAAAACATAAGATTATGCCTGATCCTTTTACTTAGAGGAACGCCATTGTCCGAACAAAACAAATATCGAACTTAAAATCCAAATGAAAAGGGGTATTATACATGGTACAAACTATTAAACTTAATCCGAGAGTGCAGGAATTCTTGAAGGGCACTAAAAAGCTTTTGATTAATGGGGAATTGGTGGAAGCTGCTTCAGGAAAAACCTTTGAGACCCTCGATCCTTCAAACGGCAAGGTTTTAGCGGTTGTGAGTGAAGCAGGTCCGGAAGATGTAGATAAAGCAGTCAAAGCAGCCCGTAAGGCTTTCGACAACGGTCCATGGAAAAAAATGAGTGCATCGGAACGCAGTCGCCTCATTTATAAATTAGCGGACCTCATGGAGGAACATAAAGAAGCGTTAGCACAATTGGATACCCTGGATAATGGTAAGCCGATTGGAGAAACCACCAATGCCGATGTCCCCCTTGCAATTGATCACTTCCGTTATTATGCTGGATGGACCACTAAGATAGTGGGACAAACAATACCTGTTGCTGGGAATTACTTCAATTATACCCGTCATGAAGCAGTCGGGGTGGTAGGGCAGATCATCCCTTGGAATTTCCCTTTACTTATGGCCGCATGGAAATTAGGCGCAGCCCTTGCAACCGGATGTACGATAGTTTTAAAACCAGCGGAGCAAACGCCGCTTTCAGCATTATATTTAGGTCAATTGGCGCTTGAAGCAGGTTTTCCTCCTGGCGTTCTCAATGTTATACCTGGATTTGGTGAAACAGCAGGGTCACCGCTTGTAGATCATCCTGATGTCGATAAAATTGCCTTT
This sequence comes from Peribacillus sp. Bi134, assembly GCF_918698065.1. Classification (NCBI taxonomy): domain Bacteria; kingdom Bacillati; phylum Bacillota; class Bacilli; order Caryophanales; family Bacillaceae; genus Peribacillus; species Peribacillus sp. Bi134. The sequence goes on along the minus strand of NZ_CAKKLN010000001.1, from coordinate 389,716 downwards.
ACTGGTTCAACCTCAGTAGGGAAAATGATCATGCGTCAAGCTTCGGGAACCGTGAAAAAAATCTCGTTGGAATTAGGCGGGAAATCACCTAATATCATTTTACCGGATGCAGATATGAGTAAAGCCATTCCTGGAGCTTTAATGGGCATCATGTTTAATCAAGGACAAGTTTGCTGTGCCGGTTCCCGCCTGTACATTCAAAAGAAATCCTATGATAACGTGGTAGCTGACTTAGTGTCCCATGCAAAAAACATTAAACAAGGGGCCGGTCTTGATCCATCTACCCAGATAGGTCCTTTGGTATCCAGTGAACAAATGGAAAGAGTCGGCGGTTATATTGAAAAAGGAAAGTCTGAAGGAGCTGAAGTGGTTACCGGGGGTAATTACGGACAAGGAGAGGGGTATTTTGTAACTCCTACAATATTTGCAGGCGTTGAAGACGAAATGACAATCGCTAAAGAGGAAATCTTCGGTCCTGTTGTAGCTGCGATGCCTTTTGACGATTTGGATGATGTGATAAACCGTGCAAATAACTCAGAATATGGATTGGCTGCAGGTTTATGGACACAGGATGTAAAAAAAGCCCATTATGTGGCTAATGAATTAAAAGCAGGTACAGTTTGGGTAAACTGCTATAACGCATTTGATGCAGCTTCCCCATTTGGCGGTTATAAACAAAGTGGAATCGGTCGGGAAATGGGCAGTTATGCTTTGGATAATTATACGGAAGTCAAAAGTGTATGGATTAACTTAAACTAATAAATAGGGTGAATGCTCCATATGCTCATTTGGCTAAGATATCATGATTGAAGTGCATGTTATCGTTTGCTAATTCGCAAAAGGATGTACCAAAGTGCGGACTTTGGTATATCCTTTTTCTTGTTTTGTACTTATATGGCATAGACAAAAAGAAGACCTTTCATTTCGAAAGGTCTCTTTGTATCAATTATCCATTACGTTCGATTTGCATTTTTTCTCTGTTTGCTTTTTCTTTTTCGATATTTTTCTGTCTTGAAATCCCAGCTACCAGGATTCCAATTACCACTATTGCTTCAAATCCATATTTAATGAAGGGATTTGCAAAGTAGTCGTGCATGAAAGGTTCAGCTACGATCATTTTAGAAGCTGTCCAGCCTAGTATTCCCGCACCAATTATTATGATGAATGGGAAGCGTTCGATCAGTTTCAGGATCAAAGTGCTTCCATACATCACTACTGGAATTGATACAAGTAAACCGATCACCACTAAAGTGAAGTTACCATGAGAAGCACCTGCAACCGCTAGGACATTGTCCAATCCCATCAATGCATCTGCAATAATGATGGTTTTTATAGCAGCCCACATAGAGTCTGCAGGCTTCACATCATGTTCTTCTTCATCGATAAGGAGCTTATAAGCAATCCATACAAGAAGTAATCCCCCTATTAAATGCAGTCCCGGCACCTCTAATAGCCAAACAACAAGCAGCGTTGCAATGATCCTTATCACAATTGCGCCGACCGCTCCCCATATTATCACCTTTTTTTGCTGTTCTTTTGGAAGCTTTCTTGCAGCCAATCCAATAAGGATCGCATTATCACCGGCTAGAACCAAATCTATCATAATGATCGCTAAAAGTCCTGAAATGAATTCACCTGTTAAAAAATCCAACACAAATTCCTCCTTTTTACAAAAATAAAGAGACCTCTGCCATAAATGGCAAAGGTCTCGCTAAGCACTAAATGAATTAGGCCAATAAAGCCGGTGGGATTCCCACGTAATGACGACTTTATTTCAGGTTATCCCTGACGCTACTCCCCTTCACGGGAATAAAGAATATGTAATTCTTTTAATATCTTTCCATTAGGAAACTACCAAGAAAAAATATCACTAATTCAGTATACCAAAAATACAAATAAAATAAAGAAAAAAATAATAGATAGTAATGTTATTCATGAACTTAACCTTGTCCAAATCCTTTCAACGGATAATTTCAATCAATCATCCCTTCTAGATATTGGCATAATTCGTTGCCAAGGTTAGGGATACCGCTCAAATCCTTCCCCCATAGATATTGATTACTCAAAGTTGCCTCTACCAATTGTCTAAGCGGGATTTCTTCCCTCTCATAACGAAGCCATTGTTCCCTGAAAAATTCAATTGCCTTTATATCATCTCTAACGACATAGACTTTACCCGCAAAGCTTTTACCAATATAACTCCCCTTGTTTTCGTTAACCCTATAAAATCGGATCAGGCCCGAAAAACCTTTTACGATACAGTCGGGCAGCCTGCCTTTCGCCTTATGATATTCCTCCAAGGTAGGCAGGAGACGGGCCTTGAACTTCGAAATACTGTTCAGCGAGATATCGGCCAGGAGGTGATGTACAAAAGGATTCTTAAATCGCTCAAGAACACTTTCCCCATATTGCATCATCTCATTTTGATCAAAAGGTAATGAAGGAATTATTTCCTTTTCGATGGCATTGCTCAGAAATTGGCTGAATTCCGGATGATCGATTGCCTGTTTTACTTCTTCCAATCCAGATAAAATGCCTAAAGGAGCCAACAAGGTATGTGAACCATTAAGTATCCTTACCTTCCTCATTTGATAAGGTGTCAAATCTTTTACCCAATGCACATTTAAGCCGGATTGTTGTAAAGGAAGACGTTGATCAATACAAGGGTCACCTTCAATAGCCCATAAATGGTAGGGTTCTGCCGTATTTAACAGAGTATCCCTGTATCCCCATTCAGCAAATAGGTTGTCCGACTCATTGGCTGGAAATCCTGTAACGATACGGTCTACAAGCGAGTTTAGGAATAGGTTGTCCCGGTCCACCCACTCCATGAATGGCTTTGGTAAATCCCAATCCCTGCTATGCTTAAGAACATATTGCTTCAATGAATCACCATTTCTCTCTAAAAGCTCACATGGAAGCATGATCAGTCCCTTTTTCGCATCCCCGTTGAAATGCAGATAACGATGATACAAAAAAGCAGTCAGCTTTCCTGGAAAAGATTCAATCGGCTTTCCTTCTTCCAAAGGAATCGGCTGGTATTTGAGTCCTGCTTCAGTCGTGTTGGAAACTACAAATTCCAATTCAGGATTTTCTGATAGTGCTAAAAATTCCATCCATTCTTCATATGGATCAATTACCTTTGAAAAAACGGAAATGATCTCTGTATGTTCCACTTTCCCGCCTTGGTGAAAACCACGTAACATTAATGTATACATTCCATCTTGCCGCTTTACTTCCTCTATTTTCCCTTTTCCGGCGGGGCGGGGCTGGGTAACTGCAATACTTCCCATGAAATGTCCTTGTTTATTACATTCATGAATCATCCAATCAAAGAAGCCTCGAAGAAAATTCCCCTCCCCTATTTGCAATACTTTCATGGGAAGTTCCATCATATGTGAATATTGGGCAGCGTTTGTATCTTTACTCAGATGCTTCAGTTGACTTTTATTTAGGTTCATGATCAAGGAACTCCTTTCTAATAGAAATATCCAATTCGGATTGCGTTTTATGTGGTTTCCTTATGACAGCGTACTAATGTTCATATTTCGACAATGGCCTTGATCACTTTAGCTTCAGGAGTTAACCAACCTTCAAACTGATTGATCATTTCATCCAAATGTGTGCGGTGGGTAATATACTGGCTCATATCCAACAAATCATTTTTCAGCGTATTCACGACATAATCAAAGTCATCCCTTGTTGCATTGCGGCTTCCCATTAATGTAAGCTCTTTACTGTGGAATTCAGGGTCATTAAAGGAAATATCCGCTTTAACCAAACCTACATAAATCAATCTTCCGCCGTGAGCAGGGTATTTAAATGAATCCATCATTGACTTAGCATTACCTGTCGCATCGAATACCACGCTTGGCATATCTCCATTCGTCAATTGGGCTAATTTCTCCATTGGATTCTCCAAAACATTCAAAGTATAATCGGCATTTGCCCATTTGCCGGCAAACGCAAGGCGTTCATCATTTACATCCATTGCGATCACCTTAGCACCCTGTTCTTTAGCGAATGCCATGACTCCCAAGCCAATTGGCCCAGCACCTATTACAAGTGCAAATTCCCCTTTATGAATAGCAGCGCGCCTAACTGCGTGAGCCCCTATACTTAAAGGCTCTATCATTGCGGATTGGTCAAGTGTGAGACCCTCGGTTCTCACCAAATGATTATAAGGAACCGTAATCCACTCACTCATGCCGCCTTCAGCATGTACACCCAACACTTTCATATCCGTACAGCAATTCGTTTTTCCACTTCTGCAAGCCAGGCATTCTCCACATTCCATATAGGGGATGATCGATACTTGATCCCCGACATTAAGCCCAGATTCATTTTCCGGTATCGACTCAATAAAACCGGATAATTCATGGCCAAGTATTCGAGGATAGCTAAAAAAGGGTTGATTGCCTCCATAGGCATGAATATCCGTTCCGCATATACCTATGCGCCGCACACGAATCAAAGCTTCCCCTGAGTTTGGAACTGGTTTTTCCGACTGTATCATCTTAAATTCAAAAGGTTGTTCACAAACGATACTTTTCACTGAATAACACTCCTTTTTAATAGCTTGATAGAAATTGTGTATGTATTAGAGAATGACTCCTTCTTTAAAGATGCTTATCTCCCTATATCCGAATTTTTCATTATTCGTTTTCTTTTTACCTGTTGAAAGCTCAAGAATGTAATGGAATAAATCGTCCTTTAATTCATCGATCTTTTGACCTTCTATCAACCGCCCGGCATTATAATCAATCCAGTGCTTTTTACGATCGGCTAAATCCGAATTCGTAGCTATTTTTACAGTAGGCACGGGTCCCCCAAACGGCGTTCCCCTTCCCGTAGTGAATAGAACGATATGTGCGCCGGCTGCTGCCAAAGCCGTCACCGAAATCAGGTCATTGCCAGGAGAATTGATTAAATTCAAACCATGCTTCTCTACTCGTTGTCCATATGGGCTTACATCCACTATAGTGGCATGGCCCCCTTTTTGTGTACATCCAAGTGATTTTTCCTCCAGTGTACTTATGCCGCCTTCCTTGTTTCCAGGTGAAGGGTTTTCATAAATTTCCTGATCATGGCGAATGAAATACTGTTTGAAATCATTAATAAGGCCAACGATTTTCTTAAAGGTTTCTTCATCCCTTGCCCTGTTCATCAATATCGTTTCCGCTCCAAACATCTCAGGAACCTCTGTCAATATCGTGGTCCCGCCATTTTCCACTATTAAGTCGGAAACCGCACCAACCAATGGATTAGCGGTAATGCCTGAAAAACCATCGGAACCACCGCACTTCAAGCCTATTTTCAACTTTGAAACTGGTACGGTCTGGCGTACGAACCTTTCCGCATATTCCACTAATTCCCCCATTAAACGTAAGCCGCTCTCCAATTCATCTTGAACCTCCTGGGCTTTTAAAAATTTAATCCGATTAGGAGGAAATTCGCCTATGACTTCTTTAAATGCTTCGATTTGATTGTTCTCACACCCTAATCCCACAACTAAAACCCCTGCTGCATTTGGATGTTGAGCCAAGGCTGCCAATAGTTTCTGCGTATGGGTCAAATCATCTCCCAATGAGAACAACCGTAGGGGTGGGAAAAGTGATGAATCCCATCGATTTGACGATCTTTAAACTGCTCATTGCCCATTTTAGCGAGAAGTTCACATGTTTTATTGATGCAGCCTACCGTATTGATTATCCAGATTTCATTCCGGATACCTACTTCCCCATTTTCACGGATATATCCATGGAAGGTATGATTTTGACTTGGCTCATTTGTATCTTGAATGCTAGGTTGATAGGAATAATCCAATATACCATGCAAACCGGATGCTAGATTATGGGTGTGAACCCAATCGCCAATGGAGATATCTTCTTTAGCTTTTCCGATCGAGTAGCCAAATTTGATTACGTCCTCCCCTCGTTTAACCGGTTTCACTAACATTTTATGCCCTTTAGGAATGTCGTCATTTGCCTTGATATGGATCATTCCACTGTCTTCTGTTTGAATCTGGAAGCTCTGTCCTTTATGAATTCCCTCCAAGGAAATAACAACATCATCATTTGAATGCAATTGAACATATTTATTCATTTTGTCCCTCCTTATCATGAGTAAGACGTTCAGAACCAAACGTCAATTCATTCCGAAAGCCCTTTCATTTTTTCCTTGAATTTTTTAATTTTTAAATCTATTTTAATTTTAACATCAATTTATGAGATATAAATTGCGTTTTTTGCTATAAATATACTCATTCTTGTTGTATTATACTTTCAGGAGATGAACAAATGAAAAAAATTCATAATGCATTAAACCATGATTTACTCTTCCCATTCTCATTTGTCTATCAAGATACGAAAACTCCCCAGAATGAATTGTCCGATCATATGCATGACTATTATGAAATTGTTTATGTTTATAACGGTAAAGGGACCTTTTTTATCGGTGATGTGTTTTATGATATGCAGCAAGGGGATGTATTCCTGATCCCGAATAATACCATTCATAGAGCATTACCGAATAAGGACGACCCTGTCACCTCCACCATTATCTTTTTCAGTCCCACATTAATATATAAAGATGTGGTTGATGATTCTTTTTCATATTTACACTTGTTTGATCTGACAAAAAAGAGTAAGAATTACAAAATATCATTGCCGCAGAAGGAACAAGTAAAGTTGGAGGAACAGCTACAGCTCATCCTGCAAGAAACAACTAGCCAATTAATAGGCTCGAGGCATGCTTGTTTGCTGATCGTTCATCAGATCATACTTGATTTATACCGTACCCGGATAAATGGCAAAGAGGATTTATCCGAGGGCAGCTATAGCTCAGAATGGATCAAAGATATTTTAATCTATATTAATGAACATATTGATGAACCATTAACACTGACGGCACTTGCACAAAAAGCTTTGGTCAGTCCCGCTCACTTCAGCAGAGTTTTTAAGGAAACGACTGGAATTGGCTTAATCGTGTATCTAAACACGAAAAGAATCATCAAGGCAAAGGAACTTTTGCTGGAAACGAATCACACCATTGCACATATTGCTGAAATGTGTGGTTTTGAAAGCATGCCCCAATTTTATCGTACCTTTAAGAAATACAATGAAAAGACACCAGCTACATTTCGAAAAGAAAATCGTATTCGCTAGGCGTGCCTAATACAAATGAAAAATGGAAGTGTCTTCCCTTTGGGAGACACTTCCATTCTAACAATCTATTACGCAGGCTTTACTATCGGTCGTACAAAACGGATGACTGCAAGCGATGCAACGATGGCCAATCCACCAGCAAGCAAGAATGCAACTGTGTATGTGCCTGAGGTATCGACAATGTATCCTGTTAACGTCGGTCCGATGATTCCTGCTGTATTTGCCAAGAAATGCATAAAACCTCCAACAGATCCAACATTACCAGGGTCTACGACATCGTTGACGATTGCCCAGTAAATGGCACCAGTCAAATATAGGAAGAAGACGGAAAGTGCTACAAGCGTTACCGCACTGACCGTCGTGGATACAAGTCCGGCAAAACCGATACATACTGCCGATAAGAACAAGCATGTTACAAGCACGAGTTTACGTGAGAATAAAACACCTTTTTGAGCGAATTTTTTAAAGAAGAAATCCGACACGAATCCACCCAAAGCAAGTCCGATGAATCCAAAGATCCAAGGAATCACTGTAATGATACTCATATTTTCCACACTTAGGCCGCGTGCATCCACCAAATAGCTTGGGAACCAAGTTAAGAAAAAGAAGAGAATATAGTTGTAGGAGAAAAAGGCTAGAGCTGTAAATAAAACAGTTTTTTGTTTTAAATAAAAGGTGAATTTCACCTTTCCTTCCGATGTTGCCGCTACATAAGATTTTCCTGTATGTTTCTGTTCTTTTGACTCTTGTGGTTTTTCTTTAACGAACTTCCACCAGCAAATCGCCCAAATAAGACCAATTATCATTATGGCAATGAAAGAAACTCTCCATCCATATGAGATGGCAATGAATCCAACTATTGGACCTGCGATTGCGCCACCAAGCGGAGTCCCGCTATTCGTCAGACCAACGACAGATGCCCGTTGATTTGACGGGAACCAGTTATTCACCATTTTATTGATGGTTGCTGAAAGAGGGCCTTCGCCCATCCCAAACAAGATGCGGATGACTATCATACTGGCAAAACCGACAGCAAGCACAAGTGCACCACTGAATAATGACCAAACAATCATTGCCACGAAAAGCGTAAGCTTTGCTCCCCATTTATCGGACGCCATGCCTCCAAGGAAGTTAAATACGGCATAACCAACTGAAAAGCTACTAAAGATAATTCCCATCTGTGTTGCTGTTAGGGATAAATCATCTTGGATGAACGGAGCTGCAATGGATAGTGCAGATCGGTCCAGATAATTTATTACCCCTGCCAAGAACAAGAAAACGATAACCATTCCTCTACCATTTGAAAACATAAAGAACCCCCCTATACGTTTCTATAAATGCAGCAGCATTTTTGGAAACGTTTCCATTTAATAACCAAGAGTAAAACCTATATGACCCAAAAACTAAATCGGTTTAGAATCCCCGTAAAAAAAGCGCTTTCTTTTTCACAGGAATTCTTACATCCGAATCTAGCAAGAATTCCTTGAAAGCAAAGTCGGTTTCAAGCGATGGACGCTTGTATCCTCTTTTCCTGATTTATTGATTTGACTAAGCAGTAACTCTGCTGCCAAGTTTGCCATTTCAATGGCCGGCTGATTAACCGTTGTGATGGTCGGTGTATAGAAACTGGCATAAGGAACATCATCGATTCCTATGACCGCTATGTCATCAGGTATATTGATTTCGTGCTGTTTCATATAACGCAATACTTCATTAAGTACGATATCATTTCCTGCCAAAATGGCTTGAGGCGGCTTTTCCAATTCGAAAAATTCTGAAAGTGCAACCGGAATTTCATCTGCATTCACAGTTTTAATATATTCTGAATTGAATGGTATCCCATGTGACGCGAGTGAATCCTTGTACCCTTTGATCCGTTCGATTCGAGGACTGATATCGCGTATTATTGAAGTGGTTATGATTGCAATGTTTTCAAAACCCTTTTCAATAAACCGATCGACCGCTAACTTGGAAGCAAGGTGATTATCGAGCATGACTGTAGCAATATCCAATTCTTCGATCGTCCTATCCATGAAAACAATCGGGAATTGATCACTCTTCATACGTTGATATAAATCAAGATTGTCCCCTGTGGGGAAAATGATGATCCCATCCACTTGTTTAGCCCTTAGCATTTCAATATAATTCTTTTCCTTTTCAGGATTGTCATCTGCATTGCAAACGATAATGTGGAACCCTTGTTCATAAAAGTAGTTTTCTATAGCTCTAATAACTTGCGTTGAAAACGTGTGAAGGATATTGGCAACCACTACCCCAACGGTAAAAGTGGATTTTTGTTTTAAACTGCGCGCTATTATATTAGGCTGATAGTTTAACTCTTCTATTGTTTCTTCAATCTTTTTCCTTGTTTTTTCACTCATATATTCATAGCGTTTGTTCAGGTATTGGGAAACTGTGCTTTTTGATACTTTCGCGTGATTGGCGACATCAGTAATTGTAATGGTTTTCATTTCATTCATTCCTGTCGTGTGATTTCAATTTTTTCTGCCTAATACCAAAATGGCTTATATATAAGGAATATTCTATTATAATAAGTAAAGCTTTACAATCACCATCTGATGCAGTAAAAAGACAATTTCCCAACCCGTTGAACTAATTTAAACCTTAACTTGTTCGCCTTTTTATTGGACCTGGCTTCAGACGCCCGAATATGCCATGAAGCCCCCATCGACCGGTACCGTAATTCCTGTGACAAAGCCCGAATAGGATTCATCAACGAGCCAAAGCAATGTACCAAGTAAATCTTCAGGCTGCCCGAAACGCTTCATGGGTGTTGAAGTAATGATTTTATCAGACCTTGCCGTCAGGCTGCCATCTTCATTAAGCAAAAGATCCCGATTTTGCTTCGTCAAAAAGAAACCTGGAGCAATGGCATTCACCCGTAAACCTTCTTCGGCAAAATGGACAGCCATCCACATGGTAAAATTATTTATCGAAGCTTTGGCGGCACTATAAGCTGGTACTTTAGTCATTGGAGCGTAGGCGCTCATGGAAGATATATTTACGATAACTGGTGCTTCCACTTGCAATAATTCTTTTCCAAAAACCTGACTTGCCAAAAATGTACCGGTAAAATTACTGGCAAAAACTTGGGAGAAACCATCCTCATCCAGATCAAAAAATGATTTTCCTTCTGCTTCTTCCCCATATTTCTCTGGAGCAGTAATGGCATCAGGATGATTGCCACCCGCTCCATTTATTAATAGATCCACTCTTCCGAACGTATCAATTATTTTCCCTCTTGCATCCTCCAATGAGGTTCTATTCAAAACATCTGCCGCGATTGATATCGCAGTTCCCCCTGCTTGTTCAATGAGTTCGACCACTTCTTGACCTTTTTCTGCCGTTCTGTTCAATATAGCTATCTTGACACCATGACGGGCCAATTCCACAGCCATTTTGGAACATAAAACACCGCTGCCCCCAGTGATGACTGCCACCCTGTTCGTTAAGTTTTCATGTATGGGGATCATGATTCCCCACCTGATTTACCAGCTTCATATGCATCCCATAATCCGAGCAAATACATGATTCCCAATGCTCGGTCATATAAACCGTATCCAGGGCGGCAATCTTCACCCCATATATGGCGGCCATGATCCGGTCTGACATAACCAGTATAATTTTGCTTATTCAATTCTTCCACGACGCCCTGTATATTGATGGATCCATCCTGGGTATGATGGGATGTTTCCACAAAGTCGCCATTTTCATAAATCTTCACATTTCTTATATGGGAGAAAGGCGAACGGTTTGCATACTTTTTAGCCACTTGGACCATATCATTTTCAGGGTTTGCCCCCATCGAGCCTGTACACATGGTGAACGCATTCGACGGTGAATCCGAAATCGAGATCAGTTTTTCATAGCTCGACTCTCCGGTGATGATTCTTGGCAAGCCAAAAATGGACCATGGCGGATCATCCGGGTGTATTGCCATTTTTATACCGCAAGCCTCGGCAACAGGTAATATTTCTTTTAGGAATATTTCAAGATTCGCCCACAGCTGCTCTTCGTCCACAGTTTTATAAGCTTCGAATAATTCAGAGATTTGATCCATCTTTTCTGGTTCCCAACCTGGTAAAGTTAAATCTGAGGCTTCCGTTACCGTACGAATTAAATCTTGTGGATCTAACGTATCCACTTTCGCCTTTTCATAAAACAGGGCAGTTGAGCCATCTTCCAAAGGATGGAACATTTCAGTCCGAGTCCAATCAAAAATCGGCATGAAGTTATAACAAATGACTTTCACTCCAGCTTCCGAAAGATTCCGGATCGTCTCTTTGTATTTCTCTATATATATCATGCGATCTTCGTTACCCAATTTAATCGATTCATGGACATTTACACTTTCTACGACATCCGTGTGAAAACCAAATGATTGGATATACTCGATTTCTTTTTTAATTTCTTCCTTTTCCCATACCTCACCAACAGGTTTTTGGTGAAGTGCCCAGACGATCCCTTTCACTCCAGGAATCTGTTTAATGTGCTCCAATGAAACGGTATCATTGTCTTTCCCGTACCATCTAAATGTAATGTTCATCATGCACCTCCGTCATTCCGCAATTTTCTGCATGTATTTTCTGCTTAACTCCACTGCGGCCTCATAGCCGCCATTCTGATAGGCTTTGTTCAAGTCACTGCCGATACCGATTGCTACCGCGCCTGCATTAAGCCAGTCCTTCATGTTATCTAAATTTATTCCGCCTGTTGGCATGATCCTTACATTGGGCAGTGGTCCATTAACCGACTTGATGAAAGAAGGTTCGAAATGGTTTGCCGGAAATAACTTTAAAACATCACAACCTGCTTCCAATGATGTAGCCATTTCTCTAATTGTCATGCAACCAGGCATATAGGGAATGCCGTATCGATTACATAGTTCGGCTACTCCATTGACAAAATAGGGACTGACGATAAAATTGGCGCCAGCTAAAATCGCATGTCGTGCCGTTTCAGAATCAAGTACCGAGCCTGCCCCTAAGAGTGCTTCCGTATTTTGCAGTTCTTTGAAAGCTTCTTCAATTCCCGGTGTTGTATAAGTCAATTCGATTGCCCGAACACCTCCTTCTACAGCAGCGTTAGACAGCTGTACCGCCTCTTTTGCATCCTGTCCCCGGATAACAGCTACAACTTTCGTTTCCGTTATTTGATGTATGATTGAGTGTTTATCCATGACTCCTACCCCCTTAATTAAAAACGATGATCGCTTTTCGAACTTGTTCGGGATGATTTTCAACAAAATTAAATGCTTCCTGGATATCATCGAGCGAAAATGTATGGGTGACTAAACCTTCATGTCTGAGTTTGCCTTCATTCAAAAGCTTAACCACTTTTGGAAACTGGTCGGTTTGCAATCTAGATCCTTTCACAGATACTTCCTTTTTAGTGATTGGAAGCTGGGAAATAGCTGAAGGACGTTCATCAAAACCGAGTACGACAATCCGCCCGGCCGTTGACACTACATCAAAGGACAATTCAAAGGTCATCGGCAAGCATACTGCATCAATGACGACGTTGGCCCCTTCCCCATTCGTCCATTCTTCCACTCGTTTTTGAACATCTTCCTTTCCCGCATGTACAGTGATATCAGCGCCGCTTTCTTTAGCGAATTCCAAACGCTCATCACTTAAATCCGTGATCATCACAGATGCTCCTTGAAGCTTTGCCATCTTTAAAATGCATATCCCAATAGGTCCAGCTCCCTGGATTAGCACGGTTTCCCCTTCCTCGACTTCGCCTCTCCAAACGGCCTGTGCTCCAATTGTGTATGGCTCCGCCAATACTATTTCATCCCAAGCTAAAGCGGAATCCACAACATGTAATTGTTTCTCGGGAAGGACGAACCATTCCCTCAACCCACCATCTTCATGCACGCCAAAAACGGAAAGTTTTTCACAAACATTTTGGCGTCCTTTGCGGCAGGCGTAACACTCACCGCAATAACTGATGGGCTCAATAACAACGTGGTCCCCAACTTTTATGCCCGCGACGCCTTGACCTATCTCCACAACTTCTCCCGCTACTTCATGCCCAACGACCCGCGGCAAAGTTGCAAGAGGATTGGTGCCATGGTAAATATGCATATCCGATCCGCAAATCCCGACTCTTTTTACTTTTACAAGGACATCCGTCGAGTTCGAAATCCGTGGTTTTTCAACTTCTTGAATGATAAGTTCATGAGCTTTACGTACTTGAACCGCTTTCATTTCCCCACCTACTTTGTAAGAAATTCATAAACACTTGATGCTATCGTAATACCTTGTTTCAGGTTTTTTTCTTCATTGATTTGTTCGATCTCACCCGGTACATATACGCGATCGAACCCTGGAGCAGGTTCAACCTGTTGCAGCTCTTCGATCATTTGATCCATTTGCTCTAGAAATATATCAGTATCCGTAAAGAACGAAGGATTAATTACACAAAAATAATGTCCCAGCTTCCGTTTCTTATCAAGATCGTCATACATTTTCCCAATGTGCGGGCCAAATGCCGCACCGGCCAATAATCCAGAAAACACATCTACAATTACGGATAGGCCATAGCCTTTCGGGCCTCCGAAAGTGGAAAGGGAAACGACTTTATTCGGGTCTGTGACCGTAGCTCCATTTTCATCCACTCCCCATCCTTCAGGGATTTCCTTTCCCTCTTCCCGTGCCTGGAGGATTTTCCCCAGTGCAACATTGGAAGTTGCCATATCAAGAATAAAGGGTTTCTTCGTTTTGGCAGGAACTCCGTAAGCGATTGGGTTGGTACCAAGAAAAGAAGTTTTCCCTCCGAATGGGACCACAATTTTATCGGTATGTGACATTGCGATTCCAATCAACTTTGCTTCAGCGGCTTTTTGAACGAAATAGCTTAGTGCTCCGCAATGGCTGCTATTAAAAACAGTCACCATGCCCACGCCATTATCTCTGGCCATTTCGATCGCATGGTCCATGGCCACGTCGCTGATCACATGACCAAATCCATCATCTCCATCAACTACACCGGTAACGGGTCCTGTCTTTTGAAAGGAAATCTGTGCATCGGGATTTATTCCTCCTGCCTGTAAACGGTTCACATAATGCTCTGTTCGTAAAACACCATGGGAATTGACATTTCTAAGATCGGCATGAACCAATACTTCCGCGATTTTCCCGGCATTTTCTTCATTTAAACCCACTTTGGTCAGCTGTTGTATGACTAATCGTTTTGCTTCCTCCGCTTGAATCGTTACTGTTGCCATTTCATTCCCTCGTTTCTTTCAGTCATCTATCTTTCTATAACGGCCTCATTCTGTATGAAAGGCATTACTTCATCCAAATACGGTAATCCTTCATTGTCCCCAGCAACAGTTGTGACAAGAGCTCCTACACCATTTGCGAATGTTAATCTTTCATCAATGGATAAGCCATGAAGATATCCGTAAATATAGCCGGCATCATAACCATCTCCCGCTCCAACAGTGTCCAGGGGTATAACAGGGAAGGCTTCTTTTTCATGCCATTCATTTTTGGTATATAGTTTTGAACCATGTTTCCCGTCCTTGATGACAAGTTGATCAATGTCATTCACCTTCGCGAATTTTGCCAAAGATTCTTTTGAGTCAGTTCCGATGATCAATCTTATTTCATCCAAACCTGTAAGCAAAATATCAACATATGGAAAAATATCATAATAAACTGATCTTGCTTCCTCGATTGACCATAGCTTTAAGCGAATATTCGGATCAAAGGAAACAGGTATATTTTTTTGTTTTGCAATGTCCATTACCCTCTTGGCAATATCCACATTTTGGGGATCTATAGCCAAAAATACTCCAGTAAGATGGACTATATCAATCTCTTCAAGCATCTTTTCTGTTATATCTTCCGGTTTTAAAGTTAAAATCGGAGATTGATAGCGGTAATAAAATGTCTTTCCGGAACCATCTTCCCGGATTTCTTTAAAGTTAAGGGATGTTGGATATCCATTTACAAAGGCAACATCACTCATGTCCACGCCTTCCCCACGAGCGAAATTATAGATAACTCTGCCGAACTCGTCCTTGCCTAAACGACTTATCCATTTTGCCCGCATGCCTAGCCTTGCACAGCCAATTGCAAAATTCAGTTCTGCGCCTCCTACTTTTCGCTCAAAACGGGTTACGAATCTTAAAGGTCCTGTTTCTTCCGGATTTAGCGTAATCATGGCGTCGCCCAGCGTTAAAACACCATATTTTGATGACAATACAGTACCTCCTTCTTTCGAACAATCACAAATAAAAAGAAAAACATTTGATCATATCACTTTCATTAAGCTTTATTGATAAATCGATTTAGTTAATTACTAAACCGGTTTGGTAAATCATAAGGAAATTGTAAATGAAAACCCTACCAAAAACAATAGAAAAGTTAGATAATTTGTAATTTTATTTTTATTTGATTATATTTCAGCTAAATTTATGATAAAAAACCATATTAAGGTAAATCAGAAGGGGTTATTTCTTCCCTCTTTTTTTAATGATTAAGAGCTTCTGATTTTTCATCCTTGGGCTTTCAATCAAATTTTACTCTTTGCTATTAATTTAGTGAAAGTTGTATAATATATCAATTGTTAAATAAGTTTGAAAGGTTGTTTGGAATGAGTTTTTTGAAAATATACATCTTACTTACCGGAATAATGATCACGTGGGGGTTAAATGTCTCAGTTATTAAAATTTTAGTTGCGCATACGCAGCCAGTAACGATCACTTCATTGAGAATTTTTACTGCTTCTCTTATCGTCATTATTATTCTTTTCTTCTTTGGATTAATACGTCTTCCTAAAAAAAGTGAACTTCTTTACGTTTTTGGAGGAGCACTTTTGAGTGTCGTTTTTCATCATTATTTTTTAGCCGAGGGATTGACGAAGACTTCAGCCTCGAATGCTGGACTGATTCTGGGCATGGGGCCAATATTGACTGTCATCTTGACCATGATATTCTTTCGTAAAAAGCCCACTTTAATCCGGCTTCTTGGCTTTATATGCGGTGCTCTGGGCGTGAGTTTTACCGTTATGGCAGGAAGTGGAGGACTTCATTCCATTAATCTGGGAGATGTGGATATTCTCCTTTCCATTCTTTCACAGGCACTGAGTTTCATACTCATTAATAAAGCCTCAAAAACAATGGATCCACGATTATTAACCGGCTACATGATGCTTATCGGGTCTTTTATTCTTTTTGCCATCAGCTTATGGAAGGAACCAGAGGGCTTATCTTCACTGGCAACGGCACCGCCATCCATCTGGGGAGCTTTCTTGTTCTCCGCTATTTTTGCCACTGCCCTTGGGCACATGAGCTATAATTATGCCATTGGTAAGGTAGGCGCAGCCGAATCATCGATATTTCTTAACTTAAACACCTTATTCTCTTTGTTAGGGGCAGCATTTTTCCTTAATGAAGCCATAGTTCCTGCACATTTCATTGGACTTATATTCATTGTTTCAGGAGTATTGCTTGGCTCCGGTGCAATAGAAATATGGATTCTTCAACGGAAAAATAAACGCATTTCTGCCTAACGGCTACAGCAAAACCTAGATTTCGTGACTTTCTATATAAAAATACTAACAGATCCTACGACACTGCCATTCTTAAAAAAATGGCTTAGCAGTGTCATGGGGTCTTATTTTTATTGTCCATCCCTTCTTCCAACTACAAATAATTGCAGAATAATAATTGGAGATTCATATCCGTTACAATATACCCAGAAATTTGCTTGGACATGTCCATTGAAGTGTGCCCATTAAAACAAGCCTTTTTGTCAGTTTTCTTTCTGAGAAACCTCCTAGAAGACATATTGTCTACTTAATATTGGTTTTGATGAATTAATAAAAATAAAAGAGACTGTCCATGGGTTACAGACAGCCTGAGATTTCAGTCATGCTTATAAAATAAATCAATTAGCCCAGAGCGCAAACAAACCTTCTGTTACACCCAATTTGTATATATAATAAAGTCCGAATGAAAAACTTAAAGCTCCCGCCAGCTTGATGAAGATTCGGTTTAAAACGATGTCCTTTCCATTCAAAGCAAACGGTATGCCTAGTAAAGTTGTAAAGCACAGCATGCCAATAATAGTTCCCGCGCCAAATATTATTATATAGATGGACCCTTGGCCTATTCCGGTTACGGTCGACATCGTTAGAATGACCATTGCGGCACTGCCCGCGAGACCATGGACGAACCCAATTAAAGCAGACACCAAAAAAGGGCGAAATCTATCTTTGTCGTTCGTGATATTAGGGCTAGCCTTAAATAAACTTTTCGCCCCTAGCATAACAAGCATAATGCCAACACCGAATTCCAGCGTCATGCTTAACGACTCTGGAATCTCCCCTTTCATCCAAATGAACATCATACCTATAAGAAACAGCGTACATGTATGACCTATACCCCAATACACCCCCGTTAGAGTGGAACGCGATAATTTTTTCGTATTTCCTGCCGTGGTTGCTACCGCAATAACATGATCCGGCTCTAACGAATGCTTTATCCCTAATATGAATCCAAATGTAAGAATCGACACCAAACTCATTTCTCTACCACCTCCCCGAGACACTTCCACACTTCTTCATACACCCTTTTAAGAGGTATATTGTTCTGTACGGCAATTTTACGGCAATCTTCATATTCAGGTGCCTGCTGCAAGGTCAATCCCTCATGAATCCCTCTCTTCATCGTCACTTCCCCCCATTGAGTATTCACATTGAAAAAAGAGCGCTCAAGCCGGTGCACGGTAAGAGGGTAGTAGCGAATACCGAGAGTCGTCGTTTCAGCAAATAATATCTTCTTCATTTTCGAAATCACCTGCTGTGAACAGAGAAGTTGCAATAATACCCCCGGTCGATTTTTTTTCATAAAGATTGGTGTATAAAATACATCATTTGCTCCTGATTCAAACAACAAATCCATTACATGCCCAAGCCATTCACCGGAAATATCATCTAGATTCACTTCCATTTTCACCATTTGTTCATCAAGATGCTCATGATCAGGTGGGCGCTTCATTGGATCTCCCCTATAATAATGCGTAGGACGTTCGGATGATTTTCGAATGTTTTTGTTCCCGCACCATAGCCAATCGATACGACAGTCATGGGTGGAAGCGAGCCGAAATTTTCAGCTAAAACCGCAGCGATGGCAGCACCGGTCGGCGTTGCTAATTCAGAACGAATATCGTTTGAGGCAATCGGTACCCCCTTTAATATTTCAAGAGTGGCAGGTGCAGGAACAGGATATATTCCGTGATCAATATGTATATGTCCAGATCCCGTTGGAATGGCTGATGACTGAACTGATTCAATACCTAGCTGATCGATTAAAATTGCAGCCCCGATTATATCTATTATTGAGTCTACCGCTCCCACCTCGTGAAAGTGAACTTTATCAAGAGGAAGCCCGTGTATGTGCCCTTCCGCTTCACCAATCTTCTTAAAAATGGCGAGTGACATGTTTGTTACCGATTCATTAAAGTTCGCCTCATTGATAGCTTCTACAATTTGTTTGTAGGTACGGCTGCCGTGATGGTTGTGAGGTACATGGCTATGGTTGTGTTCATGTCCATGACTTTGTTCATGTTCATGGCTATGGTTGTGTTCTTGTCCATGGTTGTGCTCATGTCCATGACTGTGTTCTTGTCCATGACTGTGACTGTGTCCATGACTTTGTTTATGTCCATGACGGTGTTCTTGTCCATGGCTGTGGCTGTGTTCATGTGTTTGCTCTGATTTACTGGTAAGAAAGACATCAAATTTAGTACTTGTAATGCCATTTTTGACGACCTTCCCCCATGACAGATTATATTCTTCATCTATGTTCAGCTTTTTTAACTCTTCTTCCATTTGTACAGGGTCTGCACCTGCATCAATCAACGCACCAATAACCATATCTCCGCTTATGCCGGAAAAGCAGTCAAAATATAAAGTCCTCATCACTATTGACCTCCTTTTTATGTACGAGTTTGTATATAATGGCTGCATTGTAGGCTGCACCAAATCCATTATCTATGTTCACCACACTTACACCCGATGCGCATGAATTGAGCATCGATAAAAGTGCCGATAAACCGTTAAAATTAGCACCGTAACCAATACTTGTCGGCACAGCAATAATTGGATTCGTGACAAGGCCTCCTAACACACTTGGTAGTGCCCCTTCCATCCCCGCAACACAAACTGATACCGTAGCCCCTCGTATCTCGTCAATATTATCAAGAAGGCGGTGCAGTCCAGCAACACCTACATCGTATATACGCCTGACTGGAATACCTAGAGTTTCGGCCGTCACGGCAGCTTCTTCAGCAACGGACAAATCTGATGTCCCGGCGCACACAATTGCAATATATGAATCAACGGATTTCGGCTTTTCTTTAACCCAAGCAAGTGTCCGTGCAATCTCGTTATACTCAAAGTCACTACATTCCTTTTGTACAAATACCGCTTTTTCCCGAGAAATACGAGTC
Organism: Peribacillus sp. Bi134; assembly: GCF_918698065.1. Lineage (NCBI taxonomy): Bacteria > Bacillati > Bacillota > Bacilli > Caryophanales > Bacillaceae > Peribacillus > Peribacillus sp. Bi134. The sequence goes on along the minus strand of NZ_CAKKLN010000001.1, from coordinate 370,062 downwards.
ACAAGCACAGAATCATTCCTTGTCCGCAGCGATTGGACAATCGTTAAAATTTGTTCAGCTGTTTTCCCTTCCCCAAACACAATTTCGGGAAAGCCTTGTCTCCTTTTACGATGATGATCGATTTTTACAAACCCTAAATTTTCATAGGATGCAAGTTTTCCCTTCGCTTCCGCAACTGTCAATGAACCCTTTTGAACCTGCTCCAAAATATCGTCAATCATAACATTTCTTCCTTTTTAAGCGCCATATTCATACTTCCGCTTGTATAGCCCGTGAGATCCATTGATACATACTTATAACCAAATTGCTTCAGCCGTTTCGTGATCGCCGCATGGTATTGAAGCACTCGCGGCATATCATCGGGTTCAACTTCAATTCGGGCAGTATCCTCATGGGTCCTGACTCTTACCTGATGAATATCCAGTGATTTTATGTAAGCCTCTGATTTATCAACTTTGGTCAATTTTTCCTTCGTAATGATATCGCCATATGCTATTCGTGAGGATAGGCAAGCAAATGACGGTTTATCCCAGGTTGGCAATCCGGCTTGCTTGGACAATACTCTTATTTCTTCTTTGAATAAATCGGCTTCTAGAAGAGGTCCCCTGATTCCTTTTTCTTTAGCTGCTTTCATGCCTGGACGAAATTCGTTAGCATCATCAGCGATAACTCCATAAATAATATTATTAAATTCATATTCTTCAAGAATAGGAAGCAGATGGTCAAATAAACTACTTTTACAAAAGTAACAGCGATTCTGATTGTTTTCTTTATATCCAGGAATGGCCAACTCCGAAGTTTGAATGACACGATGGTTGGCACCAATCCATTTTGTTAGCATAATGGCTTCATTCAATTCACTCGACGGATAGGTTTCCGAATCTGCTGTAATGGCTAACACATTATCATAACCCAGAGTATCAATAGCGACTTTTAGCAAAAACGTGCTATCCACCCCTCCTGAAAAAGCGACCACAACCGACTCCATTTTTTGGAGAATACCCTGCAGATTACTGTACTTTTCTAGTAACATAGCACTTTTCCCCTTTCTGGTTTGTCTTTAATTTATCTACTGTCCATCAGCAATGCCACCCTTGATGGAAATTTAACGGATACATCAAATTGGTAGGAATGGAGGAAATAACATACAGTCATACTTTCATTTCCAGCGATTATTGAATTGATATGAATATAAGCGTCGGACTGCATTAGCTTTTTTGTACGATAGCCGAGAATTTTTTTGCCGTTTCTGTCAGCCTTGTGTAATCTTCACCTGTAATCAATTTCGCAGGATTGATCAATGAACCGCCAACTCCCGCAGCGATGGCCCCTGCCTTAAAAAATGAAGCGAGGTTGTCAAGGTTGACACCGCCAGTTGGCATTAGAGGGATGTGAGGAAGCGGCCCTTTAAGATTTTTAAAGTAACTAACACCCAATGCATCTGCCGGAAAAACTTTGATGATGTCAGCTCCATTCTCGTAAGCAGTCAATATTTCGGTTGGTGTGAGCGCACCTGGGATGCTAATAACGCCATAGCGCTTCGCCATTTTAATCGTTTTGACATTGACGGTTGGAGAAAAGATAAATTCCGCCCCTGCCATTATTACCGCACGGGCCGTTTCAGGATCCAATACTGTACCGGCACCCGCTATGATATCATCACCGAACTCCTCTTTCACTCTTTCAATCAAATGGCACACTTTGGGAGTTTCCACTGTTATTTCTAGCGTTCGGATGCCGCCCTCTTTCAGGGCCCGGGCGATTGGTATAATTTGATTGGGGCGTGCTCCGCGAATGACGGCGACCAGCTTCCCATGTTTAAGCTCTTCAAGTTTAGTCATTTTTTCCACCTTTCTACCTCTTCACATCATCAGCGCCGCCACTCATGAACAAAGCGAGGTCGGCACGGGCCGGCAAACCCTCAACATCGCCATTTACCATCGTTGCCATTGCTCCCATGGCATTTCCACGCCTTGCAGCTTCATCTAGCGGCAGTCCATCAAGCAGACCGGAAAGTACACCGGATGCAAAAGCATCACCAGCACCGATGGGATCCACGACCCGTTCCACATAGAATCCAGGAACGTATGTTTTCGGTACAGACGGGGCTGAAATTAAAGAGCCTTCTTTGCCCAATTTAAGTAAAACTGTTTCGACACCGAGTTCATGAAAATGATCGGCAAATTTCTCCGGAGTATGGGAGCCGAATAAAAATTCGGCTTCGGCCACCCCAGGCATGACGATATCACTTTTCGAGGCGTACTTTGTTATGATGTGACGTGCTTCATTTTCATCACCCCATATTTTCAAGCGAATATTCGGATCGAAGACGATTTTTGTTCCGTTTTCCTTAGCAATGCGGATCGCTTTATCCAAGAGCGACTGACAAGAATTCCCTAGTGCAGGGGTAATCCCCGTAATATGGAGATAAGCGGCGTCTTGGATGGCAAGATCAGTTAGTAATTCCGCCGTCATTTTACTAGCGGCCGAATCTTTCCGGTAATAATAAACTCGAGTATCATTCAGCCGTCTGAATTCTTTAAAAAAGACTCCGGTAGGAGCATCAGGGTCTCTTGTTACATAAGAGACATCAACGCCTTCTCCGCGAATGAACGATTGCATGGCATCGCCAAATTCATCCTCACCGAGACGGCTAATCCAGCGTGAGCTATGACCGAGTCGGCTTAACCCGATCGCGACATTGGATTCCGCACCGCCAAACTTCATCGAAAAAGATCTGGCGTGGCGAAGCGGTCCTTCTTCATTCGGGGTAAACACTGTCATTGTTTCTCCGATGGTTACAACATCCATGTCATCATCTTCTTTCTCTTATCATGCTATTACGTGATTAGAAAGCGTACCGATCTTCTCAATTCTGACGTTCATCCGGTCACCGTTTTTCAACCAGATTTTCGGATTCCTTCCCATTCCAACGCCTGGTGGCGTGCCAGTTGCAATCAAATCACCTGGCATTAGCGTCATGGACTGTGATAAAAATGAAATGATTTTCGGAACCGTAAAAATTAGGTTGCTTGTATTTGAATCCTGCATAATTTCACCGTTTAATTCGAGCGAAATCGCTAGATTGTGGGGGTCACCCACTTCATCTTTTGTCACGATAACAGGACCAAATGGAGCAAATGTATCCGCCGTTTTGCCCCTTGACCACTGACCGTCCTGAAATTGCAAATCTCGGGCGCTGATATCATTCATAATCGTGTAGCCAAAGACGTAGTCATCCGCCTCTTCTTCTGACACATGTTTCGCTTCTCTACCAATGACAAACGCAAGCTCTGCTTCAAAGTCGACCTCGGTTGAATTAATCGGGATTTCAATCGCATCATTATGTCCGGCAATAGCATTAGCATATTTCGAAAAAATGACCGGTGATTCAGGAGGCTCCATCCCGGTTTCCTTGCAATGATCAAAATAGTTAAGTCCTACGCAAATGATTTTATCCGGCTTTGCGATTGGCGGCAGGATATTTACTTCTGACAGTTTGAATATTGCATCGTCATTTACCCGTTGCTCGATTAACTGTTCAGCACGTGAACGCAACTCGCTTCCTCGTTCTATAAATTTTTTCATGCAAGCAGGAAATTCTTCTGGACCGAGAGCCGTTAAGCTGATAATTTGATCATCTTTAACAAGACCGATGTGCTGTTCGGTTTGCACGGAAAAAGTTGCTATTTTCATATTTTTCCCCTTTCTTAGGTTAATGCGTATGGTGTTTTTTCCCCTTTTAAGACCTGAACGATATTTCTTGCTGCTTTTTGACGAAGTTCAACCATCGCTTCCTCAGAATACCAGGCGCTGTGCGGCGTAATGATGACATTGTCCATTGTGAGTAGCGGGCTATCGATTCGGACCGGCTCATTTTCTGTCACATCAAGTGCAGCACCTGCAATTATCCCTTTTTCAAGTGCATGGGAAAGTGCTTTTTCATCGATTATCGGTCCACGTGCCGTGTTAATGATGACCGCGTTACTCTTCATTTGTTTAAGGCGCTCCTCATTGATCAGGTGGTATGTATCATCAATTAAGGGCACATGGATCGACAAATAATCGGCTTCGCCTATAATTTCGTCGAGATCCATTTTTTGAACCCCGACAGCAGCCATGTCTGCCGCCGATACGAAAGGGTCATAAGCAGCGGTTTTAAAGCCGAGCGGTTTCACCTTTTCAATGAAACGGCGCGGAATCCGGCCAAAGCCGAGAACCCCAACCGTTTGTTCGTTAAAACGGTGAATCGGGACACACACTTTAAAGTCCCAGTTACCTTTTTTCACTTCCTTGTTTAACAGTGTCACTTTCCGCGCCGACGAAAGTAAAAGTGCCAATGCATGATTCGAAACTTCTTCCATGCCATAATCCGGTACATTGGCGACAGTGATCCCCTTTTCTTTAGCAGCATTGAGATCAATTGTATTGACGCCAACACCATAGCGGGAAATGATTTTCGTGTTTTCAAGCGACTCAATGACTCGGCGTGAGATAGGAGCATATTGATTTAAAATTGCATCCGCTTCCTTTGCCTGCTCCATAACTTGTTCTTCAGTTTTGCATTGCGCTTTGATGAAATTGATATCCAGACCGCTTTCTTGAAAAACCTCTTCTTCATATTTCAAATGTTCAAATTCGTAATCCGTTAATAATATTTTAAAGGTCATTCGGGCTCAACTCCTTTATTGTAATACCAGACATCTATTTCGCTGCTGCCTTTTCAATTTTTGCAATACCGAGCCCTTCTGCACCAAGTTTCGATGTTTTTGCTTCAGGATAGTATCGTTCGATCATTTGAATACCAATTGCGGCACGGCGTACACGTTCTTGAGCGAGTGAGATGTTCGTACTTTCCCATTGTTTCCCTGAAGGGTATACATCAGGATGATTACGCAGACCAAATTTAATGTATACAGGCGCCAATACACGGATAATTTCCGGTATTTCATAATAGCGAAGAAAGCCTCCAAAGGTATCCGGAACTTCAACATATAAATCAATTGGAATGTTTATTGATTGTCGGATCGCTGCAAGTTTAGACAGCGTTAATGCAGGTGGCACGTTGTAGGTATCCGCTCCGATGTCTTCCATTAATTTAACGGATACTGGATTGGCTGAACCCATTTGAACCGATACTTTAACAACAAAGTCTTCCGGAAGCTGTCCGTATTTTTTCATTTCTTTCGTTAAAAGTAGGAGTCCTTCATCCGCAACTAACGCACCGCGAAGACCAAGTGCAGCTCCTCTTTTCAAGTCTTCCATTGCATAAACAAGCTGGTCCGATCCTTCATGGCGGATTCCCTGAGATTTACCTCCTGGCGTAAGCGGTCCCGCACTGACATCCCATGAACCCCTGGGGCCGACAAACAAACTGAGCTCCATGCCGCGCTCTGCTGTCATTTCACACATTTCTTTAATTTCTTCATCCGTTTGAAGCATGATGCCGCTGCCCTGGGATATCCGGTGAATAGTCAAACCGAGTCGGTCAATTTCTTTCAATGTTTCTTTTAGGGCAGCTGGACCTTCTACACTTGGTAGTTCAATGCGGTATTGAGCTCCATCCGGAAATGTTTTCGTTGATGTAGGAAGTTCTTTAAGATCAGTAGATGGGTAGCCTAATTGTTCGAGCAAGTCGCGTGATTCTTTCATTTTTGGATACCTTCTTTCATATCAATATTTTTTAAGAGAGCAGCTACTTTGTCACTCAAATCAGCAGGGTATACATCGCATGGGGCACGGTGTCCAGCCGCAACGTCAAACCAGCGCTGATGAACAGCTTCTTTCATGGCTGTAAAAAATGTCGGACCGTAATTGTACACTTCCATCAGTTTTGAAATCACTTGATGATTTTTCTGGGCTTCAGCGAGATCCCCTTTATGATACGATTCATATAAATGTACGGATATTTCCGGGGCAAAGACAGCGCTTCCATTAATGCTTCCAGCTGCACCAATCATTTGAGCCGGAAGCAAATGCTCGTCAAACGCGGAGAAGACTTTGAAATCACTGCGAACTTTCTTCACTTCCGCGAGCACTTGACGAAGGTGCCCGAAATCACTGACCGTCTCTTTAATACCTGCTATGTTGGAATGATCTTGGGCTAATTTTTTAATCAATTCGATTGATAAATTTTGTCCGGTCAAGAGCGGGATGTTATAAATGAAAACTTGCAGATTAGTATGATTCGCTACGCTGGAAAAATGTCGATATAATTGCTCGTCAGACAGCTTCCAGTAATATGGGTTTACTACGAGAACGCCGTTCGCTCCATGCTCTTCTGCATAAGAAGTCAGTTCATGCACCTCTTTTAATGCGGTATGCCCTACTCCGACCATAACTGGCACTCGTCCGTTAATGTGCTTTAACATTTCGCGTACATATAATTTCCTTTCTTCAGTCGTAAGTGAGGAGAACTCACCTGAACTACCCATCAACAAAATACCGTCAATATTCCGTGAGATTAATAGGTCGATATACCTTCTGTTCAACTCCAAATCCAAGTTCCCAGTTTCATCAAATAAGGTGACTACCGGTGGAACGATGCCATGAAAGTCCATTATTTTTCCTCCTTTTATTACCATTCAGCGATACTCCCGTCTTCATTACGCCAAATTGGGTTTTTCCAATTATGTCCGGTCTCTGCTGCCTGCTTCACTTTTTCTTCATCAATTTCCACTCCAAGGCCTGGTTTATCCGGAATGTTCACATAGCCATTTTCATAATCGAATAATTCTGGATTTTTCATATAATCGAGAATGTCCATGCCTTCGTTGTAATGAATACCAAGGCTTTGCTCCTGAATAATGAAATTCGGTGTCGTAGCGTCCAAATGAATGGATGAAGCAAGAGTCATCGGACCGAGCGGGCAGTGCGGCGCAATTGCTACATCATACGCTTCTGCCATTGCGGCAATTTTTTTCCCTTCTAAAATACCACCTGTATGAGACAGATCCGGCTGAATTATATCGACATAACCATCTTGAAGTAGCTGCTTAAAGCCCCAGCGCGTATACATTCTTTCTCCCGTCGCAATCGGACACGTAGTATGCCAGGCAATCTCACGAAGTGCTTCATTGTTTTCCGGGAGCACCGGTTCTTCAATGAACATTGGACGGTATGGTTCGAGTTCTTTCACAATCACCTTTGCCATCGTTTTATGAATCCTCCCGTGAAAATCCACACCGATCCCAAAGTCCTTGCCAACCGCTTCCCTGATTGAAGCAACGCGTTCGATGACCGCTTCTACTTTCGAAAAGCTATCTATGTAATTCATTTCTTCTGATGCGTTCATTTTGACAGCAAGGAAGCCTTCTTTCTGTTTTTCTATTGCGGCAGCAACTACATCCACCGGTCTATCTCCTCCGACCCATGAGTAGACTTTAATTTTTTGACGTGCTTTGCCGCCGAGCATTTGGTATACAGGAATATCGAAGTATTTTCCTTTTATATCCCATAGTGCCTGCTCAATGCCGGAAATGGCGCTCATTAAAATTGGGCCCCCGCGGTAAAATCCACCTCGATAAAGCGTTTGCCAGATATCTTCAATGTCGTTCGGATTTCTCCCGATCAAATAATCAGTCAGTTCGTTAACTGCTGCTTTAACAGTTTCAGCACGGCCTTCCACGACAGGCTCTCCCCATCCGGAAATGCCCTCATCCGTATCGATTTTTAAAAACAGCCAGCGGGGCGGAACTTTGTATAAAGAAATTTTTATGATTTTCATCAAGCACCTCGCAATGTTTTTTTGAAGAAAGAGAGATTTTCAAAAATGGAAACCTCCCTTGCACTTGTTAAGAACCTTTAATAAAAACCGTTTTTATGGCTGTATAAAATTCTTTCGCCGCTTCACCTTGCTCTCGCGAACCCGTGCTTGATGCCTTCATGCCTCCGAATGGGGCTTGCAACTCTACGCCCGCGCTTTCTGCGTTAATGCGGACAAGACCTGCTTCAATTTCATCAATGAACTCCAAAATTGAGCTAATATTTGATGTGAAGATTGATGCACTCAATCCGTACTTCGTATTATTTGCCAAGTCAATCGCTTCGACAAGATCGGTTGCTTTCATCAGCGCGATAACTGGTCCAAAAATTTCTGCCTGTGCAATCTCCATTTCGGACGTCACGTCTTCAAAAATCGCTGGTGTGATGAAAAAGCCCCTATCATAGTCTCCGCCAGTTAATTTCACCCCGCCATGTATGAGTTTTGCACCCTCCTGCTTGCCTTTTTCAATGTACTCTGTGACCGTTTTGAACTGGCTTTCGCTTGCACATGGGCCCATCCAAATACCCTCTTGAAGACCGTTGCCTACTGTAATTTTCGCTGCTGCCTTTATCAGTTTTTGTTTGAATTCATCATAGACGGACGATTCAACGACTACACGACTTGAAGCTGTGCATTTCTGGCCGGAAGAACGAAATCCACCGCTGATGACCGCCTCGACAGCTTGGTCGATGTTTGCATCTTTCGTTACGATGACTGGATTCTTGCCACCCATTTCAAGCTGATATTTTATGCCGCGGGCGGAAGCTGATTTTGCGACGCTCTGACCGACACTTTCAGAACCGGTAAATGTGATCGCATTTAAAAGCGGATGATCTATGAGTCCTTGACCGATAATCGCCCCCTTACCGGTAATGAAGTTCACTACGCCCTCCGGGAAGCCTGCTTTTGTGAAGCATTCCATCACTTTCGCTGCAGTAACGGCTCCCTCCGTAGCCGGTTTCCATACGATTGAGTTGCCATATACAAGAGCAGGAGCCATTTTCCAGATGGGAATTGCAACCGGGAAGTTCCATGGCGTGATTATCCCGACAACACCAAGTGGGCTGCGTTTCGTAAACATTAGGGCATCTTTATCGGAAGATGGAATAACATCGCCGTCTTTCCGCATCCCTTCCCCAGCATAGTAACGCAGAATTGCAACCCCCCGTGCCGTTTCACCTTTTGCTTCAGGTAACGTTTTACCCATTTCGCGTGTCATCGTTTCGGCAATTTCATCTAGATTTTCTTCCAATATATTGGCCGTTTTGAAAAGGATTTGTCCACGTGCAGACTGCCCGATCCTGCGCCAATCCCTCTTTGCTTTATGCGCAGAAGTTACAGCCTTGTTCAAGTCATCGACCGTTGAGCTTTGAACATAACCAACCGGTTCTTTGTCCGCAGGATTAATGCTTTCGATTGTATTTCCAGAAGATGCATTCACCCACTCATTATTAATGAAATTTTTATATGTTTTCGTTGCAAATGTAGTTGATATCATAGTCTTTAGCTCCTTTTTCGTTTTAGAATGTCGGTCCAATTCTCCATATTCCAAAGTCATGCTGCTTTAATATCTCAGCTTTTGTTAGTTTTCCGTTAGAAACATGTTGAATTTCTTCCATGATGCGCCTGCCCACTTCATCAACGGTTTCTAAACCATCGACGATCGTACCAGCATTTAAATCCATATTTTCATTCATCCTGTCAAACATTGGTGTATTAGTCGAGATTTTTATGACGGGTGAAATAGGAGAACCAGTCGGCGTGCCTCTTCCACTTGTAAAGAGAACGATTTGGGCACCGCCTGCGACCATTCCCGTCAATTGCTCAATGTCATGGCCAGGCGTATCCATCCATACAAGCCCTTTTTTTGTGGGTACCTGGGCATAATCAATGACCTCTTCCAGTCTGGTAGTGCCTGATTTTGTCGCTGCCCCCAGTGATTTTTCCTCGAGTGAGCTGAGACCTCCCTCAATGTTTCCCGGACTCGGATTTCCGGTGCGGATATCTACGCCCATTTGAATCGAGCGGTCTTCCATCATTTTAATAACCGCATAAGCTTTTTTGGCTACCTGGTCGTTTGCCGCCCGGTTAGCAATCAAATGCTCTGCACCAATGAGTTCAGTCGTTTCTGCTAATATTGCAGTTCCCCCCTGCTGAACAACCAAATCGCTTGTACGTCCGACTGCCGGGTTAGCCGATAAGCCGGAGCATGCATCCGACCCACCGCATTCTGTGCCGACAATCAGCTCGCTAAAATCACATAATTCCCGCTGCACCATCGAGGCATCCTGGACCATTTTGACCGCAATTTTAGCTACTTCGGCAATGGTTTGAAGAGTGCCGCCATGTTCCTGAATCGATACCGTTTCCACTGGTTTACCACATTTGTCAATTTCATCTCCAATACGGTGCGCCTGATGTGTTTCACAGCCAAGTCCGAGTACTATGACACCATATACATTTGGATTCATGCCCATTCCCGCATAGGTTCGGGCCGTTTGATCATAATCAGAGCCCACTTGCGCACAGCCATGCTGATGAATGAATGTGACGGTTCCGCTCACCAGCTCTGTTACTCGCTGCGCTGTTTGTGTTGCGCATGTTATCGTTGGCAAAATCAGTACGTGATTCCGGACACCGACGCGGCCATCAGGACGGCGGTAGCCCCAAAACTGCATTTTTTCATTCAGCAATTTTGTCACCCCTTCCCCTCTTTCCTTCTAAATTGTGTACATGAACATGTGCACCAGCGGGAATAAAAGCTGAGGCTGCACCTATGACTTCCCCATATTTAATTATGTCCGCTCCTTGTTCGATGGCTTTGACTGCGAACTTATGTCCAAAACGAATCGGTTCAAGAATGGATACGACAAGTTCTTCCATGCCTTTCTTCACAACTACTGATGTGTTTTCAGGGATTTCGGATAAAGCGACAGCTACACTATCTTTCGCACTTAAGTAAAGTGTTTTATATTCGCTCATTTTGTCACCCCTTAAATTGTTTGAACTGCTTTACTTTGGATAACCGGGTTGTTCAATACTCCAATTCCTGGTATTTCGATTTCAATTCGGTCATCGCCTTTCAATGTAAATTCATTTGGCGGAACCACGCATGTACCAGTAAGTAAAACTGATCCGTCAAAAACAGTATTATCTAAGACTAAATAGTCGACAAGCTCTTCCAATTTTCGTTTCAGTTGGTTTACTTTCGCTTCACCTTCAAATACTTTTTCTTCATTTCGATAAATACGGCACATGATTTTAAGCTCATATGGATCCGTAACAGCCTCTTTTAACAATATTGCCGGTCCAATTGAGCAAGAATTTTTCCATACCTTTGCCTGTGGAAGATAAAGCGGATTTTCACCTTCAATATCTCGGCAGCTCATGTCATTACCCGCGATATATCCGAGTACCGTTCCCTCTTTATCGATGACCAGACCAAGCTCCGGCTCAGGAATTTGCCATTTTGAATCTGAACGCAAGTATACCGGATCATTCGGGCCCACAGTTCTTGCTGCAGTCGATTTAAAGAAAATCTCAGGACGCACTGCATCATAAACTTTGTCATAGAATGTTTGGCGGTCCAGCTTTCCTTGCGTAGCTTCGTAGTTACGTGCTTCCTTGCTTTTTTTATAGGTAACGCCAGATGCCCATACTTCAGGTGCGTCGATAGGAGTTGTTAATTGAAGACCTTCCAGTGGCTGCAGTTCTCCTTCGGCGGCAATTTGTTTTACAATATCAAACGCTGTTCTGTTATCATGACGTGCCGTTGTAATCAACGACATAAAATCCGTAAATGGAAGGTCCACCACATTGTTTTCGTTTGTCACGGCAGCAAGTTGTTTTTTACTTTCTTTTACATAGCGAATAATTCTCATTTTCTAGTTCCTCCTAATTGGCAGGCCTCATTTATATTTTTTGATATTCATAGCCGAGCTCCTGCGAAATTTTACTGCTGCATTCCTTTAAGAGACGTACATAATACTCATGCGTTTCTTCATTTACTTTAGAAGCAGGCATCGATACACTCATTGCAGCGATTACCTTGCCTGAATAATCTTTTATCGGTACTGCCAGACAGAAAATGCCCGGTTCGTTTTCTTCATTATCCATTGAATATCCATTAATGCGTGCTTTTTCGATTTCCGCTAAAAATTGGTCCTTGGATCTAATCGATCTATCGGTCGGTCCTGTATAATCATAGCCGTCCAAGAGTAAATCCAGTTCACTATCCGTTTTGGTTGCAACAAGAGATTTGCCAACTGCACTCGTATGAATCGGAACACGCCGGCCAATACGGGAATAGAGGACCGTTACCCCAGTGCCCTCCACTTTATCGACATAGACACCTTCCTGCCCGTCTAATATGACAAGGTGCAGCGTCAAATTCGTTGTTGCTGAAAGCCATTCAAGATGTTTTCTTGCTACATTGCGCAAATCGAGATGGGTCACGACAACGCTTCCCCTCTCCAATAACTTTAATCCTAGCGAGTATTTTCCATTTTCTTCGCCTTGTGAAATATAGTGATGCTCCTGTAAGGTTTTTAATAGTGAATGAACCGTACTTTTATGTAAATTCATTCGTTTGCTTATCTCTGTTATAGTTAGTTCACGCTCACGCTCATCAAATAAATCCAATATTTTCAAGGCACGCTCCACCGATTGGATGATAGGCATCGTTCCTCACTCCTTTTATCATTCTGTCTACCTTTATCTTATCGGATTTACGACGAGCATACCTCACTTTATTTCTACTTTTTTTTCCTGGATTATAATATCTTGTTCATAATCAAGCACCGCATCCTCAATGACAGCGATTGGAACAACACCATTTGCTGCATCTGTATGTCCAAACATCCTGTTGCTAGCCGCAACCATTTTTTGTCTAACTTTCATCCGCTGCTTGCGTTCAGCTGCCAATGATTGTCTTTCTTCTTTAAAATGATCCGCAAAATCATGAATAACCTTTCCAGAATGAAGTTGAGTAGAATCTACAAAATCAATCCGTCGATCACGAAGCTGAAGGTGAATTACATCCCCTGATTTAAGTAAACCAATGCCGCCACCTTCATACGCTTCCGGTGTCATATGTCCTATGGCAGCACCATATGTGACTCCTGAATAGCGGCCGTCGCTAATGATTGTAGCGATTTTTTTCATAACACGATTTGCATTGATGTGTTGCATTGGTGTAAACATTTCAGGCATTCCGAATGCCACTGGCCCCTGCCCTGAGATAATAACCGCAATTTTCAATGTGCCTGCTTCAACCATCCTGTCAAATAGCTCCCCATAGGTAGCGGTTTTAAGAAGAGACCATTCCGGCTCATTGTTGTATTTAAGAGATTCTAGCAATAGATTATGTTCGAAAAGCTTTTGCTCTTTTATTTTTGAAAGCAGATTTGAATCGAGCAGGCTTTTATTTGCATCATCTTCATTTTCGTAATAAAGGACAAATGCAAGCTTATCATCGAATTGGTCAAGCTGTGGTGTCGGCATACCGCTGATTTTTACAACGGCGCTTTCAAAGAAGTTTCCTTTTAATACATCAACACCGCTGAATCCTCGGCGTGGATTGGATAAAATGACCTGATTTCCCTTTACATTAACCGCTTTTAGGCTATTTGTGATCGAAAGACGTTCTTTCCAGGTTTTTGCTGCGACAGTCGGCGCATCCTGATCCATTGGTACACCATTCTCAATAAGTTCATGAAAAAGTGTTTCCATTCCTCTGCTTTTCCCGCTGCAACACTGCATCGCAAGTGAATAAATGTCCCTTCCTTCTGTCAAACTGTAATCAAATAAGTCAGGAATTGGATGTGAATGATGAATGCGGTCAAGGTCCCATAAACTGAATTTGAATCCTGCATAGAGCATGCCTGCAACAATATGCATCATTAAGTTAGTAGAACCACCCGAAGCGCTGTGAATACAGATTGCATTTTTTATGTTCGCAGCGACAATGTTGGCCACGCCGTAGCGCTCTTCGTTTATCATGCCGGCAAAGCTATCAAGCACCGAGTTAATCTGGCGTTGTGTTGGTGGATCGGTCAACAGCTCCACGGCTGGATGAACGAGACCCATGCCTGCCACTAAATGACGTGAACTATTCCCCGTACCATTAAAGGCACATACACCTCCCTGCCCGTCACATGTTGCAACAGCAAGTCTCATTTCAAAGTATTTATGCTGTTCCTTCGTCAATATTCCTCGTTCATAGGCCCGTTCAAATACACCCTGAAATGCAGTATTCGATGAACATTGCAATATATATGCCATCGTATCTCGTAAATCAACGGCTACATCAGTAGCTCCTTTACTTTCCGCTTTTTTCGCAAGAGTTTCCAATTCTTCAATCACGTCAGCTGGAATCGAACCGCCTTCCAATACGTGAGCAGGTGCGAATGTTGCGAAAAAGGGTGCTTCACCACGGTTTCGGCGAACACGATCAACATGTGCGAGTGCACTTACAACACCAAGAGGCTGCTTATCACACCCTTGAATGACGAATGCACCATGATAACTGTGAGCTTCTAGCTGGTTGACAACCATTTGTGCAACTGCGTTTCGGCTCTGGAGAGAGTAACTCATTCCTTGATTGTTTTGCGCAGTGCCATCACACATCACCGGTGTCGAGAAATGAAACGGCACACCGCCGTTTTGCCAAATGCGGATTGCTGCCCGTGCTGACGTTTGGTAATCCATTATATGGGCCGGATGATCGGACGAACCACCGATTATTGCGATACGCGGGGCATTCCTCTCTAGCCGCATATAAATTTCTTCAAGCGTCCAATCAGGCTTGCCCCCTTCATATGTGGAGCCAAGCGTCAGCTTCGAACGGTCCAACAAACCTGCAACCGTAATGGGTTCATTTGCTTTTCCCTGTACATTATCGCGGTAAGGGTTTATCCCGTTATCAATTAGTGGATATAGGTGTGTCATTTCAGCACTCCTTTTCTGATTTCAAATGAATTCTTCCATTCTCTAAAAATATTAACCAAGGTTTTTAGTCTAGTGCCAATTCTTCTGGTTCTGACAGGATTTCTAAATTTTTGTTTTTTAAAGCTTCTTCCATCATGCTTTCAGAAATCCAAATTTCACCGATTTCAAGCGTGTTATTTATTCTTACGACTCTCACTTTATTCAAATTGAAGGCATTGCACGTTTTGATAGCAGCTTTAACAGCTAATTCCTGCGTATCTAAACACATCGGGAGCTTTACTACATCTGTCACTGTGCTTGTGAGTGCATTGGCATAGCCTTTTTCCCATTCGATTTCATTCATGACGGCCTTCGTCGTCATATCAGCCATGCCGATGCCGTTTGCATTACCGTGAGTTTTTTCAGTAAGTCCAAGTACAACGGTCCGTTTAACCTCTGGCCCACCGGTAGCATATGGAGTGGCGAAGTTACCCGTAATATTCGGATCCATTCCATCCCCTGAAATATCCTTTCCGAGTTCATTTACAATAAGTACGTCAATCGAATCGAAATGGATTTTTGGCATCAATGATTTTGCTTCAAGCAATAGTCCCGGTTCCACTTCCTCCAGTTCCTCTGCTGGGACTGCGACGATTTTCGCTGGTTTATCATAGGCATTTTCAATAGTCGCAAGACCAAATATGATAGGAGCTTTCGCTAAAGAAATTTTTGCCATTTCAGGGACATGTTCCGCCATATACTTAAAGCTATATGCATGTGCAGCTTCGGCTCCCTTTTGCTTGCCTAAACCGATTGTAATCATTTTCATTAGTCCGCTTTCAACCGGTCCACGAAATGCCGTATGTGGTTTTATCCGATTAATGACAATGATTTTATCTGATTCATATGCAAGCTTATCAATATAGACAGGGAGCCCATTTGGCAATTCATCCAGTTTAATAACTTCCATTGATGAAAGTATTGACGCTCCAACCGATTCTTCTGAAATACCCAGTTGAAGCAACACATCAATTTGTCCCTCCGCTGTAGCACCCCCATGGCTTCCCATTGCAGGGACTATAAAAGGATTACCGCCAGCCTCCTTAACGGCAGCCACCGTTTCTCTTACAAGAGTAGGAAGGTCCGCAACCCCTCTGCTTCCTACTGCAATTGCCACCCTGTCATCTTCATTTATTCTTGATAAGACACCTGCTTCTTTTATCGCCTTCTTCACCTCACCAGCTACATCAGCTATATGAGGTGCAAGAAATTTCTGCCTCACTTTGACCATTTTCGGTAATTGGATTTCACGTAAAAGTTCAGAGATAATATCCATTTTCTATCCTCCAAACAGTCTGGATTATTTACCGCGTACTTTTTCAACTTCGCTCATCATTTCCTCTACAAGATCCGGCCCGAATTTCTGGGCATATTCGTCCGTCACTGGTTGGATGGCTTTCTTCATTTTTTCCATTTCTTCCGGCTCTACTTCATTGATTTTCATTCCTTCTTCTTTTAGATACTTAAGTGCCTTTTCATTTTCTTTTTGGTTAACTTCCCGTTGATACTTTCCAGCCTCTTGTGCGGCCTCACTCATGATTTTTTGCTCTTCTTCTGATAGGTCGTCCCAGAACTTTTTACTTACAAGGAATACAAATGGTGTATAAACATGATTTGTAAGACTTAAGTAGTCTTGCACTTCATTATATTTTTGCGTTTGAATTGTTGCGAGTGGGTTCTCCTGCCCATCAACAGTGCCGGTTTCCAGTGCAGTAAATACTTCAGAGAAGGCCATCGGCGATGGATTAGCACCCAACTTTGAAAAAGCATCTAAATGCACTTCATTTTGCATGGTACGAATTTTAAGGCCTTTGAAATCCTCAACCGTTTTAACAGGGTGTTTACTGTTGGTTAAGTTTCGGAAACCATTTTCCCAATATCCCAGACCTACTAAATCATGTTCCGGTAATTTATCCAAAAGTTTTTTGCCTATTGCACCATCAAGTACAGAATAAGCTTCTTCTTCATTATTAAAGACAAACGGGAAGTCATAAATTCCAAATTCCTTAATCATTCCCACAAGTGGAGAGGTTGAAGGAACAGTTACTTCCTGTAAACCACCTTGAAGTGCTTCTGTCATTTTCTGATCATCCCCGAGGGTGGCATCAAAAAAGTTTTGGACCTTCATTTTTCCCCCGCTTTTTTCTTCAACCAGTTCTTTAAATTTCTCCATTCCTTGCCCTTGTGGATGCATTTTACTATTCCCGATTCCTGCTTTGATTGTTCTTTTTTGAATACCGTCAGCTGAAGCGCTTTCATTTTGGTTTCCGCAAGCACTTAATAGCAATACGGCTGGCAGTAAAACCCCCACCGCCAAACGCTTGAACAGATTATTCATTATCATTTTCCTCCTATTAATTAAGATGAATATCAGCATACAAACCGAATTACTAGTTTAATTCCGTTAGGAGGTAAACCATCCTAGAGGAACCAGCACTAAGGAAGGGAACAGAATCAACAAGATCAATACAATTACTTCCACGAGCAAGAAAGGCCAAATCCCCTTCATGATATCTTCCATACTGATCTTGCTTATGCCGCACATGACATTTAATACGGTTCCGACCGGTGGTGTAAGTAAACCTATGGCGTTATTCAGGATAAACAGGACACCAAAGTAAACTGGATCAATACCTGCAGCGACCACCAATGGCATTAATACAGGTGTTAGAATAAGGATTGTCGGCGTCATATCCATAGCAGTTCCAACTACGATGACCAATAAGTTTATCATTATTAATAGAAGGAATGGATGATCCATAAATGGCTCCAGCAATCCAATCACCTGACCAGGTAAATCGGCTACCGTTATCAGCCAGGATGACACGAGTGCCGCGGCGACCAGAAACATGACAACACTCGTCATTTTTCCTGCATGAACAAAGACCTCATACAAATCTTTCATTTTCATTTCTCGATAGATTACAAGACCGACAAATATGGCGTAGACTGCAGCCACCACTGCCGCTTCAGTCGGTGTGAATAAACCGAATTTCAATCCACCAATGATAATGATGGGCAGGAATAGAGCCCAAACTCCTTGACGAAGAGAAGTAAGAATTTCTTTTGTTGAAGCTCGCGGGTTAACGGCGACTTTATCTTTTCGTGCAACAATGGCCCAGGTAACCGTTAGTCCAACCGCTAGTAAAATACCAGGAACGATTCCTGCCATAAACAGCTTTGTAATGGACACTCCACTTGCGACACCGAAAATGATAAAGCCAATACTTGGCGGAATGATCGGGGCAATGATACCACCGGATGCAATCAACCCACTTGACCGGTTCACATCATACCCTGACTTCACCATCATTGGAATTAATATAGCCCCAAGCGCTGCTGTATCGGCAACGGCAGATCCTGATAAACTTGCAAACAACACACTCGCAATGATCGCAACATAGCCAAGGCCTCCCTTGATATGGCCAACCAAGTTCATTGCCATCTCAACGATACGCCGTGATAAACCGCCCCTATTCATCGCCTCTCCTGCAAGCATAAAGAACGGTATGGCCATTAGAGGGAAGTTATCAGCGCCACTGATTAGATTTTGTGCGATTATTTGACTATCAAAAATACCAAGGAAATACATTAACACTACACTACTCACAAGTAAGGCAAAGGCAATAGGTATTCCAAGTCCCATGGCTCCCAGTAAAGATCCGACAAATACACCTATCATCCCTGTTTCTCCTCCTTGACAATCCTAATATCTGAAGCAAATTCATCAGTATGGAGAGAAATTAGCTCTTCTGACTCACTTATCATCACCAATTCTTCGTCTTTAATTTTATTGAAGAAAATCCGATACAAATTGAAAATGATCATGCTGCCCATTGAAACACTCACAAGAATACCTGTCCCATATACAAATGCCAGTGGCATGCCTGTGGCTGGTGCAGTACTATCTATGTTTATCAATGTCATTTTCCAGCTGCCATCCAGGATCAGGAGAAGAACGAATAACATCATCAAATCACTAATAACAAGAACCACTTTTTTCATCTTATTCGGGAGCCGTTTGATGACCATGTCGACACCTAAGTGTTCTTTGTTTTTGAAAGCTCCGATGGCGCCGAGGAACGTCAACCAAATAAAGAGATACCTTGACATTTCTTCTGACCAAGTAATCCCTGAATTAAAGAAATAACGAAGTACTACATTACCAAACACGAGTACGACCATAATTGCTAAAGCTGCTGCCATAATAATGTTCAACGAATTTTCTAGGGTTTTGGAAATTTTATTCACCTATACATCTCCCCCTTCCTATCTAAAGCACCTGCTTCATTCTGCTTTTATTTTTCCTACAAGCTCTTCCGCCCAGTCATTTTCCTCAAAAACTTCATCATAAACAGGTTGAGATGCTTTTAACATTTTTTGTGCAAAATCTTCGTCAGGCTTAGTGAATTTGATTCCATTATCCTTAAGATATGCTTTGTCATCTTCATAACTTTTTTCCATCAAATCAAACTCATATGCTGCCGACTCTTTTGCTGCTTTTTGAATGATGGTTTGTTGCTCCTTTGTCAGCCCTTTATAGAATTTGCTATTGATAATGTAAATATTGGGGCTGAACATATGCTTGGATTCTAGTACATCACTTTGAACTTCATTCCACCCCGAGGATCTCAACGTGGCAATGGGATTATCTTGAGCATCCACTACCTTTTGTTCAAGTGCGGTAAAAACTTCCGAAATTGGTAATGGACTAACATTTGCCCCCAATGATTCACCTAGTTTTATGTAATTCGGAATGTTCGGCATTCTGAGTCGAAGTCCATCAAAATCTTTCATACTCTTAATTGGACGATTACTCGAAAACATCCTAAATCCATTTGCACTCCATGCGAGCGGTGTCACTCCATGCTTTGGATCAAGCTCTTCTGTCAATTCTTCTCCGATAGGTCCATTCAATACCTTCTTTACATGATCGTAATCCCGAAATAGGAAGGGCCATTCCGGAACACCCATTTTCGGAATGTCCGACTGCATAATTAGTCCTGGAACACCCATTTCAATCGTTCCGTTTCTGACGCCGTCATAAAATTCTTTTTCTGCACCTAAAGTACTGTTCGCATAAATCCGAACCTCTAGTTCACCATTACTCTCTTTTTCTACTATTTTTTCAAATTTTTCTCTCAAGGCAATGTTTTGAGGGTGATTTTCAGCAAAATAATTCGCCACTTTTATCGTTTTCTTTTCAACGCCAGATCCACTGGCTTTTTCTCCCTCACCTCCACCACATCCTGATAAAAGTAAAGCTGCTGCAAGAGTTAAGCTTGTGGAGAATACAAAAGGCATTCTTTTTTTCAATAAAAACCCTCCCAAAAGTTTTTTGTAAGCGTTATCATTAATGACTGATTTGAAGAACTTCTCCTCACCCTTGTATAAGCCAAAGTTAAATTGTTTTATATTATAAAACTCCGTTTTTGTTTTATTCGGAGTAAGGAAAACACTTCACTTCTAGTTGCGTTTCAAGTTGATTCATGACATTTTAAACAATTACTTTTAATAACATGAAGGTTAATTTGTTCTACATTATAAAACTCGGTTTTAAAATTCGAAATCTTACGTTGATTATAAGCTTCCAATTTTACTAATGTCAAACCATTTTTTGAATTTTATAACAATTTAACAAAACCTCTATTTTTCACTAATTAATATTTAGAGAATCAACATTTATTAATCATATCCTTTTCAGTCAAGATTTATAAAATCAGAATGGGAAAGATGAATTTTTTCTATACTAAGATATTTATAGAATAGAGAATTGAACATAACTATAAGGTTTCCCTTAAAATACATTCCTCTCCTTTTAATTGAGCTTTTAAGTTTGGAATTTTGTTTTTCCTTCTGAAAAAACTGTCTTTAAGAATTTTTTCTTGTTTGACCTTGCGCTTCATCAAAGTGGTAATCGTTTGTATATTTTAACCCGTGTCTTTCATACAGAAGTTATTTTCCTTTTATAAAGATTTATACTTTTTTCTCTTTTGAAAAGTTACAATCCATTATTTATATTGAGATCATTTCATTATGAACCTCTTTCCAACAGGTTAAAGACTAAAGGGAAAAAAACTCTACCCGAAGCTTTTAAAGGCTCATTAAATATATTCAATTATTACCGATATATAAAACATGGTTAATATATAACACGGGGAAGGAATAAACAAAGATGAATAAACTCAGTACGAAAATAGGTTTTGTTCTTTTAACAGGCATGATCATTACATTAATTGGAAGTTTACTATTGATGTATAAAAGTACAAATGATACGGTTGAGAAAACAATCGCTATGAGCAGCTTAGACATCGCAAGCAACATCGCTCAAGGAATAAATCCAACATATTATGCCGATTTTTTAAGTAATCAATCCGAAACCTCTACATATTGGGAGATACGCGAACAGTTAGACGATTATAAACAAAAAACTGGAGCATTATATGTCTATACATTGGGGATTGACGAAAGTAGCGAAAAAGTCCATATTCTTATAGATGGAATGGGTAAAGAAGATAAAAAAGCATCTCCCATTTCAACCCCCACAACCGTAACTTCATATCAGGATGTAGAAAGCGTCATGAAGGGACAGGTTTCTACCACTTCCATCGTTCATGATCCTGAATATGGTGACTATTTATCCGTTTTTGTTCCCATAAAGAAAGGGGACGAGGTCATTGGAATACTAGGGGTGGATATTGATGCCAGTAAAGTCGATGCTACGACCGGCAAGGTACTGGGTGGCATCCTTCCCCTGATGATAATAATCAATGTAATCTTAATGGCAATCGTTGTAGGTGCATTAATATGGTTCTTGACTAGAAAGTTAAGCCCCCTTCTCAAGGTCAGCATGGCTGCAAAGGAAATCTCAAATGGAAATTTATTATCAGCCAATAAACTGATTAGCAACACAAGGGTTAAAGGAAACGACGAAATAAAGGTTTTAGTGAAATCCTTTGAAGAAATGATCACCAATACAACCATTATTGTCAACTCAATGAAAAACTCATCATACCAGCTATTGGAATCATCAAGTGATATCGAACACAAAATCAAAGAAATGGATACTTCCACACAACATATCGTTAAAGGCATTCAGCAAGTTGCAGGGGCTGCGGAAGTACAATTGCACAGAAGTGAAGAATCATCAAGGGTCATCGAGGAAATGACCATAGGGATACAAAAAATTGCCGAAGCTTCTTCTGAAGTCAGCGAACAGACAAATCATGTTTCAGCTAGAATGTCCATCGGAAATAAAGATATAAATGAACTCTCAAATCAAATTCTGCAAGTAAAAGATGTTATGCTGCAAACAAGTTCAGAAATAAAGAAATTGGACGAACAAGCAAATGAAATTGTGAATATTGTACATTTAATTACGGGAATTGCCGAGCAAACCAACCTGCTGTCATTAAATGCGGCCATTGAAGCTGCTAGAGCCGGTGAACAGGGTAAAGGTTTTGCGGTGGTATCGAACGAGGTACGGAAATTGGCAGTAGGCACCAAGGAATCTGCAATCAATATACAAGAGTCCCTACTTCATTTTAAATCCATCATAAATGAATCAGTGAAAATGATGGAAACCGGTACTAAAGAGGTAGAGGAAGGGACAAAATTTGTCCTGAATACAAGAGAAACATTTAAACAGACCATAAAATCCTTTGAGCATGTTAGTGATCAGATTCAAGAAATATCCGCCATTACAGAGCAAATGGCAGCAAGTTCTCAAGAAATCAATGCTTCGATAGAAGATTTTGCAGGGTTAACAAGGGAAACGGCAGTGGCTTCAAAGCAAGTTGCCCAATCAACCGATCAACAAGCGAAATCCATGGAGGACATCTCCTTCTCCACCTCTTCGATGGTAAGGCTCGCAAATGACCTGGAAACATCTGTTGAACAGTTTAACGCGTAAAAAAATTGAACTACATTCTATTACTATATCAAGAAAGGGATTTTGCTATTAATGCAAAATCCCTTTTTTATTTACTTAGTTGATTTTAGCTTCAAATCACCTTCATAAGGTATATGTTCAACTGTTATCGTTATATCTTTGCCCTCTTTATCTTTACCGATTCGTTTATAAGTGAATTTATTTTCATTAAGCTCCGTAAGTTCAAGAACTGCACCATACTTATTTTCCCCTTGTGAAACATGGGCTCTAATCTTATTTCCATGAACAACATCGTAATAGCCGTAATCACCACGGCTTTCACCGGTTTTAGCATCAAAAAATTCATACTTATTTGTTTTATCATCATATTTTGCCAGACCTAAATAATTCGAGTTATAGCTTGATACATCATTTCCCTTTTCATCCAATGCCACTGTACCTTTCCATGTGGTGCTTGATAAAATTTTGTCTCCATCAACGTCTGTAACTACATCTCCTGTATAAGTTTCCAAATTTTTGTCTGGATCAGTAAAGGAAAGTTCTGTTTCAGTATAGGGAATATGATCGACAAACACTTCTACTTCGTTACCTTTTGCATCTTTGCCCATTCTTTTATAAGTAAACATATCCTTATTCAGTTCAGTTATTTCAACAACGGCTTGGTAACCCATTGATTCTGAAATTAACACTCTAATCTTCCCATTCGTGATAAAGAAAGTTCCTTTATCACCTCGACTTTTTTTAGTATTTTTATCAAAAAATTCATATCTCGATGCTTCATCATCATATTTAGCTAGACCAATGAAGCTTGCATTCTCCTTTGTTAAGTCATTATTATTTTTATCATAAACTTTTGTTCCTTGCCAATTCGTGCTAGTAAGAATTTTAGTCATTTCCTCTCCTGCGGTTAACTTTTTTTCTTGTTTACTCTGTTTTGCAGTTTGTTCCTGCTTCTGAGCGCTTTTATTTTCTTGTGCGTTTGTGTTACATCCTGTTATTGCCAACGTTAGCCCAAGTAGTATAGCTGATGAAATTATTGCTTTTTTATTCATTTTTTCGTCTCCTCATCATATTGTGGTTTTTTTGCAGTGCAATTGATATTACAAATTGAAAGTATAGCGATCTGGTTATTTTGCTCCTGCCTTAAGTAAAATTTGTTCGATTTCCTTAAACCCTTTCTCGCGGGCGTGTTGTAAAGGTGTCATACTGTTATTATCGGGGATGTTGACATCTGCCCCATGATCTATTAGCAATTGAACTGTTTGCTGCTGTTTTCCATCTCCATCATTCAAAATGATTGCTTCTAGCAAAGCGGTCCAACCGAGATCATTCACATGATTCACATCAATATCAGTTTTAGTAAGAAGTTCTTTAATAACCTCAACATAACCATGTTCCGAAGCAGGGATTAAAGCCGTTCCACCATAACGGTTGGTTATAGAGGGGTCTGCACCCGCTTCAATCGCAAGTTTAAGTATATCTACATAACCTTCAGCACCGGCATACAAGAAGGGGCTATTTTTCATTTCATCCTGAATGTTGACGTCTGCACCCGCTTCAATAAGGATTTTTGCCGTCTCTACATCATTGTTATAAGTCGCAATCATAGTGGCGGTTCGCCCTTTCGAGTCCTGTGCATTTATTTCTGCACCTTGCTCAATCAAGCTTCTTATTCTTTCCGTTTCTTTACGTTCTACGGCTTGGATCAATTGTACATTCATTCCCTTTCCTGTCTCCTTTTCTTGTTTATTTAGCTCTACTTCATTATCCAAGACACAGCCTTGAAGGATGAAAAGGCTTCCGATGATAATCGTTAGCCATCTCCACATGAAACACACCATCCTTTCCCTGTTTGTACTTCACAGCCGCAAATGGATTTCCCGTCATTCTTATGTAGCAAATTGACATGTTCTTTAGGTTTCATGATGTTTTTTTCTCCCTTTTATTTTTAGTTGCTTACTTATTCAGTCTTCATTATGTTAATGCTTAACCTTAAACTCCCTCTAAACAATTTCTTAAAAAATGATTAACTTATTAATAAAATTTCTTAATGTTTATAAAAAAAACCGCCACTTCGTGACGGGTCCTTAACATGCTATTTAAACATTAAAGCGATACCCTGCTCCCCAAACGGTTTCCAAAAATTTAGGATGTGCAGGATTTCTTTCAATTTTTTCACGTAGTTTCCTGATATGGACGGTTACAGTCGAAACATCCGCAGCCGATTCCAATCCCCAAATATTTTCATAAAGCTGCTCTTTGCTTAATACTTGATTCGGATGCATGACAAAAAACACCAAAGTATCGAATTCCTTTGTTGTAAACGGCACCACTTCTCCGTTTATGTGAACTCTGCGCGCTGACTTATCTATTGAAATCCCATGAACATAGATTGAATTAGATTTGGGGTGACTTCCTGATAAACGTTCATACCGCGCTATATGCGCTTTCACTCTTGCAACTAGTTCACTTGGACTAAATGGTTTTGTAATATAATCATCTGCCCCTAGACCAAGCCCCCTAATTTTATCGATATCTTCCTTTTTGGCGGATACAAGCAAAATCGGGATATTCTTGACAGCACGTATTTGTTTACATATCTCAAAACCATTCAACCCTGGAAGCATGATATCCAAAATGATTAAATGATAATTTCCTTGAAGGGCCTGTTGGAGACCTGCATCACCAGTATGTTGAATATCAACACTAAAATCATTAATTTCCAAATAGTCCCTTTGCAATTCAGCAATACTGACTTCGTCTTCAATAAGTAATATCTTTTTCACATTTCCTCACCTTTCTTTATGGAAAAAAAGACACTTGTACCTTTTCCTATCTCGCTAGTAGCCCAAATATCTCCACCATGCTCGCCGATAATTTTTTTTGCAATCGCAAGTCCTAAACCACTTCCACCCGTCCGGGAATTTCTAGATTCCTCAGCACGATAAAAGCGGTTAAATATATAAGGCAAAGCAGAAGATTCTATTCCATAGCCATTATCCGTTACTTGTACAACAACATCATATAGTCCTTCATGCAGAGAAATGGAAATGTGTTTTTCATCTTTATTCATATACTTTACACAATTGCTGATCAGGTTGGCCAATACGCGTTTCAGTTTCTCTCTATCCGCTGTCACGTATATCGGTTTATTCACCTGATGAAGTTCAATCTGGATCCCTAGTTGAAGTAAATCCAGTTGAAGTTCTTCTACGTAGTCTTTTAAATACTTATCTAACCTGACCGTTTCAAAAGTGAATGGTTCTTTTTTCAAATCCAACTTGGAAAATAAAAATAATTCATCTATCAATGAATCCATATCTCTTGCTTTTAGGTATACAGTCGATAAATACTTGTCCATTTTCTGTGGGGTGTTTGCTACTCCGTCTTTAATCCCCTCAACATACCCCATAATCGAAGTGATCGGTGTTTTCAAGTCATGGGAAATATTAGAGAGAAGCTCTTTGCGATTTTCCTCATACTGAAGCTGAATGTTTACGGACTCTTTTAACTTTTTTCTCATTTCCTCAAAAGCTCTATTCAATTGCCCGATTTCATCATTCGAAGTCGCCTTGATTTCAAAGTTTAAATCTCCTGATTTTATCCGCTCTGCGCCTTCTTTAAGAATTGAGATCGGTTTGATGATGCTACGTGAAACTAAATAATTTAATAGTCCAATAATCATTACAAACAGTAATAACAATAGAGCGAATAAAATGGGAAAGAGCTCTCGAGTCAGCTCGGCATATGAACTTGCCTTTCTCAATACAAAAATACTTCCTTCACTTTTATCAGAAAAATAAAAATCAAACTTCACATAGGTGAAAAAAAAGTCTTTCATTTTGATTGTGTCCCGCGTATTGATATTCGTTTCTTCGAACTTGGGAAGTGATTGTATCAAGCCTGACTTATCTAGTGTTTGGGACGCATAATCAATGTTTTTACCTTTTCTAACGACAATCTTAATATCTCCATGTTCAATCTTCTTCAGTTGTTCTTCATTTAGAAGCTGCTCAGGATTATTTTTTGCCAAAAGCTTTAAATCGAGAAACACACTCTCCTCTACTGCAGTCAAAGGTTTTTGGAGATAAGATTTTTTGTATAAATGTTCTATCGCTTTTACATCACCTGTTATCGCAAAAATAAGTAAAAATCCAGCTGTTAAAAACAAAGTGATGGAAATAAGGATTACGCCAACGTAGGACAACAGAAATCTCATTTTAATTGACAAATATTTTCACCCCGCTTCGATCTTTCGTTTACTCATTTATAGAAAAGTTGTTTATCTGCTGTTCTTGCATAAAAAGATGTTTCCCACGATAACTTTTTTAGTACTAAAAAAAACATATCACACAAATCTTAAAATTTTCTAAAATACATGGAAAAAATCCTATTCTATTGTCGGTTTACAGTTTTTTTATTTGAAAAACGTTCCAGCTTGATTTCAGAAATCCGCTCACTTTCCGCCGACTGTCTGCCAAGCCTACTCGATGCAAGCGTCTGTGGGGTCTCGGCTAGCCAGTTTTTCGGCAGGAGTGTCGCATATTCCTTCAATCCATTGGGTTTGCAGTTCACATAAAACAAAAAAATCATGCAGTATAACCAAGTCCTTATTTAGTTTTGCCTGCAGTTTCTTTATTTAAAAACGTTCCAGCTTGATTTCAGAAAACCGCTCACTTTCCGCCGACTGTTTATCAAGCTTCCAGCGGGGTTCCGGCTAGCTTGTTTTTTGTTAAAATATTTTTTATTTGTCCAGAGTTTGTGAGACATAGAGAAAAAGCGAACTTCCCCTTAAGGAAAGTCCGCATTTTACAAATATCAAGAAAAGTTCATCTGTTCTTCTCTTTACTTTGGTGAAACGATCATTTGGTCATCCAATCTAATATCGTCAATCGACCAAAACCAATTATTTTTAGCATTATGCATTCTCCATTGTAATTTCATAGAGGCAGCATCTTCAGGAACATTAATCGATTTAACTTCATACTTATTCAAAACATGTCCATTTTTATTATCCGAAGCAGCTTTATTGTCATAAACGAGAACTTGTTGTTTTTCCCCATTATCAAAGACAGCAGTCACTTCAGCTGTTTGCGTTCCTTCTTGTTTATAGTGGGATGCAAATCCTAAGTATAGCTCTTTGGCATCATCAACTTTTATAGTAGGTGAAGTTAATGTACTATCAAAAAAGCCTTTTGCTGCTGGTGAACCGTTATCATCCCATTCATCAGGATCCGCTACTGCTATAACACCTTGACCAAGTTCAAATTTGTTACGCTCCTGGTCTTCTGCTTTTGTCCAAAAGTTCTTTGTTGTGAAGCTCCAACCTTGCCACTCTTCTGTACCAGCTGGCATATTCGAGCTATTCGTAACCGACCAGCCATTAGGAGCTGTATGGCTCCAACCGAGAATGGAACTTGGAATGTTTTCATTCACTGCTGGCTTTAATGCAGACTCTAATTGGTCAAAACTTTCTCCAAGCATCATGTTGACGAATACATTTATATTCTTGGAGCCAATTATTTGGCCTTCCTCGTAAGCAGTAATCTTGAATTGTGATGAACCCGATATCTCCTTGCTAGGTGTAACTTTTATTGTCAACATTTTTTCTTCTGTTCCTGATAGCACATACTCAAGTTCATTGTGCTCCAAACTCCAACCTTCAGGTGCATCAACTTTAATTTTCCCGTTCATACTTTTACTTCCATAATTTTTCACCTTCACTTGGAGTGCAGTCGATTCACCTTCTGTTACTAAAGAAGGAGAAGCTTGTGCCGAGACCATTTCCAGGGCTTTTGTCTGACCATCAGCCAGTAACACCTTTTTACTGCTATTGTTAAATGAATCTAGTGCTTGTACCTTAATTTCATAATCAGTACCTGGCTTAAGTCCAGCAACAGGGAACTCTAAATTCTTTGGCACAGGATCATAATAGAATTCAGAAAATGCGGTGAAATCTGCGTCCATCTCCCCTGTTTCCTTGTTTTTGGCTGTAATGTGATATGAATGTACGAGTGCGTTATCTTTTGCCTGTGGAAATGTTACATTTAAACTTCTTAGTGTAGATTTTTCTTCTACAATCGAAGCCTTATCTTTAACTGCAAAAACCGGTGGTAACTGATCTCGATCGTCTGTATATTTAAATTTATTTTTTTTAGAAGGATTTTTTATTACCCTTGGTTTTCCTGTCCAATCGTCTTTATGAAAGTCACGTTTTTTAATGACAACTTCATTATTATAAACTTCTACAATCATTCCTTGACTAATATCCCGATATCCTTCTGGATGGAACCCTTGAAGTTTACCTGGCTCCAATTCCAAATAACTTACAGAAGACGTGCCAACTGACGTAAAGTCTTTTTGATGAATCGTTCTCGGGTCTTCGAGTGGATAATGAGAATGGCCTGAAAATGTAATAACCTGTGGATGTTTCTTTAAAGTATCATATAAAAGTTCTTTATTTTCCTGAGTTCCCCACAAGTCACTTCCATACACAGTGTCTTTAATGTGTTGATGAAGAAAAACAAAGATTGGTTGGTCCGGATTCTCTTTTTCTGCTGCAGCTAACTTTTCACCTAGCCAGTTAATTTGATTAACGGAATATAAACCATGCGTATTACCATTTTCCGGACTTAACGTAATAAAATCATATCCATTTACTTTTTTATGATAGTAAAGAGAATCCATTCCTGTTTTCTCGAGAAAACGATCTTGTGCCTTTTCAACGGAAAGTCCATTCCAATAATCATGGTTCCCCATTGTAAACATGGATTGGACACCACCTTGTTTCTTCTCATTATAAATGGAGAAGAACTTATCATATTCAGTAGCGTATCCATAGTCCGTTAAATCCCCAACGACAACAAAAGCATTCTGTCTAGGCGCAGCTTTATTTAATTGATCCATGGCTGTTCTGAACTTGTTCATATCAGCTGTTGATCCATCATCAATATGCACATCACTGATTACTGGAAAAACGAGCTCTGGTTTACGTTTATTATCTGAATTTGAAGATTCCGAGAATGCTTGTACACTTGATAAAGAAGTTGTTAATCCTACCGTTACAACTGTCAGCATTGCTGCAAATTTATTTTTCCCTTTCAAAATCAATACCTCCTATTTATCGTTTAGCTAATTATGTATTTTTTAAACAGATCAACAACTATCCTCCTTGTTTATAAATTTTTAAGGTGTTTACCAATTAAAATAGTAACTTTACATTATTAATAAAATATAAGACCAATGTAATTTATATATTAATAAATCAAAAAAGGACTAAGGCCAGTATTAAGTTCCATTCACTTTTGTTTCGTTTTTGGTATTGATTTTCAATTTCTTAATGGGAATGGGGTACTATCCCTCAACTACGTAGTTACCCGTAAAATGGTAATATTTATACAGATGGTAAATGATTCCACAGTGCATAGAAATACCAATTTTCATATGGTAAAGTCTAGAAGAAGGAAAGGAGAGAGGTTATTATAAAAAATTATTAAATATTGTGATGGTAATAACTCTTGTCTTTGGACTGTTTTTTGCGATTGCACCGATGAATAAAGCATTAGCATTGTCCTACGATAATACAAACCCTTATTCGACAGGTTGTGCTTCTAAAAGCTCAATCACCTATGAAACAGAATATATCTATAAAACTATTAATGTAGAGATTACATAATCTAAAAAAGATGAATCCAGCCCTATACCGTATCCATTTTCATTGATTATTCATGTATTCTAAAAAAAATTCTCTAAATTGCCTTGCAATAGAAAGGATTCCTTGTTATATTACAGTCAATTAAATATTTTCTTACTTCATACTTTTGAAGTGAGGATAGAGGAGCAAAAACCATTAGTACACATTTTGAGGAGAATGAGATCCTATGACTATTGTGGAAAGGGGAATTTGCCGAAGCCGAAGGAATCTCATGTTCTTGAAGCTGGTTCTGCTATTGAATAAATACAGGACTGTCATATAGGAAACTATATGGAGGGCTATCTTATGCGCGGAAACATTTTTTTGATAAATATTGTTTCTACTGCAGCAGCGAATCCTCGTTGTTGCTTTTTTGCGTTTACTCCTGAATGGCCCACCACCTCTGAATATTTTTAAAAATCATACAAAAGGGTGTGAAGTTATGAATTTTGGCCAAGTTTTAACCGCAATGGTTACCCCGTTCAATCATAATGATGAGGTTGATTTTAATGCTACGAGAACTTTAGTAAACTATTTAATTGCTAATGGCTCTGATGGATTAGTAATAGCTGGTACAACTGGAGAGTCCCCTACATTAACAACAGAAGAGAAACTAGATTTATTCAAAATTGTTGTTGAAGTTGTTGATGGAAGAGTTCCTGTCATAGCTGGAACTGGCTCAAATAACACGAAAGCTTCCATCAACTTAACAAGGCAAGCTGAGGCAGCAGGAGTCGACGGAATAATGCTCGTTACCCCATACTATAACAAGCCGTCTCAAGAAGGATTATTTCAGCACTTTAAGGCTATTGCCCAATCAACATCTTTACCGGTAATGCTCTATAATATTCCAGGACGAAGTGTTGTAAACATGTCAGTAGAGACGATTGTTAACCTCTCAAGAATCAACAATATTGTGGCAGTAAAAGAGGCAAGTGGTGACTTAGATGCCATGGCACAAATCATAAGCAAAACAACTGGTGATTTTACATTGTACAGCGGCGATGATGGGTTAACATTACCGGTTTTAGCCATCGGTGGAACAGGAATTGTTTCGGTTTCTTCACACATAATTGGTAATGAAATGCAAGAAATGATAAATAGCTTTAAAAATGGTGATGTCCATGGTGCTGCCGCTACACATCGTAACCTTCTTCCAATCATGAAAGCATTATTTGCTGCACCAAGCCCCGCACCAGTAAAATCAGCATTAAATATGCGGGGGTTAAATGTTGGAGGTGTCCGGTTACCATTGGTCCCTTTAAACGATGAAGAAAAAAGAGCACTACAAATGGCTCTACAACCTAGAAACGAAGAAGCTGTTTTGTTAAATAAATAAAGATAATGATTCATTCAGCATACTTTAATACCGTTTTTCTAATTAGAGACCATAATAAACGGGATAAAATTTTAAAAAGCAGTGCAGCTCATAAAGAGTGCACTGCTTTTTAATCGATCCACGGCTCAGTGCTTAAACTGGTAAGAATAATCTTAAATGACTCGTTCCTTGGGATCCAATCTATAAAGGACTTCATTTTCTTATTTCTTCTACCTTTTCTCTCTCTCTTGTTCTATAAAACACGTTCGATAAAGTGTACTTTTACGAACGGGACTTTTCTTCCCATATAGGTAAAACAGTTGAATATTTAATTTCTCTAAGAGCTAGGCTAGTTTGAATTTTTGTTATGCCTAGTTTATTTAACTTTCTAATAAATATTTCTAATTCCTTCCGATCTTTATTAGCCACTTTTAGAAGATAATCATACTCACCAGTTAAACAATGACACTCTAATACTTCTGACATAGAAGCTAATGCCTTTTCCAAAACTTCCAGTTCTTCAGCTTGATGTATATTTGTACTAATAAAAATGAAACATAATAAATCAAAACCTAGCTTCTCCTGGTTTAAAATTGCTACTTGTCCATTAATAAACCCTTCATTTTCCAAACGTTTTATCCTTGAATGTATAGCTGGGGGAGATAACTTGACACGCTTTGCAAGCTCAGTATTACTTAACTGTGCATCCTTTTGCAGTAAATCTAAAATTTGAATATCAACATTATCTAGAACCTTGCTTACGATAGATTCCACTTATAGTCACTCCTTTTACAAATGTTCCAAAAATAGTATCACTTCAATAGCAAAACAAAATTTTATTCTGTTTATCGGCAATATTTATTAATATTATTCTAAGTTTCTTCTATTATACAAAATAATATATTAATAACGATCTAAAATGTTAAAATTATTAATAAATAAATGCCATTGTGCACAATGGCTTCGATCCTTTTACTTAAACAGTGAAAGATGTAAAGGAGCAGAATGAAATGCAATATTATTATTTTTCGTTATTACTTTTAACAAGTTTGTTATGGGGTGGAAACTTTGTCGTTGGAAAGTCGCTTGTCGAACATGCTTCACCGATGACATTGACGAGTTTAAGGTGGATCATTGCTGTTAGTTGTCTTTTGCCAATTGTATGGTGGAAAGAAAAAAAGATATTTCCTCCTCGAAGTGCAATCCTTCCTTTATTTTTGATGGGAATTACAGGTGTGGTTCTATTTAACCTATTGCAATTTGTAGCATTAGAGAAAACATCAGCGACTAATGTTGGATTAATATCAACATTAAACATGATTTCAATTGCTATTTTTTCATTTTTCTTTTTAAAAGAAAGAATTAATATTCTACAAATGTTTTCTATGTTTTTTTCGCTTATTGGCGTAATACTTGTACTTTCAAAAGGAAATATTGATCTTTTCCTTTCATTACGATTTAATACAGGTGATTTATATATGATGGCTGCTGTATGCATTTGGGGAATATATTCCGTTTGTAGCAAATGGGCAATGGTAACGACAACACCCATGATGTCTACGTTATATTCTGGTATATTTGGACTTATAGTTCTTCTACCGTTTAATTTTCCCAAATTTTCAGTGTCTAATATAAATACTTCCTTCATACAATCTATTTTATATACAGGCGTTATCTCAACTGTAGCATGTATGGTACTTTGGAATATTGGTGTACAAAAATTAGGTACAACAACATCAGGTATTTTCTTGAATTTTAATCCTATTTTTACTGCAATTTTAGCTTTTCTATTATTAGGTGAAAAAATGACGTGGATACAAGGAATTGGTAGTGGTATTGTGATTATAGGCTGTTATTTGTTCTCACATTTTAAAGCGAAGGTGATTTTCAAAAAGAATTCTAGACAATCGCAGATTCAAGCATGATATTTTTTCAAAGTCTAAAAACATAATATCTCTGGTGATTACTTTTCTATATATACAAGAAAGCCTGATCCAAGGTGGATACAGGCTCATTTGTTAAAAAAACTTTACGGATAAGGAATAATAAAAAAGTGCTAATTTTAACATCTTACATACTTGCGTTTAAAACCAATCCTTCCTGTTTCGACTTCTTTTTGAATACTTTCGTAAGCTTTTAGAAAGCTGCTTTTTTTCTTGTCAGCCTTTGCGGTCTCGACTGCCTTTTCATGGTGCGGCAAATATGAAATCCCCACGGTGTATAGAAAATTATTCATAGCTGATTTCGTTCAGGCGAATCGTGAATTGTATTTTTCACAAGGTCAAGCATATTGGAAATCTTTCTTTCTGAAAATTCAACGTCTAGTTGATTCCCTGAAAGCACCGTCTAGCTGAAGAGCTTTATTGCACGAGGACTTACGATGCTATGTCCTATGCAGGCATTGGAATTTCCCCTATTAAATTTTGCCCTTAAGATTGGCATCACATTATAGACAAAAGGCATTCGGAACGAATTCATTCCGAATGCCTTTTACGAATTTCATTCGCATATCATGCTTTCTTGCATCAGCGAAAATACGATTACGAGCTTAATTGATGATTTTATAGGTAACTACTTAGTTTGAACCAATACAATTTCGTCAATAGTCGGAATCTCTCTTTTTAATAAAGATAAGAGAGTGTCTTCGATTGTATTGTCGATTTCACAAATTGTTATTGCAGCACCATTGATTTTGGAACGTTCATTGGCCATACGGGCTATATTGAACCCTTTTTGATATAGAATTTCCGATAATTCAGCAATAACCCCTTTTTGGTCAGAATGACGAATAACAAGTGTTGGCCTTTCACCTGAAAATTTAAATGGATACTCATCGAATTCCTGAACCTCCACTTTACCACCGCCTAAAGAGCTGGCCAAAACCTTTACAGTACGTGTGAACCCTGTCAATTCTACGAGAACCGTATTTGGATGGTAGCTTCCAAGCACCCGTTTCGTGAATTCATATTGTAAGCCATTTTCCTCAGCAATTTCCTTTGAATTTGGAATGCCGTCATCCATGGTAGATAACCCGAGCACACCGGCTAAAAGAGCTAGGTCTGTTCCATGGCCTTGATAGGTTTCTGCGAAAGAGCCCATCAGCGAGAACTTTGCATATACTGGATTTTCATTTAGTAGCTGGCGGGCAATATTCCCGATCCGGACAGCCCCTGCTGTATGGGAACTCGAAGGGCCAACCATTACGGGACCGATGATTTCATACGCACTTTGGTATTTTGCCGGCCCACAGCCACTAGTTTTTTCATTTAAAATCTGCTTCTTTAATTTTTGCCCGGTCGGAGTTCCGGCAAGACCGCCTATCCCGGTTTCTCTCAACGATTCGGGCATTTGCTGTCCGACTTCATGCATCACATGGATCACTTCATCCGGCGGGATGACCGAGGCTATCCCGGCTAAAGCCATATCCGCAGCAGCTTGGGCGGTAATTGCATGTAAACCGTTGCGGATGATGCACGGGATTTCCACCAGCCCAGCAACCGGGTCACAAACCAAACCCAGTGAATTTTTCAAAGCAATTCCGACGGCATTTCCAACCTGCATTGGTGTTCCACCGGCAAGCTCTACCAGGGTGCCGGCTGCCATTGCGGTTGCTGATCCTATTTCAGCTTGGCACCCGCCGGCTGCCCCTGATATCGAAGCTTTATTGGCAACAACTAAGCCGAGAGCAGAGGCAGTGAATATTGTCTGTACAAGCTGCTCTCGGGTAAATTTCCCGCTGTCAAGTGCGTGAACAAGGACAGCTGGCAAGATTCCCGCTGAACCAGCTGTTGGCGTTGCCACAATCCGCCCCATTGCAGCATTTACTTCTGATACCGCGAGCGCATTTGCTGCAGCATTCAATGTTTTAGGATTGACAAATGAATTACCGTTTTGGGCATACTGATAAAGACGGTTTCCATCCCCACCAGTCAAACCAGTACGCGACATGACTGGACTCATTGTACCTCTGCGGACAGCCTCCTCCATTACAGTAAATTGTTCTGACATTTTTTCGATAATCGTTTCCCTCGAACAGCCTTTCTGTTGTACCTCTGTTTTGATCATCAATTCCGAAATAGTTGAGTTTTCCTGCTCTGCTTGTTCAATTAACTCTTTTAAATTAGTAAATGACATGTGATCACTCCTATAAAGAAGAAGGTTCCCACGCCGCAGGCATAAGAACCGTCCCCTTTTTCCCTTTTTTTTACTTCTGTCCAAAATATTCCGCAACCACTGCAGCCATTGCTTTTGCCGCGATGATAAGGCTGTCCTCATTAATGACAAATTTAGGATGATGGTGAGGATAAACTGGTCCATTCTCCGGCTTTGCTCCAACATAAAACATACTGCCAGGAATTCTTTGCAAATAGTAAGCAAAATCCTCTGAACCGGACATTGGCGGTGTTTCCATTAATGCTTTGATTTCAGGAATTCCAGCCTTTTTAATCCCATTTACAACCAGTTCAGTCATGGCATTATCATTCACCAAAACAGGGTAATCATGCGAATATATTAAGTCATAGGTAATGTCAAATTCTTGAGCAAGCCCCGCTAGGATTCGCTTGAATTCCGTTTCCACTTTAGCACGAACTTCACTGGACATGGTTCTAACGTCTCCTTCAAGTTCCACGCTGTCCTTTATGACATTAAATGATCCCTTTCCATCAAACGAGCCAATCGTTACCGTCGCCATATCAAAAGGATTGATTCGGCGACTGACAATCGTCTGGGCTGCTACAACAAAATGGCTTGCTGCGACAATACTGTCATTGCTTGTATGCGGCATCGAACCATGTCCGCCTTTTCCTTGGATTTTCACTTTGAAATATGAGCGTCCGGCCTGCATTTCTCCAGAACGATAGTAGACTTCCCCGGTCACCGACGGGGACATTAGGTGAATACCGAAAATACTATCCACACCTTCCAAACATCCATCTTCAATCATGGCAATCGCTCCACCAGGAGG
The DNA here is from genome assembly GCF_918698065.1 of Peribacillus sp. Bi134. Taxonomy (NCBI): domain Bacteria; kingdom Bacillati; phylum Bacillota; class Bacilli; order Caryophanales; family Bacillaceae; genus Peribacillus; species Peribacillus sp. Bi134. The sequence goes on along the minus strand of NZ_CAKKLN010000001.1, from coordinate 333,442 downwards.
CGTTTCTTCCGCAGGCTGATGCAAGATAACGACGTTTCCTCTTAATTGGTCTTTCATTTCGATTAATGCTTCGGCTAATATCATTAAATAGGCAGTGTGTCCATCATGACCACATGCATGCATAACACCTGGATTAACCGATTTAAAAGGTACATCTGCCTCTTCCATAATGGGCAGTCCATCAAAATCAGCACGCAGGGCAACCGTTTTACCTGCCAGTCCGCCTTCGATTTTAACTACCACTCCATATCCGCCAACATTTGTCCGTATTATTACATTTTTATCTTTATAAAAATCAGCAATATATTGGGCCGTTTTTTCTTCTTTAAAAGATAATTCAGGATGTTGATGGAGATATCTGCGTATTTCAATCATTCTTTCTTTTTTCTCTTCAAGTTTTTGCATTAGTTGATCTAACATCATTTTCCCTCCTATTATTTTTCTGTTTTAACGGTAAGTAAAACTAGACCGCATATTACTACGGCTATTGCCAAGGTGATAAAAACGATAGAGAACGATCCACCAGCCATGGAAATTAAAGCACCGAATGCCATTGGTGCAATAAAGCCCCCAAGCGTTCCACCCGTATTGACGATCCCAATAGATGACCCAATTACTTTCTCAGGCAAAATTTTGTGCGGCCAAGAGAAAATTCCCACAAAAATCGTGGTTAGTAAAAATGTGAGTACATATAAGAAAGCAATGGAAAGGGCCAAGGAATTTGAGAATACTAAACCAAGAAACAACAAGGATGAAAGGACTGAACATACCATTAACAGTAACTTTTCCTTGCCAGCGAAATATTTTGTCAACAATACACCTGCAAATATGGAGGCTAATGTTCCTCCAATAGCGTTCACTGCCAGAATTATCCCTACCGTACTAATGGATAATGAAAATTTTGTCTTTAGGAAAGTTGGCAGCCATGACATATTTCCGTAAAAAGCCACATTCGCCAGCAGCATGGCAACGAATAAAATAATTACATTTCGATTAGAAATCACTGACTTAAAACTAACTTGTTTCTTTTCAATCTTCGTTTTGGCAGTTGGTTGGCTATTTGGTACCAATAAAGCAACCATAAGTAACGCAATGGCAAAAAATGTCCCCAGTGCATAGTAGGCATAGTGCCAATTTAAGTCAATCAGCCGTGCCCCGATTACAAACGCAAAAATTCCGCCAATTCCACTCGTTGACAAAATGAGCGATTGAATAAAAGTTCGTCTTGTTTTCGGGAAATTTTCGGCGATTCCTTTTGAACAGCTTGGAGGATAGCCTGCATGGCCAATACCAGCCAAGAAACGAATCAAAATAAACACCAATAAGCTTCCAGCAAGGCCAAATGCAAATGAAAATATCGTAATGAGCGAAAGCGAAAGCATCAGTACCTTTTTATATCCAATCCTATCTGCGAGCCATCCCCCAGGTATCTGCATTAACGAATAACCCAAGAAAAATAAACTCATTATCAAACCGGTTTGACTTGTTGTTAGATGGAATTGTTCTGCAATTGGGATAATTGCAGTCGAAATCATGTTTTTGTCCATGTAAATCATGGAATAACCAGCCATTAAAGCTGTAGTCAACAAAACTCCACCGGTATTCTTTTCCTTTGATACCGAAAGTTTTGCATCGCTTTGCTTCTTAATCGTTCCTTGAGAAACAGACATAAAAGGCTACCTCCGAATTAATATTTATGTAATCGCTTTCTTGTCTTCATTATAATTTTTTTAACTATTTAAAACATTCCAATCATTGCCGAAAACACACTCCATCATTTGCCCTTTTTCATAACTTGGCTTATCCAAACAACAAAAAAAGACCATTAAGTTTTAACCTAATGGCCTAATTTCAAAGAGATGAATGGCATTTAACGTCAAAGTGGATTGTAATAAGAGCTCCGAGGCAATGTTTTCCTCATAGATTTGCAAATCTGGATAGGCTCGCTGCTTGAGATACGTAATGATCTCTTGATCATAGATATACTGCTGATTGAGATTGAGCCAATTAAAGTAAAATGCACCGTTATTTCTATCGAGAATGTATTTGCGAATTTGATAAGTGCCAGAAGGCAGCCCTGAAATCATGATTTTCTTTTCCTTTGTTAAGGAGCTCAAAAAGAAGCTTTCGACAGAATAAGTGGGATTTACATAGGAATTGTTATATATAGCTAATTGGTACCCTTGTTTCCCCTTCGTCAGTATAAAGTCCTCACCTTCGGCTAAAATTTCTTGCCCAATTTTTGCGATTAAATGCATGTTAAAAAACGCCGGACGTTTTATTTGATAATAATAAAGGAGGGCAATTCCATTCATTGCAATATTATCATTATTCATATTACTATTTTCTAATGAATGGGTATCAATCCAAAATCCCAAACCGGAAATCTCTTTTATAACATCAAGCATGTCTTTAAAAATGAGAGCTGATCGAAAAAAAGTTCCACTTAAATTTACTGTATTACCGTAAAGTGTATTCCAGTTTGTCAAGTAAATTGGTGTGCCAGCCAAGCCAGCTGAAGAAAGGTTTGCTTTTAATTCAATACACGACTTTTTTATATAATCTTTTACTCCCTTGAAGGAACTGTTATCCATATCGGTAAAGTCCAATTGTTCATTTGGATTGCAGCTGAAGCACACCAGGTCAATTTGATCCATTTGCTTTAAAAATTCAGTAACTGGGACTGATAATCCTTTTTCTAAGGAAAATGGTACATGGATTCCAACTTTTGCGGTGGAAGCCCTCTTTTTAACAGTTTGAAGGTATTCTTGATAAAAAGTCCGGGCTTTTTGATCCCACTTGGAGAACACCAATTCAAATTGCCACTTCCCGACAAAGTCATCTCCAAAATAACTGACGGCGTGCTGTAAAAAATCATCTAACATCCTTATATAATCGGGGCTGCTTACGACTTCCTTTTCAATCTCAACGCTAATGAATGGAATTAAACCCAGCCTTTGAAATTCGTTAAATAACGCATCAATCTTATAATAAGGCCCTCCTATTTGCAAAAACGGGTCCATTGTCGTAAAAGCGGGAGATAATAGGTTCGTGAAATAGGCATATTCAAAATGAAGCTGCTCCTGAACAAGCTTTAATTCTGCTTGGACTTCTTCATTTAATGCATATTCCAGCTGTCCAATCACCAGTAATCGCTGGGCTTTATCCCGGACAAGAATAGGCTCTTGCGGAAGATTAATATGTACCGCAGAAACCCCCGATTCTTTCACCGTAACATTTTGGTCTTTTTGCGAAATATACTTGCTCAATTCAATTAAAAAGTGCGGCGAATTCACCAGAGTATATTGTTCGCTTATATTATTTACTTCCTGGAAAGGTTCTTTTTTATGAAGACCACGATATTCTGCAGGTGTTTGATTGTACATTTCCTTAAAAGCCTTGTTAAAAGCTTTCACATTTGGAAAACCATTATTTAACGAGACTTTCATAATGGTATGATCGGTATATAACAGCTCATGAACAGCTGATTTCAAGCGGATTTGTTTTATATATTGTGAAAAGCTGACACCGACAGCCTGCTTGAAATAACGGGACAAATAGTATAGTGATAAATATTGCCGTTTGGCAATCTCTTCTAAAGACACTTGTTTACGATAATTTTTTTCAATAAAAGTAAGGATTTCCCTAATTCTTTCATCCTTCATTTCGATAAATCGATTCTGCCCGAGATGTGTGGTTTTGAAATTTCGGATAAAGAGTGTAACTAACTTGTAAATCAGGCTGTTGATTTCAAGTTCACTTCCATCCTGCTCTTGGTAATGTGCGATCAAAATTTCAGCCAAGAGTTGACGGATCTGATCAAACAGAAGATATAGCCCATTATCCTCTTTGGATGAATGGCAGTCGAAATAACACACATGAATATCCTGATAAAGCTGCTCGATGGAATTTAGGGGAATTTGCAGCAATAATACTACATTATCTTCGTGCCCCTTAACGGTATGAACATCATTAGCATTAATTAGCAGGAGATCATTTTCCGCCAAATGCCAGGAATCTTGATTGACGATAGCTTCAACTTCTCCCCGAATTACGAAAAGAATCTCTATTCCTAAATGGATATGCTGTGAGTGATGGCGAATATTTTGCAAACTGATTTGATAAGAATCTCCTAATGTAGGTTCAGACATGAACATTCACCTTTTTTAATGGGATTTTACCACTCCCCATCAAGCTTTAGCAAATCATTATCATACGTTATTTTATGTAATGTGATGGTAAGTAAGGTTTTTAATTCTATTAGTAAGAAAAAGCGCAGCTCCCCGCTTATTGAAGTAAAGCAGTTATCAAATAAGTGAGGAGCTATAATACAGTCACAAATGAAGCACCCGTTTGGTTAATATATTAATTTTTCAAAACCAGTGCTTTGGATATTGTCTTGTTTGAAATAAGTTATTATAGATCATCGATATAAATACTAATAATAAGGTACCTATTACAATTGAAATCAGGAATCCCCAACCAGCTTGAGAATTAATAGAAACAAGGGCACTTGCCGCTGCGGGGGGATGAACAGTCTTTGTGCAAGTCATTATAATCAATACAATAGCCAATGTTAGACCGATAATGAGCAGGCTTTTACCAAAGAAGCTCCAAATGATAAGAGCTGATGTAGTAGAGATAATATGTCCTCCAATAACATTACGTGGTTGAGACAAGAGACTTTTATGCGCACCAAAAACAATAACACAGCTCGCCCCAAGAGGAGCTAATGCCATAGGGTATCCTAAATGGAAAGCTATAAAACTAATAATGATAATAGCAATGAGCCCACCTGTAGCTGAAACAAAGGAATCCATATAATCTATTCTGTCTTTTTCCCTAGCTTCGCCCTTCATTTTCTTTAAGTATGCTGTTAAACCTATGTTTTGTTGATTGCTCCAACTTTTTTCAAGACTTTTTTCTAATTCCATAATTTATGTTTTCCTCGCGTTTTCTAAGTAAGTCGACAAGTCGACAGGGTTTTTATATATTGTTATCTTACAGGAAAACAATGAACTTTAAAATATATATCTTAATTTTCATTTTTTGTTTTCCATAAAACAGATAACAACTTCCCTTATATCTGTAAGCATTGCGCGAGTGTTCCTAGTACTTTGTTAATTCATTAAGGCTTTACCGATAATAAAGAGTATAGATTAGTATCAAAAGAAACATCATTTTGGTACATATAATCTCTCAATATCCCTTCTTTTTTGAAGCCTAAATTTGTCAGCAACTTATTGGATGCTTTATTTTCAATAAAAACAATTGCTCCAATACGCGTTAAGTCAAGCTCTTTAAAACCATAGGAAATCACTTTACTGACAGCTTCTGTTGCATAACCTTTGCCCCAATAATTTGGGAAAAGTGCATAGCTCAGTTCTGCTCTCTTATGTTCATGGAACCATTCTTGAAATCCAATCGTTCCAATAATGCCATCCGTTCCTTTCAATTCAATTCCCCATTTAATACCACGTTTTTCAACAAAATTCTTTGAAAAATTCGTAAGGATTTGCTTCACCTGTCTATATTTGTTAATGGAGGTTGCCCATAATATCGTAATACATCTGGATTGGAAAAACATTTTAATAAATCCAGTGCATCCCCTTCAGCCAATTCTCTCAAGACCAATCGTTTTGTCTCTAATATTGGAAACATTTTTCCACTCCCTTTGCTAAAACTAGATCTATATCGTTCCAGAGGCACACCTCGTTAACACCGTACGTACTACCCTGACATATATCAGACTTCCATTTTTAAAAAAGGTCAGCCAGGTATACACCGGCTAACCTTATGATTAACGCATCCCTTAGCTTTATAAAAACTTACCTGTTTCATTTATTAGGATTTGCCACCATGTTCCAGTTTCATGGCGATATTTCCCTTCTTGTGTCCTTTCTCTACATATTTATGGGCTTGAACTATTTCTTCAAACTCATAATATCTGTCAATGACCACTACTAACTTCCCCGCTTCAACAAGTTTTTTGAGGAAGTTTAGAGCTTCGGGAGTTTCAGGTGAATTTTGACTCAATATCAGCTTCTTGCCTGTTGTCAATTTTGTCCATAGCATTCGTACACCGGGTAACGGCTTGGCAACATTTAGATAAGTTCCGTCCTTCTTCAGCGATTTTATACAAGCGTAGGTCTCACCGCGTTTACAATAGCTTACTCGCCTTCATTTATCTTCATGCCTCTAATAAGAACTTCAGCCACTTCAGGACGTGTAAACTCAAGTGGCGGGACAAGGCCGTTCCGGAGCATTTCCCTGACTTTGGTGCCACTTAATATAAACCTATCTTCATCTTTGTGGGGACATGTTTTCAGGGAAGCCATATTCAAACATTTTTTGCAGTAAAAGCTATGTTCAAAGAATAGAGGTTTAATGCCAATTTTCAGCGGATCAAACTGGCTAAAAATTTCTTGGGCATCATATGTCCCATAATAGTTGCCTACACCCGCATGATCTCGGCCGACAATGAAATGCGTGCATCCATAATTCTTTCGGACAATTGCATGAAATACTGCTTCCCTGGGCCCAGCATAGCGCATTGCTGCTGGGTATATGGCAAGTAAAACCCTATCCATTGGATAGTAGCCTTTTAGTAAGGCTTGATAGCTTTCCATCCGAACATCCGCAGGTATATCATCTTTTTTCGTTTCACCGACAAGAGGATGCAATAATAGTCCATCAACGGTTTCCAATGCAGTTTTTTGCAAGTATTCATGTGCACGGTGTACTGGGTTTCTCGTTTGAAAACCGACAACAGTATTCCAACCTAAATCCGTGAACATCTTTCTCGTTTCGGAAGGGCTCATATGAAATTCCCCGAATGGCTCATGCGATGACCTATTTATTAAATAAATTGGTCCCGCAACATAGATATCCCCTTGTCCAAACAGCTTTTTAACCCCAGGGTGATTGGGATCGTCTGTTTTGTATACGAGTTTTGCTTCCTCCAGTTTATCGTATTCAAACGTTTCTTCCACCTGTATGATACCAGCAAGTTCTCCGTCATCACTGTATAAAGCGACCTCATCGCCGATGTTCAGCCGGTTTGCCTCTTCCTTCGTGACAGGAAGAGTGATCGGTATCGTCCATGGCAAGCCATTTGCCAGATGCATATCTTTAATGACACTTCGGTAATCTTCTTTTCCCATGAATCCTATAAGCGGGCTGAACGCTCCGTTTGAAATCATTTCCAGATCGGAAACATTCCATTTCGAGATGGTCAGGGACGATAAGGATTTACACTTTTCCAAGTATTCCACACGGTCATTTCTTGATATTTCACGTTGAATCAGTTTCCCGCCATGTGGATCGATACTGGTTCTTTGAACCTTCATTTATAACCCCTCAATCATTTGATTTGGTTTGTTTCATATTCTCTTTTACTAATTCGGCCAAGTCGATGTTAAAGACCATTGTCCTTTAAATAATTCATGACATGCTGCACACATTCTTCAATGGTGTATTGACTGGTTTCAATTAGTACCTCCGGATTTCCCGGTTCTTCATATGGAGCCGAAACGCCTGTGAATGAGGTGATTTCGCCACTTCTAGCTTTCTTGTACAATCCTTTGGGATCCCGTTTTTCGCAGGCTTCGATGGGACACTTTACATAAATCTCAATAAACTCATCCTGTTGTACTTTTTTTCTTACTTCCTCCCTGTCACTCGCATAAGGCGAAATGAAAGTGGCCAACACTACTATTCCGCTATCCACAAATAGTTTGGAGACTTCTCCGATTCGCCTTATATTCTCTTTACGGTCACCAGAGCTGAAACCAAGGTCTTCATTTAATCCATTCCGTAGATTGTCTCCATCTAAAATATATGTCGAAATTCCCATCGCATGCAGTCTTCCCTCGACCATGTTGGCAATGGTGGACTTACCTGACCCTGATAAACCAGTAAACCAAAGAATATAGCTTTTATGTCCGTGCTGAGCTTGCCTTAGCTCTTTCGTAATGGAAAAAGAATGTTGATGGATATTCTCTTGTTTACTCACACTATCTCCCCTTTAATTTTTATGGAGCCCCTTTTTGTTGTTCCGGATGACAAATACCAAAGAACCTGCCCATCCGATCAATATCAGCATATATATGAAGGGGACCCAATGATCCTGAAGAGACCATGTGCCAAGCAGCGTTCGAGCATTCGTCAAAATGATAAAACCCCCGACAAGGATTCCCAATAAATAAGATGGCAATTTCGTAACGATCCATGCAGCAATCGGAGCAGCAATAATCCCCCCTACCATCAGGGAGGTTACCCAAAACCAGTTCACTTCCTGCCAACCTAATGCAATGAGAAACCCTAAGGTTGCGGAAACAGCAATTGCAAACTCACTAGTGTCAACTGTACCGACCACTTTTCTGGCAGGAACACCGTCTTGGGATAATAGGACGGGAGTTGTGATAGGACCCCAACCGCCCCCACCCGTTGCATCTGCGAAGCCCGCTATCAATCCCAATGTGATCGATTTTTTTCTTGAAAGATTAATTGATTTCTTTTCACTTTTTGTCTTAGACGTTTTTAAAAAGCGGAAAAGGACATACACACCAAGAATCAGCAGAAATATCGAAATGTATGGCTTTATCTGATCACCAGGTAAGTTACTTAAAAAGCACGCTCCTGCAAATGCCCCGATAGATCCAGGTATGATTAATTTGTAAAGTGCCTGGCGGTCGACATTCCCGAACTTCATATGTGAAATGCCTGATGCGGCGGTCGTCACGACTTCTGATAGATGAACGGATGCAGAGGCCACTGCCGGTGCGATTCCGAATGTCAGCAACATCGATGTGGATGTAACCCCATATGCCATGCCTAATGAACCATCGATCAGCTGAGCCAGAAATCCGATAAACGCAAATATAATGAGTTTTCTCATTTTCTCCTCCTACAAAGCATTCCTTTTTTATATCGTACCTGTTGTCCCTTGTACTGTATCAACCAATGCACTTACGCTCGTCCACTGTCGATTAACGCAATGAAGCCCTTCCTGACAAAAGCTTTAATTCGTGACAGTCCCCTATTATTAAGGAAAATGAATGATTTCTATAAGATATGCAAAGAGCTTTATGTATGTTATAGACTCATATAAGAATTAGGTAATTTCATTTGGCCACCCTCGAGGACCCGTGATGAAAGTCAAGCCCTTTCAACAACTAAAGGAGGTCCCTGTTTATAAAAACAGGGACCTCCTTTACATCTTGCTCACCTATTGTTGTTTCCTAAGTTCATTTACCAATAATTTTTTCATTTTGGCATGATGTCGATTAACCACCAGTCTATTTTCCCTTTTGATGCAGCCTTCATGCTTTTTAGAGCCCATTTCTGTATGAATCCTATATAGTAATAACGGTTGAGGCACAAAGAGAAACTTGAAATTTTGCAAGATCCGCAACCATAAATCATAATCGTGTGTGTATAGAAGCGACTCATCAAATATTCCGATGAGCTCAAATACCTTCTTGTGAATCATGACCGAGCAGCCATTAATAATATTTCCTCTGATCATTGCTTTAATAAGTTCAAGCTGATTAGGTGGGTATATCCCTATAATCGGAGTAATGATATCGCCATTATCATCAATGCAGTAATAACTAGTATAACTGAATCGTGCATCTTCCCTTACCATTGCTTCCAACTGGATCTCTGTCTTCTCAGGGTAAAAGATATCATCTGAACTAAGCCAGCATACATAATCGCCTGTTGCATTTTTGATGCCGGTATTCAATGCACTGGCCGTTCCCCCATTTTCCTTTTTGATATATGTTATTTTATCTAGAAACGGATCGATTCTTTCTGAATATAATGTAGAGCCATCATTGACTACGATAATCTCAATATTTTTGTAGGTTTGGTTGAACAAGCTCTCCAAAGCTTCATCGATATATGGACAATTATAGAATGGAACAACAATCGATACTTTAGACATTTATGAACCGCCTTTCAATTGATTACCATGTATTTCGTGAGCATCAGGGCTATCCGTTTTATAAAGAAAAACCATTTTTCATATTAATATTTATTTCACACTAATTAAGATATGAACCATTCCCAATCGAGTCATCCCAAATTAAAACGGCTATAAATCCAATTTGTGAATCATACGTATATTACATGGCTCTTTGTCACATCCGTTCAAAATGGATGATTTGTGATAACTTTTGTTTTGAAAGGTAAAGTCCAACCTAAATATGAGACCTGTTGCTCCATTATTTTAAGGAGGGGAATAATGAATATATTGTTTGTTTTTTATGTTCCAAGTGGTGGAGTGGAAACATTAAATCGGCAACGATTTGCCGCACTAAAAGAATACGGTATCGATGCTCATTATCTATATTATGATAACAGAAGGAATTTCTTGAATGACCACAGTGCCCCAACTTTTATTACGAACGATGATGCTGAAATTCAAAAAATATTGGAAGAGGGAGATTATTCCGCTATCGTGGTCGTTTCAGATTTCAAAACTTTACCGAGATTCAGGTCCATGGGGTATAAAGGAAAAATGATTATCGAAATCCAGGGTTACGGTCCAAAACATGTGGCAAGATCGGCTCTTTCAAATGCAATCCCAGATGTCAATGCCCATGCAGATGGATTCCTTAACCCAAAGACTCCTCATATCATGCAATTATTAGATGAACTTTACCCAACGTTCCCAAAGTTCAGTTTTAATAATTGCTTTGATACAAGTCAATTCTGCTACAAACCAACACCTTTAGATGGCTATAGAAAAGTGGCTTGGATAGGAAGGATCGAAGATAATAAAAATTGGAGTGAATTCCTGAAGATCGGTTATCAACTAATTAACAATCATAATCCGAAAATACAATTACTTATGTTCGAAGATCCCACCTTAAGTGACCCTAACGAAAGAGATAAATTCAATAAATTAATAAAACGGTTAAATTTAAGCTCAAAGCTTACTTTGCATTCAAATGTCCCAAATTCCCAAATGGCTGATTTTTTCTCTGAAATTGGGGATTCCGGAGGCTTTTTATGCTCCACTTCAAAAGTTGAAGGTGCCCCTTACGCACTCCTTGAAGCGATGAGTTGCAGATGCCCTGTGCTGACGACGGATTCAGATGGGGTCAGGAGCTCAATCATTCATAATCGAACGGGAAAGTTTTACTCTTTAGGAAATATCGATAATGCAGTCAGAGAGGCAAAGGAATTAATGAATAACCAGACACTAAGGGAAAGCATCCGGTCAAATGCCCTTGAGCACGTCAAAACTCATTTTAGTCCTGATTTGTATGCACAAAACTTCATCAATATGCTGGAGTCCTTAGGAATAGATTCCAAGTGAAAAGAAACCGCCGGAATTTTTTTCATTCCGGCGGTTTCTTAATTGACTATCATATTAGGAACTAGTTTGAGGCGCTTTGTTCCATTTTGAAATTTTCCAATTGCTTTTGCTCGTCTACTGTAAGTGATTGAAGTTTTTCGTAAAGAAGTTTTTTGGCAAAATCATATAATTCCAAATCCAATGCGTTATATTTTCTAATCAAGTTTATTAAGTCCGATGGCACTTCTTTTTTGGCCAAGCGATTTTTAGTAATATTTTTTCTTGTATAATGGATATCCCCCCAGGCATATTCCTTTTTCAGGCAAAAAAGTGTTTCATTGAACAACTCAGTGACTCCCACCACAGAAAATGACTTTAGGTTTTCCTTGGCTTTTTCAATATCAGGGATCTCCTGGCTGCCGCATACCATCAATGTTTGTAAATTGGGTGCTTCAGGCCCTTTGACTACAAACTCCTCCAAGGTCATGTCTTTAACCATTTCATAGCCAGGATAATCCTTCAAAAAATAATAGGAAGAAATGACACGGTCTACCGGGTCACGTAACATCGTAAAATAATTGAATGGCCGTGAAAACTCCTGATGTATCCCATAGAAATAATGACCTGTAATCGCTTTGATATTCCTCTTTTCCGCTTCCGTTAATTCATCCATTTTCATCATCTTCATTTCAAAAGAGTCATGATCATATATTTCGTTAAGCTTGTATTGTTTTTTAAATATTTCATTTAAAGTCGTTCCACCAGTTTTGGGGATATGCATAAATATATCGAGAAGACCTTCAGACATAATGATTCCTCCATTCTAGTTATAAAAATCGTGCACTATAAGTTCTTTAAATTTTTTTTGAGAATGGGCCGGTAATGGGTTTCAATCGTAAGAATATCTTTTAACATCTCAGGTTGGAATCTGCTTGTACCCGATTCTTCATGTATTCTGAACTTCGTTAAGACTTCATCCAAATAATACATTTTATAACCATTTACCAATAAACGAAGCCACATTTCATAATCATGGGTATAACGATGATATGGATTGAAGTAACCAACCGCCTCGAATACATCTTTCTTCAAAACGACAGTACAGCCATTCACGGCATTACGAAGTAAAAAAGCATGGTACACTCCGTTTTCAATATCAGAAAAGCGTTCGCCGGTCCAAGATAGAATGACTTCATCATTTTTGTTTATACTATCAAAATTCGTAAAACTCACCTTTGCATTATGTTCGAGCATAAACGAAATTTGCAGTGACACCTTTTCAGGAAGAAAATAATCATCCGAGCTTAACCATGCGATATATTCTCCCGTAGCAGCATGTATCCCATGATTCAATGCAGTAGCAGTTCCCCCGTTCTCTTTTCTTAAATAACGGATTTGTTCCAAGAACGGCTCGATTTTTTCAGTATAAATTGTCGATCCGTCGTCGACGACAATGACCTCTACATTCTTATATGTTTGATCAAGCGCACTTTGAATGGCGTGATCTATATAGGGACAATTATAAAATGGAATAATGATTGATACTTTCGGCTCCATTGCCTACCCTCCTGAAGAATTTATAGCGTATTTTTTCGAGTGCCTACAATTGATTTATCACTTTTCCTTTAATTCACGATGAAAGGCAAGGATGTCCATTAAAGATGATTCAAGTGGGATATTAGGCTTCCATCCTAAATTCACTAGCTTAATAGGATCGATTGCCGCTTTATTTTCGATTAAATCATTTCGTTTTGAATTGACCTTGATATCACCTGTCGTTACCGACCTAAAGCCTTCTATTATTTCTTCTAAAGAACGATTATTACCTGAAGCAACATCATACGTTCCTCCAGACTGCCCCTTTCTCAAAAGAAAATCATATGCTCTCACTGCATCTCTTACATCCAGAAAATCACGTTGGTCATTCGGATTATCGACTTCAAGGACCTTTTCCATTCCCTTCCTTTCCATATCTGCAATTTTTTTCGCAAATATGGAACATACCCCATTTGAAAATCCAGGTCCAATTAGATTGGCTGGTTTTGCAATGATGATGTCCATGTCATATAAAACCGCCCATGATTGTGCTATAAGTACTTGAAGTGTTTTACTTAAACTATAAGGATGTGGAATGGAAGAGATCGAACCAGGATCAATTTGAAGAGCTGAGCCAACTATCACCATTTTACAGGTTGGACTTTCTTTGCGAATTGCATCAATTAAATATGCAGTGGACATGGTATTTGCCTCCAGAGTCGATACAGGTTCCGACCATGACTCCCCAACGTGGTTTTGTCCAGCTAAATGAAGAAGGTACTGAGGTTTGGTCCTTTTGATGAGGTTCTTTACATCGGTTTCATTTGTCAGGTCACAGCATTCTGCATGTATCCTACCTTCGAAATTCATCTTTTTTCTTGAAACCGCCGTAATATCAAATCCTGATTTCAGGAAGTGTGCGCATGCATGCCTGCCTGTAAACCCACTAGCCCCTGTGATCATTAATTTCCCTTGTTGATTCATTGATTTCTCATCCAATCATTATTGATATTAATAACCGCTTTAATCGACTCAAGGTTATCCAAATATTCATTGATAAAAGGATTCCGGATATACTGGTATTTTCCTGACACACTGGGTCAGCATGAACAATCGCTCGTAACACATCAAAACGTTATTGTTCTATAAATCACCATTAGCAGCTATTTACAAATCCATAGTAATCATAAACACAGTCTCTTATTACACTATGTTTAAACCCCTCTATTGCTATGGGCTGTTCTCACATCTACCGTCAAAAGGGCTTTCACTTAAGGATGAACAATATCTTAAAAGCTGGACTTTTTTTGAGCTGAAAATTGTGGGAATATTCGTTTCCATATATAAGGATATTTTGGAAGTGGATTTTTCAGGAGGGTTGTACATAATGGGTCAATATGCTGCGACAGGAAAATGCCAAACATATTTTTAGTTGAAAATATTCATATTATGAATAACTTGTCTATACAAAAACCTTCTCAAATTAATATGTTAGAGTATTCCAATAAAAGAGGTGTTATAATTTGGGAAAATTTTTAGATGCACAAACTTCACAGAATGCCAGTTATCGTGACTCCATCTCGATACCGGTCACCACTACACCTGCACTTTTCGGCTCATTGGGCCTAAACACTACTGGTGCAGGACCGAATATCAGGGTCGAATTCACTTTCACCGCAACTCTTAGCTCTCTAGCTGCCATATTAACTCCCGTCAACATTGAAATTTATAGAGGGACAGGCGTAGGACGCGTACTGGTTTATTCAGCACAACTAACATTACCCGTTGCAGGTTTAGGTGTTGCCTCCGAAACGATCATCACCCTAGCAGGAGCGGACTTCAATCCACCATCCCCTAATAACTTTTTAGTATATCAATCGTTCATAAGTATACCTGGCGGAATTGTCATCGCACCGACTCGTACTGGCCCAGAAAGCTTTTTCGCAGCTGCATTTTCCAACTAAATACTTCTAAGGGCAATGAAGAATATTAGATTTACCGTGTTTATAATGGTGGCGAGTGCTTCTTGATTGGACAAGTACTCGTTTTTTTATGAAATGATATTCAAAAATATGGGAATCCCTTAAATAAGCTACATAAACCCATGTGATTCGTCTATAGCATCATTTTTTCCCCGAATAGTTATAAAGAGATAACTTAAAATGGAGTATCAAAAGCATGATAGGGGGAGATTACCGTGAAAATATTACTTGCCACTTTTTGGGTAACACCACATGTTGGCGGTGTATGGAACTATATGCAGCAATTAAAGGAAAAGCTTGAAACTCTTGGTCATGAGGTCGATTTCCTAAGCTATGGTGAAAACCATGAATATGTTCATATCATTAACGAAAATCGTAGAATAGATATGGATTCACTGCCTCAAGAAGTATTAATGGAACAACAAGATTCATCCCTCCATAGTGATCCAGTGATTGCTTATTATGCCTCAAAGTGTGATTTTTTTCAGTTTGCCGCTAATAATTTAGGGTTGGAAAAATATGATGTCATTCATACACAAGATATATTTTCGACCGTCTGCATTAACCGGATACGAACCGAAAAAACTGCTCTGGTCGCTACCCTTCATGGTTGTGTCGCTCACGAGCTAAGGAGCGCGTACTACAGCTCCAATACGCAAAAGAAAAGCTACGCAAAACAAGGTTGTGATTATTTTAACCGACTCGAATATGAAGGTGCGACCTCGGCTGACTATACGATCGTAGCCAATGAATGGATGAGAAATATTTTAACGGATGAATTTCAAGTGCCGAAAGAGCAACTTAGCGTTTTTCACTATGGATATGATATCGAATCCTTCTTGAAGCGAACGAACGAAAAGACCGAGATCCAACGCCCAACTGATAAGAAAGTGATTATCTATACTGGTCGCCTGAATGAGTTTAAAGGTGTACATCATTTGATAAGCGCACTCAAGGAATTAAAAAAGACTAGAGGTGATTGGGTTTGCTGGATTGTTGGGGATGGTCCCAAAGAATTGGAGTTGAAAAACAAAAGCAAAGCGGAGGGATTGGAAAGTGATGTGATTTTTATGGGAAGGCGGGATGATGTTCCTTTTTTGTTATCTCTTTCGGATATCTTCGTTCTTCCAACATTGATGGAAAATCAGCCGTTGTCTGTAATTGAAGCACAAATCACCGGAAAAGCTGTCATTGCCAGTGATGTAGGAGGAGTACCAGAAATCATCGAACATGGAATTACAGGTGTATTATCACCTGCGGGGGATGAACAGATGTTAACCATGCATATCAATTATTTATTGGAGAATGAGTCCTATATGAAAACCCTTGGTTTAAATGCCCAAAAATGGGGGCTGGAACATTGGTCACCCGATAAAGCCGTCCAAAAGGTGCTAGGTGTATATGAAAACGCACTTTGCAAAAAGAGAAATAAATGATGTCTACAAGAAAGGTGCTAACCACTTATTGCGTCAGCACTTTTTTTCCTTTTTCCTTTCTTTTTTGGCAATGCTAGGTACCTGTTTAAGACATTTTTGAACGTATTACATACAATACTAAAAACATATAAGAGGAGTATGATGCATGAAGGCTATCGTGACAGGAGGGGCTGGGTTCATCGGTTCCCATCTCGTTGAAGAACTTATCTTAAATGGTGCCGAGGTACATGTATTGGATAACATGATATCCGGACACAAAGAATATGTACATCCAAATGCCATCATCCATACTGAAGATATATGCAGTGAGGCAGCTGTCCAAATCATCGCGAGGGAAATGCCGGATGTCGTTTTCCATTTGGCTGCACAAGCTGATGTGAGCCGTTCCATACTTGAACCCCAATATGATGCTGATGTGAACATTAATGGAACAATTAATATTCTTCGGGCTTGTCATGAATCTTCTGTAAGTAAACTGATCTTTTCCTCCACCTCAGGAGTTTATGGCAATTTACAGAAAGAACTGATTTCCGAAGACGACCCGACAGGCCCCATTTCTTATTATGGATTATCAAAACTGACTGCCGAATCATATATCCGCCTGTTTCATCAGTTATATGGGCTCCCCTATACGATTCTTCGTTATGGAAACGTTTATGGGCCGAGACAAACAGCAAAAGGCGAAGGCGGAGTCGTCGCAGTCTTTTTGGAAAAACTCAAAAAAGGGATGCCTTTAAGCATTCACGGTGATGGTGAACAAACTCGTGATTTTATATATGTGAAAGATATAGTGCATGCTAACATCGCTTCGGTGAATCGTGGTAATCAAGAAACGATCCAGGTCAGCACTGCACAGAAAACATCAGTAAATCAACTATTGGAAATGCTAGCTCAAATTCATGGTTCAAAAGTGAGTACACTCCATTCAGCCGCAAGAACAGGAGATATCAAACACAGCTGCCTTGATAACAAGAAAGCACGGCAATCGCTGAATTGGGATCCAAAGACTGATATTTTCAAAGGGTTATCCGAAACCTATTCCTTCTCGACTAAGAAGTAGTTACAATGATATCCCCCATTCTCCCCTTTAAGACCACTACCACATCGTGTATGGATCGGTACCTTTACACCTCATACCGCTGCTACATTCAAAATTAAAGACGCACTAAAAAATGGTTACGTTTTCAATCTATCATTTCTCCCGAAAACCTAAATTTTCGGGAGAATATCAGTGGTCATTTTTTGGATCGTTTATAAAAAGGATTCCATCGAGAACGATGTTTTTTTAAAATCCTTCGTATAGTATTCATAAGTTGAACAATTTCTAAAGCATTACTCTATTTATTAACTCTTAATAAAATGGCAGCGCTTTCATAAAGATTTCACCTTTACACTCAATAGCTCAACGACTTTCGCCACTTATATTCCCCTCGGGTTTATATAATATCAACTTTACATTTTTGTTTTAAAGAAAAAGACCCCTCGGATAGTTAACTTTTTCATCAAAGCGATGCGAGGTTTCCTACACGAAGAGATCTTTACATAACATGACCATTTTCAGCCTGAACGAAATCTAGTTTTTTGGTCACGGATGGATTAAACCATTCAACCAATCGACTTGTTTTCTTCCTTTTTCCTCATCCAATCTCTTAATTCCACCAGCATTTCTTCGTAAGTAGGCAGTTTGTATTGAAAATCATTTCTTGTATTTTTAATGGTTCGATCTAAATTAATAAATGAATCAGGAATGATTTCCACATCGGTTTTCTTGAAGATTTGCTGTATCAATGTCAATAAGGCCGCTTTTGAGATCTTTTCATCTGAGCCAAGATGATATAACCCAGTAATGTTCTTTTGGATCATCGTGTCCAGTGCCTTAGCCAGCTCGAGAGTCGTTACACCATTCCATAGCACTTTTTCGTATCCTTTTATTTCTCCCTTTTGCTTCATGAACCAAAGAAATAAACCAATTCCATTTTCTTTTAGCTCCGGGCCGATTATGGAGGTTCGTATAGTCAAATGTTTTTCACTAATGATTTCACCCAAATGTTTTGATTGGCCATAAATTGTGGAGCTGTCGGGTACATCATTCTCAGTATAATCACCTTTTGACCCTGAAAATACACAATCTGTACTGATATGAATCAATTTTCCATTATTGCGTTCAGTCAATTTAACAAGCTGATGGGGAAAAACACTATTAACCTGAAAAGCGAGTTTCGTATTATCACTAGCATGCTCATTTAAAATGCCGATACAATTAATCGTAATGTCAGGTTTAACTTTATCCATGATTTCCTCTAGACTCGTTACATCGGTTACATCCAGATATAGTCCCTTATTATCATTCGGATCCCTTGACGTATAGGACACCTGATACTTCGGGTCCTGTGTGAAATACTCCTTTATTACATGGCCTGCCATCCCTTGTCCACCAAGGACTAATACCTTCATGTTAAATAAAGCCCCCGTTCTTTAACATTTCCTCGATCTGGGCTTTATCCATAAGTCCTGTGCCAGAGTTATAGTCTTCTAAACTAACCGGCTGGTATTTAGAATAATGTTCTTTTATCCCATCTATGTGAATGGCCGGCAATATGACATAATACTCATCGTCATAGGCAATCGCCGTTGTGCTTTCATATTCTGAAAGCAGGATCTCATGGAGTTTTTCACCAGGACGGATGCCCAGGACATCTACACCTACATTTGTTTTCCCGGATGCTTCTATCAACACTTCAGCTAAGTCAATAATTTTACAGGAAGGCATTTTCATCACGAATATTTCTCCGCCGACACTTTCAAAAGTAGCCTTGAATACCAATTTTATCGCTTCTTGAATGGTTAGAAAGAACCTTGTCATATTCAAGTCCGTTATCCCGATTTTCCCCTTTTCCTTGATTTGCTTTTTGAATACATGAATGACGCTTCCATTCGTACCCATGACATTTCCTCCGCGGATACATACGAATCTAGTTTTCGTGTTTAATGTATTAGCGTGTATGATCAGTCTTTCCGCCATTGCTTTTGATAGACCATAAAAATTGGATGGATTCGAAGCCTTGTCGGTAGATATATTCACAACAGAATGCACATTACAGCTTATAGCTGCCTCTATTACATTCTGTGTTCCGATTACATTCGTCTTTAATGCTTCAATGGGCTGATCTTCACAAACAGGAACATGCTTTAATGCAGCCAAGTGGAAAATATAATCAACACCTTGGCAGGCTTCCAATAAAGCTTCCTTCTCTTTTATGTCTCCGATAATATAATGCAATTTCGGATTATTATCAAACTCTTGTTTCATTGTGAATTGATTGGATTCATTTCTTGAGAAAATTCGTATTTCACGCGGTTCAAAATCCAGAAGTTGCCTTACCAATTCATATCCCCATGAGCCTGTACCGCCCGTTACCAAAATTGTTCGATTCTTAATCAATTTCATGGCCTCCCAGTATTATTTTAAGCACTTTATCTGAAACGTTTTTATGGTCGTAGCCTTCTGGAAAGGTCCAGTCTTTTTGCTGGTTAACCATAATCTTCACACAATTGACGATTTGTTCAGCATTAATTCCCGATAACATATTGCTGCCTGACTCAATTGTTTCAGGTCTTTCCGTAGTTTTTCGTATCGTAACCGCAGGAACATGGAACAAGCAACATTCCTCTTGGACGGTTCCGCTATCGGTCAGCACACAAAAAGCGCTTTTTTCAAGCTTAACGAAGTCGAAGAAACCAAATGGCTCATGGAATTCAATTAGTGGATGTACATCTAAATTGGGACTGAGTTCAATGCGGGATTTTGTCCGGGGATGTAAGCTGCATATGATTCTTTTTTGATAGGTTTCGGCAACCAAATTAATGCCTTTCATAATTTCCATCAAACGGTCTTCATAATCAACATTTTCGGCTCGATGGGCAGTTACGAGGAAATAATCCTCCTTTTTCAAATTCATTTTGTCCAAAATTCCACTTTGCTCGATCTCATTGTTGTAATGATTCAAAACTTCGTAAATAGGGTTTCCCGATAAATATATCCTTTTGCTGGGGATACCTTCTTTCAGAAGATTCTCTTTACTTTGAGGAGTGTAAGGTAAATTCAAGCTTGATACAGCATCAATGATCTTTCGATTTTTCTCCTCAGGCACTTCCAGGTCAAAGCAACGGTTTCCTGCTTCCATATGAATGACGGGTATTCCCAGTCTTTCTGCTAAGATGGAGCTGAGCCCGGAGTTCGTATCCCCCAACACTAATACTTTGTCTGGCTTTTCTTTTAATAGGATTGTCTCTAAATTCTTAAAGATCGCCGATAACTGTTCGCCGAGTGTTTTCTGTTGATTCAGCAAGACGTAATCGGGTTTCCTTACCTGTAACTGTTGGAAGAATATTTCGCTTAAGGATGTAGTGAAATTTTGTCCGGTGTGTACTAGTATATGTGAATCGGCATACTGATCCAATTTCTTTATAATGAGACTTAATCTGATGATTTCAGGTCGAGTCCCTAAGATGGTCATTACTTTCACGATTTGCACTCCTTACTCTTTTCTGGTATATGGCCTCTCCTTCTACCCTTTATTGTATGCACTGCCAATCCTATTGTTATAGGCTAACCTATTAGATTTCGGTCTATATAAAACAAATAACCGCGTTTATAGACAGCACTTCCAACTCCGGCCAAGACCCGTTTAAAGACTTTTTTTAAATAAAAAAAGACATGGAACGACTCCAAGTCTTTTTTGTTAGAACATCTGCCTTAGTACACTAAGCATTATCATCCTTATGAGGTAAATGTTTCATCCATTTTTCAAAAACCTTGTTTGTTACCCTATGGAATTATGGGAAATCATTCTGAATTGAATTCCACTCCAATCTATTAAAAATGCTATATGTCCTTATGGGGACATATAGCATTTTTATCATTTTTGGAATTGTAATTGATGCAGATTGGCAAAAATGCCCCCCTGCTCAAGTAAGTCATCGTGACCGCCCTCTTCAGCAATTCCTTCTTCCGTAACAACCACGATCTTGTCAGCATTTCGAATGGTTGCCAATCGGTGTGCGATAATTAACGTAGTTCTGTTTTCAGCTAGTTCTGTAAGAGCCTGCTGAATTATTCTTTCCGTCTCAGTATCGAGTGCAGAGGTTGCCTCATCGAGAATTAATATTGGCGGATTCTTCAAAAACATCCTCGCTATTGCAATTCGTTGTTTTTGTCCTCCAGATAATTTCAAGCCACGTTCACCTATTTGAGTTTCATAGCCTTCTGGAAGTCCTTCAATGAAAGTCTCCAAATGGGCTTTCCTTGCAGCATCTTGAATTTGTTCATCCGATGCTCCAAGCATTCCGTACGCAATGTTCTCTTTTACTGTTCCTGTGAAAAGAAACACGTCTTGCTGGACTATGCCAATTTGTGAGCGCAATGATTTTTTCGTCATCTCACGAATATCAATTCCATCAATGGATATTGAACCAGCCTTAACATCATAAAATCTTGGGATCAATGAACATATGGTCGTTTTCCCAGCTCCCGAAGGCCCGACAAAAGCAATGGTCTCACCAGCCTTAATTGTAAGATCAATACCTTTTAAAACTGGCTTTTTGTCTTCATAGTTAAAAGAAACGTCTTTAAAGGAAATATCGCCTAAAAGGGTGGTTACCTCTATTGCATCCTTTTTATCGACGACATCTGGCGCTACATCCAGAAGTTCCGTAAAACGCTTAAAGCCGGCCATCCCTTTTGGATAGAGTTCCATCAACGCACTGATTTTGTCGATCGGCTTAAACAATACGTTAACATATAAGACGAATGCAACCAGTTCACCATAAGAGAGCTGCCCATGAAATGTTAGCCAAGCACCAAGCACCAACACGGCAAGGGTCATAAACCTCGTCATCATGTATATGCCCGATAAGCTAAAGGACATAACCTTATATCCAAGAAGTTTCGCTTTACGGAATCGGCGATTATTAGTAGCAAATCTTTTTATTTCATATGTTTCATTAGTAAAGGATTGTACAACCCTCACTCCTGAGACGCTATCTTCTACACGGGCATTTACATCCGCAACTTCTGTATACATTTTCTTCCAGGCTTTATTCATCTTTAAATTACTTATGACAATTAATAAAACGAGGAACGGTAAAATACAAACCGATACGAGTGCAAGTTTCACATTGATTGTCAACATAATCCAAAATGCGCCTATAAAAGTCATGAAGGCAATGAATAAATCTTCGGGACCATGGTGAGCAAGTTCCCCAATATCGAAAAGGTCATTGGTTATGCGACTCATGATATGGCCGGTTTTCGTGTTATCAAAAAAACGAAAAGATTGTTTCTGCACATGCTCAAATAATTCTTCACGCATATCAGTCTCGATATTGATACCCAATTTGTGCCCCCAATACCCTACGATGAACTGTAAGAAGGTACTAATGATATAAAGGAGGAACAAACCGGCACTTACCGAAACAATTGCAGACCAGTCGTCGCCAGGCAGCAGTGTATCTATGAACCACTGAACAGCTAGCGGAAATGCAAGTTCTAGTACAGCAACGACCACTGCACTGAAGAAGTCAATAATGAATAACCGCTTATGCGGCAGGTAATATGAAGCAAAACGTCGAATCATCAAATTTTTCTCCTTTTTTACATATATTAAGGAGTATAATTCCATATTCAATATTCAGCAAGCATTTGAGAACCCCCTTGTTCATATTATGGTAAAATCATCTATATAAAACAGGCCAACCCGGCTCATGCAATCTAGTAAATTAAGGAGTGAATCCAGTGTAAAAATTATAACCATTCTAAATATCCATGAACTTTATTTTCGCAAAAGGATGGTATATATGAAAAACTCATCTTTTCGATACCTTTGGATCGGTCAGTCGTTTGCAAATCTAGGTGATATATTTTATGTAGTCGGGTTGATTTCATTATTATATACTTTGACGGGATCTGCCTTTTATTTGAGCTTGCTTCCGTTCACTACAACGATTTTTCGATTTATCAGCAGTTTACTCTCCCCCCTTGTCATCGACAGGTTTCCTTTAAAAAGGATCCTTGTACAATCTCAATGGTGGAAGTCCATCTTACTCGTTGGCCTAGGAATCTATATAACAAATTTCAATCATGGTTTTGCTGTTGCCGTCATTTGCTTCATAGCCTCCATTTCATTATTGGATGGAGTCGCTGCCCCGGTCAGCGCAGCTTTGGTTCCTCAATTAGTTCCGAAGGAAGAACGGATGAAAGCGAATGGTTTCTTGAACATGATCACCCAGACCATCTTTGTAGCAGGATGGCCACTAGGTTCCGTCTTATTGATAAGTACCAACAGCAGTTTCATCATTTGGCTTACGGTAATGCTTTTTGCTGTTTCAACGATCTATACAATGAAAATAGAAGTCTCAGAACGAACGACGGACTCTGTTGTTCCGTCAAACTGGGGTTCGATTAAATCCGGATGGGTTTCGATTCGACAAATCCCAACTATCCGTACACTCATTTCCATTGATTTTATAACTACTTTGGCTTCAAGCGTGTGGATGGCTGCCGTTATATATGTATATGTTGAACAGAACCTGGAACTAGGTGAGGAGTGGTGGGGATATATTAACACAAGCTACTTTGTCGGCATGATATTCAGTGGATTGATCGTCATCCGTTTTGCCAAATTACTAGAAAAATATATAGGATTCTTCATCACTTTGGGGATATTTCTCAGTTCAATGCTAACCCTGCTTTTTGGAACTACCAGTATTCCTCCTTTGGCTTTACTGCTGGCATGCCTGTACGGTCTCCCGGAACAAATCCGGGAAGTGATCTACACCAAGCTATTCCAAGACCATGCTTCGGAAAAGACTCTTGCAAAAATTCATGCAGTTTGGGGAGCAGTCATCAATCTTACTTTTGCCGGCTCTGTCTTACTATTAGGCTATATAACGGAAACATACAGTGTAAAAACAACGTTCCAATTTTCTTCCACCCTGATATTCCTTGCCTTTCTTTATGCAATTTTTAAAAAGAAAGACTTACAGGGAAAAAAACACGAGCATTCGATACCAAATCAGTCATAAATATTCCTGGATGATGCATTCCATTCGGTTAACCGTTAAAGTAAAGGAGCCTTGGTTTTCCCTGGCTCCTTTTTATTGGTTCATAGCCATTCGAACGATATTGGCTCCCTTTAATTCTTCTAGATGTGTTTGGCTTTGCCTGATAAAAGTTGCACAACCAAACAAGGGAAAAATATAACACTTCTATTCACCGCCTGCACCCATTCATCTATTTAATAATCAAAATATTCTTTTCTATAAACGCCCAATTCTGAGGGAATTCCAAACCAATCTGCCAATAAGTTGCACCTATCAGTTCATATGCATCAATCATTTCATATTTCGCGCTTATCGATCGAATATCTTCAAACCAAACCACATGATTCGAATTTTCTCTTTGATAAGCATAATTAGGTGATGCCGCAGACGTGTCAAAAGTTATTTCAGCGCCAGTTGCAATAGCAAGATTTTGGGCATTTTGAGCTGATAAAGCTTTCGTCTCGTGGCTTGGTACTACCCAATCGTATCCATACATAGGAAATGCCGACTGCAATTTATATTCAGGAATATTCGTCAAAGCATAACGAAGAACCTCGCCCATCCACCAAAGTGGGGAAATTGGTTCAGGCGGGCCAGTAGGATACCCATAGTCAATGGTCATCACGGCAACAAGATCGGCTACCTCTCCGATCCCCCGATAATCATGGCCGCCTACAATTCGATTATCAGGATTATCCGCTGTTTTTGCGTGTACGTTCACATGAAGGATCAGTTCGTTCAATCCCTCCTTTAATTCTTTTAAAAAAAGCACATAATCGGAACGCCGAGCAGGTGGTATGAATTCGATGTCCATACTGACACCCCCATACCCTTTCTCCCTAACGAATTTCAGCATACTATTGATTAAATTCGCTCTGTATACTGTACTAGCAAGGACATCACCCGCCAAATCAGCATCAAAATCACCATCTTGAAAGTTCCGGATCATCAATAGGGGTGTCACCCCGGTTTGCTCGCATTTCGCGATAAGCGGGAGATCATCACCATCAACGTATGCATTTCCTTCCCTTGTAAACGAATAAGCTACAATGGCTAAATAGGATAATTTATCACCATTCTCCTCAAGTGTTTCAAATACTATTCCACCTGAATTCGGAAAGGCAAAACCCAGCGTAATCAATTGATTTTTGTAAGGGGACGGAATCAAAATTACCGTGCCGACTTTAAGCGAGTTTGCAGCGATTCCTGGATTGGCTTCCATGATTGCCGCTGCACTCGTTCCAAAACGACTGCCGATTCTAGTAAGGGTATCCTGACTTTTAATTAGATACCTTCGGCCCACCGCTTTTTCCTCAGGTATATACAATGCCAGGCCAGGAACCAAAGCTGTTGATTCCAAACCGTTGACTTCAATTAACCTCGATGGTTCAATTTTATTTTTTCTGGCAATTTCCCAAAGGCTGTCACCTTTTTTCACAATAATGATCGTCATTCATAACCCTCCAAACTCCCTCCAAAAAAGTTTATGTTATTCAGGTAATTGGATAGAACGAATTATCATATTTCCTTGAAGATATCCTGCTTTTTTATATAATAAAGGATCACTTAAAAAAGAGGCTGTCCAAACGGACAACCCCACGCTATTTTCGTTTCACATGCTTCCATTCATTAAAGAAAATTCTTAATATCGTAGAACTTCCCATTCTCCAAATCATCCGATTCAAGAAGCTGCAAAAGTATATCTGCCACAAATTCGGGGCTTCTTAACATGCCCTTCTCTTTATATTCATGAAATTTGTCTCGATCGGAAAAGTCCCGTTCGTCTGCTGACCGGATTGTCCCTTGCATCGCCGTATCCATTACTCCAGGTGAAAAAGATATGAGGGACGTAGGGAAAGACGCTTTATCCTGCTCCACCCCTGCAACCCGTGTAAACATTTCTAGCCCCGCCTTAGTACTGCAATAGGCTGCCCAGCCATGATAAGGATTTTTTGCTGCACCTGATGATATGTTCACCATTACCTTCTTTCTGTTCCAGTCCTTTGTCTGTTTAATGACTTCATCAGCCAATACGATGGGTGCCATGAAATTCACCCGCATGCTTGTTTCCAAATTTACCATACCAAGCTCTCCTACCGGCTTTATCGGTTCAATAACGCCTGCATTATTAATGAAGTAAATGTCACTTGTATCATCGACAGCAGCAAGAATCTCATTGACTAAGGAAGGTAACTTTTCAGTTTCATTCAAGTCCATCGAAATAAATGTAAGTTTCTTCCCTGATCGGTCAGCCAGCCGCTGCATTTCAGGATTGGCTGTACGGGAAACTAAAATGCAATGATCACTCGTCTGCAAACATCCTTTGGCGATGGCAGCACCTAAACCTTTTGAAGCTCCTGTGATTATAAACGTTTTCATGACTTTTCCCCCTTTTATGGATATAAACTATTGTACCAAAATAGAGTTCGGAAGGGGCTCATCCCGAACCATGACATTAAGGCAAGACTTGTGATTCTTAATGTGTTTTCTGGTTTTATGAATTTAATTGAAGAAATTACATTCCTCCTAAACAATGGCTAGCCGAGACGCCACAGGCGCTTGCTTTTATGATGCATAGCTGACAGTCGGCTGAAAGGGAGAGGATTTCTGAACAACTGGAACATTTCATAAAGAAAAAAACTGCAGGCAAACTCGCTTTTCTTCGAATTTGTCTACAGTCTGAGCAGACCATGTAGTAATGGTCCGTTTAGTTTAAAAATTATAATATCGGTGATACTAGCCTTGCAATGGACTCTTTAAAACGAATCCACTTGGAACGCTTTTCAAACTCTTCAATTGTAAGCTGCCTGCAAACTTCGACATCCTTATAAAAAATCCTTGTCAGTGTTTCTGCCATTCCTTCATCATAAATGAAGGCATTGACTTCAAAGTTCAATTTAAAACTACGGACATCAATGTTAGCTGTCCCCACCGAGGAGACCTCTTCGTCCACCACGATCATCTTCGCATGAATAAAGCCGTTATCATAGATGTATATCTTAGCTCCCGCTCTTAATAACTGCCCTGCATTGAAAGTTGTTGCCCAATAAACGAAAAGGTGATCAGGTTTATTCGGAATCATGATTTTCACATCTAATCCTGATAAGCTCGCAATCCTGAGTGCATCCAATAAACTTGCATCCGGTATGAAGTAGGGTGTTTGAATGAGAATCGATTTTTTTGCTGAAGAAATTAATTTAATATAGCCATTTTTAATTTGTTCCCATTCAGAATCCGGCCCACTTGTCACTATTTGCAAATCTATATTTCCTTGAGGCTTTACAATAGGGAAATAATGAGGTTGATACGTTATATCATGGTGCTTTGATGCCTGATTCCAATCCAAGATGAAACGGGTTTGAATGGCTTTGACAGCCGACCCCTTTATTCGAAGGTGCGTATCACGCCAAAAACCAAATTTCGGATTAAGCCCTAAATACTCATCTCCAACATTAAAGCCTCCAACATACCCAATTTTCCCATCTATGATGACGAGCTTTCGATGGTTACGGAAATTCAGGCGTAAATTTATAAATTTTAATTTGGATGGAAAGAATGCCTCCACTCGTCCTCCAGCCTGCCTAAATTCCTTGAAGAAACGTTTAGTCATCCCTCTGGAACCCAGCTCGTCATAAAGCAGCCGAACTTTGACGCCTTCATTCGCTTTTTTAGTCAATGCTTCAATGAATCGTTTACCCAAGCCGTCCCTTTGAATGATGTAATATTGTATATGTATATGGTTTTCGGCCGCTTCAATATCTTTAAAAAGCTGGTCAAACTTATTTTTCCCTTCCGTAAAAATATCGACTTGATTATCTTCAGTAAGCACGGCATCATTATTCCGGAGATGCATATATATCAAATCACGATAATTACTTGAAGAAGCATTTCGAAATGGGAAATGATCCGTTGAAAGCTCTTCCATCTGTTTATCAAGGATTTCTTCAATCCCGATCTTCTTCTTGTCCTCCCATTGGAATAAGTGGGCGTGCCTTAAACTTGTTCCAAAAAGGAGATATAAAATAAAACCGACTACAGGCAGAAAATATAACACCAATAACCAAGCCCAGGTCGTGCTCGCTTCCCTTCTTTCAAAAAATATGACAATCGTGGCAAATAAAATATTTAGAATGATGACGAGGCCGAGCAAAACCGATGTAACATGCGTAAATTCCATAGCATACCCTCACTCAATTTTTATCCCTTTAAGGATACCATGCAAATTCTTTATATCAAAGGATTTGCTTATCAGAAATGAAAACAGAGAATTCACAAAAATGGACCTCTTCTTGTAGAGGCCCATTTTAAAAAATACATCCACCCCGGACACTTAAATTTCTCAGATTGGTCAGGTTGTCTTATCATCATCGTCCTAAAAATTACACTACCGGCTTTTCACTAATAAATTCACTGCTTCTTTAACTAGCTCTTCGGGATTCTTTTCTCCGGATTCATTAGCCTCCCGGACGCATTCTACAAGATTGGAACTTACTATTACCCCAATTGTCCTATCGATTGCCGATCTAGTGGCAGATAACTGCGTTACTACATCTCTGCAATCTTTGTTTTCCTCCATCATCTTCAATATCCCACGAAGCTGTCCTTCAATTCGCTTCACTCTATTTTTAACCTGCTTATCATACTCCATGTGATGCCTCCTGCCCCGCCTATTACTTATGAATCGTATCCAGACATCCATTATAAAAACCATTCAATTGATCAAAGGCTTTATAAAGAATATTACAATTTATAATACATACCACTAAGGTATAATTGTCAAGTGCCAATATCCAATAATGACAGCTGCAATATGTAATTTCTATTTTTGTACAAGGAGACTTTGTGCAACTGCCTCAGAAAACTCGATCGTCATTTGGGGAACGTAGGTTTTTAACAAAGCATTGACGATGGGGGCTTTGGCCCCTTTTGCCGTAATCGCAAGGCAGCCTGTCATTTTAGTCTGTCCAATTCCGCACTGTTCCGCTAAAAAATAACCGTGCCCCTCAAATTTTTCATTTAATCCCTTAAGATTAAATGTTACCTTATCAGGTTCAATCCATTCCAATATATTCACTTCAAGTTTAATTTTCTTCTTCATTAATCCCAAATCGCTTTTAAACTCCCAAATAAGTGTCTCCTCACTTATCATCTCATGATTGATATATCCTGGGACAAGAGGTGCCCAACGGTCAATGCTACTTACAAATCCCCATACTGTTTTTATTGAAACAGGTAAAATGATACTATGCACACCTTCTGACAAAGCAAATCCCCCTTAATCATTCTACTTACATCTTTTTAATGTATGGCTGAACAATATTGAATAGAACGGTAAGTTTAGATTCTTAAACAAAATTCTCCCGGTGGTAGCAAAGAATCGCCCCTCTGCAATAAAGGGACGATCCTTTTTTTACTTATTAATCTGACGCGAATTCAACCGTATACATATTCAAGCTTGGATCTGGGTTAATCCAGGCGCTTTCAAACACGAAGACCACTTTATAATTTGCGGAATCGGTATAAGTGACATAGTACATCCCTTCTTGCTCCACTTCACTTACAGGTTCACCAATCAATTCCTTCAGCATGGATAAATGGATGGTTTGCAATTTCGGATCAAAATCATCAATGGCTGTAATCGTCTTTCTACCTGTTGAACCGTCATAGAGGAATCGAACATTACGGCTCCAATAATTGGCTGCAACGGTACTTAAATCTTCCGGTGCCCCCCAGGCTTTTTCCACTTTCTTCAACGAATCACCTACAGAAAATGGTCCACTGCTAATGGATTGTTGGGATTCGTAGGCTAAACCCATGATCTGCCTAATCAAAAGGTCTGGCGTGGATTGCGATGAAATTGAATCTGATGAAGCAAATGCAGCCTGCCCACTAAACATGAGAAATGCGAGCATTAGAAATGTAACGCTTCGGATAAAACGATTCACTTGTTTCAAAGTTACCCTCCTTTTTCACCTGGAAATGACTGATTACATTATATTAAATATCTTGAAAAAAATGAAAAGTTACGTATGTCATTTCATTTGGTTTTACACTCACGATTAATATTCATCGGAACTTTGGACACATACCCTTCGTTCAAAAAAAATCTTTAAATGAAATATTAAAGCCGATTAAGCCATTTCAAGTGAGCCACATTTTCTAAAATAAATTCTCCTGATTTAAAACTTCCCCATCCCCCATAGGTATTCTAAGGGAGATGGTTTTTTTATGAATAGTTAAACACCTACAAGATTTAGATGGACGATCAAAAAAATAACCGAATATTCAGTTTTCAATACTCGCAAGCAGAGTTGACAAACTGTTAGGTAACATTTCATATGTATGTAATTAATGACTATGCCTTAAAACCAACGGTCCTAAAGGCATAGTCATTACATCAAAAATAAGATAGATTAATGCATTCTACTAATATACTGGTTATTGCCGATCAAAAAGAGAAGCTCCCGCTATGCCGGGCTTTGTCATCTCATAAGGATTTAGAATCAGATCCAATTCTTCCTCTGTCAGTACATCATATTGTAAACAAAGTTCGCGAACTGATTTGCCTTTTAATATCGCTTCCCGCGCAATACGTGAAACCACTTCGTATCCAAGGTGCGGATTGACTGCTGTAATCACTCCAACACTTTGTTCGACATAATCTTTTAAATGTTGCTCATTTGCTTCGATGCCTTCTAAACAATAATCTGTAAAGACATTGAAAGCATTGTTCATAATGCTGATTGACTGCAATAAGTTGAATACAAGCACTGGCTCCATTACATTCAACTCGAGTTGTCCTGCTTCTGATGCTAAGCAAATCGTATTATCGTTCCCGATCACTTGGAAAGCGACTTGGTTAATCAATTCTGGCATTACTGGATTTACTTTTCCTGGCATGATGGATGAACCTGGTTGACGAGCTGGAAGTGTGATTTCCCCTAATCCCGCTCTTGGTCCTGAAGCCATCAAACGTAAATCATTAGCAATTTTAGACATATTCATCATACATACTTTCAATGAAGCTGACACTTCAGTATAAGCATCCGTATTTTGAGTTGCATCTACTAAATGTTCTGCTCCTACAAGCGGCAAGTTACTGATCTCAGCTAAATATGTAACAACATTTTCAATGTAACGCGGATCTGCGTTCAATCCCGTTCCCACTGCTGTTGCTCCCATATTCACTTCATATAAATGTTGACGTGATTGACTGATTCGTTTTATATCGCGATCCAACACACGACTGTAAGCCTCAAATTCTTGACCAAGGCGAATTGGCACTGCGTCCTGAAGATGTGTGCGTCCCATTTTGATAACATGATCAAATTGTTTTGCTTTATTCTTTAAGACCGTACTCATCTTGGTCATTGTTTGCAACAATTGCTCTAAAAGTCGTAGTGTTGATAAATGAATGGCAGTAGGGAATACGTCATTGGTTGATTGCGACATGTTAACATGGCTATTTGGACTAACATGTGCATAATCACCTTTATTGTGTCCCATAAGTTCTAACGCACGGTTGGCAACGATTTCATTAATGTTCATATTCATCGATGTCCCTGCGCCGCCTTGAATTGGGTCAACGATGAAATATTCATGCCACTTTCCATCAATCACTTCTTCAGAAGCTTTGACGATAGCGCTTCCAATACCATCATATAACCTTTTGGTATCCATATTTGCTAAAGCGGCTGCTTTTTTAATCATCGCTAGTGCACGAATCATTTCTTCATTGACTTTGTAACCGGTAATCGGAAAATTCTCTACAGCGCGTAGAGTTTGTATTCCATAATAAACATCTGCCGGAATTTCCTTTTCCCCAAGAAAGTCTTTCTCGATTCGGTATGTTCTCTCTTCTATCAACATTTCCTCTTGCCCCTTTGTTTGTTCTAGAATGTGATGTCCTCTGCAATCGGTGTTTCCATCATTTCCTTCACTTTTTTAGGATCCTGTGTCTTGGCTAAAATCCACATCAACTTCGGAATGATGGCTTCTGTATTCATATTTCTGGAACGAATGATGACATTCTTGTTCACTTTTCGTCCAACTTCGTAAATATCCATATCTTCCCCTTCTTCTAAACATTGGGTAGTAATGACTACGGATATTCCGCATTGTACTAACTCATTCAATTTTTCTAAAATATTTCTTCCTTGAAAGGGAATACCACCGCTTCCATAACTTTCAATTACGATTCCCCGACATTGATTTTTCAGGAAATCAAAGAATTCAGGCTTAATACCGGGATGCAGCTTAACCAAAGCAACATCAGTACATAGGGAAGCATCTAACTTAGCTTCCTTATTCTTTGGTGAATGAACTGGCTTTAGATACTCAATTTTATCTTTGAATATGGTAGCAATATAAGGATAGTTAATACTTTCAAATGAATCATAGCTTTTCGTTCTCAATTTAATGGCTCTCGTGCCCTGGATGACTCTACCATCAAAAACAACATATACTCCTCCAATATCTTCACAAGCAAACCGAATTGCATCAGAGATATTTCTTTTGGCATCTGTCTTTTTAAAGGCAATTGGGATCTGAGAACCTGTAATGACGATTGGTTTCCCTAAATCTTGTAACATATATGAGAGCGCAGCTGAAGTGTAAGCCATTGTATCTGTTCCATGGGTAATCACAAAGCCATCGTAATCATGGTAGTGCTCATGGATGGATTGTGCCATTTCTGTCCAATCTTCCGGCTGCATATTTGTACTATCAATATTCATCAAAGGCTTACTATCAATCTTGCATAGTAAATCCAATCCCGGTAGGTGACCTAAAATGTCGTCAGCTTTCATCTCTGGAACCAGTCCATTTTTTCCTTCTAACGATGCAATTGTACCACCTGTAGTAATCAACATCAACTTCTTGATTTTTGACTTCAACTTCTCCAATATACTACCCCCTATATAGCCTCCCTGTTTCACAATCATTCTTATCATTTCAGAAAAGGATGTTTCGCTGCAAATGTACATGTTACGCGTACACCACATGTTATTATAGTCATGTTTCATAGTGAAATCAAGCTAAAATTATTCATTACGCGTACACTTATTTCAATTTGATGTTATAATGGATTTATATAAAAGGAGAGTAATAAGAATGATTTTAAATAGATTGACTTCATTAAGGAAGGTCAAAAGATGGTCTTTGCAATATACCGCTGACAGACTTGGAATCGCCAAGAGTACCTATGCAGGTTATGAATCGGGCCACCGCCGCCCTTCATTAGAAACGATTAATTTATTGGCAGGCCTATATGATACATCCACTGATTACATTCTAGGTCGGGTAGATCATCCAGCTAAAGATATTACCACAGAGTCACCTCAAGTCATGGAATTAACGGATTTACCAAATATGGAGCTAGCAGTTGATGGAATCTCTCTTTCTGAAGAGGAGACGATTCAATTTATCGCTTTTATTAGAGCAAAACGAGAAGTGGAAATAAATCGCGATAAACAAAATGAAACATAGCAGAAATTGGGCTTAAGACTTGTATATGGGGAACGAACCGTACTTCATCAGGTACTTATAATATTCACGATGTACCTGGCATGATTTATATCTAAAACTGTAAAAATTCCAGGGTTTTAACCAGTTAGTGTAGCCGGTTCCGATTAATTAAGTTCGCCCTTTTTAGACGTTACCCTTAATTATTTCTGGATGACAATGCAGGTTATACTTCCTTCTTAGTGACTTAAGACTAATACTAATGATGCGTGATGCGCCAAGCTGAGAAATTTAAGTTTTATTATTTATATAGAAGAAAGTCGGCTTATTATTTAGCTTACTTCCTTTTCCAACAAGGTATGATAGATATCTGTTCCCCTCCTCATTTATTAGTAATGAAAGAAAAAACCATAGCAAAAGCTCATGGTTTTCCCCCCGTATATACATGAAATATATTAAGGCATCTCGTCTTCTTTTTCCCGATTTTTAAAAGCTTCATGTGTGACAATATCCTCGATTTGTTCATACTGCCGGCTGTGTTCCTTCTCTTCGCTAATTCTATTATTAGGTAAATTTCCCGGATGGCCTTTTTCTTTGTGATTAAAATTTTTACCACGGCTCATACTCATTTCTCTCCTTTCTATTCATTGTTTGTTTAGTTTTCCCAAGCACACAAATATTATGATTTAATTTCTCCTATTCCTGTTTTTGAAGCGGTTTCTTTTTCAGCCTAAGAGATATGATAACTCGAATTTGAATAATGAATTCAAAAAGAACAGGAACCGCCTGATTATGACGCTTCCTGTTCCTTTAGTTAGGGTCTATATCATACATACTTTAAAACAGTACAAGGGCTAGGAGGATACCACCACGGAAGGTCGCCACTTTCTTGAAATGTCTTCAATATGATGTGGTGCCGTTCTGCAGCATCCTCCAATTAAACGCGCCCCTGCATGTTGCCATTCTTCAGATTTCAGGTCGAGCCTGTTACATGATTCTTGACCATGCCATGTTTTAGTTTCCGGATTATATGTTTCACCTGAATTCGGATAAACAATGATTGGTTTATCCGTGTTTGCACGCAGCACCTGGATGGCTTCCGTGATACATGAAACTGGCGCACAGTTGATGCCGATTGCTGCAATTTGCTCACTGTCCCCAAACAATCTTGTACATTCCTCGAGTGAAGTACCGTCACTTATCGCTTTTTCATTTTTCAATGAAAAGGATAGCCAGGCATACACTTCTGGATAATCCTTCAATAATGAATATAATACTTTTGCTTCTTGCAGGGAAGGAATCGTTTCAAATGCTAAAAGGTCAGCTCCAGCTTCAATCAACGCTGATATTCGTGAGCTATGGAATGCAATTAAAGTTTCATCCGAAACACCATAGTTTCCTACATATTCTGAACCATCTGCAAGATAAGCCCCATAAGGCCCAACAGATGCAGCAACCAATGGCTTAGGCCTAAGCGTTTGATTTTCTTCCTTCCAAAAATCATCTCTTGCTTTTCTTGCGAGTAAAACCGTTTTCCGGATTAGCTCCAAAGCCTCTTTTTCTTGTATTCCGCGGAGTGCGAAACCTTCAACAGTGGCTTGGTAGCTAGCCGTAATCGCACAATCCGCTCCAGCACGAAAATAGTCAGAATGCACTTGATAAATCACTTCTGGATTTTCAAGTAATACACGTGCAGACCAGAGCGGGTCGTCCAAATCACATCCATGCCTCTCTAGCTCTGTAGCTAAAGCTCCGTCTAAAATCATGACTGAATGATCTCGTAAAATAGCGTCAATTGGGTTAGTTTTAATGTTCATGATTTACTCCTCTTTTCTTTATGGTTTTGTGTCAGATAATAACTTCCATAGCAAATCAAAATAAATGGAATGCCACAATATAGTGCAATTCGTTGTGTAGGATCAAATGCAATTCCTATGCAAGAAGCTAGGCATAGCATAAAAGAAACGATTGGTACGAGTGGATATAATGGCGTTCGATAAGCTAAGTCATTTACTGAATTTCCTTCGTTTATATATCGTCTGCGAAATAGAAATTGCGACATGCTAATACTCATCCAAACTACAACAACGGCTAGTCCAGAAATGGATACAAGCACTATGTAAACAGTATCCGGTGCAATAATACTCGAAAACAGGGCTAAGCAGCCGCCCAACATACTGAAAAGGACTGCATTTATCGGAACTCCCCGTTTTGTCAATTTTGCAAATATTGGTGATATAGTTTCCTTATCTGCAAGTGACCAAAGCATTCTGGATGCCGCATACAGTCCTGAGTTTGCAGCAGACAAAATGGCAGTTAATATAACAAAGTTCATAATATCCGCTGCATATGGCACACCAATCCGTTCAAGAACTGCCACAAAGGGGCTTTCTAATACGCTTGCATCCGAAATAGGCAATAATGCGGATAATACAACGATGGTTCCTACAAAAAAGATAATCAATCTCCATAATGTCATACGGATTGCCTTTGGTATCGTTTTTTCTGGATTCACAGTTTCTCCAGCTGCAATTCCAATTAATTCAGTTCCAGAGAATGCGAAATTCACCGCAAGCATCGTCATTATAATGGCAAAAGCACCATTCGGAAATAAACCTTCACTTGTAAAATTGGAGAATAACGGAGCGGATTGTGAATGAATTATTGGAATGAAACCTAGCATTACCGCTGCTCCCAAAATAATGAAAATCACAATGGCAAATACCTTTATAGACGCAAACCAGAATTCGGATTCAGCGAAAAATTTAACGGTCCACGCATTTAATGCCAAAACCAATATGGCAAATAGTGCACTCCATATCCAGACATTGATTGATGGAAACCATCTCTGCATCAACAATCCTGCAGCCGTGAATTCCGAACCAAGTGCAACTGTCCAAGTTAGCCAATACAACCAGGCTACTGTATACCCTGTCCCAGGACCTATGTATTTAGCTGAGTAGCTATGAAACGCACCTGTCTCGGGCATATGTACTGCCAGTTCCCCTAGACATAGCATGACTAGATAAACCACTAATGCCCCAATCAGATACGAAAGGATGGTGCCAAACGGGCCTGCCTGTTGAATCGTATAACCCGAACTTAAGAATAAACCTGTTCCAATCACCCCGCCAAGCGATAGCATTATTATATGCCGTGCCTGCATTTTCCTTTGAAAATCATGCTTCCTTTTGTTCTCCATTCTTACTCTCCTTTATCTTGCATCCAGAAAAAACGAAAACGCACTCTAAAAAAGAGTGCGTTACTGACAAATAAACACGTACGGTCTTATCTATCAAGGTTTCACCCCCTGGAATTAGCACAGTGTCATTGCAGACCTGTTGCTGAGGTTTCATAGGGCCAGTCCCTCCACCTCTCTGGATAAGAAATTATTTTTTTATAACTTTATCAATCTATGAAAAAATTGTCAAGTTTTGTTTCGGTTTGTAAAGGCTTCCTTTAAAATCCAAACGATCAACGCACCTTTGGCATAGATATGAACTTGTTTTTGGAACAGTCGCTTACATTATAGAATTGTAAATAATGCTAACCGGGAATAATTTTTAAAAAATGACGACACCTTAAAAGATGACGCCATTTTTCTTATATTCCTTAAGGTCTTTCAATTTCAAATAATTCTCCTAGTTTTGTATAAGTATGACCCGCTAATCTTGCTACTGGTTTTAGCCCATTCTGGTCAATTCGGCCATTATGGTAAATCTCCTGCTCTATATGATAGCAGACTATTTTCCCTATCAATAAATCACAACCAGGTTTATTCTTGGAACCTGCCAAAGGTATCGCATGCTCCAATGTGCATTCAAAGCGTACCTTCGCTTCTTGCAATCCTGGTACCGACACCTTATCACTAACAGCCTGAGTGAAATTGGTAAGACCCAATTCACTTTCGTCAGACGGGAGTTCCTCGGCCGTTCGATTTGCATCAGCAACATTGTCTTCATCAGTGATATGAACAACGAATTCACCTGTTTGAATTGCATTTCGGGCCGTGTCCTTCAAAACTCCTTCTTTCCGTTGAACAGAAATGGAAATCATCGGAGGATTGGAACTGACTATGTTAAAAAAACTGAACGGCGCTATATTGATTGTACCGGTTTCGGATTGTGTCGTGACCAGGGCTATTGGTCTCGGTATGATGCTTCCAGTCAAAAACTTATAATTTTCCCGTTCTGTAAGACTTTCAGGATTTACTGAAATCATCTTCATCCCTCTCATTCTTATAAAAAGTTCTTTTGAAACCATGAACTTGCTGCATCAACCTCTGAACGTGTTAACTGATGACCGTAATTTTCCCAGTGAACGTCCACCGCAGCACCCGCTTGCAGTAAAATCCGATTAAGTTCATCAGTTTCTGCTGCGGGGCAAATCGGATCGTTTTTACCTGCAGCAATGAATACAGGTATATCCGATAGGGACGGCAAAGCAATCCCGCGTCTAGGCACCATTGGATGATGAAGAATCGCTCCTTTTAATGCCCCTTCGAAATGGAACATCAAACTTGCTGCTATGTTTGCACCATTAGAATAACCTAATGCCACCACTCTGTCACGATCGAAGTCATATTGTCCGGACGCTGATTCCAAGAAGTCATAAAGCTCCTTCGTACGGAAAATCAAATCTTCTTCATCAAAAACTCCTTCAGCCAGCCGGCGGAAATAACGGGGCATTCCGTTTTCAAGTACATTTCCCCGTACGCTGAGTACGGATGATCCCGGTGAAACCATCTCCGATAATGGCAAAAGATCCGTTTCCGTTCCTCCAGTGCCATGTAAAAGCAAAAGCAACGGTGCATCTGGATTACTTCCTTTTTGAAAAATATGCTTCATCATTTATCCTCCTCTAGTACCCTCGGCACTGCCGGCAGTAACGTTTTCTCCATAATTTCCCTTTTTTCTTCAAGCCAAGGCGGCAGCATTAATTTACTACCCATCGTTTCCTTCGTTTCATCATGAGCAAAGCCAGGTGGATCTGTGGCAACTTCAAAGAGTATGCCTCCATCTTCCCTGAAATAAATGGCATCGAAGTATTGGCGGTCTTTAAAGGGTGTCACGCCATAGCCATGGTTTGCGATATGTTCCCTCCATTCTTTATGATCTTCATTATCGCTTGCACGCCATGCAAGATGATGAACAGTTCCCACTCCGATTTTCCCATTTGGCAAAACCGTTTTTTTAACATCTATCAAATTTCCGATGTCCGATGTTGATTTGAAGCGAATGAAATCGCCCTCTTCCCCCATCTTTTGCAAACCCATCACTTCCTCTAAAAGTTCCATCGTTTTGATCGGTTTAGACGTCAATAATACAGCACCGCCGAATCCCTTGATTGCCTTATCAGCTGGTACACCGCCGAATGACCACTCGCTATTTTTACCTTCTTTACGCTCAACCAGTTCAAGTTGCAATCCATGTGGGTCCTGAAATCCCAGATAATCCTCGCCGAAGCGTGAGATCTTTTCAAAGTCAATATTAAATTTACCCAAGCGCGTTTCCCAGAAGCCCAATGAACCTTCCGGAATGGCATATGTTGTTATCCCCACTTGTCCGGAGCCAATTGTCCCTCGGTATGCCCCAGGCCAAGGAAAGAAAGTGATGATAGTGCCCGGTGAACCTGATTCATCTCCGAAATATAAATGATAGGTGCCTGGATCATCAAAATTAACGGTTTTCTTCACCATACGCATTCCCAGCACTCCAGCATAAAAATCCACATTCTCTTGAGGATTGCCTACAATTGCGGTTATATGATGTATTCCTGCATTTTGCTTTTGCATGCCGATTCCTTCCTTTCCCCTTGATTAATTAGTTGATTTTGTATTCAGTGGTTTTAAATTCGATTCAATATCTTTTCTTTTTGATTCTAAAAATGGCGGCAGGGCAAGGTTCTCACCTAGGTGCTGCTCTGCTTCATCAACTGCAAATCCAGGTCCATCAGTAGCTAGTTCAAATAATATTCCATTCGGCTCCCTAAAATAAAGTGAACGAAAATAAAAGCGGTCCACATATCCAGAGTTCACGAATTTTGATTCACTAATTTTTTCTATCCATTTTCTAAGTTCTTCTTCATTATCCACCCGAAAGGCAACATGGTGTACTCCACCCCTCCCCAACCTTTCCCGAGGAATGTCATTCCTTTCTTCAATATGAAGTTCCGCTCCTGTTCCTCCCTCACCTGTCTCATAAACGACAATTGGATTTTGCCCCCTAATTGCAGATGGGTATGTGCCTGTTTTCCTGAACCCCAATACCTCGGAGAGAACACTTTCTGTTAGTTCAATATTAGGTACAGTAAGTTTTACCGGTCCTAATCCAAGGATGGAAAACTCTTGCGGTACCGGGCTTCCATCCCATGGTGATCCCCCTTGAACACCGTTATTATCCTGATCGGAAACCAGAAGTAGCCTCTGCCCTTCAGGATCTTTAAAAGAAAGAACCTTCCTTTCAAAACGGTTCGATATTTCATCATGCTCAACATTGAATTCCACAAACCGTTTTTTCCAATATCCTAGAGCTTCATCATCTCTCACCCTTAAAGAAATTTCAGAAATGCTATTGTTTCCCTCATGAGTGCGGGCAGCATTGGGAATTTCAAAAAACGTCAATTCCGTACCCGGAGAACCAATTTGATCTCCATAAAATAAGTGATACACACGAACATCATCTTGATTCACCGTTTTTTTGATTAATCGCATCCCTAAGACTTTTGTGTAGAAATCAAAGTTATTTCCCGCTTTAGCTGTAATCGCCGAAACATGATGTAATCCTTTTAATTCCATCCGTACCACTCCTATCTTTTCTTTATAAATCTCCCCTTAAGGAGAGGAATTAATCCGTAAACAATATCTCGAAATCGAGATATTTAACTAAATATATAATACTTTTAATACAAATATCTTGATTTAAAGATAAATGATAACGATAAATTTGTCAACCATTTTCAGACAAATAATTTCACCCGTATTCACTTTTCATAAAATAATAAAATCAGGTCAAAATAAGTCGGTATAATGAATGGAGGTATGAT
The DNA here is from genome assembly GCF_918698065.1 of Peribacillus sp. Bi134. Lineage (NCBI taxonomy): Bacteria > Bacillati > Bacillota > Bacilli > Caryophanales > Bacillaceae > Peribacillus > Peribacillus sp. Bi134. The sequence goes on along the minus strand of NZ_CAKKLN010000001.1, from coordinate 292,574 downwards.
GTATGGCTAAAGACTTTTTTAGCGCAATTGAAGATAGACGGTCTTATTATTCCCTTAGCAAGGAACATGTTGTCCCTAATAAAAGGATTAAAGAAGTTATCGATCATGCCGTTCAATATTCCCCTTCCGCTTTCAATTCCCAAAGTGCAAGAGTGATTGTTTTAACTGGTCAAAGCCACGACCAATTATGGGATATCACGAAAAACACATTAAGAAAAGCTGTCGGTGACAAAGATTTCGAAAAAACGGAAGAAAAAATGAAGTCATTTATAAATGGTTATGGTACGGTTTTATTCTTTGAAGACCAGGCCATTATAACAAGGCTTCAAGAACAATTCAAAACGTATGCCGAAAACTTTCCGATTTGGTCGAACCAATCGTCTGCCATTTTACAATTTGTCGTATGGACTTCCTTGGAAATTGAGGGGTTTGGTGCAAGCCTTCAGCATTATAATCCTTTAATCGATGACGAAGTGAGAAAGACATGGGATATATCACGCGATTGGAAACTCATCGCTCAGATGCCCTTTGGAAAACCCACTGCAGAGCCTGGCGATAAAGACTTCTCACCACTAGAAGAACGAGTGAAATATTATGAATGAGACAATAGGGGCTGGCTCTAAATACCAAGCCAGCCCTTTCATTTATTTCACTTTAGTAATCCGGAAATGTTGCAAAAAATCTTGAAAATATAAATGCCGCAAAGCCTATATATTCTACAACCGGCATGATTTTGATTTCCTCACTGGCGTTAAACATGTACATTTCACTTCCCCCCACTAACCTATTGAATTGGTGAAGAACGCCCAGGTAGCCATTCCTTCAAATAATATGGAAGTCCACCGGAATATTGTTTAGCAGCATGTCCACTTTTCAGTAGGCTATATGTCTTATCCTTACATGTTAAATGCTCCATTACCGGATAAATCATTTCCTGTGGGACCAATCGATCATACTTACTTGCAATGACCAAAACACTAGCATTAATTTTCGATAGCTTCGCTTTTTTCCCCCTTACCTTAAAACCACCATTAACCAAGCGATTTTTTATCAAGAGGTCTTTGGTTATTTGTTTGGCAACTGCGCCGGATAGAGGCACATGCCCATTTACCCACGCATTGAAGCGGCGCCAATTCTTAACGTATTCCTCATCATCCGCTTGATTCAATAACGATAAATACGGTGATATATAGATAGGTGATGTAATTAAACGAATTCCATATTTAACAGCACTGGCTGGAATCGTTTGATAAATATCTATAGTCTCGTTAAAATCCGCTGTTCCTTCTTTTAACGCTTCCTGCCATTGATCAAAAAATTCCGAGGCACTGAAATCCACCGGGGTCACGGAAAGTATCAAATTCTTGATGGGCTCGTCTGCAATGGCAGCATATATTGCGGCTATTGTACCTCCGAGGCAAAACCCCATGACTGTAATTTCTGATGCTCCAGAGTGACGTAATGCACGCTGCACTCCTTTTTGAATATAATCGACGATATAATCTTCGATCGATATGTCACCATCTTCAAAGCCCGGGCTTCCAAAATCAAGCAAATACACATCAAAACCTTCATTTACAAAAGATTCTATTAAACTATTCCCCGGAGATAAATCAAGAATCAAAGGAGTATTGATTAGTGAATATATAAGAAAAACCGGTACATCATATTTTTTTTGTGCTGAGGGATAAAACCAAAGCGTTGATTTGTTTTTTTTCCACACCGCTATTTTCGGAGTCAGTCCCATTTCAGGCATTGGCTGATTGGGAATATCCAATAAATGTTGCAATTTAGTTTTGGGTTCAGATTGATTTTTGGGCACTTTCCGCTTAGCCATTTGAATTCTCCTGACCAACTGAATTGAACTCAGGCAGCTGTGAGCTTAACAATAAGGAGTTATTTATAAAATCAGATAACCTTTTTTTACTCCCTTCCATTTCATTGGATGCCAATCTTGATTTCTTTTTGATGCTGCGGGATGAATTGGCATTGCCTTTATTGCGAATTGAAGAATTACCCCCGACATTCCCGCCCCTATTCTCAACAAGCATAGAGACCAATTCTTCCAACCCATCAATTTTTTCTTCGAGTTGGATGACTAATTTCGCTAAACTCGCCACATCTTTTTTTGTTGGATAATTCATGATGATGGACATTCTTTCTGAGGCTTCCTGAAGACTATTTATTCTTGGTACCTGCATTTGGGCATTGTCGCTTACTGCTTCTATTAACTCACGATTATTTAGCAAATCCTTAATTTTCCCATTAAGCTGTTCCTCTTTTTGTGCGCCTAGTAATTTAAGCCCTTTATAAAAATTTGATTTTCCCACCATATATTTCTTCCTTCCTTTCTCCTCCGTTTACACTAATGCCGATATTCCACCGTCAATGATCAAAATATGACCAACCATATAGTCAGAAGCCTGTGAGGCTAAAAATACGGCAGCGCCCTTTAAATCATCTTCATCGCCAAACCTGCCAGCCGGAGTTTTACCTAATATGTCATAGTTGGATTTTTCAAGAATTTTCTTTGTGATTTTAGTCGGGAAAAATCCAGGTGCAATTGCATTGACTTGGATGCCGTATCTAGCAAGTTTAACTCCTAAATCCTTCGTCATTGTAATAATGGCACCCTTACTGGTGTTATAAGCTATCGTATCCAATAACTCGGGAAACGTCCCGCCAAGACCCGAAACAGATGCAATATTTATGATTTTTCCGAAATTTTGCTGCTTCATGACCTTCGCAACAGCCTGTGAAAACAGGAAAGTACCTGTAACATTGACATTCAATACTTTTTCCCACTTGTCCTTAGGAAGATCCAAAAGAGGACCTGACCAGGACGTACCGCTATTATTTACAAGAATATCAATCGTGCCAAATTGGGCAACCGTTTCCTGAACGACATGGTCGATGGCACTCTCATCGGTGATATCACATTCAAAGGCAACGGCATTAACACCCATCAGTTGCAAGTCTTCACATACCTCCTTACAGACAGGCAGATTTCGTGAAGCAATGACAATATTTGCGCCAGCCTCCCCCAACGCCATGGCGATCTGTTTGCCCAGTCCTCTGCCGCCGCCGGTAATGATAGCCGTTTTATTAGTCAAATCGAACATATTACTCAATGTAGTCAACTTTTCAGCCCTTCCTTAATGAAGTATTATTTATATAAAACCGTCTATATCATTATAGAAAAGCCTATCCAATATTGTGCTTAAAATAGCCTGATGCCTCTGCCTTTTGTTTCATCAACAGTATCCTTTATATCAATAATACCTATCCTTTCGACCGCTACAGTCGGCTTTGAATTGGCATACTGAAAAACTTAATTCGACCCACTGCTGTTATGATTAATCCCCCGAGTGAGCAAAATCGAATACTTAACCTGTTTAAATCGTTTACACTATAGAAATGGTAAGGAGGTTAAAAAAATGACGATACATCACTTTCATTTAACTGCAGAGTGGCCAGGCGGCAGAAATGATATCGGCACAATTCATTCAGGGAATCTACTAACACAGATAAGTATTCCTACTGAAATGGAGGGACCAGGTATCGGCACTAATCCCGATGAAATGCTGCTTGGGGCGGCATCGACCTGCTATATCATTACCTATGCTGCCATGTTAGAGCGAGCCCATATAGAAAAGGTGAGCTTGACCATGCAATCCGAAGCGTTAGTGGATGTTACGAATGGAGTATTCACCTACAAGAAAATCATTCATCGCCCTAAACTTATATTAGTACCGGGCACTTCAGAAAAAGTGGTTGAAAAAGCGAGGAAACTTGCTGAAAAAGCTGAAGCTTCATGTATGATTTCCAGGGCGATCAAAGGGAATGTAGCGGTGGAATTGAATGCGGCAATTTCCATAGCACAGTAGCCGCCTTGAACAAAAAAAGTGCCTAACCCTATATCGGTTTAGGCACTTTTTGAACTATTGAATGGCGTTCATTTTATTTTCAACCTCGCGGCACACTTCATCAGCAGTTAAACCATTTGCCTCAATGATAGACGCTTTAAATGAAGTATCGCTTATACCCATTACATTACTTTCCAAACCTGTTACCACACAACAATCCACGTTATTTGCGTCAGCTTCTTGTTTAATCTCCACAACATCAAAACCTTTTTCACGAAGTGCTTCCTGAATATTCGTTAATGATTCTTCAACACCGATTTTTGACATCAACACACACCTCCTCTACCTTCTAACCTGTCCTTTTCACCTTAAATATATGTATAGGATGCAAAGGAAAAAGGGAAAGTAATATCGAGGTGATAAACATGAATGGAAAAAACAAAAAAGATGCTTCTCAAACCCGTTTAGGGTCTTCTCAGGTAGAGGGGCAAGGCACCACTACGAAAGAAACCGGGTCCTTCACTCAATCCTCTTCACTTAAAAAGCAAAAGCGTTCTTGATAAGAATGCAGTGGAAAACGCTTGGCGGATAAACCAAGCGTTTTTTTTTGCGTATCATGAAGACGGAATTCCATGACAATCGGGCTTCCCTTATATATTTTGCTTTATGATTTCCCGTTGAATCTTTAGATCATTCAATCGATCACCATCAATTGTTTTTGGATCCATTTTTGCTTTATCGGCTCCAGCCGGGTTTAAATCACTTGCCCTTAAATTATTATTGCGAGCTGCTTGCTCGTTCCATTTGGTCATAATGATCTCCTCCTCAGTCCTTATCCTTCCCAATCCTAATAATATTCATGAATACACCCCATCCTTTATTGCCAAGATACAAATGGAGGTGGTTTAATTGGAACCAAACAGACCCGGCAATAAGAATGTACCGGATTTTAAAGAGTTGAACGACCGTATCATCAGAGAAGCATCACAGAGTCCCCGTTTAGTGATTAAAACAAATTTGGACGCAAAGAATGTAAAAGATGAGAACCCTTATTCCGATCGAATTAACAGTGAAGGATTTGCTGATTTTTTTGAGGAATAAGATAAAACCGGCTTGGCAGCCTCAATTTTACGAACCAAATGGTTCGTAGGTAAGGGCCGTAAGGGTTCTATATAAAAGTTAGAACAAAGTTGATTGGAGCGGGTGTACGAGACTCTTGCGGGAAAAGCGAGTGCCTGGAGTGGAAATCATGCTCAAATTGCACAAACCCTAATAAAAACTGTAGACAATCTCGATTTACATCGAATTTGTCTACAGTCTAAAACCGGCTTAATAAGCTGGTTAATTTTAAAAATATTTTTTCTTCCAAAAAATGAATGCCGTCGTCCCCGCCAATGTTATGGCAATTAATAATGTAAATATGAATGCAAACCGATTATGTTCAAACGGCAGTTCCACATTCATTCCGTAAAAACTTGCCACCATCGTCGGAAGCGTCAAAATAATGGTCACGGAGGTTAGAAACTTCATCGCATTATTGACATTATTGGAAATGATTGAAGCGAATGCATCCATCATACCGCTAAGAATGGATAGATACACTTCTGCCATTTCAATTGCCTGAGCATTTTCGATAATTACATCCTCAAGCAATTCTTTATCTTCTTCATACATTTTCAAATAATTAAAACGGAGGATCTTATCAAGTACTACCCGATTGGATTTTAATGATGTCGTAAAATAAACCAAGCTTTTTTCCAAAGCCAGGAAAGTGTATAATTCTTTATTTTTCATGGACTGATGCAATTCACGTTCCGCTTCATTAGTCATCTTGTTAATCTGTTTCAGGTAACGTAAATAATAGGATGAAATCTCAAATAGTAATTGTAAGGCAAACCTTGTTTTCTTATTGGTGAAAAAGCCTTTTATCTTATTGTTTTTGAAATTCGCCAATATCGGTGTTTCTTTCAAAGATACCGTAATGAAACAGTCTTTGGTAAAAATCATTCCTATAGGTATTGTTTCAAAAATCGGTAAGTCGGCTTCGTCCCTTGTCAAATATGGGAAGTCGACAATAATTAAAACATTATCATCCTCTTTTTCAATTCGAGGCCTTTCCTCATCATCCAACGGATCTTTCATGAAATTGATCGGTAACTTCAAAGTCGTGCATATATAATCTATTTCAGATTCTGTGGGCGCGACAATGTTCACCCAGGAACCTTTTGTCATTTCCTCGATCTTGTTTAGGTGTCGGTTTTCATCCGTCTTGTAGATTTCAATCATTTCTTGACCTCCTCTTCTATAGAGAAAGCCTTATTTACCTTCTTCGAGCAGATACTCAGGGAGAATAACAGTCTCGACTTCTAGCATCATATTGGCTTCCTCTTGCTTTCTGGGTTCAGGATCATAAGAACTGCTGCTCACTCGTATCCACTTCCTTTCGATTCTTTAATCTTAATCCTTATTCTTTTAAAGCACAATAACGAATTTAATACCTTGGTTCCCTGTTTTAAATTCGCAATTATCAGTTTTTAAAGGTTGGAAAATATAATAAAAACTACCACAAAAAAACGCTTAGGTTTCCCCAAGCGTCTGATAACTTTATCCATGCTTAGCATTATTATAATAGTGAACACCATACATGGCGCCTTCATCCACCATTTTATTATCGTCATGATCATATGGATCAGGGTGACCTGCCTTTTCAATTACAGGATCTAGCTCTGAAGCCGTCCTATTCCAAAAGCCTAATGTTTTTGTTTTTGCATTGGACCATATGTCCTTCACTTTTCCTCTGTTCGTTTTATTCGATAAAAATGAGACTCCGGCAACTCCGACTCCTAGTAATACCACGTTTCTTCCTAATGCCATCATTACCTTCCCCCTTATTTATTGGCTTGCTATATATATACCCAACGCCAATAAATGTAAACCTTTATTTATATGGAGGAATTTGATAAAAGAAATTAGGTTTCATTATTTCATTATTATATGGCTGATGAAAAACGTGGGTTGTGGCTGGAGAAACAGGCGGAATTAACCAGGTCCAGTCCCCCGTAACTTTCCGGTTACAAGTGGTTTCTTTTTCTTCGAATTTCTTGAATTGTTTAGCTGCTGTATGGTGATCAACAATGCTGACTCCGTGTTTTTTATACGAATAAAGGACTGCTTCATTCAGTTCGATAAGGGCTCGATCTTTCCATAAACTTGAATCACGTTTAATATCCAAGCCCATCCTCTCCCCGATTACCGGTAGCATATTGTAGCGTTCTTCATCAGCAAGGTTCCTGGCACCGATTTCCGTTCCCATGTACCACCCATTAAATGGTGCAGCTGAATACGTAATACCGCCAATTTCCAGCCTCATTCCAGATATGATTGGAACTGCATACCATTTGATTTGAAGATCTTTGAACCATGTCAGTTTAGGGTGGGTGATTTGAACTTCTTTAACGAGGCTTTCAGGTATGACATGTAAACTAGGGGTTTTTCCGTCCAATTGGACTACAAGGGGTAAAATATCGAAACGTCCGAATTTCCCTTCCCATCCCATTGCCATACATTGCTTGGTGAATGCTATTGAACTTGAATCGCCGATTACGCCATGCTCCGTCTCATATCCTGCATATCTAATAAGCTGATGATTCCAAATATCCACTTTTCGATCATGATCTTTTTGTTTGAAAATTGTAATCACAGGTCTGATGCTCCCATTATTCGTTGCATATTCGATATGCTCAAAGAGTGCCGATACAATTTCTTCTTCGCTTTGAATCATCCTTTTATCAATCACCCTCAGCGACTCCCAAAAAAAGCGCCCTATGCAACGATTGCTATTACGCCAAGCTAATTTAGCACCATAAACCAATTCTTCATATGTATGTTCATATCTGCCTGTTTCATCTATTTCCTTTTTGATTTGTTCAATCCTGCCATCCATGTCCTCTTCCGTTTTCGATATTTCCGGATAACTTGTCCTGATAAAGGATACGGCCTCTTGCAGTAAATCACTCATCTTTCCCACGAACCCTTCCATTTGTAAAACTTTGACTTCAATATTAAAATAACATATTTTTCTCGGTATCCCTAAAGAACACATTTTTTAAAAGCGCATTTTTTTAAAATGTGGCAATTATGAGGCGAATTTCTTTTCATGATACTTAAAGTAAGCTCATAATTTTCTTATACTTTAACATCTCTAGTAACTAAATAATTATCGGTAAAGTTGTTACATATGAGGTAAATGCATTATAATATATTAATAATGAGGTGATAAGATGAATAATACGACACTTTGTCCACGATTTGAAAAAGGAATGCAAATCTTGAGTAAACGCTGGACTGGATTGATTGTCAATCAATTACTTAATGGCCCTCAACGGTTTTGTAATATTGAATCTGCATTCCCGATAAGCGGCAGGATTCTTTCCGAACGTTTAAAGGACTTGGAAATTGAAGGTATTGTTAAAAGGGATGTATATCCAGAGACACCGGTCAGGATTGAATATTCTTTAACTGAAAAAGGCAAGGCTCTTGCACCGGTAATGAACGAAATTCAAAATTGGGCACAAGAATGGCTCGAACCAATACAGGAACAATGATACAGGCATTAACTGAAAAGGAGGAAGGTCCGCCAGCTGGCGGACTTCCTCCTTTTTTGTTTAGGCGCCAGCGACTAGTGGTATATTTTTTACAGATAGAATAACACTAGGTTTATTCCAAAATTATGGGCGGTGAATTCATGAAACAAGCAGATTGCATTATTATTGGTGGAGGTATAGCCGGTATTCAGGCTGCTATACAGCTCGGAAGATATAAACATAATATTATCGTCATTGATTCTTCTCAAGGCCGCTCCTCCATTGCCAAGGCTTACCATAACATTCTTGGATGGCCGGATGGGGTAAGCGGTAAACAATTAAGAACGCTTGGCAGACAGCACGCTGAAAAATTCGGTGTCGAATTCTTGGATGATACAGTGACAGCTCTAGAAAAAAAACAGGACAAGTTTTTTATCCAAACAAAGAATGACAGGCAATATCAAGCAAAAATGATTTTTCTCGGTACTGGCATTACCGATAACATTCCTCCAATCAAAAACATCTATCCAACTCTTGGGACATCCACATATATATGCCCTGACTGTGATGGGTATGAGATCATGGATAAGCAAACCGTTGTTCTTGGAGGCGGAAATACTGGTGCGGGCATGGCCCTTACACTTTTATATTGGTCAAAGGATATCATTTACGTAAATCATTTGAAATCAAAAATTGATGATGATTATAAGGAAAAATTGAAGGAAAATCAGATTCCCGTAATCGAAGAAGAAGTTTGTGAGGTTCATGTCGACGACAAACAGCAGCTAACGGGCATAGAATTGGTCTCCGGTAAAATAATCGAGGCTGAAAAAGCATTCACGGCGTTTAAAGGGAACAAACTAAATAATGACCTAGCCCTACAATTAGGTGTGCAAGTCAATGAAAACAAACATGTCTTGATTCATCCCCGGACTAAAGAAACGAATATTAAAGGAGTCTGGGCAGGCGGTGACCTCGTTGCCCATTCAGAACAAGTCACCATTTCAATGGGGGATGGCACCCAAGCAGCAATATGGATTCATAAGAGGCTGTTAGGCCAGCCACTTCCTTACGATTGACAGCATAACGGAAAATTAAAAGGCGGCCTGCTCACCAGGCCGCCTTTCAAATTGTTGTTTTAAACTTTTCCACGTTAGCCTTTGATACATATCTACACTCGATTCCTTCCCTTAAAAACTTTAACCAAAATGAGAATGACCGCGATGATAAGCAAGATATGTATAAAGCCTGCAGCCACTTTAAAAACCAGACCAAGAACCCATAATAATATTATTACACCAATAATCGTCCAGATCATAATCCCCCCCTTTCTTCGAAGTTACATCAAAATTTAGTGCTTACATTTAAATTACCCATATCTTTCTTTAACAAACCCTTACCTATTTTTTTACATAAAACTGTAAATGCTGTAAATGATAATAAAAGAATAAGGAATCTTCCATAAAGAAAAACATTTACAAGGAAGAGACTTTCAGGTTTTAAATGCTCTTCAATTCTTCAAAAGGCAAAAAAACAAAAGAAGGAGTCGTTCATTCATGAAAAAGTTTTTAGTCATCTGTTTAACAGCCTGTTCCCTATTCTTAGTCAACCTGAATCACCCAGCTGCAGAGGAAAATAAAGCAAAAACGGAACGTGTACAATTCACTGATGCTCAAAAATCTGAAATCGCCAAGATCCAAAAGCAGATACTCGCTGACAAAAAGATATTGATCCAAAAATATGTTGAGTATGGCGCGCTATCAAAAGAAGAGGCCGATAAAATGGTTTCACATTTTGAACAACATTATAAAATGATGGAAGAACATAATTTCCAAATACCGCCGCACCGCCCACATACACGACACATGCATAAGTAATTGTAAGTTTTTCGCCTATATATCCTGATGATCCGACCTGACGAAAAGGCCGGATTTTTTTCATTTCTTTCGTCCTTGATAAATAAACCTTACGCGTTTACCATTTACTAAAGGATTTATATTTCTCTTTAGCGAAATACATAACTATGAGAAATGAAAGGGTGAAAAGGATGAACAAAATAGGTATAACAGCAAGAGACTTATTTCACTTGAAATCAGTGACCGATCCAAAGCTATCACCGGATGGCAGTATGGCGGTTTATGTCCAAACCAGAATCGATGAAAAAACGGAAAAATACATTTCCAATCTGTTTATGTTCAGCCTGATTACGAATGAAACAAAGCAATGGACGTTTGGGGATAATCGTGATACATCACCAGCCTGGTCCCCAGACGGAAAGCATATCGCCTTTATTTCAGACAGATCAGGGAAAAAACAAGTCCACATTATTGGGAGCATTGGTGGGGAAGCTCGCCAGTTGACCCATTTCGTTAACGGCGCATCAAAACCTATTTGGTCTCCTTGTTCCACCAAGTTACTGCTTTCTACCGGGTTAAAGGAAGACGAAAACCTTAATACGGATAAGGAAAATGATTTGACCAAAAAAGTTAATAGGTATGACCGGATTAAGTATAAATGGGATGGAAGAGGCTATTTTGATCAGTTATATCAGCAGCTGGTTATAGTGGACATTTTTAAGGGAGAATCCACACTGCTAACGGAAAACAATGTGGATCATCAACCGAATGCATGGTCCCCAGACGGACAGCATATTGCATTCATAAGCGGGGATGCAGAAAGAAGTGATGATGAACTTTTTTCCGATATTTTCATCATGGACCTTGAAACGAAATCTTTAGAGAAGATAACGGATAGTACAGGTTTCTTTAGAGATCCGAAATGGTCTCCAAATGGCGAGCATCTATCTTTCATTGGCCATAATAAAGAATTTGCCGGTGCCACCTTTTCAAATATCTGGTTATATTCCATTTTCGATCAAACGACTCAATGTTTGACCGATGGATGGGACGTCCAAATAGGCGATTCCGCAATTGGGGATTTCCAAATCGGAGCCGTCGACCCAGGTATATTGTGGACAAACGATAGCCAAGGTTTTTACTTTTTAATAAGTGATTATGGAAATACCGGGGTATATTATGGTTCGATTGAAGGAGCCATGTATCCATCAATCCTTGACCCGCAGCATATATACGGCCTGACTATAGATCCCGAAAGCCACCGTGCCGTCGTGGCCATCAGCACACCTGTTCATCCCGGCGATCTCTTTGCCTATAACCTTACCAATGGTGATAAGGAACAAATCAGTTTTGTTAATGAGGATTTTTTGAAGGATAAACATTTGTCCACGGCTGAACCAATAACATTCCAATCCGTTGATGGACTTACCATCCACGGCTGGATCATGAGACCGACCGATTTTGATGGAAATCAAAAATATCCGCTCATTTTAGAAATCCACGGCGGACCGCATATGATGTATGCCAATACCTATGTTCATGAATTCCAGACCTTGGCTAATGAAGGGTATACTGTATTGTTCACTAACCCGCGCGGGAGTATAGGATATGGCCAAGACTTCGTAAATGCCTGCCGGGGAGATTATGGAGGCATGGATTATAAAGACTTAATGGCTGGAGTTGATCACGTTTTAGCTACGTATGATTTTATAGACCATGAAAATTTAGGGGTATCCGGAGGAAGTTATGGAGGGTTCATGACAAATTGGATCATCGGACATACCAACCGCTTCAAGGCCGCTGTGACTCAGCGTTGCATAAGTAACTGGCTAAGTTTTTATGGCGTCAGTGACATTGGCTATTATTTTACAGAGTGGGAAGTTGGCGGCGATATCGTTAACTCTGCTGAAAAATTATGGCAGCACTCGCCATTAAAATATGTCTCCAATGTGAATACCCCTTTACTTTTACTTCACGGTGATAAGGACTTCCGCTGTCCCATTGAACAGAGCGAGCAATTTTTTGTCGCCTTAAAACGTCAAAATAAAGAAGCGGTACTTGTTTCTTTCCCAGATGAAACTCATGAAGTATCCCGAAGCGGATCTCCAAAAATGCGCTTGCAACATGTTGAGGAAATCAAAGGATGGTTCAATAAATATCTTTAAAAATAAAAACTCTGTTAGCAAAAGCTAACAGAGTTTTTGTTTTTAGTGTTGAATTTGGTCTCTGTCTTCGGAAATTGAACTTAAAGCATTTCCCGCCATTGAATTTGTTTGTTGGTGTACAGCGAGATCACCTAATGCCACGACTCCGACCAGCTTGTCATTCTCAATGATTGGGAGCCTTCTGATTTGTTCGGTAGCCATTAACTCCTCAGCTTCCTCCACTGACATATCAGGCGTGCCTGTTACAAGATTGGTGGTAATGACATCGGTAATTCTAGTCGAATTCGGCTTTTTCTCGGCAACACAGCGAATGACAATATCCCTGTCTGTTATAACACCAATTAAATGGTTATTCTCCAATACAGGAATGACACCAACATCATCATTCTTCATTTTGACTGCTGCTTCATATATATTATCTTCCGCAGTGCAACAGTCCACGTCTGTTGTCATGATATCTCTTAAATTAGTCACGGAAATCCCTCCATTTTTCATAAGTTGCTTGTTTATTTTTGACTTCTGAAGAGAAATTATTCATGGAACTCCTTCACGCTTCATTCCACATATTTCCCGTGATCCGGTTTAGCTAATGAATCGAATTCCTTTGCAAGCTTCGCTAAACCCATTTCAAGTTCTTTCCCTTCTACAGGATAACCATGTCCCGTTATGGCAACAGTCGGCTTCAGACTTTCCAATAACCTTACCGATTCCTTGGCAGCCTCCCAATCGGTTGTCAAATACCGCGGCGGGCTTTTCTTTCTCCTGAGTGATAACCTTGTATAGGGAATCTTGCCTGACATTCACAAAAGCATCTCCTGCAATCAAACTTCGGTCACTTTCACGGAAAAGTGATATATGTCCTTTCGAATGGCCAGGGGTGTGAACCCATTTCCAATCGTGAAGCCCGGGAACACTATGATCATCAGGCAATGGCTGAACTTTTTCATCAAGGTTGATTCCCTCATTCGGAAATACCCATGAAATTTTAGCGACCATTCCCCCTTCAACAGTAGGATCAGGTTCGGGGTAATTTTCCTGTCCCGTTAAATAAGGCATTTCTTTAATGTGGGCATAGACAGGAGCATTCCAATACTCCATTAACTCAATCAATGCACCAACATGATCGAAATGTCCATGTGTCAAAATAATCGCGGCAGGTGGATTTTGCGGTCCGTATATTTCTTCAGCAGTTTTCTTTATTACCTCTGCTGAGCGCGGCATCCCTGCATCTATCAATACCCATTTCTCATCTTTGGATGACCCTATAAAAATTACATTAACGATTTGAACGGACAGACAATAAATATCCTCATTTATTATCTGTACATCTCCACTGGAAACTGAAGTCATTGGCATGAATTTTTTATTCAAATGATTATCATCCATTTATAATCCTCCTAATTTGAACATACTGTTTTTTAAAGGATACCCTGTACGAGAAAATAAAAAACAACCTATAATTTATATAGGCTGTTTCAGACAATAAGAAAGATTCGAAAGCGAGTTTGCCTACAGTTCTTTAAAAAAGTTACAGATGATTCCAGCCGGACTTTTTTCGTCAGTTACGGCACCTTTTTTCGACCGATCATGCAGTTTTTCGGCCTTCACTGCACTTTATTCGACCGTCCGCGCAGTTATTCGACCTTCACCGCACTTTATTCGACCTTCACCGCACTTTATTCGACCGTCCACGCAAGTTATTCGACCTTCCCTGCACTTTATTCGACCGTCCACGAATTTTTTCGACCTTCACTTCATTATTCGGACTCTGGAGCCGTTATTTTGCGGTCCCCGCTTTAAATCCGCTCCCTTTCCGCCGACTGTGTTCCAAGCATTTATAGGGGGTCTCGGCTAGCCAGTTAAACCGAGTCTTCTTTTATAATCATGTTCGGGGTGCGAAACTCCCGAACCATCTATGTCAACAAACTGAAACAGCCTATAATTTGTTAGGCTGTTTCTCAGTATACATCCCGCCGGGTAAATACTGTAAAAGATACGATTAAAGCAAGCGCCCACCAAACGAGCAGAGTAATGACGGAGGATAATAAAGTCATCCCTTCAATCGGTGGAGCCGTACCGCTGATGTAAGCGGTCAATTTCAAATTCACCATAAAAAAGTATTTCGCTGATTCCCATGATGAAACCATATTGTTCAATATAGCCCCGGAAATTAATGCAGCCAGCATGATGCCCATGCCTGCAGGGGTGCTTCTCACTAAAACCGAAAGCATGAAAGAAAGGGTTCCTACAACAACCGCCACCAGCCAGACAAGTCCCAAATCCATCAATAGGAATTTCCATTGTTCCACTAACCTTACTTGACTGACATCCACGTCAGCCCCATTCAATTCGAATCCGGTTATTACAGGAGCCCCCCATCCTTGATATCCGAAAACGATACCTGATAAAAGGTAAGATAATAAGGCTGTCATCGCGACGATAATCGAAACTGATAATAATAATGTTACATATTTGCTCAATAAGATTTTCCAGCGCTCCACTGACCTGGTCAACAAAAGTTTGATTGTCCCTTGACTGCTTTCGGAGGAAACCATATCACTAGCCACAATCATGATCAACAGCGGAATGAACAAATCGATTGCATTTTCCAAAAACATGCGTGTAAAGGTGGCTGCGCCTGGTTCTGAGGGATTGATATCATGATCTAGATAATATTGCTGCTGCTTCAGACTAACTTGGAGCTGTTCACGCCACTCATCGAGCATCCTATTCGAGCCCAAACGATTTTGAGTATCAATGATTTGCTGCTGAAGAGCTGAACGCCAATCATCAGTTCCCAACTTCTTCCGCTGCTCTTCCACTTGTTTGTATTGGGCATATGTAAACATCAGCACTAAAATTCCCACGATGATACCGATTATGATTAACCGTTTCTTTGCCAACAACTTCATCATTTCATTTTGAATCAAGTTATTCAATGCCTGCACCTCCGACACCGGTAACTTGCAAAAACAATTCTTCCAATCCCGGGAGCTTTCGATTCATTTCATGCACCCTCACCCCTGCTTGGTTAAGTGCAGCATTCCATTCGGGTGTTCTGAGTTCATCATAGGCTGTAATGATATATTTTTGATCTATGGTAATTTCGGTGAAGCTGCTAAGAATTTCCGCTCCCTTTTGTATAGGTTCCACCCGCCAAAATATCCGCTCCTGCGTGGATAATAAGCTTTCCACCGTATCCGTTTTAATAATTTCCCCCCCTTTAATAATTGCAACCCGGTCACAAAGTTGCTGTATTTCACCTAATAAGTGTGAAGAAACCAGAACGCTCATACCTTCTTCTTCAGCCAACTTTCTGATGAATTGCCGCATTTCACGGATTCCGGCAGGATCTAGACCGTTGGTCGGTTCATCCAAAATCAAGAGTTTAGGGCTGTTCAGCATTGCCTGCGCGATTCCTAAGCGCTGCCTCATACCTAACGAATAAGTCTTCACTTTATCGTGAATTCTCGCTTGCAGACCGACGAGTTCAACAACCTCGATCATTCTTGTTTCATCAACTTCAGGTAACATTCTTGCAAAGTGGAGCAAATTATCCCATCCGCTCAAAAAAGGATACAACTCTGGATTTTCAACGATGCAGCCCATTTGCTTCATAGCCTTCGTAAATTCCTGACGGACATCATATCCGCATATATGGATGGAACCTGAGGATGGCTTAATCAAACCGACCAACATGCGGATCGTCGTCGTCTTGCCTGCTCCGTTCGGTCCTAAAAAGCCGAAAACCTCACCTTCATTCAGCTCAAAATCTATTCCTTTAATAATTTCCCTTTTGCCAATCCTTTTTCTCAAGTCCCTGACAGACAATGTCACCTGTTTCATCGTTTCACATCCTCCCATTTTATTAAAGGAGCAACTCTATCAGCAATTAAACGGTACCCCTTCTTATTAGGGTGAAATTTATCCGAATACAAATAATCATTTACCGACAATTGAAATAAATCAAATGTTGGAACGAAAATTGCATTTTTATAAAGAGCCACAACTTCTGCCGTTTCATTATTCCAGTCACGAACAATGCGGTTCGTATCAAAGTCTTCATCCAAATCTATAAACGGATTATATAGCCCAAGCAAAAAAATGGTAGCTGTATCATTGACTTTATTGATATCTTTAAAAATTTCATCTAAATTTCCCAAGAAATTCTTTTGTGATAAAGATATAGCTTCACGATCATATTCAAGCAGGGTCTGGCCTTTTTGAAATAAATCGTTACCCCCGATTGTAACTAAAATAACATCAGCTGCCTGGATTTGGCGCTTCACTTCCGGTTGTTTCACTTGCTGCACCAATTCTTTAGACACTTGTCCATTAATTCCGAGGTTATGAATGATTGGTTTTCTATTGTACTCGCTCTTCAAATCTTCAACAACAAGTCCAACGTAGCCTTTCCCTGTTTCATCACCTGTGCCGCGTGTCAATGAATCGCCTAATGCCACTACCGTAAAATCATCAGGAAGATCATTTTTAATGGGGGTTTCTTCCATTACTTCTCTATCGGAAGTTCCTTTTCCGTAATGGTCAGTAATCGTCCATCCAAGGCAAAATAAAAAAAACAGTCCGATAAGAGCTGATACGATGGTAGCAGCCAACACTTTTGGTTTGCTCAAAACACTCATCCTTCCATTCATTCTCTACCTTCCATTAAATCATATTATTTCCAAAAACAAAAAACTGATTGTTCTGGTTAAAAATTCCAATTAATAAAAGCCTTTCCTTTTTAAAATTACCAGTAAAAAAAGGCTGAAAGGGGTTACAAAAGGGATTCTATCTAAATTTTATAAGAAAGTTGATTGGAGCGAGTGCCCTAGGTTCCTATCAACGGTTAAAAATCCTTAAAAAACTTTTAATCAATTTGTATACAGTCTGAGGGATTGGATGAATCCCATTCGCATTTTCTGCTTGATCATTTAGCAGGCATTCTCTCAGACTTGTTGAGAGACAAGTAAAAAAGACCTCTTCACCATGAAAGGTTAAGAGGTCCCTCGATATATTTTCCATCATTTTTCTATTTTACCTATGGGTTTTCCCAATACTTTTAATTTTATATCTAACCTCATGAGCCATATTGTAAGCAGCATCCCGATCAGCGTGAGTAAACCATAAAATAAATAGACAGCATATATTCCAGATTTATCCAATATTATCCCGCCGCTGAAGGTACTGAACCAGTTACCCAATCCATTGCCAATGGCGGAATAAAGCGTTATTGCAGTTACTGTTATTCGTGCAGGGACAACTTCCCTGATATATTGTAAAGCTGCAGGAATGAATAAGCCAAGTGAAAACCCTTGAATGATCGAAGTCACATATACGGTAGCCAAACTTGGTTCGGTGAAGTACAAAACCCAGCGGACCAATGAGGCCGTTCCAGCCAATAAGGTAATTGGCAGCAGGCCTATTTTATGAATCCAGGTACCTGCGATTCTCATAAAGGGGATTTCCGATAATACAGCTAAAAGGAAAGCAATGCCAATTCCTGTATATGTCCCTCCCCTTGCCTCTACAAACAAACCATAGTATACATTATTTGCGAGATTAGGACCAAATAGCAGGAACGTTATGGCAAGAAAGATAAGAAACCGTTTCATGGTGATCAATTCTTTCATTCCTCCGAAAAGCTTCACCTTTTCACCAGGTGGCTCTTCAGGCAAACGAAGAGCTAGACTAGCCGCAATCAAAAGACCGAAGAAAAAGGCATAAAATATCACTGAAGGACCCATGAAGGATTCAGATAGCCTTCCCATTACAAAAACGGCCACACCGTAACCAAGTGAACCGAATAAACGGATTTTCCCATAATTCGATTTGATTTTTGTTGTATATTGAAGGGTGATGCTATCTGAAACCGGTATTATCGCACTTTGAAAGATAGCCAAAGCGATTGCGACGGATACGATAAGTAAATAGTGCTCGAACAGTAGGTAGCCTAAACCGAATACACCGGCAAGCAACGATGTAATTGCCAGTATTTTTGCTGGTCTCCCGCTCCAATCACAGACAATTCCCCAAAAAGGTTGAAAAACGATCATCACTATCGGTCCAACAGACATGATCGTACCTATTTCAATACCGGACAAACCAGCCTCATTGGCCAAATAAACGCTTAATAGCGGTGTTAAACTTCCCACTGCAAAAAAAGAAAATAAGTAAAATACCTTCAAGCTAATAATATTGACATGCTTTTGTTTATCCAAATCCAGTTCCCCCACGCAGACAGCTTCTTAAAGTTGTTGATTTCAATCATTGCTTCCTATTATGGATATTAAATAGGGAGCACGATATTAAAGACTGTACCTTTATTGACCTCACTCTCGACAAAGACATTTCCCAAATGGCTTTCTATGATTTTAAAGCTGATCATGAGACCTAACCCATTACCAGTTTTTTTCGTTGTGAAGAATGGTTCTCCCAGTCTCTTAAGCTGCTCTGGCGGCATCCCAATTCCTGTGTCGGTAATGGATATATGCACTTTATCCTCTTTAAGTTCAGTCATGACTTTTATGAACCCACCGTCAGGCATAGCCTCCATACCATTTTTAATGAAGTTCAAAATGACTTGTTTTAATCGATTCTCATCACAACGAACGAGGATCTCTTCTTCATTGAAATCCGAAATTAGCGTGATGTTCTTCTTCCTGGCTTCAAAATCCGTCAAAGATACGACGTTTTGAATGATCGGCACAAGATTCTTCGATTCCAATATCAAGGCCTGTGGTTTGGCCAATTGCAAGAACTCTTCAACTATCTCATTCACACGATTGATTTCGTCCATGATTATTTCCAGATATTCCCGTTTATTTTCGTCCGTTTCATCTAATTGCAAAAATTCCGTATACCCTTTCATGGAGGTCAGCGGATTTCGTATTTCATGTGCCACTCCAGCAGCAAGCTGACCGACAGCGGCTAATTTATCCTGTCGATGGAGCATCTCTTCCGATTGTTTACGCTCAGTTATATCATATCTAAGTGCCAGAAACTGAAATGGCTTCCCTTCTTCGCTGAAAAATGGAACAATTGTTGTATCGACCCAATAAAAACTGCCGTCTTTCGCCTTGTTTCTAATTTCACCATGCCAAACTTTCCGTTCATGGACGGTTTTCCACATATGTTCAAAGAATTCCTTTGAATGGTATCCAGAATTAACTATCTTATGTGTATGGCCTAGCAGTTCATCTCTCCCATAACCGGAAACCTCGGAGAACTTATCATTCACTTCGATAATGACTCCTTTATCATCGGTAATCGCCACAATCAAGGATTGGTTGATTGCATATTGCATATCCTCCAGTTCCTTGATTGACCCCTTTAGTGCATTTTCTGCTTTTTTACGACTGGAAATATCTGAACGGATCGAAATATATTGATATGGCTTACCTTTTTTCATAAAGGGAACGATAGTTGTATCCACCCAATAAACATTACCGTCTTTAGCCCGGTTGCATATTTCACCATGCCATGTTTTCCCTTGGCTGATCGTTAGCCATAGGTCAGCGAAAAATTCTTTTGTATGATAACCAGAATTGATGATGGAATGATTTTTCCCTACTAGTTCATGTTTTTCATATTGTGATATTTCCAGGAATTTTTCGTTAACATATGTAATGATTCCTTTTGCATCCGTGATGGCGACTATCGCCGATTGATCTAAAGCAGAACGGATATCGCTCACAGTATTGTCGCTTTTTGCCAACCGCCTGCCAACTATCGTACTTGAAGCGATCAAGCTGGCAAGGATGAATAATGAAACGAAGCATGTAAGATAAAGCATAAATGGGGTGAGTGGAACAAATTCACCCGTTTCATTTTTCGTGTTCATCGGTAACACTCTTAAAAAAAGGTAATAGCCTTCAATGATTGCCCCGCTCATCAAGAGAGTACTGATTGGCTTTAGCGAGGATTGACTTAATTTATTAAAATAAAATAATATTGCAAGTGCTGCTACAAATAAACTAAAGATACTTAAAAGCGTACTGAAGACCGACAATGGACTAAAGTGCAAAGAATGGTTTAAAGAAGATGTTCCCATTATATAATTGGATAAAATGGCCATCGTAAACATGAAGCCGCAAAAAACGATTTGCAACACTTGTGTCTTATACGATATGGCCAATAACCCAACTCCTGCGAGAGCTATCGCCAATGCTAACGAAAAAATTATTGTAGCAATGTTGTATGCTGCCATTCCTGAATTATCAAGGGTGAATATGACCACAAAATTAAGCGTCCAAATAGCCACTCCCATAGAGCAGCTGCTCCCAATATACACCAGGCGTTTATATTTCTCTATCGTCAGTAATGTTGTCAGTAAATCCAACGCCGTATAGCACGCCATTATTATCAAAAGTACTGCAATCATAAAGAGGACAGGATTTGAAGCCACTATTGATTGTTCCATTTTTTTACTTGACCACCTCAAACGTTCTATTCTCCTATATTGTAATGGAAATCCATAGTACCTCAAAGGTTTTTTATTTCCTTACTCCTATATATTTACACACTGACTATTTCGGTGCTCCTTATATCTCAAGAAAATGCTGGATTCCATCATAAAATCATAAAAATTAGAAATACTATTGTTTTGTAAGGAGTAGAATAGGATTACATGGTATTGACAAGCATTTTCAACCCTGTTTCATCATTGCAGGACATTATCAATAACAAAAATAATTATTCGAGAATATATTAATCAAGAATGTTAATTTCTTTATTTAATTATACCTATAGGTTTATAATTAAATAGAACCTATATAGAGAGAAGGAGTGGGGGGCATGATTATGTCAGACCTGGCAGGTGCAAGTACAACAGAAATTATGCATAAGAAGACCCAGCATAAAAAATTAACACTGAGACAAGTTTTACAAAGAGGTCTACTAATTACAATTGGTGCAGTTTTAATGGCTGTCGGCCTCGAGATTTTTTTAGTGCCGAATAACGTAATCGACGGGGGCATAACGGGTATATCGATTATGTTATCTTACATTACTGGATGGAAGCTCGGAATCTTTCTATTCATTTTGAATCTTCCTTTCTTTTTTATCGGTTATAAACAAATCGGCAAAACCTTCGCATTATCTACCCTTTATGGAATTTTAGTCCTTTCCATTACCACTACATTGCTTCATCATGTACCAGCTTTCACTCAAGATATCCTCCTAGCGTCCGCTTTCGGCGGAATGATTCTTGGCATTGGTGTTGGAATGGTCATTCGATATGGCGGCTCATTGGATGGTACAGAAATACTTGCCATACTCGCTAGCAAGAAGCTCCCTTTTTCCGTTGGGGAGATCGTCATGTTTTTTAATTTATTCATCCTTGGCAGTGCGGGCTTCGTATTCTCGTGGGATCGTGCCATGTATTCGATCATTGCTTACTTCGTGGCATATAAAACGATGGATATCGTCATCGCAGGTTTAGACGAATCCAAATTTGTTTGGATTATCAGTGATGAATTTAATGATATCGGTGATGCCATAATGAATCGCCTTGGACGGGGCGTAACCTTTTTAGCTGGTGAAGGTGCATATTCTGGTGATGATAAAAAAGTCATCTTTTGTGTAATAAACAGGCTTGAGGAAGCTAAACTTAAAGAAATAGTCAAAAGTTTCGATCCATCTGCATTTCTTGCCGTTGGGGATATCGCGGAAGTTCGAGGCGGTCGATTCAAGAAAAAAGATATCCACTAATCATTCACCTGCTTTTTGCTTGATCCAATTGGCAAAAAGATAAAAAAAGCTGAAGGGAGAATCCCCTTCAGCTTTTTTTATGACCTTAATAGTTTCTTGGATTGTTGATTGCTTGAAGCATTCTGGTGCCGGGTTTCATCTCGCTGCTACATAACGGACAAACGTGTTCATCATTACTTGTAAAGTTATCGCGAATCCAACCTTTGCAATCTTCTGATGTACATTCCCACACCTTTGTTTCTTCAGGAATGATTTCTTCCGTATTATTTCTTCTATACATATATCTCACTCCTTAGAATTGAATTGACTCCGTCCTGCATAACAGATCACAAGCCATAAAGATAAAAGAAGAATAGATGGCGTTTAATCTAAATTGTGAGTAAATACCCATTCGCAAATCTAAGTATGATCATTGTTCTTTCAACCAAACTTTTTGAATGGTAAGAACTTGAGATTACGACATGAATTTTTCATATCTCATATCCATTATAACATATATATGCTTTATATATTTGAGGAAAGATTCTAAAAAAGAAAGTAGTCCCCAAAATGAAACACAGTCCCTGACTTACCCTTCAAGATAATCGAGACTGCGCTGTTTAAGAATCCATTTCATATGGTTCTTCCTGCTCGTTCGATGGAACATCGAGCATGAGAGTAATTTTTAATGCCAAAACCTAAAACAATGAAAGCCCTGCCTCTCTCCCATCCATACGGTTCCTAGACCGTGCCTGCGAGAATCAGATAAAAGCTTGTAAGTACATGTTTATTAATTAAAACCGTCCGTAATTCCAATTGGGTAGATTAAATTCCAAAAGACAAATGGTACATAGAAGTAAGTTAATGAAGAACAGAAATGGATCGAGGAAAATACTTGGTGATTACATGTATTTCTTTTTTCTAGATATGTTTAACTTGATTCTACTTCATCATGAAAATGATGAAAAATTATTTTATTAATAAAAATGTTACTTTAAATTACCCTCCAGTGCTTTCTTTTCATAACACTGAAATTTAATGATACCACACATTTTTTTATATGTAAAGCATTAATCCAGAATAAAACCACTCCGCCCTACTTCATTTTAAAATAAAAAATAAAGAGGCTAAGATTCACCTCTTTTATTTAAACGCATTATATTCATTTTCAATTTTAGGAAGTTCCCTGACTTCCTCAACTAATTGACTTCCACACATTGGGCAATCATAGTTTTCCGAGGCAAAATCTTTTCTCATCCAACCATTACAATCTGCTGATCCGCACGCATATACTATCGTATCTTCCATAACGATTTCTGGTTCCTCTGAATTCTTTTTACCAAAATACATGAGCAACCTCCTCTTTTTTATATAAAGAATCTGATTAAAGGCGCGAAATTTCACCTTTTTATCATTCCTAGTATACGCATTAAACCATATTCTTATTTATTCAATGAAGAAATTATCCTAAAAACCTTAACACCTTTCGTTTTCCAGTCCTGCTTTAACCAAGATTGCCTTAATCATAAAGTAGGAAATATGCTCAGGCAGGGCTTCTTTTAATGGTTTCAATTTGTCAGAATCCAATTGTTTCGCAGTTTCCAAAACAAGATTAAAATCTTTCTCCAAGAAAATCTCATCCCAATTGATATCCAAGTGTTCTTCTGCACACTTTAATAAATGATTTTCAATTGAAATGGCAGACAATCCTCTCAATGTCCCTATTTCCTTGATTGATTTACCTTCCTGATATAAGCGATAGCTTTCTAAGTGAGATGGTTTAGTTGCTCTCTTTACCGTTTCCTTTGTAACCATAGTATTCGTTTCTAATTCAGGATGTGCCTGTACATACTCGGAAATCACTTGTAAAAACGCAGCTCCGAAGCGTTCGAATTTCTGCACCCCCACCCCTTTCACTTCCAGGAATTCCTCTTCCGTCCTCGGCAGTTTGACGGCCATATCTTTCAGGGATGCATCGGAAAAAATAATGAATGGAGGTACATTTTCCGTACTTGCCAATTCTTTTCTTAACTGCCTCAACTCTTCAAACAGCCCATGATCAGCACTGATGCTGCTTACTTTTTTTATTTCCTTACGCAGTACTTTTTTCTGTCCCAAAAGCACTTCCCTGCCAGCATTGGTAACTTTAAGAACCGGAAACTGTCCGCCCGTCATTTCGATATACTGTTTTGCTGTCAGGAAATCAATGAAATCACCTACATCCTTCGCTGATTGATCATTGATGATTCCATAGGTTGAGAGCTTCTGGAATCCGAACTCTTCAATTTTCTTATTGCGTGATCCCGTAAGAACTTGGGAAATCATCGTTTTACCGAATCGCTCACCCATTCTCAACATGCATGAAAGGACCATCTGTGCCTGTATAGTTACTTCAACAGAGTCACGTTTATCTGTACAATTTTCGCAATGACCGCAATCTTCAGGGTTTTCTTCTCCAAAGTATCGCAGAATGAAGGCTTGCAAACACCCTTCGGTAAAACAATAATCCTTCATTCTGTTCAATTTCTTCAATTCCTGGGCTTGCCACTCCTGCGAGGGATTTGATTGATCAATCAAGAAACGCTGTATCTGCATATCTTGAGGGGAATATAAAAGGATACATTCACTATCCAAACCATCCCTCCCTGCACGGCCCGCTTCCTGGTAATAACTCTCCATGTTCTTTGGAGTCTGGTAATGGATGACGTATCTAACATTCGATTTATCGATACCCATACCAAAGGCAGATGTCGCTACCATCAAGGGTATGTCATCACGAATGAATTGATCTTGCTGTTCCGAACGGTCTTTTTCATTCATTCCAGCATGGTATCGACCTGTTTTGAATCCCGCTTTTATAAGCTTCGCATACAAGGAATCGACTTCTTTCCTAGTGGCTGCATAGATGATACCCGATTCATTTTTGTTTTTCTCTAAATAGCGCATTAAAAACCGGCCGCGATTTTCTTCTTTCACTACGGAAAAGAACAGGTTATCTCTGGAAAATCCCGTTGATATTGTATGCTGCTCTGTTATTCCGAGCGACTGACATATATCTTCCGTCACATGCGGTGTGGCTGTTGCGGTTAATGCCAGTACTGTCGGAGCTGATGGCATGTTTTTCAATAAGGTTTTGATTTTTAAATAGCTTGGTCTGAAGTCATGACCCCATTGAGATATACAGTGGGCCTCATCGATGGCTACCAATGAAATATCCACATTAAATAAATCCTGTTGAAATGCAGGATTTTCCAATCGTTCCGGCGCCAAATAAACCAACTTATATCTTCCGTGTTTAATATCGTTCATTCTATTGGATGATTCCAACCCAGAAATGGAGCTATTAAGAAACGTGGCATCAATCCCAGTTTGTTCGAGGGCATCTACTTGATCCTTCATCAAGGAAATTAGTGGGGATATAACGAGTGTTACACCTGGTAACAGAAGGGCTGGAATTTGGTAACATATTGATTTACCTCCGCCGGTAGGCATGATTCCCGCCGTGTTTATTCCTCCCAATACCTGTTCGATAATCTGTTCCTGACCTTTTCGGAATGACTCATAACCAAAGTATTCTTGTAAATATTCACGTGCTTTTTCCATCAATTCACTATTCCTCCTATTTACCTTCTAAGGATTTATAAGGATCTACTTCTTCCATTGTACCTGCTTTTCCCGACAACCTAAAGGACAAAAAAAGCAGACACATTATGCCTGTGTCTGCTTTTTAAATATATAAACATGTTTTGCATGGTTAAATTAATTCAGGATTTGCACTTTAACGTTTTTAACGCCCCAATTCACGGCATCCTGTTGGTTTGGAACAAATATGTCCACTCTATTCCCTTTGATGGCACTGCCTGTATCGGCTGCCGTTGCGTAGCCATAACCTTCAACATAAACCTTTGATCCTAGTGGAATGACTGAAGGGTCCACGGCAATTACCTTTGCATCAGGATTAGCTTTCAAGTCCACTCCTGTGGCTGTTGTTCCGCTGCAGCCTTGACAATCAGCCGTATAGGCTGTTGCACTAACAGTAATCTCTTTTCCAGCTTCTGCTTGATCTTGGGATTCATTGTTTGTGTCTGCTGGTTCCGATTGTTCAACTGGTTCAGATTGTTCAACCGGCTTCGTTTGTTCTGCTGGCTTGGATTGTTCTGCTGGTGCAGCTTGCTCTGCTTGTGGAGCTTGCTCTGATTTCTGTGCAGGCTCTACACTTGCAGCTTCGACTTTGTTAGCTGCTGGTTTAATGACCAGCTCTTGATCAGGATGGATTGTATCTGAATTTAAACCGTTCCAAGATTTAATATCATTTACCGCTACATCATATTTGTGTGCAATTCCCGATAATGTGTCCCCTGACTTTACTTTATAATGCTTTTCTTGAGAAATATGTATGGTTTCTCCGGCATAAATAGCGTCAGAAGACAAATTGTTCCAAGACTTAATATCTTCTATTGATACTTTATATGTTTGAGATATCCCCCATAATGTGTCTCCATCTTTCACTTTGACATCCTCTGCTTGTACCGGAATTGTAAATGCACCGGATATTGCAGCGGCTGCCGCTAACGATAAGATTGATTTTTTCATATGTTGTTACCTCCTTGTGAGCTGCTTTATAAGCTACGAGTTAAATCTTAACATAGTTTTTTTCTATACAAAGAACAAACAGATAAAGAATAGATGACAAACATCACAGTAAGATAACGGGACCATAACAAGATTTTATAATATTCTGAAAAAACATCATTTTCCAGATAATTTCCTTTCCAGACCAGGGAAGTCATATTATGCATTACCCAGGCATAAAAATTTAAAGGCTATATCTTTACAAAGGAGGTATTTTTTTGACTCGCGAAAAGACTTTTACCTTAGTTAAGTCATATAAACCTTTCCATAGTAAATTCGATCCGTGCCCGCCTATTGGGAGAAAGTACTACAGGACACCTCCTAATTTGTATATTAATTTCCAACCGCCGAATTTGGAACAGTTCACACCGGAGGAAGCTTTGAAATACGGTACACTTTGGAAATTCTTTTATGATTTTTATGATAATCCATATCGTGAAAGGGAGACATAAATGAATAAGAAACTGGATGATGAATATTATCAGTTGCTTGAACAAATACAGGCTGCCGATTTCGTACTTGTCGAGTTGACTCTTTATTTGGATACACATCCTAACGATCAGCAAGCATTACAGCAATTCAATCAATTTCATGAATACTCCAAACAATTGAAATCAGTTTTTGAGCCTAAATATGGTCCATTATTGGGTTTTGGAAACAGTCCAGGCGGTGAAAATAAATGGGAATGGGGCCAAGGCCCTTGGCCATGGCAGGTATAAGGAGAGATATCTATGTGGGTTTATGAAAAGAAGCTGCAATATCCAGTTAAAGTAAGAGACTGTAATCCTCAATTGGCAAAATATTTAATAGAACAATACGGGGGTGCTGATGGCGAGTTGGCTGCAGCACTCCGATACTTAAATCAACGATATACAATTCCTGATAAAGTGATTGGCCTGCTTACGGATATCGGAACGGAAGAATTTGCCCATCTCGAAATGATCGCCACGATGATTTATAAGCTTACAAAAGACGCCACCCCTCAGCAGATGGCTGCAGCTGGCCTAGGTGACCATTATGCCAATCATGATAGTGCCCTTTTTTATCATGACGCAGCAGGAAATCCATTTACTGCCACTTATATCCAAGCCAAAGGCGACCCCATTGCAGATTTATATGAAGACATCGCCGCTGAAGAGAAGGCAAGAGCAACCTATCAGTGGTTGATCGATATCTCGGATGATCCTGATATCAATGATTCACTCAGGTTTTTGCGTGAGAGGGAAATTATCCATTCGATGAGGTTCAGAGAAGCTGTGGAGATTTTAAAAGAAGAAAAAGGTAAAAAGAAGTTTTTTTAATGAAATTCACATAAAAAAAGCAGCGGAGAAAATCCGCTGCCTTTTTCATTTACGATCTGAAGAATATGTCCAACCATCTTCCTGATAAATCTTTTCTTCTTTCATCAGTTTACCGAGAGCACGCTTGAACGCTCCCTTGCTCAAACCGAAGTGAAACTTGATATCATCAGGTGGCGTTTTGTCGCCATAAGGCATTGCACCGCCGCGATTCATTAAATAAGTGAAAATGACATCAGCATCTTCCCCCATTAAATCTTGTTTAAAGGGGATTAAAGAAACGTTAAGCGTTCCATCTTCTTTACTATCAATGACGCGCCCTTCAACTAATTCACCAAGACGGGGCTCTTCATTGCGTTCACTTTCGTGAATGAAACAGCGGTATCCTTCTTCTGAAATAAAGAAAGACCCAACCATAAGCAAACGATAGACATTTCCCTTAATACTGGTGTTTCGTACTCCTTTTAAAGGAGCTGGCACTGCAATCTCCTGAATTACATCTTCCGTTGCAAGTTTACCAAACAGGCGGTCATTACGATCTGTCTTCAGGGATACATATAGACGATCACCAACCTCGGGCCATAAACGATCAATATTCGGAAGGTCGTCCAGTGATACAAGAATATCTTTGGAAAGACCGATGTCAACAAAAACACCCAGTTTCCTTTTCACATTGACAACTTCCGCCCAGCCATACTGATCAATCTGGATTTCGGGTATCTTCATTGTCGCTGTTAGCCTTGCTTGTTTGTCATGGTAGATGAACACAGTTACTTCATCGCCAATCTCAAGTTCCGTTCCTTCATTCATTTCATTATGATGAAGTAAGACATCTTCTGAACCATCTGTTAAAAACCATCCGAAATCAGCCTTACGTTCCACTTCTAACTCTACAGCCATACCGGCCTGAATTTTTTGCATGTATAAAAATCCTCCTGTAACTTACCTTTACCTACAATTGTACCCAATTATTTATATTTCCAACATATTTGAATTTATCATTTTTTTGTTGTTCTGTATACCTATTACGGTTTTTTATTTTTTAACACTTGCTTTCTTCATGGAATGCCTGCGGAACCAGAATATGCCCTTGTTTACCGTTACTTAATAAAGTATACATGATCACTTTGGATAATTGGCTCGGTTTATACGGTTTAACTAAATAATCCTTTGCTCCCAATGAAATTCCCTTCTCCCTTTCGTCAAGTGCGGTCGATACAAAAACGGGAATCTCATTCAAATCAGCGGAACCTTTTAATTCCCTCAAGTTCGTCCAGCCGTCCAGCTCTCCCTCTTCAAGAAGGATATCCAGTACAATGGCATCAGGAGGTGAGCTTTTTAGCTGATTAAGTCCGAACTGCTGATATTGCTTTTAATGAATTGTGCAAACTCAACCAGTACAAGATCCCCCACCGAGTGTCCGTATTGATCATTCACCCTTTTAAAGTGTTAAAGATCAATGATGCTTATCGTAAAATGACGCCCTGACCGCTTCAGTGTATCTTCAAGAAATCTTCTATTATATACCTGTGTCAACTCATCAATAAGGACCGATTGATCAAAGATTTTCTTCCGCTGTATATGCCTTACTATCTTTACAATAAACTCATCGATATCAATCGGCTTACCAATAAAATCATCCGCACCCATCCTGAATGCTTTTATCCGTTTATGTTTATCGTTCTGAATACTGTTCATGATCTTCGGTATGACATATTTTTCGTTATTAAGATGAATCTCCTGAAGATTTGAAAACCATCCTTTGCAGGCAACTGAATATCAAGAATAAGGCAATCCGGCTGCATTTCAGAATATTGATTTGACGCTTTGACGGGGTCGGCATTCATTATGACCATCCACCCCTTATCCTCCAATAAATCTTTCAATAAAATCAACATGGATAATTGCCATCTTGCACAATTTATTTAGGATTTGTCATAAAGTTTACTTATTTACTTTAACTAATCTTCTAAACCCGCGATTTCAAACTCTGGTATTTCGGTGATATAATTTAAGGATCAACTGAAAGGAAAATGAAATCATACATGACAAAAAAATTGTATTACACGTCCACCAAGACTTCCCAATGGGATACCAAAATTCGGGAGACCATTGAAGAAAATGGCTTTTACTATATCACTCTTGAAGAAACCGCTTTTTATCCCGAAGGGGGCGGTCAGCCTGCAGATACTGGTAAAATAGAAGGAATCACCGTTCTTGACGTTATAAAAGACAATGATGGAAAGATTCTTCATAAGGTGGAGAGACGGCCAGATTCAGAGATCGTTCACTGTGAACTTGATTGGTCCCGCCGCTTTGATCATATGCAACAGCATAGCGGCCAGCATTTACTCTCTGCCGTCTGCAGGGAACTGTTCGACTCTAATACAGTCAGCTTTCACCTTGGGAAGGAATATATAACGATCGATATAATGACAGGATTTCAATGGACTGAAGTACATACGGCTGCTGCTGAAAAGCTAGTTAATCAATATATTATCGAGAATCGCGAAATACTTATCTATTACGTGACAAACGAGCAATTACAGACACTTCCTGTCGTCAAAATGCCTAAAGTTTCAGAGAATATCCGTATAGTTGAGATAGAAGGGATTGAATATAACCCTTGCGGCGGAACCCATTTAGGGCGTACTGGTGAGATTGGCTTAATAAAAATTTTCAAAGCTGAGAAGCAGAAAGAACATACCCGTCTCTATTTTAAGTGCGGCAACAGGGCATTGAACGATTATTCCGAAAGCCTAGGAATTCTTTCAGCATTATCGAATAAGTTCAATACCGGACGTACAGAGATACTGAATAGGGTGGAAAAATTGGAAAATGACTATAAGCAGCTGCTATTGGCAAACGAAAACTTAAAACTTGAAAATGCAAATTTTCTTGCTGACTCACTGCTTGCAGAAAATGGAGGGGGATTCATCTCTCATATTTTCGAAGATAGCTCAATGAAAGAACTGCTTTACCTTGCAAGTACGATTGTAAAAAAGGAAAAGGTTACCGTATTATTAGCATCACGTAAGGAGCAAAAGGTCATCCTTTCACACAGTGGGGACATCCCCTTTCATTGCGGACAATATTTTAAAGCTGAACTCAGTTCGTATAATGGGAAAGGCGGAGGGAACGAACAGACTGCACAAGCAGGTTTTACATCACAAAATGACTTAATCGCATTTTTCCAATACACAGTTAAAAATTTAGGCCATAATCCTGGTGAATAAAACCGTTCCGTAATGATGGCATACGTGGTGAACACGGAAATCATGACTTCTCGGATTGAGAATAGAGAGGACAAATTAATTCCTCTCTCTTGTAGACTAAAGGGCTTCCATCTGAATTATTAAACAAAGTTGATTAGAACGGAAGGTACGAGACTCCTGCGGGAAAAGCGCGTCCAAGGGAGATCCGACAGGCGCCAAGAGCGCCGAGGAGGCTCCCGGACCGCCCGCGGAAAGCGAGTGCCTGGAGTGGAAATCAACGTTCATATTCTGACACTCCCTCAAAAAAATGTAGGCAAGCATAATAAATATCCAATTTGTCTACAGTCTGAAGAGAGGACAAATAAAGTCCTCTCTCTTTATTCTTCCATTTTCAATTTCCCTAACCCGCGTTCTTCAATATGTAGATGGTATTTTTCCTCGAGCTCCATGATACGGATAAACGCTTCCTCCTGATTATATTCTTGGTTTTCCGACTCCTCGGCAAACTCTTTTCTAGCCAAATGATAGGCAAGCTTATCCCTGAACACTCCTTCTTCATACTCATTGATGACTGTTTGAAGTCGATCCTCCAATTCCCGAGTCAAATCATAAATTTCATATTCCTTCACAAACTGTACTCCTTCCACGCCGAAATCTTTGGCAAAGGAATTAATATACTGTTCCATCTCACTAAATTCTTCTTTATTATCTTCAATATCGGAAGCAACCCAATATCCGTACTGAACCATTTTGAATAATGTTTCATACTGTTTCTTGGTAAAATTGATTTTCATTGTCGATACTCCTTTTCCTGTTTCCATACAACAAAAAGAATAAACCGCAATGGAACAAAAGTCCAATGCGGTTTATCTCAATCCAATATTTCCGTTACAGAAAAATAAGCTGCTTTTTCCGTATCTACTACATAATGGCAATCGCCTTTAACTAGATTATAATAACGGTGCTTTTGAATGTTTGAAATCATTTGAGTTGAGTCATCGCCTTCTACCTCATGCTCTAGTTCTTTGCCGCCCGGAAAATAAAAGCCAACTTTCAATTTCATCTTTCTCATCCTTCCCTTCGTCTGGTTGAATCACTCTTTTATTTCATATCCTTTCTCATGCATTTATAAACATAAATAAAATGCTTATTCGCTTTTTCCATGATATTCTAGGGGAAAATACGATATTCAGAAGGTGTTTTTATGAAGATAAGGAAAGCCATGGAACAAGATGTACGTGGAATAGCAAATGTACATATAAACAGCTGGAAAACGACTTATAAAGGAATCCTCCCGGATCAATATTTGTCTTCCATGAATCTGGAAGACAAAAAGAAAAACTGGCTTAGAAATTTAAAGATGCTGCATAATGCCACCTTTGTAGCGGAAAACGCCAATGGGGAAATCATCGGTTTCGCTGCTGGCGGCCCTGAACAAACGAATGATCCGCATATTCAAGGTGAAGTATATGCCATTTATTTTTTACAAGAATATCAACGACAGGGACTCGGCCGAAAAATGATAAAAGCGGTCATACATGAGCTTATGAAAATGGAACATCAGAATTTAATAATATGGGCATTAAAGGATAATCCTTCTTGCGGTTTTTACAGAGCACTTGGCGGTCAAGTGATAGCTGAAAAAACCGTTAAAATGGCAGGCATCGAGCTTATCGAAGTCGGTTTCGGGTGGGAAGATATTCATGATATCCTTTTGCATTTGTAATCATTCCCGAGGAGGGTGGTTACTCTCCACCCTCCCCCTCTCATGTCTCGATAAGGAAGGCTTTTTTCTCATTACCTAAAAAATAAAGCCGGTGCAATGGCCTTGTCATTGTTACGTACAGCAATTTGATATCAAGTTCATTTCCATGGCAATACATTTCTTCGAGGGATATTGCAAATACGACATCGAATTCGAGACCTTTGGCTTGATAGGATGGAACAATCAACGTTTTATCTTTTGGGATGTTTCCCGCTTCATCTATTAAATGAAAGCCTTGATGAAATCCACTTAGTTTCTCGTTTGCCAGTTTGCAATCTTTCATCGTTTTGGCAATAACAGCAAACGTTTTAAAACCTTCTCCTTTAAGGCTTGCGATAAGATCGATCAGATTTTCTTCCCAACCTTCCTTTTCAATGGAAATGAATTCTGGTTCCTTGCCATGACGAACTACAGGTTCAACTTCCGGGAAATCGTATGTTAACATCTGAAGTATTCCATTAGCTCTTTTCATTATTTCAACAGTTGTTCTGTAGCTTTTTTGTAATTCAGTATAAGTCGCCCGAGGGAAAATACGACTGTGAACCTCGTCCCACGTTTGAAGTCCGCGATATGAATGGATGCCTTGCGCAAGATCTCCTACTAGTGTGAACATATCGGTATCCACTGCCGTCTTTAATGCCTGTAACTGCATGAAGCTATAATCCTGTGCCTCATCAATGACGACATTTTTTGCTTTGTTTTCTTTATCGACACCAAAAAGCCGCTCATGAAGATATAATAATGCTCCTAAGTCCTCCATCTCATAACTTTTAGCAGAGAATAATTTATGATTATACTCACATAAAACACTGGCATCTTCAACAGTAAGTTTACCGTTACTGTACGAGGCGAGACGCTCGGGATCTTGGTATAATTCCTGATAGTAATCCAGGAGATCTTTACTTTTGAATTGCTTAAAATACCCTTTTACCGAAGTACGGATCGCCTTTTGGACCTGCCCCATCCTTTCCTCTTTCTTATCGAGGCATTTTGTAACAAAGTCCTTGCGAATGACTGGATCGATATTCTTATAAAGAGCTTTCTCAATTTTGGCATCATAAAAATCAACTACACGTTCAAGGATTGTTTTCTTTTTCAATTTCACTTCATTTTGTAGTATGGCCTTCAGTTTGTCCAGCCTGCTGTATAACGGTAAATACCAATAATCCTCTTCCAATAATCTAATGAACTTCTTAGCGGAATAGAGGCGATATTTATCACAATAAAAATCAGCATCTGGATGAAAGCCCCTGAAAATATCCTTTACATATTCGTCCAATATATATTTAAAGGCAGGGGAACCCTTCAGACCTGATATCCAGACGGCTGAATTAATTTCTTCATCATCATTTTCCAGCAATCGAGTTAATTTATCATCCGCGATAAGCTTCACTTGCTTTCCTATCGCTGCCTGAACATATTCCGAAAATGTAAATTGTTTTACCTTTTCGACTCCCAATTCAGGTAAAGCTTCAGATATGTAATCAATGAAAACCCGGCTCGGAGCAAGAATCATCAATTGACGCGGATCGAACAAGTCTTTATAGTGATAAATGAAATAGGAGATCCTATGTAAAGCAATTGTGGTTTTACCACTGCCCGCTGCGCCCTGAACAATGATAGGTTTATTCAAATCTGCCCGAATGATTTTATTTTGTTCTTCCTGGATCGTGGTAATGATATCTGTCAATCGATTGCTGGAACTTTTGGAAAGGGATTCCTGCAACAATTCATCGGTTGTGGTCAAATCAATGTCCCTTATCTCCTCCAGGATACCTTCTTCTATCATTAGCTGTCTTTTTAAAGTAATGTTCCCGCTGAATGTCTCCCCTTCCGCTTCATATTCTATTTCACCAATCCGTCCCTCATAATACAGGTTTGCAATCGGTGAACGCCAATCGACAATAATCTGTTCCTGGCTTTCCCTCTGATAAAGCGATGCTTTTCCGAAATAAAGGACTTCGCCTCTATCACCGTCATTCCTTTCAAAATCCACTCTTGCAAAGTAGGGTTTTTTACTTGCTTTGCGTAAACTTTCAAGTTCGGTTTTGGACATCTCAAAAAAGTTGGCCGTCGTCAGCAGCTGTGAATATAAGGCTGATTCAGACCAATCGGCATCGCCAAAAGCTTCTTGCATATTCCTCTGAAATTGATCTTTGCTTGTTTCTGATGTTTTGATGACTACATCGATATAACGTTTCGTAAAATCCAGCCGCTGTCGTTCCTTTTCAAAATCAGGGTGATTTCCCAATAAAATCATTCCCCTTCCTTGTGTATTTATCAAACTTAAAATGCCGATGCTAATACGAAATGGACATTTATACTATCAGAAAAGCCAATGGTTGACAAATCTGGAGACATAGAATTATATAGTTGAAATTTACCCCCTCCCTTATATTTCATATAATTCGAAGAATACACTATATATTACGTTGATTTAGAAATAATACGTTGACTTATGAACTGCTGCTATTGTCATCAATTCTTAACATAAATAATGCTAATTTAATGTTTTATCGGAAACTCACATTATATACTTAAATTACAATTACATAATTTTCTTAAGAAAGTGGGTACTGTCATGGAAATAAATGAAAAACAACCAATGCTATCCCCTAAATTAATCCATGAACTTGAAATTTTATCATCCAAAACAAATATGCCTGTTTCTGAATTATTGGAAATATCTGTAGTATCATTGCTGGAAAAAGTGAATAATACCAAAGAACTCAATGTTGGACTAAATAATAAGGAAATGATCTTAAGAAATAAAATCATCATTAATCAAAATAAAGAGGTTCTGAATAACAAAAGCACTTGACCATAGAGGTTAAGTGCTTTTTGGTTCCTAACTGCCACTGTATTAATGGAATAGATATTCTAACGTGGTTTCTAATGTAATATTTATATCTTAATTTGTAATTTCCCCGCCGAAAAATCATTTCTTATTCGGAATTGTAGATTTTCATAAAAAAAAAGCAGCTATTAAACTGCTTAACAATTAATCATGGTTTATTAGATGTCACGTACGTACCTGCTATGAAATCATGTATCGCTCTATGATCTTTCCTTATGCCAACCATGAACGCACTGACAATAAACCCTATCCCAAATGTAATGGCATAAACCAAAGCAGCAACTAAATACCTCAATAGCATTGTGCCTATGCCTAATTTCCTTCCGTCCACCCGTACTATGCGTATTCCCATAATCCTTTTACCCACTGTATAGCCATACCATAATATCGGGACAATCAGCATGTAAAGAAAGTTGAAAAACGTTGAAAAGTTTTCATTTTCCCAATCACCGGTAATCAACCCGAAAATAATCGCTAATGGAAAAGACACTATTATGCCATCCAAAAATCCTGCAAAAAGGCGTTTCCAAAAACCTACTGAATCGCTCATTTAAAATCCTCCTGTTGTGTTAGTTACAGTTACCTATATTACCAATAATAAGGATGGTGCGTAATGAGTCTTTGTACCCACCTAATTCTTTAACAAAAAAATAAAACTTACATAATTGGTGACAATTTATAAGCCAAATTAAATCTCTGTGTAATTTTTGCTTATAAACGTTTGTTTTTGCTAATCTGCCTTTAATTTTCCTAAGAAATAAGATACAATTTAAATGATGCACAGTTTAAAACATACAAGATTGTAAACTGCTGTTTGTATGAATCAGCGTATAACTAATGAAACAAAGTGTTGGACACGTTGAAACAAAAGTATTTTGGAGGAATGTAAATAAATGATTACAGTAAATAATGTTGGTTTACGTTATGGCGATCGTAAACTGTTTGAAGATGTTAATATAAAATTCACTCCTGGTAACTGCTATGGCCTGATTGGTGCGAATGGTGCGGGTAAATCCACTTTCTTAAAAATCCTTTCAGGTGAAATTGAAGCGCAATCCGGCGATGTCCATATGGGTCCTGGCGAACGCCTTGCCGTTCTAAAGCAAGATCACTTCGCTTATGAAGAGGAAGAAGTCCTTAAAGTTGTCATTATGGGACATGAAAGATTATATGAAGTCATGCAAGAAAAAGATGCCATCTATATGAAGGAAAACTTCACCGACGAGGACGGAATGAAAGCGGCCGAACTTGAAGGAGAATTTGCCGAATTAAACGGCTGGGAAGCTGAACCTGAAGCTTCAATCCTCTTAAAAGGCCTTGGCATCACGGAAGACCTGCATACAAAGAAAATGGCTGAATTAAACGGTGGCGACAAAGTTAAAGTATTGCTTGCCCAGGCATTATTCGGTAAACCGGATGTTCTTTTATTGGATGAGCCTACCAACCACTTGGACTTAAAAGCGATCAAATGGCTGGAAGAATTCCTAATCAACTTTGAAAACACTGTTATCGTAGTTTCCCATGACCGTTACTTCCTTAACAAAGTTTGTACACATATCGCGGATCTTGATT
This sequence comes from Peribacillus sp. Bi134, assembly GCF_918698065.1. Lineage (NCBI taxonomy): Bacteria > Bacillati > Bacillota > Bacilli > Caryophanales > Bacillaceae > Peribacillus > Peribacillus sp. Bi134. The sequence continues at coordinate 255,075 of NZ_CAKKLN010000001.1, read as the reverse complement.
TCGGTAAAATCAAAGTTTATATCGGTAACTATGACTTCTGGTATGAATCAAGCCAGCTTGCCCTTAAACTGACTCAAGATGCCAATAAGAAAAAAGAAGAAAAAATCAAAGAGCTTCAAAATTTCATCGCGCGTTTCAGTGCCAATGCATCCAAATCGAGCCAGGCGACATCCCGTAAGAAATTATTGGACAAAATCAGTTTGGATGACATCGAGCCTTCTTCACGCCGCTATCCATATGTCGGCTTTACTCCTGAACGTGAAATCGGGAACGACCTGCTTCGTGTAGATGGAATCTCGAAAACGGTCGATGGCGTAAAAATATTGGATAATGTCAGCTTCACGATGAATAAAGGCGACAAAATTGCATTTGTCGGTAAAGATGAGATTGCTAAAACAACAATGTTCAAAATCTTGGCAGGTGAAATTGAACCGGATAGCGGCTCATTCAAATGGGGCGTTACGACCTCTCAGGCATACTTCCCTAAGGATAATGCTGAATTCTTTGAAGGTGTCGATTTAAATCTTGTCGATTGGCTCCGTCAATATTCTCCTAATGACCAGAGCGAAAGCTTCCTGCGCGGTTTCTTGGGCAGAATGTTATTCTCTGGCGATGAAGTCACGAAAAAGGCAAGTGTACTTTCAGGGGGCGAAAAAGTCCGCTGTATGCTTTCCAAAATGATGTTAAGCGGTTCGAACGTCCTGATGCTTGATGAACCTACTAACCATCTGGACTTAGAGTCGATTACGGCATTAAACAACGGTTTAATCAGCTTTAAAGGATCTATGATCTTCTCTTCACATGATCATCAGTTCATCCAAACTATAGCGAACCGAATCATTGAACTTACTCCAAAAGGTACAGTCGATAAGCAAATGAGTTATGATGAGTACCTTGAAAATGGCGAATTGCAAAAACAAGTGGCTGAAATGTACAAATAATACCTTTATGAAAGCACATCCTTATTGGATGTGCTTTTTTCGTTCCCGATTCTTGCTGCCTGCATTTATTTCATACCTTTAATGTATTGAAGGTATAAAAAACACACTGCAATAAATATAATAATATTCCCTGAAAGATGAGCACTGAATAATTTCATCGATAAAAAGGTATATTGGTAAGGAAGGAGTGAGTTAGAATTGGATGGTCATACTGTGAAGAATATTTTTGATGATACAGGATACCTTTTTTTATATGATAAATTCAGTTATCATTTTTATATATCCGGATTGTTCGATGTAGTGGAACAAGAAAAAGTAATCTCGGATTTTTTAAATTCTTATGGCTTCGATGATAAAAACCCTCTCTTTTTTGACGACTTTTCCTATTACTTTAATTGCTTTCATTATTCCCACCAAAAACAAAGGATGATGAATTACTTGAAAACCGAGTATGACGAACATATTTGTTAAGTATAAAAGTCCAGATAAACTGATCCTGCCTCTTATTAGCGAAAACCATTCAAAAAAGGTAAGAGCATACAAGTAGCTCTTACCTTGGACTGTAGGCAAACTGGATGAAAATCGAGTTTGCCTACAGTTTTTTATGAGTTATAATTTAGACGTTGATTTCCACTCCAGACACTCGCTTTCCACGGGCGGTCCGCCCTCGGCGCCTTTACGCCTGCGGGGTCACACACACCCGCTCCAATCAAATGGTTTAACTCTTAGATAGAACCTTTTGCCTAAAGTCTTTATTGTTTTAAAATAGAATTATTAAAACTTGTGTAATGAGGATGCTTTCTAAACATGATTCTATTCAGCTTATAAAGGGTTCATTTTTGAAGTGATTTTTTCGAAATTTCGAACCCATATGAAAGATGTTTTGACTTCGTTTTCAAATAAAAAAGCAAACTCGCTCAGTTTTGGCAAGTTTGCTTTTTTATAGCTATCTGGTTCCTTATGCAAATAAAACTCCCTCAATAAACTAAAAACTATCTCACGAATGCTCTAGAAGTCATAGGAGTTCATAGTCATATTATTTACCGTTATCTATACTCTTATGTTTTGGAGGGGCTCGCAAAGGCGGAGAATACCCCTAGAACAATATATAAATAACCAGTTATCCGATTCTGCAACTTAGAATTCACTTCACTACCCAGAATCCGCTTTCTAATACTTGCTGCAAGAACTGCATACAGACCATCACTAATAAAAGCTAGGATAATAAATATAATTCCTAAAAGCAAAAATTGAATTGTGACTGATCCAGCAGAAGGTGATATGAATTGCGGAAAGAAGGCTAAAAAAAAGAGTGCTGTCTTAGGATTCATTACTTCTACGAGCGCTGATTCGTAAAATATCTTTAATAACTTTTTGCGAGGGGCTTTTAGAATTTCTGATGTCGTTCGATCGGATGTAGAAAGTAAAGTCTTACACCCCAGATAGATAAGATAAGCAGCACCTAAGTATTTAACGATATTAAAGGCTGTTGCTGATGTCATAAGGATTGCCGAAACTCCTATTGCTCCAGCTAAAACGTGAACAGAACCACCAAGAGATACACCCAGAACTGATACTATGCCCGCTTTCTTCCCTTGATCAATACTTCTTGCCATAATATACAACACAGCCGGTCCAGGTATTATTAACAATGTAGCAGCAGTAATTACAAATAGCCAAATATTTGAAAACTCCATAAAAAGCAACTCCTTGTTGTATTTTTGCACACGCTTTATTGGGCTACTCCTTGATTGGTGAAAGCAAGGTTACACTTTTTTTAAGGTTCGCTTTCATCAAGGAGGCAATTTGTTGCTCATTTAGAAAAGGAATCTGTTCAAACTGTTTTAAAATGAGCTCTTGTCTGTAAGGGATGGCTTTGACTTACCTTTGCTTTCCCTTAAAAAGTGATAAACACCATTTTTGCTTTTAGGGGTGCCACCAGCAAACCCTAGTAATATGCCAATCATTCAATTAACCCTTTACGTTGCTCACGCATCCATTGCGCAACCTGAATTTCCCCTTGTTCATTTGATTTTTCAAGCTCTGTAATAATCGCTTTGTAATCAGTGTCATTACGATTTTGACTCATTTTGGCTGCAGCTTGAATAGATGTGATTTCAATTTCAAAGCCAACTATTCCTTTCATTTCACTCTTAAGCAACTCTGGATCAAACGTTTCCCAGGTCCGGCCATTTTCTCGATGCGACTCATAGTGATTAAGCATAGTATCCAAGGAGGAAATCAGCTCGTCTTCAGTGATTACACGAGCTGATCCATACGCATGTACAGCTAGATAGTCCCATGTAGGAACCTCTTCGCACTTATACCAACTTGATGAAATGTAAGCGTGCTGCCCTTGAAAAATCAGTAACACATCACTATTATTGTCTAAAGTTTTTTTCTGCATGTTTCCGTATGCAATGTGGCCAGTCGCATAGATTTTCCCTCCATCTTCCCGAATTTCCAAAGGAATATGCGTAGCCATGGGACGATGTTCATCAACAGTAATCAATAAGGCAAACGGGTTAGACTTCATAATTTGAACAGCCTCTTCATTTTTCATACGATATTGCTTAGGAAAGTACACATTAATCATCCTTTCAACTTGCATTAGAGTTTTTAAAAATGAATATCCGATAAAAAAATAGTATTATACAAATTGACATGAAAAAAGGTACAATAATAAACAAATATACATGTCAGAGGGAATGCAAATGAATAATACCATTTTTACTTTTAATGATAACTCCCCAAAATACAAACAAATCTACGAAAAATTTAAATCATATATTGAACAAGGAGACATTTTGGCGAATGAGCAATTACCCTCCATTCGTCAACTTGCAGATTCCTTACATGTAAGCCGTAATACAACTTTACTGGCATATGAACAACTTGTTGCTGAAGGGTATATTCGTGGAGAGGGCAGAAAAGGTTACTTTGCAAATGAGTTAGAACCCCTAATATTTCAGGAGCCATTAATCTCTTATAATAAAAAGCAGGCTGAGTCCAAGAAACCTCCGGTAGTTAATTTCAGGGCAGATGCCGTTGATCAAACACATTTCCCACTGAAAATTTGGAGGAGAATTGCTAACCAAATATTAACATTACAGGATAGCTTTCGATACGGGGAACCATTTGGGGAAGAATGCCTGCGCGAACAAATCTCCACATATTTATTCCAATCACGCGGAGTGAAAACAAATGCAAATGCAATTATTATCGGAAGCAGTACCCAACAAATGCTTGTATACCTTGGGCATATACTGAAGGATGAATTCCAGAGTATTATAGTTGAAGACCCTGGTTACGACGGTGCTAGGGAAGCTTTTCAATTCCATCGATTTATGTTTGAAACTTTGCCGGTTTATGAAACAGGTGCTGAACTTTCCCAATTAGAACAAATGAAATCACGATTAATCTATGTAACCCCTTCCCATCAAAGTCCAATTGGAGTAAGCATGTCTATTCAACAACGGCAAATGCTTATTCATTGGGTTAACAAGATTCGTGGATATATTATTGAAGACGATTATGATAGTGAATTTCGCTATACACAAAAACCATTTCCTGCTCTTGCCTCCATTGATTCAGCAAGAGTCATTTATTTAGGGAATTTCTCGAAGTCCTTTCTTCCAGGAATTCGTTTAAGTTATATGGTCTTGCCACAGCCATTATTAAATCGTTTTAAAAATCAGTTTCTTCATTTTGAAGCTACCACCTCCCTGCTTAGCCAGCTTACAATGGCTAAACTTATGGAAGAGGGAGAATGGAGTCGACATATTAAACGAATGCGCCTTGTTTATAAAAGAAAAATGCAGCACTTAGTATCCGCATTAAAAGAGCAATTCGCTCAAAATATATCAATTATTGGTGAACAATCCGGTTTGTATGTATTAGTCAAGGTACATCTGAAGCATTCAGAAGATTGGTTAATTCAACAAGCTTCCTTTCATGGCGTTACGGTGTATCCTACGTCCCTCTACTTCATTAAAAATAACACCGAAGGACCAATGGTTAAACTAGGTTTCAGTAATCTTTCTGTCGATGAAATTGATGTGGGTGTGAAACTCTTAAAGAAGGCATGGATAATAGGATAACTCTATAATTCTTTGAATAAACGAATTGTAGCTATTTTATTTGAATGTTTGGTGTTGCAAAAATAATCTTCATAGGAACCTTTCTAGCATTATTAGTTATTGGATTTGAAGCGAGCTTCACATTTTTATCCTATGCAATGGACACACTTTCTATGGGGACAGCTTATGAATATGGACGGGAATTGGTGCGTCAGGTAGAGCAACATTTGGCATGATTTTATACGAATAAACTGAATATTGGAATATTTAGTTTTTATTAGGAAGGCATTAAGTGCTACTTTAGGTCTAAAACTTGTTACTTAATAGATAAATTGAAGGATAATTTTAAGCCTAATTTCCATCTGAAATTAGGCTTAATTTTTTAACAAATCTACCACAGTAGTTTAATAAGACAAAGTCGGATATCTTTTAATTTTGTAGATTTTTCTTCATAAGAGATGCTACTTGTATATTATCTTGTTGAGAAGTGTTTTCTAGATGCTTAATAATTAATTCTCGACGTTCCAAAGGGTGATTTTGACTTAATTTAGCTTTCGCTTCAATTTTTGTGATTTTTATTTTAAATGCTACAATCCCTTTACTCATTCCTTCGATAAATCTGGAATCTACATCGTTTAAATTGTATGGGCTATCTGGACTTTCATATTTGCTTACCATATCATTTAGAGAATCGAATATGACTTTTTGATCTTCGACAATCCCCATATTTCCATATAAATGGATAGACACATAATTCCAAGTAGGAACTGCCATCGTTGTTTCATACCAAGACGGAGATATATAACAGTGAGGACCTTGGAAAACCGCAAGAACTTGTTGGCATTCCATATCCTTCCATTGTTCGTTTGGAAGGGCAAAATGACCATATAAAGCACTTTCACCTTTATTTAATATGAGTGGAAGATGGGTAGCGTACGGTTCTCCATTGTGTTGAGAAAATAAAGTGGCAAAGCTGTACTTTTCGATAAAATCATAAATTATTTCTTCATCCTTGAGGTGAAAATGTTTAGGTATATACATGATTTACCTCCTCCTTGATAGGGCCTTTGTAATTTGCGGCTATCTCCAATTTTTAAAAATCTTAGTATTATATGAGATATTTTATTATGTAAACTGACATCTTAAAAGGTACAATTATTAATAATTGTACATGTCATAGCTGAGGACCCTTTTGGACCTTCTCCGCGGATATAGCCTGTATAAGATACCGGGCCCGACAGGTTATCCAACATCATAGTGAGTTATTTATGAACCAAAATAACAGATAGCTAATGGTGTTTTTTAATTTTATCCAGCAATCAGTCCAAATTATGGAATAATCCCTTAAAATAAAGTAACTTAATAACTAGATTATAATATTGCAAGCATACAGATAACCAATAATTATTTTCATTAGAAAGGATTGAAATAGTATCGAATTAAGACATTTAGAATATTTTTTAATGGTCAGTAAAGAACTTCATTTTACAAAAGCAGCTGAAAAATTAGGAATTTCGCAACCAACTTTAAGCCATCAAATTAAAATGCTTGAACAAGATGTAGGCTATGCACTTTTTAACCGTATTGGTAAAAAGATTGAACTTACTAAGGTGGGAGAAATTGTACAACAAGAAGCATTAAATATTCAAAATTCCTTACAAAGTATTTCTTCTCAAATTAAAGCACTTACAAAAGTAGAAATCGGGGAATTGAAAATTGCTGTGTTACCAGGAGAAATAACGGATTTGGTATCTACTTTATGTATTAAATTTAACCAATTGTATCCGAACATAAAAGTGTTTGTTCAAAGTACGGATGAAGTGGAAAAGGCTGTTTTAGAGAATCAAGCTGATTTTGGTATTGGTTTTGAATTCAATCGGAATGATATGTTGATGGTGACGAAGTTATATGATGAAGAATTTTACCTGATTAGTAATCAAAGTAATGGAGAGCAGAAGGTTTCATTTTCCGATGTTTTAGACAGTTCTCTTATTTTATTTCCAAATATCCATCAATGCAGAAAAATACTTGATAAAACGAGTCTTGAGGTTGGCAGGCAGATAGAACCTATTGTCGAAACGTCTAGCATTGAAGCTATCTTGAAGCTTGTTCGAAATGGGGTTGGACGCAGTTTTGTTTCGCGTACATTATATGAATTTTATGATACTGAGGATTTATTTTTCCAACGTATTGAAAAACCAACTTTGACTAGATCTGTTTATCTCGTGATGAAAAAGAATCGTTTTATCAATTATGCAGCACGTAAGTATATTAAGTTATTACTATGTGAAATCGAAAGGCTGCGTTTTCATACAGAAAAAGATGAGATAGCTTCTTTGAAAAGTTCTATATTATAGCTTTTATCTATTATTATCATAGAAAAGAATGAATAGATAAATGATAAATTCCTCTTTACAATGAATACAAGTTCATGAGAATGAGAACTATCAAATTGTAAAGGGGATTTTCAATTATGTTTCAAGAAGTAGCAGGTATTAAATTTCCAGATTCCCGATTGGCTAAAGAAGCAGCAGATCTTTTACGCGAGCATGGGGACGACTTGTTGTGGAATCATTCAAATCGTGTATTTTTATTTGGTGCAGTCAACGGAAAAAAAGCGAAGCATAATTATGATTTAGAGTTGCTATATGTTAGTGCATTATTCCATGATTTAGGCTTAACAAAAAAATTCAGAAGTCCAGATTTACGATTTGAAGTAGACGGTGCAAATGCAGCGAGAAGCTTTTTACAGCAGTATCAAATTCCAGATGAGTCGATTCGTCTTGTATGGGATGCTATTGCGTTACATACGACACCTGGCGTTGCAGAACATAAAGAGTCCGAAGTGGCACTACTCTTTTCAGGTGTTGGTTTAGATGTGATGGGAGATGGATTTGAACAATTCCCTGACGACTTGCGTGAAGAAATTATAAAAGCCTTCCCACGTAACAATTTCAAGAAGGTTATTATTCCAGCGTTTTATGAGGGCTTTAAGCATAAGCCAGAAACTACTTTTGGCAATATGAAGGAAGATATTATTGAATATTTTAGACCTGAATATAAAAATAAAAATTTCTGTGATTGTATTTTGCATTCACCATGGAAAGAATAGGGTACAAAAACGCACAACGTAACAGCGAATCGTGGTAGGAAGTTAGTAGCAACAGGAGATTCAACGGTTATTAAATTCCTTCATGTAATGTAACGGGGACAATCGTTAATTTTTGTTGCGGCATAGGATAAGCACCTCCTTTTATTGATACAAGTATCGTACCAGGAGGTGCTACGTATTTAATATGCACTGTTTAAATGGTGGCTTTCCTTTAACCGTAGTTTGCGACCCACTATCCAAGTGTTTACGCTTAGATATAAGTTATCCTCTCTCCTCCAAAACTCAGTTCGAGTGAGTGGTTAACTCTTATTCGGCGGGAATCCCACCCGATATATGTAACGAACTATGCTCGATCGCTCTGACAGGCACCGGCTGCCTATCCTAACTAGCAGCCGAATCGATGTGAAAATATCGAAACCAAATCCACCTAATCAACGCATTAACACACTAACTGGAAACTTCAGCTGAGTGGGGTCCTGACCTCAATTTTGTATTTTGTTTGGGAAGTATAATTTTCGCCTGCTAAAAGAAGAATATCTCCAAAATCCTCAAATTCAATCGCTCCTGGTGCAGCTTGGGTTTCAAATGTTATCCCGCCGTGTTGAATTAATTTTTCTCCGTGCATGAGTGGCACACCTTCCACAAAGTTTGCAGTGTAAATGACAACCGCAGGCTCTTCTGTGTATACCTCGACTGATATTTTCTGGTCAGGACTAATTAATTTTGCTGCAGTTTGATGAAGTCCTGTGCACGTTAGGAAAAATGGATGATCGATTCCTTGAACCTTTTTAACTTCTGCGTCAATTGCTTCAAAGGTTGATTTTAATTTCTTTGGGGTTCGAAAATCATAAGGCGTGCCAATTGTGCTTCGCTTTTCCCCAGTTACCGAGGTATCGTCATTTACTGGTGCAAATTCTTCAGAATAGATTTGTAAGAAATGATCATCGATTGGATTGCTGGGATGCCCTGTTAAGTTAAAATAGACGTGATTGGTCGGATTAAAAATTGTGTCTTTATCACTAGTTGCTTGATAGCTGACTGACCAAATATTTAAGTTGTCTAATGTGTAAGTCACACTTACTTTCAAATTCCCCGGAAAACCATTCTCGCCATCAGGTGAGTGGGTTGAAAAGATGATTGATGCACTTTCATCCGTCTCCTTCACTTCATAATCCCAGATTTTTTCATCGAATCCAGGGCTGCCACCGTGTAATGTATTCCCTAATTGATTTACAGATGTTTGGTAACGTGATTCACCAATCGAAAATTGGCCATTTTTTATTCTTCCAGCGACTCTTCCTATTGTTGCTCCATAATATGTTTCTTTTTTGTAATCCTCAATCGAGTCAAATCCCAATACGATATTATTACGACCCGTTTCCGTTAGGGCGAACAGATTGACGATTCTTGCACCAAAGTTTGTAACTTCCATTCTTACTCCATGTTCATTTTCTATTGTAAACAGCAAGACTTCATTTCCAAACGAGCTTTGTGATGTTTTCATTTTTTCGGCTCCTTCCCTATTAAATTCCTTCATATAAATAAAGCTAAAACACCATGAATTGCACAAAAAGTTCAGCAAACATTTTAATGGTGAAAAGCCGAAGTAGCAACTTCGGCCTTAAGATAAGGGAATCATATGAGTAAATCAACATGTTCATGATGTGTGTGTAGATCATAATAACAGAAGTATTTTCCCTTATGACCCCCTGATTTAAAATGCATGCTTAACTCTCCTATTTGCGTATAGCTTCTTTGAAATCTCATAGGTCTAATTTAAGCACTTTTTCCCTTAGCTTGTTTGCTTTCTCCAATTTTTTCAATTTCCTCCAAAGTATGACCTCGAGTTTCAGGAACGCATGTCCGGATAAATAAAACACCGAGTAAACAAATAGCACCAAAGATTGCAAAAACAGCTTCTTGAGACATCGAAGCGGTCATGATTGGAAATAGCAATCCAACCAAGAAAGAACCAATCCAGTTAAATGATGAAGCTATTCCTGATGCACGCCCGCGAATTACCAGCGGGAAAATTTCTCCAACTATGACCCAGGTTAAAGGAGCCCACGTGAATGAATAAAGTGCTACATAGATACTTAAAAAAACAACCATCATCATCGGATTTGCATTAGGAATTAATATATTCAATATTGCCGGCAAAATAAAGGATAGTCCCATAATAGTTCCGCCTATTGTTAATAAAGTACGGCGATTAAATTTATCAGCAATCATAAGGAATATTAATGAACCTAGTACGAGAATAACCCCTTGAATAATTGGCCACATCAATACTGAGCTGGCTTCATGCCCTGTTGCTTTTTCCACAATCATAGGTATATAATAAAAAATTGCGTTTGCGCCCTGGAATTGTTGAAACGCAGCAACACCCACACCAGCAATTACTAAATAACGGTATTTATTACTTAAAAGTGTACCCCAAGATGCTTTTTGATTTACCTTTGCTTCCTCTTTAACAGTTTCTTGAATTTGTATTATTTCAGAGTCAATTTGTTCTTTGTTAGAGCGAATAAAGCCCAACACCTTACGAGCTTCATCAATTTTATTGTTCTTAATTAAAAAACGTGGTGATTCGGGTAACCTTGACACTCCAATAAATAAGATCAAAGCAGGTACGGCAGCCAAACTAAGCATCAACCGCCATGCCATAGTTCCTGGTAAGTCTTTCAATAAATAAGCGACAATGTACGAAAGTAACATTCCAGAGACAATCATTGTTTGATTAATTCCTGACAGACGTCCACGTAAACGTGCCGGCGCCATTTCCGACATATAGGCTGGGACCAACGCAGAAGCAGCACCTACAGCCAACCCTAATAAAATCCGGGCAACAATCATAAAAAGGAGCCCTTTATGAGGGGATATTCCTGCCAAAATGGAGCCAACAGCAAAAATGATAGAAGATATTAAAATCATTTTGCGCCGTCCTAAACGATCGGAAAGTTGTCCGGCCAGGGCACCTCCAAAAATAGCTCCAAACATCAACGAAGAGGTAATCCAGCCAATGGCACCAGGGTTGTTTTGAAGGTTCCAATCATGTTGCAGAAAAGGTAAAGCACCCGTCATAACGCCGATATCATAACCGAAGAGAATGCCTCCAAAAGCCCCAAAAAAATAAATGAATCCACTTGAGATTTTCTTTTCATTAACCATTAAAATTCCCTCCTCAAGGTTTTAAAATTATATTTTTAAAATCCCACTACTAAAAATATTGATTGCTTTAAAGAAAGTAATAATAGTGTTTTCAAGCTACAAATATATGCTAGTAGAATCGACTTAAAAATTATTGATTAGGATGAATTCTGTGTCGTTATTGTGCTATTAAAACGCTTTCATCTTTTTCCGGAAAACTACGAACACGCTTACAAAAAAAGTGATCATACTAATGGTTACTATTTCCAGACTACAACCTCTGGAGTACCTATTTCTTCCCTCCAAGGAAGCAGAGCCTCCTTGGAGGGAAGAAACATTACTTAATAACTACGTATTCCAAGCCAACAAGTTTTGCATAGGTTATGATTTGGTCTGTTGTTAAGTTCAATGAAACAACTGTATGGTGACCGCCACCATTCTCAAGCCAAGCTTTCACTCCATCTTGGAAGTTTGGCTTCACTTCCCAAAGTACACGGGCCACTGGAAGGTTTGGTGCTGGAACAGTTGGCTCAAATGCAGAAACTTCATTAATCAAAAGTTTATAGTTTGTACCAAAGTCAGCCATGGAAACAACGACACCGTCTCCTGCTTTGCCGTCGAATACTAAACGTGCTGGATCTTCACGATCACCTATACCTAATGGAGATACGACAATTTTTGGTTTGTTACTTGCTAAAGATGGGTCGACTTCAAGCATATGTGATTGAAGGATTGATTCTTGTCCAGCAGCTAATTCATATGTGTAATCTTCCATAAAGCCAGTTGATTGGTTATGGCTCATCACTTTCAGTAAGCGATCAAGTGCTGCCGTCTTCCAATCTCCTTCACCCGCAAAGCCATATCCTTGTGCCATCAAACGTTGGACGGCAAGACCAGGAAGTTGTTTCATCCCATATAAATCTTCGAAGTTCGTTGTGAAGGCCGTGTAACCACCATCATCAAGGAAACGTTTAATCGCAATTTCATAGCTTACCTGTACCTTTACGCTTTTCTCCCAATCTTCCCTACTGTTTGTACCATAATCAAATTCATAAAGGCCTTCGTATTCTGAAAATAAAGCATCAATTTCTTCATCAGTAACCGCATTTACATATTGAACAAGGTCTCCGATTCCAAAATAGTCAACTGTCCACCCAAATTGGATTTGCGCTTCAACCTTATCCCCTTCAGTTACTCCAACGTTACGCATGTTGTCTCCAAAGCGAGCGACCTTAATGTTGAAGCTTTCGTTATAAGCAACCGCTACGTCCATCCATTGTGCAATTTGCTTTTGCACTTCAGGGCGCTCCCAATAACCTACAACAACTTTATTTTGTTTTTTCAAACGGGCATTGATAAAACCATATTCACGGTCACCATGAGCGGATTGGTTCAGGTTCATAAAGTCCATATCAATCGTTGCCCAAGGAATGCTTTCATTGAATTGTGTAGCTAAATGAAGCAATGGTTTTTGTAATAGTTTCGTTCCACGAATCCACATTTTTGCAGGTGAGAAAGTATGCATCCAAGTGATGACACCGGCAACTTCGTCACGATAATTGACTTCTTTCATGATGCTTGTGATTCTTTCTGCACTAACAGCTAAATCTTGCAATACAAGTGGATAAGGTAAAATACCGCTTTCATTTAATGCGTCGGTTATCGTTTGTGCATGCGCCTTGACCTCTGCTAACGCTTCTTCCCCATATAGATGTTGTGATCCTACGACGAACCAAAATTCCTTTTTTTCTGTTGTTAACATAATAATCCTCTTTTCTTAATTCTAATGGTTTGATAATTTAATAGAGTTGATCTTACTTTTGACCGTAATAAGCATATTTTCCATGTTTTCGTAAATAGTGTTTATCCAAAATATTTTGTGGTAATTCTTTTGCAAAATGATTTAAATCCCGTGTAAATAAATTCATTTTCGAAACTTCATCCAACACCACACTATTCATTACGGCGGATTTTGCATCTTTGCCCCAAGTAAACGGACCATGACCATGAAGTAAGACACCAGGAACGGCTAAAATGTCTAACCCACGCTCTTCAAATGTTTCGATGATTAACTTCCCAGTCTCCACTTCGTACCCACGATCAATCTCCTCTTGTGTTAGGTAGCGGGCACATGGGACGGAACCGTAAAATGTGTCTGCATGAGTGGTCCCCATCGCTGGAACATCAAGGCCTGCTTGAGCCCAGATTGTCGCCCAAGTTGAATGAGTATGTACAATGCCCCCGATTTCTTGGTAATACTTATAAAGTACTGCGTGAGTCGCTGTATCTGATGAAGGCCTCAACTCTCCTTCAACAATATTGCCATCTAAATCAACAACGACCATATCACTGGCTTTCATCGTTTCGTAATCAACACCACTAGGTTTGATAACAAATAAACCGCTTTCACGATCAATGGCACTCGCATTTCCCCATGTATATTTCACGAGTCCATATTTAGGCAAGTCCAAATTTGCTTGAAATACCTCTTCTTTCAGTTGTTCTAACACATCAATCCCTCCAGTTTTCCACTCATAACATCAAATTGTCTACAGCGGCCTGCTCAATCACTAAACCCTTCCTGTATCTTTCAATAAATGCTTCAAATCCTTTAACATCTACTTGATCAGGATAAATTTCTTGTCCATCAACCTCTTCGAATACTTTTTTGTCGAGGAAGTCTTCTAAACTTTCTTTTTGATCTTTATTCATCATGTAAGATGCAAGAATCGCCATTCCCCACGCGCCGCCTTCTCCTGCTGTTGACATAACTGATACTGGAGTATTCATTGCAGCCGCAACAATTTTTTGTCCAACAAGAGGGGTTTTAAATAAACCACCGTGAGCCAAAATACGATCAATTGCAACATTTTCTTCTTTTGTCAAAATACCCATTCCGATTTTCAAAGCACCGAAAGCAGTAAAAAGGTGAGTCCGCATAAAGTTTGCTAAATTGAATTGACTCTCAGGTGAGCGAACAAATAATGGTCGCCCTTTTTCTAATCCTGTGATATTTTCACCAGAGAAATAACCGTAGCTAAGCAAACCGCCACCATCTGGATCCGCTTCCAAAGCCTTATTCAACATTACTTCAAATAATTTATTTATATCAACCTTTTGTCCCATTGCCTCAGAAAATTCACTGAACAATCCCAGCCAAGCATTCAGATCACTTGAACAGTTATTCGCGTGAACCATTCCAACGAGACTTCCGTTTGGTGTAGTTACCAGATCAATTTCTGGATAAACTTTTGAAAGTTCTTTCTCTAGTACAATCATCGCAAAAACGGAAGTTCCTACTGAGATGTTTCCGGTACGTTTCCTCACACTATTCGTAGCAACCATTCCAGTCCCCGCATCGCCTTCCGGTGGACAAATTGGAGTGCCTGGTTGTAAATTTCTTGATCTATCCAGGATTTTCGCTCCAATTTCGGTTAATTCACCCGCCTGCTCGCCTGAAATGTAGACTTTAGGAAGAATCTCTTTTAGCTTCCAAGGATAACCTTTCGTCGCAATTAAATCGTCAAACTGCTTGACCATTGATTGATTGTAATCTTGCGTTGATTCATCAATTGGGAACATGCCTGAAGCATCTCCAATGCCAATTGCTTTATTTCCAGTCAATAACCAGTGAATGTATCCAGCCAAAGTCGTAATACAATCAATGCGAGGCAAATGTTTCTCTTCATTTAATATTGCTTGATAAAGGTGAGCAATACTCCATCGTTCAGGAATATTAAATTGAAATTGATCAGTTAGTTCTTTTGCTGCAACACCTGTTGTTGAGTTACGCCAAGTTCGAAACGGAACAAGTAGCTCCCCTGTACTGTCAAAAGCCATATACCCATGCATCATTGCAGAAAATCCAATTGAACCTATTTTTCGAATGGTAATTCCGTAATTTCGTTCAACTTCTTGCTTCATTTCACTATAAGCTGTTTGCAGACCTGTGATAATATCCACTAAGTTGTACGTCCAAATTCCATCTTCCAATAGGTTCTCCCACTCATAACTTCCAGATGCGATAGTTTCATGTTCATTATCAATCAACACCGCTTTAATACGAGTGGATCCAAATTCGATTCCAAGTGAAGTTTCTCCCCCGGTAATCGCTTGTTTAATTTTTAATATATTCGTTTGCACGTTAATCCCCCTTCTGTCAGCGCTTTCAATAAAAGGAGGCGCTTAAATGTATTAACAACCATATTATATTTTTTGTACGTACATTTGTCAACGGTTTATATTATTTATACTTACAACTTTCAAGCGGAATACTCCATCCTCACCTTAAAGTCATAAATTTGTATTAAAGGAAGTTATACGACATGAAATAAAAAGGTAAATAGGGGGGATTTATAACTTTATACAAAAAATAAGATGATTTGTTTTAATTCATTCAAAGTTATGTTAAAATATGTCCGCACAAATATTTTAAGCGCATAAATTAGAATGCAAACAACTATGAAAGAAGTGAGGTTTAATGAAACCAAAGTATCAGGTAATCATTGATGATTTAAAAAATAAAATCCTTACAGGTGAATATAGTGTAGGCGAACAAATTCCTACTGAATCCGTCATGCAAGAAATGTACAACGTTAGCCGACACACAGTACGAAAGTCCATTTTAGAATTATCAAACGAGGGATTCTTGAGAAGTGAAAAAGGATCTGGCACATATGTTAGTAACCAATATCAATCATCTGGTGGCAATTCCAAAAATAAAACGATCGGTGTTATCACGACCTACATTTCTGATTACATTTTCCCTTCTATTATCCGCGGAATTGAAAGAAGATTGAATGAAGATAATTATTCGTTACTATTAGCCAGTACAAATAATGATGTCGAACAAGAAAAAAAAGCCTTGGAAATGATGTTGTCATTTGGCGTGGATGGTTTGATTATTGAACCTACAAAAAGCAATCTATACAATCCCAACATCGCTTACTACCTATTGTTTAAGGAACAAGAGGTTCCATTCATCATGATCAACGCTTATTATGAAGAATTAGAGGTTCCTTTCTTTTGCCTGGATGATGTGCAGTCAAGCTACCTCGCAACAAAAGAACTGATTTCGAAAGGACACACCCAAATTGGAATCATTTCGAAAATGGATGATTTACAAGGAAAGTATCGAATGAAGGGATATATAAAAGCACTTGGAGAAGCCAAATTACGCTTTCAACCAGAGCAATTGCTTTCGTATACTACAGAAACGAAGCTAGACCTATACACAAACTTGAAAGAGTTCCTAAATGAAAATAGAGACGTGTTGACTGCCATTGTTTGCTATAACGACGAGGTAGGGTTGGAAGTAGCAAATGTATGCAGACAACTTGATATTTCTATTCCCGAACAATTATCGATTATTGGCCAGGACAATTCTTATATTGCGAAAAATGCTAATATCAAACTAACGACATTGACACACCCACAAGAACAAATGGGACATGATGCAGCTGATTGGGTCATTAAGAAATTACAAGGAAAGAAGGATTTACCAAACGAAACCTATTATCAACCAGTGTTAATTGAAGGCGAAACTGTCAAAGAGTTAGACATACAATAACCTTAGTGTGTGATGCCTATAGGCTCCACTCCCACAATGGCTGCCTCCATCCATTTTATTAAACCAGCAAATCCATCTTCATTATTTTCAAATGCTAATGGGTCTACGATTACAATTCCACGGGAATTCACTGCCCTAGCCACATGTAATTGTTGGGCAATATCCACTCTAACAATATGGTGTTTATCGGAAATTCTCTCGATTAGTTTGTTTATCTTGCATTTTAAACTTTATATTAGGGTTCCTCCTAGGGTTTTGGGTTAGAGTGATGTCTTACTCCTATCTTACTGAGGAGCCCTATTTTTTTCAAAGCTGAAAAATGACGAACTTCAGGAATGCTAACCTGTTCCATAAGAAAAAGGCTGCCTCAGCAACCTCCCTTTTTGAAGTATGCACTTCTATTAGTTCAGTAAGGATGTATGGGTTCTTGGAAGTATTTTAATAAAACAAGTATCATCTAAGGAAATTGGAACAAATATTATAACTGTTCCAAACCAAATGAGGTGGCTAAACGAACAGTAGAAATTGCTTCTTCGCCAATTATGGCTAATGTAACCTACAATGAGAAAAGTATCTACATTGAGCACGTAGATGAACAAAATGGAACAGCTACAATCCATTCCGTTGATTATCCAAATAAAAAACAGAGTGTTTCTGTAACCAGCTTAAAAGAACAGTAATTTGTCAATATTTCCTCAATACATTAATAAACTTCCACCTTGGTTTGGTGGTTTCATGTTGTTAGATTAAGTTCATTGACCATCTTCTTTAACAATCTTTCCCCTTGTTTAAGTCTACACTATATCTCTTTGCCACCTCTTTGCTGGCGGATTTCTGGTTTTACCCGCATTCCTCGACATTTTGTGAATAATATGATAGCAGATCCTGCTACTACGGTAACTAACGTAAACAACCCATGTTGGCCTGTCATCATCAATACAGGAGCTAAACTAACAATTACGATATCAACCATTCCAATACCAACATAAGCAAGCGCATAATCAACTAGCGTTTTACTTTTCCCTTCTGGATCTACGATACGTAAAAAGACAATTCCCATAGCTACTGTTCCAGCGTCCTACTTGGAACGATTCAAGACGATTGGGATACATTATCCTCCTAAGAATAAAAAAATATATTATATTGTGGCAGTCAACGGATTATGTTGCTTAATCTCTTGTATTGATAGATATATAGAATAGTTCCCATAATCGAGAATTTTATTAAGAAAAAGATTCAATAGTTCTTGAGAGTTAACTTTTATTTTTAAATGGTAACAGCCTTCTCCCGATACTCGGTGAGCTTCAACTATCTCATTTCTATCATTAATAAAACGTATAAATGAATCATGGTTTGCTGTTTTCATATAAATAATGACAAATGCTGTATAAGAAAGTCCTAATTTCATTTCATCGACTATTAGAGAATAGGCTTTAATTACACCATTTTCCTCAAGTTTTTTAATACGATTTCCTACTGCTTGTCCCGTCATATGAATTTGTTCACCTAAGTCTTTCCATTGAATACGTGAATTTTCGGATAATAACCGAAGGATCTGAAAATCAATGTTATCAAGTTCCATAATAAACTCCTTTCACCATGAAATGCATTGATATAAAAGTATTTCATCAAAGTATCGATAGATTTCAATATATCATTTATCATTATATTGTACTAAAATTTTTTAAAGAGGTGGAAAAAATGAGCACAGCTTTAATCATTGTCGATATTCAAAATGACTATTTTCCAAATGGAAAGATGGAATTAAGCAACCCTGAAAAAGCAGCGGCTAATGCTGCTAAAGTTCTTGAATGGTTTAGACAGAATAACAAGGATAATATTTTTCATGTCCAGCATGTCGCAAGTGATCCAGGGTTAGGCTTCTTTCTTCCGAATACGGAGGGAGTTAAACTAAATGAAGCTGTTCTACCATTAGAACACGAAAGCATTATCATAAAACATTTCCCTAACAGTTTTTTACAGACTGAATTAGAAAGCAGATTAAAAGATAAAGGAGTAACAAAGCTAGTGATTGTAGGTATGATGACGCATATGTGTATTGATGCCACAGTCAGAGCTGCAGTGGAACTAGGCTTTGAAACTACACTTATTGAAGATGCATGTGCGACAAGAGACTTATCTTATCAAGATAAGGTCGTTCCAGCTGAACAGGTTCATTATTCGTTTGTCAGTGCACTTAACGGTATGTATGCCAATGCAATTTCGACCGAGGATTTCCTGCAAAAAAAACTAACACAACCTTGAAGCACCAATAATCTTTTATAAGTGGGAGTTTGTTTTAAAAACAAGCTCCCTTTTTTACTGATGTTGTACTTGTTATCCAAGTTATATCATGATGAATTACATGAAAACCGAGTTTTTCGTACATATTTGTTAGATATACTGATCATGCCTTTTATAAGCCAAACTATTCAAAAAAAGGTAAGAGCAAATATGTGCTCTTACCTTTCTTCACTTTATTATTCACTGTTATTCTTCCTTGCCTGCTGCCATATTCATGTTCGCTTCGACATTCTCCTGGCTGATGGTGGTAAACGGTATATTGCGCTTTCCTGAGAAATTCTCAAGCAGGTCTTTGACATCAATTCCCGAGGATGCCTTTAATGACTCCTGCAATGATGCCATTAAATCCGTAGCATAGCCAGTCACTTTATTAGCCCCGCCATTCTTACCGCGTCCACCTGTATCCACTACAGTGATCTTGTCGATATTACTAAGCGGGCTTGCCACTTGTTTTGCTTTTTGTTCCTAAATATCTTACTTCCAATAACTATCCACAGAGGAAATGCTTACACCATTTGATGAGGGGCTGTGTAGGAATTGATTACACCTATATTAATACCAGCATGTGAGGCACCAGGTTTATAGGATGATTCAAGATGAACTGGACTCATAAAAACACTAGAATTTTATTCGAAACAAATAAAGAGCTTTTTTGTGGATCAATAATCAGTATCATATAAACTAATGGTAGGTACTTTACCTATTCGGAAAATGTAGATTCTGAATAAAAGAGTCATTTCTTATAAAAGAATGTATGTGTAATCATATGAAAGGTATCTGCCAAGATGAGGTTCAATTAATCGGATCAAAATGTGTAACCTTCACATTCTTAAAGATCGCTTTGCCGCCCTCGGAGAAGAGAGTAATTCCTTTATCTTCAGCATGAGGGAATATTAAGTTTGAATAAGCAGCCTTTCCATCATCCACAAAAACTTCAATACTCGTTTTATCGACGAGAATCTTTAAATGAACCTTCTTCTTACTGACATCAAATGGTGCAGTACTTTCAACGAACCGATTCGTTTCGTCAGGTTGATCTGTGAATAATCGATTGACATAAGAGTAATTTCCTTCTGCAGAAATGCCTACGTCAACGTGGTATTTTTGATCATCTGACTCCCTGAGCCTAAATCCTGCATTCTTAAAATCCGACCATGAGAGATCTGCCTCTATTTGATAGGCATCTCCTTTAACATCAAGTGTTTCCGAGCCATCCACTTCGATTTCATCAAAAGAATTCGTTGAGCTTGTCAATTCTTTTAATGCTTCTGAAGGCTGTGAAGAAAGATAATACTTGTTCTCGCCTTCACGCTTTAGTTCAATTTGACGGACGATCGAATCCATTCCGTTAAACCCCTCTTTTAATGTCGGCGTATTGTCGGCGTAGGCCCAGTTATTCATCCAAGCGAGGGCATAGCGCTTGTCTAATTTGTCACTTGCCTTGCCATCTTCAAACGTTACTCCGCCATACCAATCGAAACCGTAGTCTAGCCATTGCGGTTCATTGTTATCTGAAAGAAATTCTGTTCCATTAAACGTTCCTGTCCAGTATGCATAGGTGTTGGGTTTCCCTGCTGCTTTTCCGTTTGCACTGACGCCCAGCACCCACTTTACTGTCCCGTCATCAGCGCGGATCTGGTAAAGGTCAGGGCACTCTAAAACTCCAATGTTCTTAGTGAAAAAACTGCTCGTATAGCGCCAATCTTTCAGGTTATCAGACTCATAAAAACCTATTTTCGATCCTTCGGCCATGGTCATGACCCATTTTTGATTCGTGTTATCCCAGATGATTTTTGGATCTCTAAAATCCTTCGTTCCTGGATTTTTCATAATAGGCTCGTCACTGTAAGAGGTAAACGTCTTTCCTTTGTCCGTACTGTACCACAGAAATTGTTCTTGTTTCTGGCCATCCTTAGAGGGTTGTGTTGCGATCGCCACAAAAGCGTCTTTCCCGAACCCAGCTGTATTTTGCTTGTCTACAACGACTGACCCTGTCCATGGATCCCCATTTTGATTTGTATATTTGGGAATGGCAATTCCTTCATCCTTCCAGTGAATCAAATCTTTAGAGGTGGCATGTCGCCATTCTGTACCATTGCCATCCGGGTAATCTCCATTATAGAGGTAAAAATAATGATAATTTCCTTCATAGTAAATGGGCTTCTGTGGATCGTTTTTCCAATGATCAGGAGAAGTAAAATGATAGGCAGCCCGATATGAGTGCTTTTCTGCCTTATTTGGCGGATTAGCTTTTGTTTTATAAAATGAATGAATCAAAATTCCTGTGCTAATAACCATCCATAATCCAAGAACGAATAATCCAACCATCTTATATTTCTTTTTGTTCACTTAAACTCACCACTTTTCTCTTTTAAAATAGAAAAAAGAAAATGCCAAGTTTTCCTGACATTTTCTTTTTCTTTTCACTGGTAACTACTTAACCGTAATCTGGCCTTGTTCAAGAATACTGTCTTTTACTACCGATGTTTTATTCCCTTTAATGTTAAGCTGGAAGCTTGGGGCAAAGGTAGATTTATTGTCTTCAAAATAACCTCTGTTTGTCATGTAGCTAGTCACTACAACATTATCACTGCCTGCCTGCGGGATTGCATAGTGTGCATAGTTCCAAGTGATGTCATATGGATTTAGATCCTGATGCAGGACGATGGCCGTTTTATTTAATGGTTTATATGGGCCAGTTAAGGAATTTGACGTGTAACCTAACATGTAAATATCTTGATTATCGATTCCATCAATGGTCATTTTTGACCCTCTTGAACTTGTGAATAAATACCACTTGCCGTCCTTTTTAAAGATGTTTGGACGTTCGATTTCATCTGTGACCGTATTTGAAACAATCAATGGCTTCATTTCTTTTTTCAATGTATAATCGTCGTTTACTTCAATAATTCCAATTGCACCGTTTGCAAGTTCAGCTAACTCTTTTTTAGGGCTTTGCATAAGTTTGTTTTTTTCACTCTGGAAGAATTTATTGCTGTTGCCATAATAAGCTCTATTGTATAGCGATTCTTCGCCTTGGTAGCCATATTCTGTACCCGTATTTGCTTCAAATACAAGGTATTTGCGGCCGTTGTCTTCTACATAGTGAGGGTCTCTGAAGGTATGATTATCAGCGGAATTTCCGTCCTCTACAAATTTATCTACAGTTTGATAGTACTTGCTGTCTTTGCCTTCATAGATGGATTTGTAATCCTCAACACCATCCACTTTTAATGTTTCAGAATCTGGCTCTGAAAGATTTACTTGAGCGGTTGTTAACGTTTGTTTCCCATAATTTCCTGACTCAGGTATATACGGTTCACGGTTTGTATAGAATAAGCGAACTTCCCCGTCCTCAGTGAAAGTTGCAGAACCTGACCACTCTTCTGCTTGCTCTTTTAGGTAAGGATCATTTGGAACGTTTTTATCATTGTCATCAAATACTCTTCCAGCATTCTTCCAAGCATCAAGGGAGTCGTCGCCCACTTTTTTGTAGAATATGTAGATGAACGTATCACTCGCGTTTTTAGGATCGCCTGCTAATCCAAAAACGATATGATATCCTTTGTACTCTGCAACAGTTCCATCAGCGTTTTGCAATGGCCATGTATCCCACACATCTAAATCAATGGTTTCGCCTGATTCCGTTACTTTTTTGGCAGAAGGGATGTTTTTAATTGTGGATTCGTCAAACTTAGGAACGGCATATCTAGTATCACCGTGCTGATTAATCATCTCTTTCATAGCTGATCGAGTGATTTGTGAAGTATCGTACGTTTCTTTGTAATCTGACGGATCCTTTGGAGCTGCAAATGATTGGGTAACAGTACCGCCGAATAGAATGCCAGTACTGAGTATTCCTGCTGTTGCCTGTTTGGCAAGCCTGCTAAAGTTCATAAGTTCTTCCTCCTCGTTGTTTGCTAGTACAGTAGAATTATAGGCGATTCCTAAAAAGAGAGGTATGCCACATATTGATTGAAATTTAGTCGTATATTGATATCGCAATTGTGGAAGGCAAAAAAAGCCCCGGCAAGAGGCTATTCCTTCGAAAACCTCTCCCAGGACTTCTGATATTCATTGAGCAGCTGATTGCGGTTCAGCTGTTTCCCGACATAGAGCTGAGTCGCGGCTCCGAATTCTTCTCTAATTCCAACAGGGAAGTGAAACCAGTTAGATGGGATGGTGTTCCCATCTTTGTAATTTCGAAGAGTTTCTTCTGCGAGCGGCCCTATATCATCAGTTTTAATGTTCTTAAACGCAGGAATGAATTTGAATTCTTCCGTCATGAAGCGTTTTCCTTGTTCTGACAACACCATCCAATTTAAAAACTTCTTGGCTTCTTTTTTCTTTTCAGGAATGGACTGTTTATTTACGGCCCAATAATTTGGAACGCTGACGACAAGGGCTTCCTTTAAAGGTCGGTCATTAATCGGAATCGGCATAAAACCGATGTTCATGTCAGGCGAAGCTTGATCGATCATCGGCTGAATCCAGTTGCCTTGCTGAATGATGGCTGCTTTTTCGGAGGTAAAAAGATTCACTTCCATTGTATAGTCCGTTGACAGTGGATTATCGTTTCCGTACTTTATGGTGAGATCCAGCAGGGCAAGGAGATCCTTAAATGTTTGATTGGTACTGATTTTTTCCGTTCCGTTATTTAAATTTCTTATAAAAGCATCAGTATCCTTTTGCTGGGCAAAAGCAACATTCATCAGATGGTCGCCCAATTTCCAGTCTTCATAGTAACCTGTTGCAAAGGGAGTAATGCCTGCATTCTGCAGCTTTTCGGTAGCTGCTGTCAGTTCAGAAAGAGTGGCGGGCTGTTCAGTAATGCCTGCTTGTTTAAATAGATCCTTATTATAGATAAAGCCATACCCTTCAAGGTTAACCGGCATTCCGTAAATTTTCCCGTCCAATGTGACCGGCGTCAGGGCTTCTTTGTATGCTTGATTAATCCAGGGCTCCCCTGAGAGATCCTCCAGATAGTTCCGCCACAGCTTGGCATTTTCATAGCCGCTGTTTGTAAAGATATCCGGACCAGTACCGGTCGCCATTTCGGCTTTTAGGTCGGCGAGGTCATCCATTGCGCCTCCAACTGTATGTACCCTGATATTGACGTGGGGATTTTCCCGTTCATAAGCACGCGTCATTTCTTCAAATTGAGTGGAGATTTCCACTTTCGGATTCCTTAAATCCAGCGTGATTTTCCGCTCTGTCTTTTCCGTTTTTTTTGGTGGGGCTGCGTCCTGACATGCAGAAAGAGGCAGGCTGACGGCTCCGATTAACAAAAGGGATAAAAACCTGTTTTTCATCATGTCACCCCTTTAGATTCATGTTGATCGTTCTTGTTCCTGAACTCAAAAGGCGTCATGCCGACGACCTTTTTAAATAGCTTTGAAAAGTAGATTTCATCTTGATAGCCAAGCATGGTCGAGATGGAGTAAATGCTTTTGTCTTTTTCTTTCAGCCACGATTTTGCCTGGCTGATTCTAAGCTCCGTGATGTATTTGGACAGGGTCATTCCGGTTTCTTGCTTATACTTTCTTGAGATATGCTCACGACTTAAAAAGAAGACATTCGACAGCTTTTCAAGACTCAAATCCTCCATATAATACATGTCAACATAGGAAACCATGTCTTCCATGCGGCGGGCGGCATCTATTTCATCCAGACGGTGGATGGATCGGAAGTTTTGTTCCTCGAGCTTTTTCTGCAGAGCCTGAAACGATGTCCTGATATCCGATAAAGTTTTGACCTGCTCTTCAGTTACAAGCCTTACAGGAATATCGAACTCCTGGCTGATCCATTCCTCAACGGAGAGCCATTGATCGCGAATGGTGATAACAAGGCAGAGGTTAAGGTCCGTCTGCAGGGAAAACGCATTTCCTAATTTGCGGTCCGTAAGCTCATCTGAAAGCTTTTGGATATAGTGATCCGGATTGTGCATCTGGTAAAAGGAGAGCAGGGTCAGCTTATAGCCCTCCGATTCAGGAAGAAACTCGGCAAGGCTGATTGGATCTGAACGGTCCCCCAGACATATCGCAGTGGCTAACTGGTTTCTCCGCAGTTTTTTCACATCTTCCAGCACTTCAGCATGTTCAAAGTCATCCTTCCAGGCCTGTACCGATTTTTCCAGTGTATGATTGAAAGCCTCATACTCAATCGGCTTCAGCAGGTAATCAAAGCTGCTGTACTGAATGGCTTTACGCATATAGGAATAATCGTTATATCCAGTAATGAAAATAACTTTCCCTGGATAGGAAATGGAATCCAGCCACTCAATCAGTTCGATTCCGCCCATACCGGGCATTTTCACGTCTGTAAAGATAATCTCCGGGCGTTCTTCCTCAATCAGTGATTTTGCCTCATGGCCATTTTTGGCTTCCAATAGCTTGGTGAAACCGTAAGTTTCCCACTGGCCTAAATGGCGTATGACGTCCCGCACATTGAATTCATCATCGACAATCAGTGCTTTCACCGTATTCATCTCCTTTCCTGAAGTAAGTCTTTATCATTCCCAAGGGCAGTCTTTATCGGGATCCTCATGCTGACGGAAACCCCCTCTCCGTCATTCGAATCTACTTTCATTTCTGCACTTGGTCCATACCCTAGAAGCAGCCTGTCACGAATATTCTTCAGGCCTATATGTTCATGCGAATAAGTCCCTTCGTAAGGGGGTGTATAGATATGTTCCCGTAGACTCTGAAGCTCTTCTTCCGTCAGACCCGGACCATCATTCTCTACAGTAAAGCACAGATCGTTTCCTTGTTTTTCCCCGTTAATGGACAAATGAGCGTTGCTGTAACCTTCCTCATACGTGTGTTTAAAGAAATTCTCTGCTAGGGGCTGCAGAATCATACTTGGAATAGTCATGTCCAAAATGGACTCATCGATATTGATCGAGTAACTTACATCTTCACCAAAACGCTCTGTTTGAAGGGAGAGGTACGCTTTTGTATACTCAGCTTCATCCCGAACCCGTACCCATTGATCTGCCTGCATTGAGTAGCGCATCATTTTGGACAGCGAAGTCAGCAATTGATAGACCTTTGGTGCATTCGACCTGAGGGCAACAGCACCGATGGATTGTAAAGCGTTAAACAGAAAATGAGGATTGACCTGTGATTTTAGCGCCCTGAACTGGTTCTTCCTGTTTTCAATTTCAAGCTTATATTCACGGTCAATGTGGGAATTGATCCGGTTCATCATGTCCTTCATGTGTGACTCCAAATGGCCAATTTCATCGCTTTTGGTATCATCAAAAGGGACATTCATATTTCCGCCTTCAATGGAGCGGACTTTGCTGCTCAGCCTCGTAATGGGACGGGTAATCCTATTTGAGATAATGCCTATCATCAGCAAACCCAGTATTCCTACGCCGATGCCGACCAGGATATTGGTATAGGCGGTTTTCCTGACATCTTCATATAAAGCCTGACTCGACATGATCTTAATCAATTTCCAGCCGTTCAGTGACCCTGATAACTCCTTTGATAAGAGAATATCGTCATCATGCCGGCTCCTATTCCCCTCAAGAAGTTGCTTTTGATCGGTAGGAAGAGGTTTTCCAATCAGGGCATGATCATTTGCATACATGACGCGATCTTTTGAATCAATAAGCAAAACAGAAGAAGCGTCTCCCTGGACAAGGTTATTGCAAATGCGGGCATACTCGCCCAAATCAATGTCGATTGTAATCATCCCAAGAAACTTTTTAGAAAGAACGTCTATAATTTTGTGGTGAAAAGTCATCACCATCGTTTTGTCCGATTTTGGAACAATGGCTGCATTATTGTAATTCTCAAGAGGGTGGGGCGGCTCAATCAAATATTGTGAGTCAGATGTATACAGCTGTTTGATCGGGTCCTGGTTCAGAAAATTCGGCTGATACCTGTGTGTGCTGATCATTGCATTATAGACAGTAAATGACTCATTGTTTTTAGCAATATAGAAACGGATCTGCCGGAATTCGTTTCTCATTAGATAAAAGGTTTCGAGACTCTTTTCCGTGGTCATGGGGCTGAAATAAATGGAGTCTTCGAAGCCGTTATTAAAAATCCGAAACAGATCAGGGTTGCGGTACAGAATATATGGAAAATCAATCATGTCGTCAAAATACTGCTCCAGTTCATCCGCATTCTTCTGAAGCTGCTCCCGACTGTTCTCAAGTTCATGCTGCTCCACACTGTTTTTTGTATAAGTGTAGATGAAAAAAACGGACAGGAAATAGGGCAGAACGATGAAAATCAGCAGCATGATCAATAAACGGCTTTGTATGCTTTTCACAGGAGGCACCCCCTTTCGCAGAAGGCTCTTTTTTTGTCTGATCTTATCTTCTCACTTTAGCATCCTAAAACTATATCAAATGAAAAAACCAAGTCAATCATGCTTAAGTAGGATTCGTGTAAGGGCATGTATCCTTATATTTTGCAGTTCGGGCTTTTATTATGTTCCAATCTGCCCTGCCCCAGAGATTTGAAGATGATAAGGCAAACAAAAAAGCTGAAGACATCTTCAGCTTTTACAAAAATTATGCTTTTTCTCCTACTTCTTCATCAACAAATACATAAAATAAGGAGCCCCTATTAAAGCGATCATAATTCCCGCAGGTATGCCTTCGGGTTCAAGGATGTTTCTTTCGATGGTATCTGCCAGAAGCAGCAGCCAGGCGCGGATCAGAATCGCTACCTTGATTCGCGTTTCTTTCTCTGCCTCGGCGGTCGCTATATCGGCATCCCTCTTCACCTGGGTAATCCTTGGCATTCCGAGCGATTCAAGATATCCATTTTTATCCCGAACATCTTTAATCGTGAACGATACGATGATGAGTCCCATTTTAGCTAGATCCTGCGAGGCTATCCGGAAACAATTTGAACATTATGTAAGATACAAAAAAGAACCACTAAAGAGATCTTAAATTATATTTTTAGTTGTTTAATTTTAAAAAAGTAATTATGCAAAATAATACGTCTAATTCTATTCACTGTAATTTTTTGCATATACTAATAATTAATTACGTCTAATCTGAGTCCGAAAAGCGCTCCCGTAGAATTCTCCACAAACCTTGCTGCTAATTTAAATCATTACAGGAATGCTATTCTGCATAAAGAAAGAGCTGCCTTAAAGACAGCTCCGATTTTAGCCTGTTAGTTCTATAAGAAAAGCGAACCTTATTCAAGAATCGCGCCCGAGAACGAATATAAAAACTTAGTGGGCAGGTTTTCCAAAATTAATACATGTCTACTTCTATGGGCGCAATGCACTGTCACTTTTTATTAATAAAGAAAGTTTCATGTCCATTTGGTGGTTAGAAGTTTCTCTTGTCTCCATTCTGGAAATTGGGGTGATTATCGTGGAATTTCTAAAAGAAGTGTTGAAAGGGATTGTTTCCAGGCAATCTCATATCTCTTTCTCAGCTAAGAAAACCACCCCGCGTAGGAAAAAAAGGGTGGTTCCCGATCAATCTTATTCACCAAACATGGATCCTATTTTGCATTCTCATCAGCTTGATGAATTCCGAATATATTCCCTTCGGTATCAATATAGTATCCTTGCCACGCTATTCCAGGCAGTGCATATTTGGGCAATGCGACCTTGCGTACATTCTCAAGAATTTTGGCTTCCGCTTCGTAATAATTATCGACACCCATTGTACAAGCATCCCCATTAAGAGCTTGGCCAGCTTCCGGCGGAGGACTTTGACGCTGCATCAAAGCACCATTTCCCAGGTTCATTCTCATCGCCAGTCACGCTCCCAAGTAAGGCATTCCTGCGAAATCACTCCAATCTTGAAATGACCATCCAAATACCTCACCTTAAAATTCTTTGCCCGTTCCATGTCATCCACATGAATTTCGAGGTGAACTAATCTTCCCTTGATTACCTCCTAGTTTTGTTCAAAATTTTTCCTCTTACCGTAAGTTGATACTTATGTAGCATCATGCCTATGGTGTTTATTTATTTTTTTAAGTCTAAGATGAAGCAGGCTTTTCAATTTGAGTTAAGTCACTTCTTTATCATAGGACAGTTGCGGGAATATCTGACAAAAAAGGCAGCTCCCTGATGGGGGATAGCTACCTTCGTTTACGATTACTATGAAAAGGTAGGAGCAGGGAATTCATCAATTCTCATACGAAGTAAACTATATGGTTTTTCCCGCAGGTCTCTTCCATAATGAAATCTCGCCTGCCGATGTAATTGATTCACAATGACATATAAGTATTGATCGGGGCCAATCGAAAAAGTATCCGGCCATAAAATTCTGGGGTCATGTGCGATGGTTTCCATTGCGCCATTCGGCAATATCTTCCGGATACTATTGTTTTCATAGTCTCCCGCATAAACGGTTCCTTTTGAGCCGGTGATCATTCCATCAGACGCACCTTTTTCCCCCCAATACTGCACATATTGGGATAAATTCAGGTCCTGTATCCTTCTGTCTCTTAGGGCTTCTGTTGAGATCGAGAACAGCTGACGGCTGGTTAGCGGAGCATAAAATAAAACCTTTCCATCAGGAGAAATCGCTAAACTATCGGAAGCCAATCTAAATGGGAAAGTCGAGCCGTCCGGGTTTCGATTCATCAAAATTTCACCTTCTACTTTCGGTAAAAAATAGGGATCAGGTGAAGTTGATATTGCCCCATTTAACCGTCTAAACGCGTTCCCATTTTCTAAATCTACGACGATAATAGCCCCTGGCCCTCTGGAAGAAGAATCCGTTATATATGCATAGCCTGCTCTTCCAACCCGAAAATCCAAACGGACATCATTCAGATAAGTTGTTGGCAAGACAACATCTTCTGTAAAGGTATATACTCTCCTTATTGTATTCGTGCTTAAATCAACAGCAACTAATTTTGCTCCCCCTTGAATAGGTTCAGAAAAATTTGGTGCCCCTGTATCTAGTACCCAAAGTGTTCCTCTTCCATCAGCAACGATACTTTGGACACTGACGAAAGACATCGTAATATTCCCAGTATTAACTAAATTGGTTTCTACACTGGGATAAGGCTGCAATTCACCCTCAACAATTTCCGCCACAGTAAATTGAACGTCGTCTCCCCATTTCGGAAAGCATACAAAAATACGACCGGTTTCGGAAACGCTGACACCTGTAGGCATAGCCCCATAAAAAGCATGCACCAGTTCAAACTGCCCAAAATATTTTTCCATAGGTAACATAGGTTGCATGATATCCTCCTCATCAAATCCGAACGGATATCATCTATATATGATGAAAATTTTTTGTAGTGCCTGGTTCTTGATAAATTTTTCTATCGTGATGGATGCTGTGGGTTTATTAGTCCAGGAGAAACATGGGAGTTTCGATAAAGTGATTCAAACTTCCACTGGCTCTTCAAAGAGGGGGAATGAGAGCATCTGAATTTACGATTGCAGTCAATTTTAGAACTAACATAAATACTATTATGATTTGCTCCCGTCCAGCAGCCTGGTTAGAAAATAAATCTGTCTCCTGCCATAAGTAAAGGCAGCTTCAGCAACCTGCCTTATTGTAGAGTTGACACAAACTGTGAAGTTAAAAGGAAGTGCGAAAAAACTTAAGTAAAGGGAGTAGTGAGCCGGCTACTCCCTAAGAACATTAACCATTACAAATCATAAGTACATTACCATCTGGGTCTTGAAAGTTAAAATAAGCAAAATTTCCAATACGCTCTATTTCTTTAACAATGGCTATGTTATTACTCTTGATAAATTGGTAAGCTTCGTCTATATCTTTTGCGTAGAAATTAAATAAGACATTATAGGATGGCTTAAATATAAAATTAGGATCAAACGTATGGTCATCTAAAGTTAATCCAGTTTCACTTGTTACAGGAATATTGTAAACAGGTGATTCTACAGAGTCATTATTTCGCGAGATGCCAAGGAGATTGCAATACCATTCAACTGATTTCTTTAAATCCTTAACATGGATAAAAACATTGTTTATTCTACTATTAATAGGAGAACTGACTATTTTCATTGTTTTCCACCTTTCATTGAGCCTTACCTAAAGAAATTCAACAAGTTTCAAAAAATTCCTTTAGAGGTTCATCATAGTTCGAAAACACTGTGCTTGTAGAACTATCCTGCCCCGTTAGTTCATTAAGGGTACCTCCACATTCCCATCAAGCTAAGATATATTTGTATCCCCATAACGAAAAAATTCTATTTTCTATTGATTGATTTTACAGAAAAAGTAGCTCTTTTTTCGTTTTGGAGTGTTTAATATTTTTTATCTTTATGGCGATGCGGTGGGGACCCCAATAAGAGGCTGTTTCAGACTGAATTTACTATCGGAAATGAAATATATAGAAAAAGACCATGACTTTTAAGAATTCATGGTCTTTTTCAGTGCTCACCAAATTTTGATTACGGCTTTTCACTGATTGATTTCGTTATCGGACGTTCGTTAGGTATTTTGCGTGCACATAACCTGTTCCCTTACCGTACTGAATTTTGTACCAAGAGCTACTCTTATTAATTACGGTAACGATTTGGTTTTTCTTCAAAGAGCCAAGAACTTTCCCAGATGTGGTTGGTTTGGAACGGACATTCAACTTTGTAGCATTGACCTTACCAGTCATATTCTTCGCTGCCGGTTTGTTTAAAGTGTAGGAAGTCGTCGTTGTACGTTTGTTCTGGCTTGTATCAATTGCTGTAATGGTAAACGTATACTTTCCGTTCGAAACCTTTGATACATTCCATGATGCACTTTGGATACCGGCATTATTTGTAGCATTATTGGTTAGTGTCGCCACGATTTTGTCTTTTGCATCTTTTACTTGAACGGTTACCTTCGCCCTTTCATTAATCTCATACTTCAAAGCAACATTACTCGTTTTTGAATCATATGAGGTTTTTATATTATTAATGGAAGGTGCCGTTATATCGGGTTTCGTTAAAGTAAATGGAACCGTTGCTGAGCTTTTATTTTGATTGCTGTCGATCGTTGCAATTTCAAATGAGTATTTACCGTTCATAACCTTCGATACATTCCACGATGTCCATTGGACACCGGCATTTTTCTCTTCATTAATGATCGGAGTAGCTTCGATTTTTCCTTTTGCGTCTTTTACTTGCACGGTAACCTTTGATTTTTCATTGATCTCATACTTCAGGAAAACTTTATTTGTTTTTGAGTCATATGAGGTATTTGTATTTTTAATAACTGGAGCCACTGTGTCAGGCTTTGTTAATGAAAATGGAACAGATGCTGAACTTGCATTATTACTACTATCAATCGCTCTAATTTCAAAGGTGTATGAACCGTTACTTACCTCTGATGCATCCCAAATGGCTAATTGCGATCCTGACGGCTTTTGATCCCCTTTGACAAGAGAAGCGATGATTTGCTCTTTTTCATCCTTAACTTCCACTGTCACATTCGCTTTTTCACTTGTATCAAAGGTTATTTTGACTTGGTTTGTTTTAGAATCGTAATGGATTTTTAAACTATTAATCATTGGTGCTGTTTCATCTTTAGGTGCGGGATCCGGAGCTGGTGTTGGAATTGGCGTTGGAATGATAGGTGCCGGTTCTGGCTTGACTGGTTCTACTTCTTCAGGCTCGGGCTTATAAGCTTGTTTTAAGCTTGTCCCTTCATAATAGAAAGCAAGAATCTCGCGATACGTATTTCCCTTTTCGCCAGCCTTTTTCGCGCCATACTGACTTAGTCCGACACCATGGCCGTATCCCTTGCCTGAAACGTTAATCGCATCCCTTGCTGTATCCACTTTGTCTACTAAAAAGCTTTTCATGATGCTCAGACCGATAATGTCTCTAATTTTCGAAGCCGATACATCTTCTAATATTACACTTTGCTGTAACGCTTTCCCTTTTTCTTTCACCATAAATTCAATCTTTATACTTCCTTTACTCACCCTGCTGCCACTTGTTAGTGCGTGAAGGGATAGGTGAGGGACAGCCGTTATTTTAATGTCTTTGCCGGTATATCCATTTTTCTGTAGCCATGCTCTTATATTAGAAATTACTGGTGTTTGTTCAACTTCCTTGGTATTAGCCCACCATGTATCTGCTTTTGTCAAATCTAAATTTGTAAGGTCTATTTGTTGCTTTTTTACACTAAAACTCCACACAGTTTGCGGATCATATGGATCGTCTTTGACCATTAAATATGGTAACTCTGTACCAATCCAAACATTATTGTTGGACTCGGTTTTCCCTCCATTGCTAGAGGAAAAAAGAGCATCTGAACCTATATGTTGTTTTTCACCAAAACCGATGACCTGACCTTCTGTTGCTTTAACAGCTTTTGTTGAGTTTTCGTGCCAAGTGTAGCCACCGTATACCTGGTAACTCATTGTGTCGTCGGGCGTTCTGTTGATGTAGCTCATCGCATAGGTTCTTGCCGCAACAGCCTGTGCCTTTAAGGCTTCCTGATTCCATAAAGCCGGCATTTCAGCTGGAACAACCCCTTTTAAATAATCTTCAAGACCAATTGAGTTATATGGACGGATGAATTTTCCATCTTCCATAATAAAACGTAAATTACCTAAGTATGTACGCCCATTAATCGAAAGTGGACCGTTCCCTGTTTCAGGTTTCACTTCAATCTCAGAAGCTTTGCCTATCTCTTTTGAATCTGTCAGAACAACAATGTCCGTACCGCTGACCCTCAACGTATACTTCTTGTTCGATTCTAGTTTTACATTTGCTAGATTCGTAGTGTACGTGACTTCCGGTTCGACAGTAATCTCGGATTTATTACCAAGATAGCCTTTTAATTTAACCTTAATGATCGGATCGGCTGCCGCCTTAACAGACATTTCTGGAAGTAAAGATAGCATGAGAACGAGTGTAACAAACATCCATATTCCATTCCGTACCTTTTTCATTGAAAAACCTCCTCATAATTTGGAAAATTATTAAAATAATAGTATATCATCCATAATGAGACATTAGTCGATATTTTACTATTTTAGGGGTCCCACCGAATGGCCATTAAGCTAAAGTGAATTTGTATCATCATAACGAAAAAAACGCTATTCTATTTGTAGAAATTTACAGGAAGGATGGCGTTTTCTATTAGTTTTTCTGTTTTAGACGAAATGAATTACTTTTCTCAAGAACTTCAAAACTACTTATCTCCGTCTTCTCTACAACAATTAGCTAAAGAAGTTGGTTTTGTTCAACGTAAAAGTAAATATCAAGCACAAGAATTAATTGCTTTATGTGTATGGCTTAGTCAACAGGTCGCGAGTACGCCACTCGCACAATTGTGTAGCCATCTCGTAGCATCTACAGGTGTCCTCATGAGCCCCAAAGTGCTTAATCAACGATTTAATGGTTCAGCCGTACAGTTTCTTCAACAAGTTCTAGCTAATCTTCTCACTCTAAGAATTCATTCAACACAAGAAATACTTCACCCCTACTCCACGACTTTTAAACGTATTCGTATCCTAGATTCTACAACATTTCAACTTCCAGATAAGTTTGCCTCACATTATCAAGTTTCTGACGGAAGCAGCCATACCGCAGGTGT
This sequence comes from Peribacillus sp. Bi134, assembly GCF_918698065.1. NCBI lineage: Bacteria > Bacillati > Bacillota > Bacilli > Caryophanales > Bacillaceae > Peribacillus > Peribacillus sp. Bi134. Next base: position 220,415 of record NZ_CAKKLN010000001.1, on the reverse strand, counting down.
TAAAATCCAACTTGAATATGAATTATTGAGTGGGAAGTTCCTTCACGTTTATGTAGGAGAAGGGAGAGAAAATGATAAAACCTTCGGTTCAACGAGTCTACAAATCATTCAACCGAAAGACTTATACATAAGGGATTTAGGGTATTTCGACTTACATGACTTACAGAAAATAAATGATGAAGGTGCTTACTATGTCTCACGTTTGAAGTTAAATTCTCGTATCTATCGTAAGAACGATAAACCAGAGTTTTTTCGAAATGGGACTGTGAAGAAAGGTACTCTCTTTATTCAGTTAGACACGGAAGAGCTTATGAATCAATTACGACCTGGACAAACACTCGAAATTTCAGTAGCATACATTGGCCTGTATCAAAAACTACCCGCCCGAGTGGTTATTCATCGACTAACTGAGGCACAAAAAGAGAAAAGATTGAAAGAACAAGCAAAAAAAGAATAGAAGAAGGGCATTACCTATAAAGACCGAAGCAAACGATTAAGTGGAATGAACGTATATATTACAAACCTTCCTTTAGAAGACGTTCCAACGGAACATATCCATGACCTGTATTCGTTACGTTGGCAGATTGAAATTCTATTTAAGAACTGGAAATCTTTCTTTCAAATTGACAAGTGCAAAGAGATCAAAAGGGAACGCTTAGAGTGTCACTTATATGGGCAACTGATTAGCATTTTACTCTGTTCCTCTACCATGTTTAAAATGCGTCAGTTACTTTTAGACATAGAAGGAGTTAAGTGAATATAAATCTATCTATATGATAAAAGACTATTATTTATTGTTTTATCAAGGATTACAAAAGGACACCCAAGAACTATCAAAGACTTTTCTCCATCTGTTTTACCTTTTGGAGAAAAACGGACGGAAATGTCATCGTTATAACAAGAAAACGGTCTTTGATATCTTAGGTTGTCTATGATTATTCGATGTCACAAAAACTCAAAGTTGCCTAATACTTTTTAAGAAACCTATTTGGAAGCCGTTTTAATAAATTCAGCCATAAATATTGTCCAATTTAAAAAGGATTGCCAGTGGCAACCCTTTTTTCTCAATATTAGTATTCTCACCCATATTAGCTTGAAAATAAGGAGGGAATGTTTCAGTCCTTTTGACTTATTTAAACAGAAGCTTCTTTTTTAACATTTAGCAATTTAAAGAATTCTTTCATAAAACCTGGGAGATCTGGCCAAGCATGCCCTGACACGATATTGCCATCAACATGAAGCATTTTTTCCACGTATGTAGCTCCTGCAGCTTCTATTTCGGGTCTACATGCGTTATAAGCTGTCATCTCCCTGCCCTTTATATATTCTCTTATCGTTGTTAATACCAGTTGTCCGTGACAGATAACTCCAAGTGGTTTATTTTCTTTTAAAAAATGGGCGGTTATATCTTGTACTTTTTTATTCATACGAATATATTCAGGAGCACGGCCCCCAGGAATAATAAGTGCGTCATAATCAGTAGGTTCAATCTCTTCAACCGAGGCATGAGATTCAATTTTATATCCCCATTTTTCTGTAAACGTTTCCATTTCAGGCAAAAAATCATGAACAACTGTCTGGAGACTTTTTTTCACAGGTGAGGCAATTGTGCAATTAATATTTTCTTCGATACATCTATAATATGGATAAAATACTTCCAATGCCTCTACAGCGTCACCAGTTATAATAAGAACGTTTTTACTCATTTTTCATCACATTCCTTTTCTGAAATTTTTTAAAATTCCCTTAGCATACTTAAAATTATATTTTCGTCAATGTACTTTCATCAGCAGAAGGCAAATTATATCGAGCCTCTAATAAACCGCGACAATAATGAGCATTAAACTCCATATTCATTCGTGACCCTTTAGCACCTCGCAGATAATCAGCAAACCCTTCTTCAGTTATCTCTTTATCTTCAGGAGTCGTTATGGCTAATTGATTTAAGTAATTCGACGTTTTTTTCTTTTCTAGGTATTTTTCCCTAAGTAACTTCCCTTCTACAGATAAAGGTAGTTCATATAGCTCTTGGATAGATAAATTGAGGATTTCTTTCTTTGACATCCCATTTTGAAGTAAATATCTTATAAGTTTCTCTTGCCTTGCATAGAAAGCTTTTATCTGGAAAGTCTTACGTAATTCATCAAGATCTCCATCAGATAAACTACTAAAGGATTCGCTAAAGGATTTACCTGAAGTTGCTCCTTGGTTGATTTCATCCGAAGCACAGTGATCTAATAAAGTTACTTTAACTTCATTTACCCAGTCTAATTCAGCCACATACTTCAGTATATCTTCGGCCATGATATATGCGAAGTTAGGTGAACACCAGTAAGTTGGTAATCGAAAAACTACTTCGACATCGTTTTCTTTTATTACCGTGTGATCGATAAATCCTAATTCAGTTAAAGGCTGGTCTAATTCTGGATCATAAACTTTATCAAGCATGCTATAAACCTGTTTTTCTTTGTTCATAAAGTTCGATGCACCTCTCTTTTTCAATGATTGATACAAAACTTTAACACGACTCAACTGGTCTATTGATTGAGATTAAACCATTATATGTGAAGCTAGTTCGCACTTTTGTAACTTCGCTTTTTGAGCCTCGATATCAATATTATAGAGTCTGGCTGCATTACCGCCTAAAATTTTCTTTTTTACATTCAAATCAAAAGTTACGCCTGTTTCCTGTTGGATATCTTCAGGAAGCTCAAAATCTACGAATTTTTCGATAAGCCATTTTGGTTCCCATATTCCATAATCACTCCCGAAAAGGATGCGATCCTCATCCAGCCAGTACAATAACTCACTTATGATTTCTGCAAAATAACGAGGACGTTGATGGATAAGTGATATGGCTACAGCTAATCCCCCGTATACATTTTTCTCTTGTGTTGCAATCCAACAAAAATCTTCCAGTCTAGGCAACCCAACATGCTCTACGATAAAATTCAGTTCTGGAAAAGTACTTGCAGCATCATCAACGTCAGCTACATCAAAAGCGTCGCGATTAAGCGGTGTGACCGTTGGACCTTTATGGATATGAATATTTTTTATTCCCAGATCAAGGCATTTTTGCAGATAACGCTGAGACCACGGATCAGACAGCTTATACCCTTTAGAATCGCCATACCAATCAGCTGTATAAAGTTTTATACCTTGCCAACCGTATTTCAATTTCATCGCTTCTAGATTTTCTAACCCGCGCTCACCATGTCGAGGATCAAGCGTCCCATTACATATAAAACGATTTGGATATTTTTTTGAAAGGGCATCATTCACATCAAAATCTCCAAACCCGTTTTTGTAAAACTCCTTAAGATATACCGGTTGAAAAATAGCCATATCAGCATATCCTTTTACAATGACATCCTGTACCAACGTTTCAGAGCCATATTTCTCGAATTTTTCCCTTGGCCAAAAATATTCTTCAGGACTCAAGTTCTTATGATAATCATAGAAACAACTAATAAACTGTTCCCCATGTATGTTTAGCTGGTTTTCCTTGCTTCCATCCCAAATTGCCACATGAGAATCAATAACAAAAATTTCTTCCCCGCTTTTCGTTTTATACAACATTATCACCCCTTCAAGTTTTGCCTTTCTCTTTACTTCATTGCAAATACTGTGCCAAAACTTCCTTCTTTACTATCAAAAATTATTAAATGTTTCTTTAATACAAGCAAGAGTACCTCTATTCCTATATTTATCAGGTTCTAAATAATTGGAAATTTGGAATGATAACTATATATTTAAATAAAAATATTGAAAGTTCTGTATTTTTTCTAATGATATATGGTGCATTAAGCGACACTGTATCTAAAAGTGACAATCGTAATTAAGCAAAGTGCGACACACCTAACTTATAAGTTTGATTAAGAATAGTAGATTATATTTGAGAGTGGGAAAACATAGTGGAGACTAACAAGATTGATAATTTAGATAATTGGTATATAATATGTGTAACTATATTACCAACGTGATGGAGAACTTTTTATTATCAATCACTTAAAAATATTGTAAGCGTTTACTGAAAGGTCAGGGTGATTTCAGAAACATGGCACGTACTTACATTAAAAGGAAGGTACCGGTATGAAGAACCCATATATTTCGTTGGATATTTTCTCTTCACCGAAGACTGAAAAGGATAGAATCGAAAGAGCCTGGGAGAATTTTATATCAGGCCAAAATTTAGTATCTGAAGTGAGATCCTTAACTTATCAATCTTGGGAGCGCTCTATTCGTCATGGAGTACACCCCACCAAAGGGAGAGCCCCACAGGTTCTGTCACAAAATGAAATACAAGAATATCAAACAACCCACACGTTCTTTTCTATTTCAGAATCCCTTCTACCAAAACTTAAAGAATCAGCAATAGATTCAGGTCACTTAATTGTGATTTGTAATCATAAAGGAGAATTATTATATCTAGATGGAGATGCCTCTCTCAAAAAGAAAGCCGAAAATATAAATTTTGCAGCAGGGACTTCATGGTCAGAGAGCTATGTAGGGACAAATGCTATGGGCACTTCTTTGGCTACAGGAGTCCCCATGCAAGTCTTCGCGGGAGAACATTTCTGCCAACCTGTTCACAATTGGGTATGCTCAGCCTCGCCGATTAAAGATCCTGCAACACAAAAGATTCTTGGAGCGGTCAACTTAACCGGTATTTGGGACGTGGTACATCCCCTCTCTCTATCCGCTGTTGTTTCTATCACTCAAACAATCGAAGAAAAGCTCCAAAGCCAGCTCAAATTTGAGCACTTTTTGCTACTTGAACATTATAATGAAACAACTCGTAAAAGCCCCAGTAAAATAGTGGCTGTGCTCGATCGTGGACATCAAGTCATTAAAGCCTCCACCCCATGGTATGACAAAGGTTGGATTGATTACAATAACCGATTAATAAATTCATTATCAGTTTGCAGTGGCACAGAAGGCATGAAAGACGGCTGGATTTTTGAGTCAGTCCCTTTATATCATCAAGGATTCCCTATTGGTTTTATGATACATGCGATTTCAAAAGTCAAACCTTTAAATAAAACGGGATTTAGTACAAAGTACTCCTTCACAAATATGATTGGGAAATCTCCGGAATTCCAATCTGTTATCGATGAGGCGCATACAATGGCCAATCTGGATTTACCCGTTTTAATTGAGGGAGAGAGCGGTACTGGCAAAGAGTTATTCGCCCAATCCATACACGCTTATAGTCATCGATCTGAAGCTGCTTTTGTAGCTGTTAATTGCGGGGCAATTCCAAAAGAACTCGCAGCAAGCGAATTATTCGGTTATGAGGAAGGCACTTTCACAGGAAGTATAAAAGGTGGCCGTGCCGGAAAATTCCAACAGGCTGAAGGAGGAACAATTTTTTTAGATGAAGTTGGCGAGATGCCACTAGATTTACAGGCCATGTTTTTACGCGTGCTTGAAGAAGGAGAAATTGTACGAATGGGTGGAAGAGAACCGATAAAATTAAATGTACGGGTAATTGCGGCAACAAATTGTAATTTAAAAAAAGCCTGCGAGGAAGGCACTTTTCGTAAAGACCTTTACTACAGACTTAATATCCTTTCCTTGGAAGTCCCCCCACTGCGTGAAAGAACAGGGGATGTCCCCTTATTATTAAATCATTTTTTGACAAAAACATGTGCAGAAATTAGGAGACCACCACTTAAAATAGGCGACCAAGACATGTTTGTCTTAGAGCAGTATGGATGGCCTGGGAATGTACGTGAATTAAGGAATTTTGCCTACAAAGTGGCCATAAAGGCAAATGGCAATATAATCACAAACAGTGATTTCCCAAAAGAAATCGGACTAACTAAAAGGATAATAAATTATTCAGCGACAGATCATACACATCAAAAATCGAATAATAAAGAACAGCCATTAATACTTACTAATCCTTCCTCATCCCACGAAGAATCAGTGAGTTATCCAACCTCTTTAAAGCAGCAAGAATTGCATATGATTCTTATGGTACTTAATGAGGCAAATGGCAATGTTACAGCGGCTGCAAAAAAACTTGGCATTCATAGAAGCACAATTTATAGAAAGCTCGGGCGGAATACTAAAAATGAAGGTATATCTAATAACAATGGATAATGAAAAACCAGGATGTCCTTTCTTGATTTCATTATTTTATTGGGAAAATTATAAGTTCTGCCGTTTTTAATTCCTTATTTCACAAAGGATCTGATAATTTAAAATCGTCAGTATAGTTAACACTATTTCTTAAAGGGAAAAAGTATATATATTTTCTGAAGTAAATGATGAACTGTAGAATTTCCACTTCAAAGAGCACCATGATACTTAACTGCACCCCAATTGTTAGACAACATCGAGGTGCTCACATCAATCATAAAATAGTTCTCCGATTGATGAATGAACTAGGATTGAAGTCATTGGTTCGCATGAATAAATACCGTTCGTACAAAGGGAAAATCGGCAAGGTTGCGACCAACATTCTAGCACGTGATTTCAAGGCGGCAAAGTCCAATGAAAAATGGGTGACAGACGTCACGGAAGCTGGGGAAAGACTTAACTTATCGACTATTCTTGACCTGTTTAATGGAGAAATCATCGCCTATAATATCGAATCTCGGCCTGTTTATCCTCGTTTCCAAAATGCAGGATAAAGCCTTTGATAGCTTGGAATCGAAAGATTCACCCATTCTCCATATTAAAACCTATTGCCTCCCAGATTTTCACTTTCTGCTGCTGCTTCTTCACCACGGCCACAAATTACAACATTGGTTGGTGCCTTCCTTGGCAAACGCGACGGCAATTGCTTTTCCAATACCTTTACTGCCGCCTGTAACGACTGCCGTTTTATCTTTTAATCTCAGGTTCACTTTAGATCCAATCATTTCTATGGGCGTCTATTGTTGATTACATATTAACAATAACATCTAGTCATAAACAAATAAACTATGGCTGATTTTCTGCTCTAATACTCAATAAAGGAGGGAAACCACTAAGATGGTTTCCCTTTAAAATGTACCGTCTTGTTTAGTATAAGGTATATTCTTATACTTGCTGAGCAAGGACAATTATCATCACGATTCCCATTTTTTGTTGAACAATTCAAGGAAGCAGAGATGGAATGAGATAAGTGAACTCCCTATACAATAGGAAGTTAGCCAGGGATGCCAGTATAGTACTCCCACATTTTACTAGAAATAGCCAGTTCTTTTTAATCTTTTTTAGATAATGATGTACGGATTTTGTCTTCTTCACCGGCTTGTACTTTTGTACCCACTGAGGTTCCATTATCAATTCCCTCCCTAAAGCGATTAAAGTATTTCAAATGCTTTCATCACTTCATCGGGTGTCCGCAGCATCCCAACACCCATCACAGGAACACGAGCCGACACGCTCATGGATCATAACAACTCGGGATGTCTGATTGTTGATCCGTTCCAAAAGCCGCCGACAGAAATATGGAGATAATCCTGGTCTGCTAACTTGTCCACTAATTGCAACGTTTCTTCTATGGTGATGCCAGTTTTGACCTATTTTAGCTGAGTAATTTCTGCCAATATTTCATAGGAATGGAGGCGGGCCTTATGATCGTAAACCTGGGCGATTGCCATAATTTCATCGGCTTGAATTTCATCCAGAACCTTTTCCAGCTTTTTTTTTACGATTTGAGGACTGCCGACAATCGAAGTTCCTAATTGATTCTCAAGGGCAGCTATTTCATAGTCGCTAGCATAATCATTAATATTATCCACTGGCGGCTGCAATGGGACTTCCTTCCCGCGCATCAAATTCAAGAACTGCTGCTGCAATGTTGTAGCGAGCCGCTCAGCTTCTTGATCTGTATCGGCCGCAATGATGTTTAGCCCTACCATTGCATGCGGTTTGTCCAGTACTTTAGAAGGCTTAAACGAACGGCGGTACAGCTGGATAGCCTGCAGTGTGTTATGCGGCGAGAAATGGCTCGCAAATGCAAACGGCAGTCCAAGCTCTCCTGCCAGCTGGGCACTGTATCCGCTCGAACCTAACAGCCAAATAGGTATGTTTAATCCTTCACCTGGAATTGCTTTAACATGACTATATCCTTGTGCCAGGGAAGGGTCAAAGTAATTCCGGAGCTCAGCCAGCTGCTCAGGGAAATCTTCTCCTGAACTTCTCAAGTCACGTCTTAATGCACGTGCCGTAAGCTGATCAGTGCCTGGTGCACGGCCCAAGCCAAGATCAATACGTCCTGGATATAATGATTCCAGAGTACCAAATTGCTCAGCAATAACAAGAGGTGCATGATTCGGCAGCATAATGCCGCCTGAACCTACCCGGATTTTTGATGTACCTGCTGCAACATGGGAAATAACTACCGATGTTGCAGAGCTGGCGATAAATGGCATATTATGATGCTCAGCGAGCCAATATCGGTTATACCCCAGCTCTTCAGCGAGCCGGGCCAGCTCCAAAGTATTGCGAAAAGAATCAGCCGGCGTCCTTCCATCTGCAATTGGAGAGAGATCCAGGACCGAGAATGGAATATCCGTAATTTGTTTTGTATCATTTTCAGGCATATGCACATCTTCTTTCTTTAAAAATTTCGTTTCAAACCTATAAAAGAATTTACAGGTTGTTTTCTTTGTCTTCTTTTACTGCTTCAATCTAAATCACATTAATTTAACTGATTTAATATCTGCAGAAAATACATCCTTTATTAGACTAGACAATAATGTTTAATTTACTGCAGCCTGAGCCAAAATTTCATAAGAGCGCAGCCGTGCCTTACGATCAAAAATCTCTGTATGATCCATAATTTCATCAGCGTCAGTCTTTTCTATTAACTCATGAGCTGCTGCTTCACACCTGCAGGGTCCCCGATGATGGAAGTGAAAAGCTGTTCTTCAACAGCCCTGCGTTCATTATCGTTCCAAAGCTTGACCATATTATCAACAGGTGGCAAAATGGGCGAAGGCTGTCCGCGGGTTAACAAAAGAAATTTTTGATACATCGATGTGGCAAGCCTTTGTGCCTCCTGTTTCTCATCAGCAGCCACCACTTGAACGGCTAACAGTACATAAGGCTCCTCCAAAAATTGTGACGGACGAAAATAATCCCGGTACAGTTTTATGGCCTCCATCATGTTACCTGGAGCAAAATGTCCCGCGAAAGAGAATGGTAACCCAAGCATTCCAGACAATTGTGCACTATAAAACCCTGAACCTAACAGCCAAATTGGCACATTTTTTTTCGCCTGGAATGGCGTGAATGCTAAATGAACCATTCTTAGTGGCTGTTCCTGTACCATAAAGATATGCGATAAGCTCCTCAAGTCGGGCATCAAATTCAGGTTCACCAGCAACCCTATGCCGCAATACATTTGCTGAATATTGGTCGGTGCCAGGTGCCCGCCCCAATCCAAGGTCGATTCGGCCAGGGAAGAAGGTTTCTAATGTTCCCAATTGCTCAGCCACGGAAAGAGGAGAATAATGGGAATGCAGCATTGCACCTGATCCAATACGCATTTTTTCCGTGACAGAGGCTACTCGTCCAATTACGATCGGGGATGCTGAACTCGCCATTCCTGCCCAATTATGATGTTCAGCAAGCCAAACCGTTTATATCCCCACTGCTCTGTTTTCTTTGCTAGATCAAGCGTGTTTGAAGGGAAAGTCGGCTGATCCTCCCTCGACAATTGGGGAGGGATCTAGCACTGAAAGTTCTATTTTCTTTGTCATAATTCTTCCTCCTTTTATACAATTAAATTTTTTAAAACTGGCCTGTACCTCTATGGGTTGGAAAGTAGGGTAAAACAAATTCTCCAAGTTCCTGGATTACTTCCTCTGGAGGGCGCTTGGAAAAATACAGAACAAACGCCAAATGGTTGACACCAATCGCTTGAAATTGATGAAGTAGATCAACTAAACGGTTTCTTCCTACGGAATAGCCTAAGGGTATGGGGACAGGCATTTCATCGGGATTTTCCAATAAATTGATGAACAAGCTTTGAGAGAAGGGTTTAAAATCTCCTGGAGCATGAACTTCAGTTAAAGCACGATAATCCTGGATAAGCTGCGCCTGTTGAGTAATGCTTCTTGGGTATTGAAGCCACCCATCCCCATTCCTGGCTATCCAATTGATAGACTGATTGCTAAATCCAGTCACCATGGTCGGAATCGAAGATACAGGCTTTGGGATTAACCTCATATCTGTACCATCGATAAGTCCGGCGTGGCTGTGGATTGTCGGCTGATCCTCTTTTAACAGCCGGTCGAGAATTTCGAAATTTTCTTTAAATAACGGACCGCTTTCTTGCTTAGATATCCCTAAAGCTGTAAAGTCTTTTTCCCTGTCCCCTGATGCCACTCCCATAATCAATCGACCTGGAAACAATTGATCAATTGATGCAGCTTCCTTGGCTACCCTGACGGGGTGGCGCAAAGGTAGAACTACACTTCCTGTCACTAACGCAATGTGCTTCGTATAGGCAGCAAGATACGTCAAATAAATCCATAAATCGAACTTTTGGCCGTTATCATCAATATTCAAATCCTGCATCGTAATATCACGGAGCCATAATGAAGCAAAGCCATATTCCTCAATTTTACGGGCAAGCTCCAGCTGATTCTCCATAATCGGATTTTTAGACATCCTGGCAGTCGGGAGGATAAATCCGAGTGTCATTTTGTCTTTCTGGTACATGCTGTTATAGGCACGATGATTTTGAAAACTCACTCTTGGTCCTCCTTAAAAGGTTATATTTTTAAGCCTATATACTTTTCAAACTGTTTAATGGTTTCCTCATTCCGTCGATAATAAGTCCATTGTCCGATTCGTTTCATTTCCACCAGACCGCTTTGCAATAGGATAGATAAATACTGGGAGGTAGTGGACTGTGATAGTCCTACTTTGCTGTGAATATCACTAACACAAACCCCGCCATCAAAGCCTTTTTCTTTGATGACATGGGCCTGCGGGGAAAAGTTATTATCAGGTTCTTTCAACATTTGCAGAATATTTACTCTTATTTGATTTGACAGAGCCTTGAAAATTTCAACTGCCTGTTCGTCATTTATCATATTTGATTCCCGATTCAACGGTGCCCGCCCCTTTCTGATCTTAAAATCTATTTTGCTTGGAATGAGTATAAACTAATCGAACAAAAGGAAATTGATAATTTGCGATATCTCTATATTATTTCCCTTTATACCCAAAATCAAATTTTATGCTTTAGACAGGGCTAGGAAACGGCTTTAAAGGAACTACACAAATTAGCTTAGAGAACAGGTGGCAAAGAAAGAAGGATTATTTTGGTTATTTAACAGGTTTACACCTAATTGTTGAATGGAAAGATTCCCATTTTTTAAAGATACTTGAAGAAATCGAAAAGTTTGGAATTGAATTTTTCCAGCAGAAGATAATACTATAGGAAAATGGAAACATCCTAATCGAATTATTTTAGGGTTTGGGCATCAAAAAATGAAGAAGGCGTAACCAGATTATATCAAGCAATATATAACGGTAAATCCAAAAGTAACAGCCGAACTTCCTTAGAGTAGGAAAATCGGCTTTTTTGATGTCGAATTTTGCTTAGCGTATGATTTCCGCGTTTTGCTACCGGAACCCCTTTATGCATAATCCTACTTTTGAATGTAAGACTAGTTTAATTCTCCCAGCTTGTAGGGTAAAGATGACTGCCTTAATTGAGCATGGCCACATTTTGGACATTTTTCATTAATCTGTAGTGATTGTTAAACATCTTTCACAAACCCTTCGTTGATTTGTTTTGAACATTTCCATGGGTACCTCCTCTCTTTATAAGTTTTGTTAACGCAACAGTACCTTTTGTTCCAAGCCCTTTTATTAAGATTCATCTATTTTCATTTCATTATAGAAGTTAATTATGGAGATACTGATTTATTTAAAGATCTATCACCATTGACAGACTTTTGATGTTCTCATGAGTTTTTTTTCATGCTTGTTATAGCCTTCCCTTAACTTACAATTCTTTGTGCTAAATTAGTATATTACGTATATTTTTTGTGTAAGTACGCACTTTATAATTAAATAGTATCAGTAAAATTGTGCAATGAAGATACCAATTACTGGGTCTTTGTATAATATTCCTAAAAACGAAAAGGTTTTCCCCTCTGAGTAGACACTCCTTCATTAAGCAAACCGTACACCACCATGGCTAGAGATTTGCACCAATGCCGGGTGCATGTGAAAAAGCCAAGGTCAGCGACTATAGAAAAATCGCTAACCTTGGCTTTTAATAACTGATTATTAAATGTTGTGCTTTTCTCTACCTTAATTTGATACGTGACCATATCAAGGTAAAGAAAATGGAGAAAACATCTTTGAATAAGAAAGAGGGGATAGTTTTTCTACTTGATATCCTCTTTTCTTTTTACTTGGCCCCCAACGACATTCTCCATATAATTTTTACCCCAATTATACATCGAATCAAGAATCGGCATCAGGCTTTCTCCTTGTTCTGTCAGAGAGTATTCCACTTTGGGAGGTACAATTGGATAGACTTCGCGATGAACAATAAGATCTTCTTCCAGCTCTCGAAGCTGGTTAACGAGCATTCTTTGAGTGATGCCCGGCATAAGAGTCTTCAGTTCACCAAAACGCTTGGTCCCCTGCTTGCCTAGGTGCCATAAAACAAGCATCTTCCATTTCCCCCCAATAACAGAAAGGGTCAATTCTTTCTCACAATTGAATGTTTTATTCTGTAGCCTTGTCATTCAAATCAACTCCAAATATAAATCCTAAATCACATAGTATACTTTTTAACACTATGTAAAATTAAAGTGCGTACTTACTAAAATATTATACTTAGTATACGATACATTGTACAGTCCATATGAATTTCTTGCTGCGCAATGATTGATTGCCAGAGGGACATACTTACTGTGCAACAAACTAAAACATACTATTAGGAGTGAAGGATAAATGGAATTACAATTGGCACTGGATTTAGTAAACATTCAAGAAGGTATTGAATTGGTTAAACAAGTGGAGGAATATGTTGATATCGTAGAAATCGGTACACCTGTGGTTATTAATGAAGGGCTTAGGGCTGTTAAAGAAATGAAAGAAGCTTTCCCTTCTTTAAAAGTATTAGCTGACCTAAAAATTATGGATGCAGCCGGTTATGAAGTGATGAAGGCATCTGAAGCTGGCGCTGATATCATCACGATTCTTGGTGCAGCTGAAGATATGTCCATCAAAGGGGCTGTTGAAGAAGCCAGAAAACAAGGCAAAAAAATCCTTGTTGATATGATCGCTGTGAAAGATCTTGAAACTCGTGCTAAAGAAGTGGATGCATTTGGCGTCGACTACATCTGTGTGCACACTGGCTACGATCTTCAAGCTGTTGGAAAAAATTCTTTTGAGGACCTTCAAACCATTAAACGTGTTGTAAAAAATGCAAAAACTGCTGTAGCAGGCGGCATAAAATTAGATACACTTCCGGAAGTCATTAAAGCACAACCTGACCTTGTTATTGTTGGTGGAGGTATCACTGGACAAGCTGATATTAAAGGGACAGCTGCCCAAATACAAAAATTAGTAAAACAAGGCTAATATCCATCATGCAGACTTCTCAATATTTAGCTGAATTCATAAAAGAGCTAAATCGTTCAGTAGACTTAATAGCTGATGAAGAAGCTGAAAAACTGGTTAATGGGATTCTTGAATCAAAGAAAGTTTTTGTAGCGGGTGCAGGAATCCGGGCTTATGGGTAAATCCTTTGCCATGCGAATGATGCACATGGGATAGTAGCTTGGTTTATGCCTAAAAAATTTTTAAAGTCTTCAGGTAACTGCATAACACTAGCTCCTTTTTATTTTTTTCAAAGGGGTACCACCAGCAAAACGCAAATTTACAACGTTAAGGAAATACCAATATTAAAAAGCCCAATTTCTCAGCATTAAATTGAGAAATTGGGCTTTTTTTCATACTGTAGATAATGCCTCCATTGTGGAAGATCGATAAATTTGAACAAAAAAGCTTTGGGTGAATCATATCATTTCACAGAAACTTTACCTTGAACTTCAATTTTAACATCTGCTTTTTTCAATATATTTCCGACATCGCACCCTTTATCTGCTGCTTCTGTCGCTCTTTGTGCAGATTGAATTTGTTCTTCTGTCGCGCCAGCAGATAAAACGATGTGAGGATAATGGATAATTTTAAACTCATTATCAGATATACTTGCCTCAGAGTTCACTGTAAATTCCGCCACAGGAAGTTTTCTGCTTTCAAGCACAAATGTCAGTGTTGCTGCATAACAAGTTGTTACAGAAGCAACGAGAACCTCTTTTGGATTTGCTCCGTTACCACTACCTCCTAATGATGTTGGAATAGCGATTTTTGTATCAAGATACTCCGCTTTAAGGGTTCCATTCCCTGTTACCCCACCATCCCAAATTGCATTCACATTTATTTTTATATCAGCCATAATTAACACTCCTTCAATATATTAATTGGATATATATCTTGCCTATTCACGTATGTTTTTACTCGATGGGTATCGCAAACACTTCGTTAAAAGACAGGAAGAACATTTTTTACGTTTTAATCAGTACCTACCAGTCGGTACAAAAAGTAGTTTAACGGATTATGATGTTATTATTCGAGAGTGGAAGTATATTACTCGAAAGTTAAACGCAGATATTGTGGTATTAGAGAATGAGACGCTTTTTGATAGCCGGAAATTCCGGGGAATGGGTGATCTTGGGAAGTTAATGGAGGACCAATTTTTAAGTCTACTTTCTTATGTCGCTGAGCAAGAACGTAAAAAAAAATAGACAACGGCAGGCTGAAGGAATTGAAGTAGCAAAGAATAAGGGAGTGAAATTCGTGCGACGTAAGTACAAGATCAATGCTGATTTCATTCAGGTGTATGATGAGTGGAAATCTGGATTTATTACTTCGACAGAAGGAATGAAGCGTCTTGAATTTAAAGCCAAATACCTTTTATCGACGATTCATTGTCTTCGCGGGACTACAATCGATTAGGCTTTGCCGTCCAATTAGCACTACTACGTTATGCGGGAATAATTCGAAAAGGATATTAAACTTCCCCGATAAAAAAACTGTATGGAATAAATTCTACACAGTTTTTTTGAAATTCCTATTAGATTGTTAGCAACTCCAACAATATTCCCTCTTTAAAGTGAATTTTCAAATAATATCCAATGGCATTTTCCTAGTAGGTTTAGGAAATACTTGATCTATTCTACTTAGATCTTCTTCAGTAAACTCAATTGATGCTGCTTCAGCATTTGCTAAAACATGTTCATCTTGAACCGCTTTTGGAATAGAGATGACGTTATTCGAACGGATGGTCCAAGCAAGAGCGATTTGTAATGGTTGGACATTGTATTTGTCAGCAATATCATGAATAGCTGGATCGTTTAAAAGCTGTCTTCTTAAAGAGCCTCCTTGAGCAAGGGGACTATAGGCCATGATTGGCATGTTATGTTCACGCTGCCATGGTAAGAGATCGAAGTCGATTCCTCTTGAACCTAAATGGTATAGCACTTGGTTCGTCACACAATTTTTTCCATACTTAGTGTTCCATAGCTCTTCCATATCAACCGTGTCAAAATTAGAGACGCCCCATCTTAAAATTTTTCCTTCTTCACGTAGTTTTTCCATTCCTTCAATTGTATCCTCTAAAGGAACACGTCCTCTCCAGTGGAGAAGATATAAGTCCAAGTGGTCTGTTCCTAGTCGTTTTAAGCTATTTTCACATGCTTTTGAAATCTTATCTAAACCTGCATGATGGGGATACACTTTTGAGACTAAAAAGACTTCATTTCTGCGCCCTTTAATGGCTTTGCCAACTAAGCGTTCAGAGTCTCCATTTCCGTACATTTCAGCAGTGTCAATAAGTTTCATACCCAATTCTAAGCCGAGCTGCAAGGCTTTTATTTCTTTGTCTCTCACTTGGGGATTTTCCCCCATGTACCATGTTCCTTGTCCTAGACTAGGTAAAGAAGTGTCGTCAGGCAGGGTTACCACGTGTTTGGCTAAAGCATTTTTAATTTCCGCTCTTTTCTTTTCTTCCATTAGGCTCGACCCTTTCTTTTATGTATTTGGGTATCATAGAAGTAGAATGTTAACGTCTCTTCGTATAAAGTACGCATATATTTAAAATTTCCGCAACCAAAATAACCCTTCTTTGTTGCATGATATGGCCATTTCTGCTTCCGTCTGTGCAAAAAAACAAAGAAGTGAGGATGGCCTATAAGTGTCTGACACTTTGAGTCATCCTCATCTATTCTAAATCATTTTATCAATCGACTTTGATCTCAAATGGATTAGATCAGATGAGCTCCTCCATCGATAAGAACCGATGTGCCAGTTGTAAACCCATTTTTCACTAGGTAAACATAGGTTTCAGCAATATCTTTAGGTTGAGCAACACGTCCGACAGGTAATTGCTTAGCAATCCCATGGTACATATCTTGTCTTTGATCTTCTGGCATTCCGCCGTAAAGAGGAGTGTCAACGATACCAGGTGATACCACGTTTACTCTGATGGGTGCCAGGTCTACTGAAAGTCCTCGTACTAATCCATCGATTGCTGAATTAATGGAAGCTAGAGTCGTTGCACCTTTAGGAGGACGCACACCATATACACCAGAAGTTAATGTAATAGAACTTTCATTATTCAAGTATGGAAGAGCAGCGCGAACCGAAATATACTGCCCCCAGAACTTACTATCAAAAGTCTCTCTTACGGTTGCAACAGGCAGTTCGCTAAAGTGACCCATAGCGCCTTCACCTGCAGTAACCACCAGGTGATCAAATTTCCCAACCTTCTTGAAAAAGTCTGCAACCTTTTCCTCGCTGCGAAAGTCGATTTCATAGCCCTCTACGTTACCACCAAGCTTCACTTTTGCGTCAGATAATTTTGAAGCAGAACGGCTAGCAATAATAACTTGAGCGGATTCATCGATAAACGCCTTAGCAGCGGCTAAACCAATACCAGATGTACCTCCTAAAACAACCACTCTTTTTCCTTTTAATGACAAAGCAATTCCTCCTTTATTCATACGTTTGTTTAACCAACTTGTGGATTCTGATTAAAGAATCCGCAAGTTAGAAATATTTACGTTTTTACATCAGCATTATTTTGCTAAAAGTTTAAGTGATTCACGATTAAATGCTGGAATATCTTTTGGTTCTCGACTTGTTACAATATTTTTGCTGATGACAACTTCTTCGTCTTTAAAATTTGCACCAGCATTTTTCAAATCGTTGCGAATGGATTTATAGCCAGTGATGTCGACACCTTATAAAAGGTCTGTATCGATTAACACTTGTGGTCCATGACAAATGGCAAAAACAGGTTTTCCATCTTGGATAAATGCTTTTGCAAATTCACCAAAACGATCGTCTTCACGCAATAAATCGGGAGAGAATCCACCAGGGATAAGCAACGCATCAAAGTCTGCAGGATGAACTTCATCAATGGATTTATCAATTTTTACGGTTGTGCCTTTTTTACCAGTTACTTGGTTACTTGGTTACCTGATTGTTTGTCAATCGTGATAACTTCATGACCTGCTTCTTTAAAGGCTTGTGCTGGTTCAGTGTACTCCACATCTTCAAATAGGTTTGTTATAAGTGTAGCAATTTTTTTACTCATGCTTCACCTCCTTTCAATGACAAAACAGAAGTAAAAATATTCATTTCTGTGCCATGTTCTGATTATCTTCATTAGAAGTTGATTTTATCTCCGTTGTAAGCCGCGATGTAGATTTTTTTCATATCCTCTACAGATACCTCTATAGAGTTCTAATGACAAAGGTTTTACCCACTTCTTTAGCTGTAAAAATTAAGATAGGAATATTTAAGCCGAAAAATACAACATAAATTGGGATTCCCCAAAAAGCATTGGCCATAATCGATAACGCTGTTACACCACCTTCTACTAGCCCGTTTGGTGCTAACATCGTTTTCTAATCCCATAGCAACGATTGACGCCCCCAAAGTAAAAAACATACTCAACAAATTTTTTCATCATCTCACCTGAAAATATGTATTATTCTTGATTCCTTACTATAAAACAGTTCAGCTAAAATCCTTTACAACACAGGAATATTATTTACCTTTTTCCAGAATGTACTCCTTTATTTCCTTTATGAACTGGATCATTGCAAATAAAAAGACCACAAGTCTTGACTTATTAAAAGTCT
The DNA here is from genome assembly GCF_918698065.1 of Peribacillus sp. Bi134. Lineage (NCBI taxonomy): Bacteria > Bacillati > Bacillota > Bacilli > Caryophanales > Bacillaceae > Peribacillus > Peribacillus sp. Bi134. The sequence continues at coordinate 202,227 of NZ_CAKKLN010000001.1, read as the reverse complement.
ACTTGTGGTTTGTAATCCCCTCTTTTTAGTATGATTGCTATTTAATAGACGAACTTTTATTGGCAGGAGTATCCATCACATTCTCCATATAGTTTATACCCCATTCATACATGGAATCGAGTATTGGCATTAAGCTTTTTCCTTGTTCGGTCAATGAATATTCTACTTTTGGCGGAACAACAGGATAGACTTTTCGTTCAACAATGAGGTCTTCTTCTAGCTCGCGTAATTGGTTAACAAGCATTCGTTGAGTAATACCCGGCATAAGAGCCTTCAACTCACCAAATCGCTTCGTTCCCTCTTTTCCTAAATGCCACAAAATCAGCATTTTCCATTTACCGCCAATAACATAAAGCGTTAATTCTTTTTCACAGTTAAACATTTTGTCCTGCATACGTGACATTTGTTTCACCTCCACTTCTATATAGAATAACAGAATATCACATAGTATACTTTTTAACACTATGTAAAAATAAAGTGCGTACTTCCACACTTTTAATATACACATTATACTAACACTGTACCATTGTTAACAAGAACATTGGTTACAGTTGTCAGGAGAAATGAAAGTGAACAACGGGCATTATTACTACTATGCAACAAACTTAAAAAATTATGAGGAGTGAAACATAGATGGAATTACAATTAGCATTAGATTTAGTCAACATTCCAGAAGCAATCGAATTGGTAAAAGAAGTAGAGGAGCATATTGATATCGTAGAAATCGGAACACCGGTTGTGATCAACGAAGGTCTCCATGCTGTAAAGGCAGTAAAAGAAGCGTTCCCTAACTTAAAAGTATTAGCAGACCTGAAAATTATGGATGCTGCTGGATATGAAGTGATGAAAGCTTCCGAAGCAGGTGCTGATATTATCACTATTCTTGGAACGGCTGAAGATATGTCGATTAAAGGTGCTGTAGAAGAAGCGAAAAAACAGGGTAAAAAAGTCCTTATCGATATGATTGCGGTAAAAGACCTTGCTGGACGTGCTAAAGAAGTGGATAATATGGGCGTGGATTATATTTGTGTTCACACGGGCTACGATCTTCAAGCAGTCGGAAAAAATTCTTTTGAAGATCTACAAACCATCAAAAGTGTGGTTAAAAATGCTAAAACGGCCATCGCAGGCGGCATTAAATTAGAAACACTTCCAGAAGTCATTAAAGTAAATCCAGACCTTGTCATTGTAGGCGGCGGGATTACTGGACAAGCTGATAAAAAAGCTACTGCTGCCAAAATGCAACAAATGATTAAAGAACAAACGGTTACAGCAGGTTAATCCTAAGATGCAGACGACTCAATATTTAGCAGAAATCTTAAAAGAGCTTAATCATTCAGCCGACTTAATCTCAGATGAAGAAGCTGAAAAACTCGTCAACGGGATACTTGAATCGAAAAAGGTTTTTGTCGCCGGTGCAGGCAGATCCGGATTCATGGCCAAATCCTTCGCAATGCGGATGATGCATATGGGAATTGATTCTTATGTAATCGGTGAAACTGTAACTCCCAACTTTGAAAAAGAGGATATCTTAATCATCGGATCCGGATCCGGGGAAACGAAAAGCTTAGTATCCATGGCTGAAAAAGCAAAAAGCATTGGTGGTAAAATTGCAACTGTCACGATATTCCCTGATTCCACTATTGGACAGTTAGCAGATATCACCATTAAATTGCCTGGATCCCCCAAAGACCAATCAGAGGGCGATTATAAAACCATCCAACCAATGGGCTCACTATTTGAGCAGACCCTTTTACTTTTTTATGATGCCGTCATCTTGAGATTCATGGAGAAAAAGGGGTTAGATACCAATAAGATGTATGGCAGACATGCCAATCTTGAATAAAACATAGTCCTAAGAATGTAATAACCAAAAGACCGCAAACATACTAAAGAAACTTTGCGGTCTTTTGGTTAGTCTTTAAAACATTATTTTGTTATTATTAACAATTATTCTAAAATTTTTTAAAAAGGATTGATATCATGATTTCATTAAAAGGAAAAACTGCTTTAATTACTGGGGCAGGCAGAGGAATCGGGCGTGCTACTGCGATTGCTTTAGCAAAAGAAGGAGTTCATTTAGGATTGATTGGATTAACGATGTCAAATCTTGAAAAGGTAACCGCGGAACTAGAGCAATATGATGTGAACGTTTCAGCAGCAACAGCAGATGTAGCCGATCTTGAAGCAGTTCATCAAGCTGTTGAACACATCAAATCAGACCTAAGTTCTATTGATATTTTAATCAACAATGCAGGTATAGCTAAATTTGGCGGTTTTCTTGATTTAACCCCTGAAGAATGGGAAAACATCATCCGAGTAAACTTGATGGGTGTATATAATGTAACAAGAGCCGTTTTACCTGATATGATTGAAAGAAAATCAGGAGATATTGTGAATATCTCCTCAACTGCGGGCCAAAAAGGAGCACCTGTTACAAGTGCTTACAGCGCTTCTAAATTTGCTGTTTTAGGACTAACGGAATCACTCATGCTAGAGGTAAGAAAGCATAATATCCGTGTAACGGCTTTAACACCAAGTACAGTTGCAACTGATTTGGCCATTGAAACCAATCTTATTAGTGGAAATCCTGAAAATGTTATGCAATCAGAGGATTTAGCAGAGCTGCTTGTAGCCGGGTTAAAGCTTCATCCAAGAGTCCTAGTAAAGACTTCGGGATTATGGTCAACTAATCCTTAATTGAGAAGCGATCGCCTCTTCTTGTCTATTGGTTAAGAAGTAGGCTAGTTGTAAAGTGTACCCTTTGTAAAGGACATTTTAAAAAAAGGGATTAGGCAGCCTAAAGAAGATGATCTCTGTATATTGTGGAGTGACCCCAGTCAAATAGACTGAAATAAAAAAGACCAATTAAACAACCTGAGTTCTATATTGATATGGACTCAGGTTGTTTAATTTTTTCTGGAAGCGATGATGGTTATAGAATCGAATATACATACTTACAGCACCTCGAACCTCTTCAGAGGTACCGGAAGAGTTCATATAGAAACACTCCGATTTAAAGTGGCTGAAGAAATTCTCCATACAAGCGTTATCCCAGCAGTTTCCCTTTCTTGACATACTGGATTGCATTTTATATTTTTTTAAATAGGTTATTGTATTGGTGGGAAGTTTATTGGTACCCCTGGTCGCAATGCAGAAGAATTCCTTTAACATTCCGTTTTTTCTTTGCTTTTTTTTATTGTTATCTATTACAAGTTTTGTTTTAAGTCGTTTCTCCGGCTGACTTGATAAGAAATGATTTCATTGTTAAAGAGGTCTCATGGCGGATAGGAAAAGTCTCTGTGTATTAAAAATCAAATATGTAATGTCAGTCACCCATTTCTCCTTAGATCTGGATGCATGAAAATCCCTATTAAGAAGGTTTTTAGAAATGACATATGCTTCTTTCTTCCCGTAATAAGGTTTCCTTTTCCGAATCAAGACTTTAACCCTAGCTCCCGCATAAGACGCTGGACACGCTTGTGGTTCAGGTTTAAACCGTAGGTTTAATCCAGCCATACCTTTTCCCCTTCGATACCCATAGATTCCTTTGAGTTTATTTTAGCATCCTATAATTTTTTTCTTAATCTCTTCATCATCCAGTTGCTTTTCAGAAGCGGATATTTTACGTTTTAACCATTTGTAGAATCCGCTTCTTGCTACATGTGCAATTTCGCATAATAATTGAATTGAATAGGGCATAGATATAACATTCCTTTTTGTAAATTGAATTTTTATTTTAACAAATTCCTGCTTTTCAATTTCTTCATCAAGTAATACTTCGCTTTTCTTTGGAAGACAATCCAACCTACCCCCCCCTAATTTTTTATGATTATAACTTTAAATGAACTGTTTCCTAGTTAAACTAACCTCCCTCTATAAACATTGACGTATCAACAGTTTGCACCACTCGGTGTATTAGGGGAATTATTTTTTCATTCTACTAGCTGCCTTAAAGACAGCTCAGATCTTCAGCAAAAGCACCCGTTAGTGGAATACCAAAACTACCTAACATATTGAAGAATTAACTGATATAAGGCTATGCAAGGTCCTAAAATACACGCTTTCATTTTAGATGGATGGTTTCTTTTACTGCGAAACAAGTAAAAGAAACCTAATATAAAACCCAACGGAATCCATAGCTGAAAGACACCTTCTTTTGTACTGCGAGAAAAAATTGGAGCGCTGTAAGTGCTTATCAGAAAGTAAAAGAAAGTCGTAAATCGTTGTGTTTCTAATTGCTGGCTCCGCCTTGCAAGCTATAAAAAAAGGGAATTCCATAATCGGATTCCCTTTTCTCACGTCTTTTTTTAATTGTCAAAATAGTTGAACGCTCGGTCGTTCTGACAGTTTTCACAGACATAAAGAATTCTGGTTCTTTCTGATTCTGTTTCTTCGGTTTCCATTTCCTGCTCACTGCCGCATAATTCACAAATCTGCATAATCTTCCTCCTCTTAATGAGGTGATTTTTGGTTTTCCGTTTTTATATCATAGCCTGAGTCTCTGATGGCCTGTTGAAAATCCTGGAATGAAGCGGCATTTTTGTCATAGCCGATTCTTGCTTCTCCGCTTTCTTTATTTACATCAGCCCGGAGAATGCCCCATACACCGTTTAATGAGCGAATGATTTTGTCGGAATCTTTTTCCGATAGTGGTCCATGAATCTTGATAACACCTTGTTCTTCCATTACCCTTGTCCTCCTTCTGGATGAAGTTCCTGTGAAGGATGCTGTGTAAATGATTCACCCATGCCATGAAGGAATTCAACCATGGTTGTCATCGCCGCTTTGATTTCTGGATCTCTCAAGCTTTTACCTAATTTCCATAAGCTGTGTTTTTCATGGTTTTTGATGCTTTCGCCCATATGGTCAAGGCCTTTTGTAACACCGCCCAGCATAGATTGCAGCTGGTCCGGTTTTAAGGTGCCCATGAAATTGAAAAGGTAAATGGCATTTTTGATGGTGTTATGCATACCAGGCTGGTTAACTTGCTGCATGGCAATAACCCCGACGTCTGTACGATTTTCCAAAATGGCATGAAGCGCATCGAGAATCCCGATTTCCTGCAGATTCTTTAAAATAGCGAGTGCGGAAAGAATCCCTTCTTTGTTATCAGCAAGAGCTTTTAATATTTCCCCGATTGACTGAGCTTGTTCTTCCATCGTATTTGGCACATGTTTATTAATTTGCCTGATTGCTTTCGCCATATGCTTCCCCCCCATTTCCAAATAACTCTTCTATCGCTTGAAAATCGTCACGCTGCCATTTTTCCTCTACCCGAACGCTGATCTGCGGATTCCTGTTACCGAATCGGTGGTTATGCTTAGGCAATGGCGGTTCACCCGTTGCTTCTAAAATCTCCATTTTAACACCAATTTCCTTATATGCAGGAGTATGTGTAACTAGATCATGATAGCTGCTTGTCAGGTAATTGACTGCTTCATCGTCCTCAAAGCTGTTCATCGTGAGGTAAATTTCCTTGCCTTTCACCCGGTCCGTAACAAGCGTCCTTACTTTAACCTGTCCATATGGTGAACTTAATCTAACTAATGAACCGTCACTGAGATTGCGTTCCTCCGCCAATTCGTGCGATACTTCGAGCCATGTGCCAGGTACCTTATGGATAAGTCCTTCTGTCCGGTACGTCATATTTCCTTCATGGAAGTGCTCAAGCAAACGCCCATTGTTTAAATGGAGATCATATTCTTCTCCTGCCATATATGGAGGAGTCCAGTCAACAGCGAACAGCCTTGCCTTTCCATCCGCAAAGGCAAATTTGTCTTCATATAATAGAGGTGTGTCCGTTCCATCTTTATGAACCGGCCAAACCTGGCTGTTAAAGCCTTCAAGACGGTCATAGCTCACACCGGCAAATAGGACAGCAAGACTAGCTGCTTCATCCATAATTTCACTTGGATGCGAATAATTCCAATTGGCACCCATCCGGTTGGCCACTTCCTGGAAAATCTGCCAGTCCGGTTTCGATTCGCCCAGAGGATCAAACACTTTATAGAACCTTTGAATGCGACGTTCCGTATTTACAAATGTCCCATCTTTTTCTAGTGAAGGCGATGCCGGTAATACAACATCGGCAAATTGAGCCGTTTTCGAGAAGAAAATGTCCTGTACGACAAAGAAATCTAATTTTTCAAATGCACTCTGAACATGGTTCGAGTTTGCATCCACAAGCCCCATTTCTTCTCCAAATAGATACAGGGATTTTAATTTTCCTTTGTGGATGGCCTCTACCATGTGGTGGTTGTCCATACCAGGATCTTTTGGAATTTCAACACCCCATGCTTTTTCATACTTTTCTCTAACCTCGGCATTTCCGACTGGCTCATAACCTGGAAACCATGATGGCATTGTACCGAAATCACAGGCTCCCTGTACGTTATTGTGGCCTCTTAACGGATAGGCACCTGTACCTGGACGGCCATAATTTCCCGTAATCAGCAATAAATTCGAAATGGCTGTGCTTGCGTCTGTAGCGCCGGAATGCTGGGTAATTCCCATAGCCCAGAGGATACAGGCTGAATTAGCTTCATGAATCATTGTAGCTGCCTTGATTAATTCCTCCTGCGAAAGTCCTGTCATCTCTTCTGCGTAGCTTAAGGTGAATTTATCCAGTGTTTTAATATACCCTTCTACGCCTGATACACGATTTGCCAGGAACTCTTTATCATGCCAACCTTGATCGATGATGTATTTCGTTACGGCAGAAATCCAGATTAAATCAGAACTAGGCTTAGGATGCATGAGGAAATCCGCACGCTGTGCTAGCTCATGCTCTCTTATATCAGCTACTATTAATTTTTGTCCAAATAGCTTATGAGCCCGTTTTACACGTGTAGCGAGGACTGGATGTGATTCTGCTGGATTTGCTCCAATTACAATAACCAAGTCTGTAGTTTCAATATCCTGGATAGTTCCAGAATCGCCTCCCAACCCTACTGTCCTTAAGAGCCCTGCAGTAGCCGGAGATTGGCAGTATCTAGAGCAGTTGTCGATATTGTTTGTTCCGATAACCGCACGTGCAAATTTTTGCGCCAAGAAGTTTTCTTCATTGGAGCACTTGGAAGAAGCGATCACTCCAATGGACTCCGAGCCATGCTCTTCCTTTATTTCCGTAAGCTTACTTGAAATCAGATTTAACGCTTCATCCCAGGTTGCTTCTTCAAACTCTCCGTTTTTACGAATTAAAGGCTTGGTTAAGCGCTGGTCACTGTTAACAAAATCCCAGCCCCATTTTCCTTTAACACAGGTTGAAATGCCGTTAACGGGAGCTTCATGGGTAGGCTCGATTTTTAAAATCTGCCTGTCCTTTGTCCATACTTCAAAGCTGCAGCCAACACCGCAATATGTACAAACCGTCTTAGTCCTCTTAATCCGTGCTTTCCTCATGGCAGCTTCCACTTCTGATATCGCAAAAATTTCTTTATATCCAGGCTCCACTTCTTTAATTAAATCAACCATAGGCTCTAAAATTGGAGCCGGCAGCTTTGTTAAGAAGCCTGCTTCACCGAGCATGGATTTCTCCATTAAAGCGTTACAAGGACACACGTTCACACAGTGTCCACAGGATACACAAGAAGACTCATCGATTGGAACATCATTATCCCAGATAACCCTTGGTCTTTCTCTTCCCCAATCAATCGCTAAGGTTTCATTGACCTGTAAATCCTGACAGGCTTCAACACACCGGCCGCACAAAATACATTGATCCGGTTCATACCTATAGAATGGATGGGAATTATCCGGAGGGTAGGGTTTTTCTCTAAATTCATATTTCTGATGCTCAATCTCTAGGTATTCAGCAGTATTATGGACGGTACAATTGCCGTTATTATTATCACAAACAGTACAATACAGTTCATGATTTTCTAGGATCCGTGACATCGCTTCATACTGGGCATCCTTAACAGACTTTGACATTGTATCAACCGTCAAACCTGGAACAGCCTTTGTCGAGCAAGCACGGACTAATTCCCCATCCACCTGCACAAAACATGTATCACAGGTTTGGATTGTCCCCAGATCGGGATGATAACAAATGCTTGGAATGTACAATTCATGACTTTGGGCGACTTGCAATATCGTTTGACCTGGCTGTGCTGTTAATTCCTTTTCGTTGATTCGGATGGAAAAAGAATGGTCAGACATGTGATTCCTCCTATCTTGCTGCCGTTAAGCTGAATTATTTTATAAATTAAGCCATACACCAGCAAATGCTGTTGATTCATCCTAGTATTCCCAAAAAGGATATGAATAAAATAAATTATATTTTTACAGCCTTAAAAATTATTCTAAAGCCTCTGTGTATTAATCCTTTCTTTTTTGGCAAGTTTATAAGATGATTTGTTGATAGCGAATCGAGTCTACATATATAAAGAAATTTAACTGAAGGCAGGCGAACCGAAGCTGTGGAAAAAGAAATTCTTTTACAACTAGTTCAATCAATGATCATGTCCTCATCAAAGAAACCAAAATACATGAGCATCTCTACGGTGAAAGTTGCAGATCTCCTAGAAACCTCCATCTCCCATATCGAAAAAGGATTGCAGGAACTTGTACAAGAAGGACGCCTCCGACAATCAAAACTGGAACAGCCACCGCACAACACCATTTACATGCTGCCATAATAGGGGACCGTCCCCACTTCCCGAATTATTTCCCATAGTAAAGTTTTTTTTTTCGCCCTTTTAAACAGTAAAATGGCCCCATCTTGATGGGGTACTTCTTGTATCTTTAACAATAACCGGATTACCTTAAGGTAGTCCGGTTAACTTTCAAGTCGTCTTTCAGAAAACCTAAACCAATCTACAAATTGAAGGTAATGAGGATTTTGAAAGGGTTAAGAATAAGCAAAGAAGCAAAGAGTTTGAGGAGTTTGTAAGAAGTTTTACTGATACTCTTAATTATTTGATGTTAGATGCATATACATTAATAACCTTTTGGGAAGTAGAAAACTATTCATCAGCTCTTTAACTGAAAGTGAACGCCAAAAAGCTTTAGACCGTGGCGCCACTTTTTATGATCTGTTTTTTCAAATACTTGGGGATGGGAGTGGTTAAGTGAACCGGCATATAAAAGATTCATTGGACAGACCACTAAGGGATTTAAGGATTTCCGTCATTGATCGGTGTAACTTTCGCTGCCAGTATTGTATGCCTGCTGAAATTTTTAATGATAATTTTCAATTTTTGCCTAAAAGTGAGCTCTTGTCATTTAAGGAAATCGTAAGGCTTTCTAAAATATTTGCAAGCTTGGGAGTTATAAAACTAAGATTGACAGGCGGGGAACCTTTACTGCGGAAAGACCTTACAACTCTTATTTCAAAGCTCGTCAAAATTGAAGGTATAGAAGATATCGGTTTGACTACAAATGGTGTTTTTCTGAAAAAACAAGCCGGGAATTTGAAATCAGCGGGATTAAAGAGGGTGAATATCAGTTTAGATAGCCTGGATGATGAACTTTTTAAGCAGATGAACGGCAGGGGTATAGGGATAAAGCCTGTCATAGAAGGTATAGCTGCTGCCAAAGAAGCAGGCCTTGGAGTTAAAGTGAATATGGTAGTGAAAAAAGAAATCAATCAATCCCAAATAGTTCCAATGGCACATTTTTGTAAAGAAGAAGGTATTCAATTACGCTATATAGAATTCATGGACGTCGGACATACAAATGGCTGGCAGATGAAGAATGTACTTACAAAAAAAGAGTTACTCGAGATTCTCCAAGCAAAATTCGATCTTGAACCAGTTGAAGAAGATTATTTTGGAGAAGTGGCAAAACGCTTCCGGTATAAGGGAACTACAACCGAATTGGGGTTTATAACATCCATGTCTGAGTCTTTTTGTTCCAGTTGCACTCGTGCTCGTCTTTCTGCTAACGGAAGTTTATATACATGCCTGTTTAATGGAAAGGGGCATGACTTAAAGTCATTGCTCCGTTCCAAGATGTCAGATGAAGAATTGACTTGCTTCATCATTTCACTTTGGAACCAGAGGGACGACCGCTATTCGGATGAGCGGTCAGCGGGAACAGTGAAAAAACAGGATAAAATCGAAATGTCATTCATAGGCGGGTGACAAACAGCAAGTTCTCCTCAATCATAAAGGGATAGCAACGTTTCCATCCCTAATTCAAAAATTTGATTATGGAGGGCTTATTTGTTTTCATACAAAAAAGAGCTGCTAATCAGCTTCTGGTATTGAAGTAAAATATCGTTACTTTAAGTACAATTTATCATGGTCTTCTAATTCCTTTTTATTATTAGACTAATCCAGTTGAGCTGTAGACTAAAATAATTACAAATGCTGCTAGTGTCTTAAAAATTGTAATCACAAAGATATCTCCATATGATTGTTTGTGTGTTAAGCCTGTAACCGCAAGTAAGGTAATAACAGCGCCGTTATGAGGTAACGAATCCATCCCGCTTGATGCCATCGCTATGACACGGTGCATTACATCGGGAGGAATATTATATTGATTAATAGCTTGTATATACTTATCTCCCATCGCACTAAGCGCAATTCCCATTCCACCAGACGAAGAACCAGTAATACCAGATAACTCGTTTGTTGTAACGGCCCCATTTACAAGTGGATTCGTAAAAGTGTGTGAAATACCATCACGTACAGTTGCGAATCCTGGTAATGAAGCAATGACCCCACCAAATTCAGAAGCAGTATTCATAGCTGCTAGTTACGCTCCACCCAATACTGGCATTAATGCCTTGTTGAAACCCCGTTGTAACACGTCCCCAATCGTAAGCAACTGTTGCAATAATACCTAATACTAGAGCTAGTTCGACAGACCAAATACCTGTTACTGTCGCAAGATCTACTTTCCCAAACAAATCTAATCCTATCTTTGAAAAGTCAAATCCCTCTGGATACCATTTCGGAATAGAAATAGTAAAAGATTTATTCGCCACACCCACTAAAACTAGCGGTATAAATGCAAATATTTGTCGTACTGGACTTGTATTAACAACTAAGGAACCGGTAATGGAATTACTGTTTCTGCAGCAACTGCCGTTAATTGTACTTTTACGAACAGGGTAATTATAGCAAACAGGAAAGGCTTATCAAGTTAGGGATGATGGCATCCATATGGGTCTAATATTTTCTCTTCTTCTGCATCATAGTAAAATCCTCATTCTCCGTTAATACATTTGAATCAAGTTCCGGTTCTGTTTCAATTATTTCCACAAAGTCTTTTCTAACATTACCTTTATCTATAAACTCGTCGGTAAACTTGTCAATTTTATTTTTAACTTCTGTAACATTCATCTTTGCACCTTCCTTTGTCACAATTAAGCGAATTTGCATGTTACCAATTCAAAAATTCAGGATATTTTATATTTGTCTTAGGATGTAAAGCAACCTGGCCATAGGTTCTGTAACTGAGGTTTGTTAATCAATGGGGAGCGTGTGTTGAATTAAGTCTTTTTATGAGGTAAATAAGGAAAGGCTTAAGGATTCAACTTCACCTTAAGCCTTTTCTTGCCCTATTTTAAAAACCCATCGATATATATTTTTCTTCTAAATATTCTTCAAGGCCTTGATGGCCACCTTCCCTCCCCATGCCGCTTTCTTTCATGCCGCCAAATGGGGCTTGTGCAACGGTGGGAATGGCGTCGTTGTAGCCGATGATGCCAAACTCCAGAGCTTCGGATACCCTGACTCCCCTGCTTATATTCTGTGTGTAAAAATAAGCGGCCAGCCCGTACTCTGTATTGTTGGCATGCTCGATCACCTCTTCTTCTGTATCAAACGGAATGATTGGCGCGACCGGTCCAAATGTTTCCTGGTATGTGATGAGCATATCCTTGTTCACTCCACCTAGAACGGTCGGTTCATAGAATAATCCATCAGCCAATTCCCCTTCAACTTTTTTTCCGCCACAAAGAAGGCTGGCACCTTTTTCCAAGGCATCTTGTACATGTTCCTCTACCTTTTCCAGGCCATCACTGCTGACAAGAGGCCCGACTTCAACGGTTGGATCGATGCTATTTCCAACTTTTAGAGCTTGTACCTTTTCAACAAAAAGTGCAGAGAATTTATTGATGACAGAACGGTGCACGTAAATTCGATTTGCGCATACGCACGTTTGTCCGGTGTTCCTGAACTTGCTTGCAACGGCACCAGCTGCTGCGGCTTCCAAATCAGCATCCTCAAAGACGATGAACGGCGCGTGTCCTCCAAGCTCAAGGGAAAGTCTCTTGAGCTGCGGGGCTGACTTGGTAACCAGCAATTTGCCTACTTCAGTAGATCCGGTAAAAGATATTTTCCTTACTACCGGGTTTTCAAAAATTTCATCCGAGATAGGTCCGGCACTCCCTGTTACGATACTGACCACTCCAGCAGGCACTCCCGCCATTTCTACCAATTTACCAAACGCTAACGCACTAATAGGAGATTGTTTTGCAGGCTTGACAATGACTGTACATCCAGCGGCCATGGCAGGTCCTACTTTCCGCGTCATCATGGCCAACGGGAAATTCCAAGGGGTAATGGAAGCAACCACTCCAATCGGCTGGCGAATCACCGATAGCCTTTTATTTGCGGCAGAAGCAGGGATCGTTTCCCCATAAATCCGGCGGCCCTCTTCAGCAAACCATTCCAGGTAGCTTGCAGCAAAATCCACTTCACCCCGGGCTTCCGTTAAGGGCTTGCCCATTTCCATACTCATGATTTCTGCTAATTCATCTTTATATTCATGCATAAGGTCATGCAATTTCTTTAGATATTTACTGCGTTCCTGTGCCGTCAGTTTTGACCAGGTTTTAAACGCTTCCTCAGCAGCTGCAATGGCCGCATGCGTTTCTTGGCGTCCTCCATTTGGAATCCTTGCAACCACTTTCCCTGTTGATGGATTTGTTACTGGTAAAGTTTCTCCGTTTTGTGCTGCAGTCCATTCACCGTTCACATACATTTTCAGTTCAGATAAATTGACTAATCCACTAGTTTTCAGCATGAATATATCTCCTTTTTTCTTTGAATTTGCAAACGCTTCATTATATACACAAAAAGATTAGAGTCCTGAAACTTTAGTTCCCCCGTCAATGTCCGTGTTAATGGAAATCCTTTCATTTTTAAGAACGAGGGTATACCCCACAGCAGCAATAAGGCAAATGACTACGGGTATGATCAGGGCTATATTGAAATTATTGAACTTCGCTATTAAGATCCCTGTTGCGACTGGAGCAATCCAGCCAGCGAGATTCCCCACGAAGTTTTGCAGCCCTGCAAGCTTTCCTTCCGCACCCTTTGGAGCAACATCCGAAACAGTGGCCCAGAGAATGCCCGCAGCCAATCCTTCACCGCCGATTGCTATTGAGATATACGTAAGTGCCATTATGGCGCTGTCTGTATAGATAGTCGGTATAATGGCTAATGGAAAAAGCATGCCGATGGTTAAAACAGTCTTTCTTGCTTTGATGGAATTCCAGCCTCTTTTAATCAATAAATCCGACAACACCCCTCCTAGAATATTTCCCAGAAAGGACATGATCCAAGGTAGCATCGTGAAAAATCCGGCTTTTAAAAGAGTCATTTGCCTTTCGACTACAAGATAAGTGGGAAGCCAGGTCATCATTAAATAAGTAAGATAATTATGGGCAAACAAGCCATATAACATAGGGTAAACACTTCTGAATTTGAAGAATTTAAATGGCGAGATGTTTAGTGTCGTCGCTTTTTCGGTTTGAGTTTGCTCCTCTTTGATATAGGCTACTTCGGCCTCGTTTGCAATCTTACTTTGCTCTGGATGGTTTTTGAAAAAGAATAACCAGAATGCCAGCCATACAAAACCGATTGATCCAATTACCACAAAGGATGCTTGCCATCCCCAAGTCTGGATGATCCATGCTAAAATGGGTGTCGTTATGCCAATCCCGATAGCTGTACCAGAATTAAATATCCCGTTTGCAATGCCCCGTTCGTGTGACGGCAGCCAGTCTGAAATAACGCGCGTATTGGTTGGAAACGCTGGAGCCTCTCCGATTCCCATTAAAACGCGGATACCGATCAGTCCGCCAAGCGAACGTCCCATTCCAGTAAACACCGTACAGAGCGACCACCAAACGATGGCAATCGAATACGTTAAGCGTGCCCCCAATTTATCAACGATTACCCCGACCGGGATCTGCATTAAGGCATACGACCAAAAGAACGCTGACCCCAATATCCCGAATTCTACTGCCGAAAGCGAAAGATCCTTCATCATCGAGGGTCCTGCAATGCCAAGAATTGCCCTATCCATATAATTGATTGTTGTTGCGACGAAAAGGAGTACCACTACAAGCCATCTTCCATTGGTCTTTTTCATACGTCACCTCATTAGATAATTATATTCAGGTAGAAAAATGCTGCGGGAAATCCATGTGTCCGAAAAAAGTTAAAAAGGGGAAACTGATTCGAAATCCCCTGAAATTCCAGGTGATTTTCAAATTGAATGGTTTTTATACATTCACGATGGCCGTTTCTGAATTTTTTGCACTGCTTGCATTTCGATTACCATTATTAAATCCTTCAAAGTCCCCCTCATAAGCCTTCTCTATAATCAGTTGGATATCCGATGCCTTCGTCAGCCTTGGATTAACGACCACGTTACCGCTTCGCATGGAATCTTCCACTAATTTCGGTAAAACGTCCAATGAGACTCCAAGCTCTTTAATATTTAGAGGAATATTCATGCTCCGATTCATTTCGATGATAGTTTCGATTGCTTTTTCGGCTGCTTGTGCATTGGATAAACCGCTTACATCCATTCCTAAAGCTATCGCAATTTCTCTATACTGATCCTCACATGCCGGAAGATTGAATCTCATGACGAATGGCAATAGTGCTGCATTTGCGATGCCATGCGGGATATTAAAGACTCCTCCAAATGTATGGGAAATGGCGTGTACATTACCCAGTCGGGATTGTGAAAAGGCTGCACCAGCTAACAAGGAGGCTACAAGCATGTTTTCCCTGCTTTCCATGTCCGTTCCCACAAAGTACGATCGTGTTAAATTTTCACCGATCATCTTAATGGCCTGCATCGCGAAAGCCTTGCTGACAGGGTTGGCAGATTTGGAGGTGTAAGATTCAATTGCATGAGTCAGAGCATCCATACCAGTAGCTGCAGTAATCTCTTGAGGCAAATTCAATGTAAGGGCAGGATCCAATATAGCTAGCTTTGGAAACAGAAGTGAACTAAGTACACCTAATTTAAAAGAGGTTTCCTTATTCGTTACCACTGTCGAATTAGTAGCTTCACTGCCAGTTCCAGCCGTAGTCGGGATTGCTACGATCGGGAGCGGGGGATTGGAAATCTTTCCAACTCCTTCATAATCCAGGATATGGCCGGGATTAGTAGCCATTGCCGCGATGCCCTTGGCAGTGTCAATGCTGCTTCCTCCGCCTACAGCCAGAACCGCCTCCATCTTTTGTTGCTTAAGATACACTGTCCCCTGTTGGATTGTTTGAGCTGATGGATTAGGCTCCACCTCATCGTAAATCTCAAAATAAAGGTTTGCCGAAGCAAGGGATTTTTCAATGCCTTGTAAGAGACCTGCTCCTCTAACCCCTTTATCTGTTACGATCAGCACACTCGATACACCTAAATCCCTAATTAGCTCCCCTGTTTTTCCAGATATTCCGTTACCGCACTCCACCCGTGTCGGCATACTATATGTAAAAGGCATAAGAGACATTTTCATCTTCCTCTCCATTTATATTCTATTAGATGGTGAAATCCTTTCAGGCCCGGTCTGCAGATCCATCATGAATGGTTATGATGCTTAACCTTCCAGGGACACCGTTCCTTTACAAGCAATCTATAAAGCTTTTCTAAGTAATTCTTCTAAACTGTGCTGGGTTGGCATTCTTGGGTTATTCCGAATCAGGCGATCGATTTGGAGGGTTTTCTCAGCAATTTCGGGAATATCCTCTTCTTTGATCCCAATCTCCGTCAGCTTTGTAGGCAGTCCAATTTCCCCAAGCAGGGTAAGCACAGCTTTTGAAGCAGCCAAAGCGGCTTCCTTATCGGAGAGACCATCCGAGTTCACATTGAATGCCTGGGAAATCCTCACCATTTTTTCTGTTTCTACAGCTGCATTATATTCCATGACATATGGAAGCAAGAGCCCGGTCACCTCTCCATGCGGCGACTTCACAAGCCCTCCAATTGGGTAAGCCAATGCATGGGCTGCTGCTGTACCTGCATTTGAAAAGGACATTCCAGCAAGCAGGCTACCCATTAGCATATTGGAACGTGCCTCGAGATTGCTCCCTTGCTGCACCGCAAGCGGCAGGTTTTTTGCAATCAATTCAATAGCTCTGTAGGCGAGTGCATCGCTTATGGGGATTGAACCTTGGAATAAAATGTTTCCTTCTGCCTGGATATATGCAGAAGGTTTGGCTGTGTATGCCTCTATCGCATGTGACAGAGCATCAATTCCGGAACAAGCTGTTACATAAGCGGGAAGCCCTAACGTTAATTCTGGATCAAGCAGAGCAACGGTTGGTCTTAGGTAATTATCCGAGATACCAACTTTCAGGTTATTTTCCACATCGGTCAACACCGCTACAGATGTCACTTCTGAACCGGTTCCAGCAGTCGTCGGAATCGCTACAAGAGGGGCGATTGGTCCAGGAACCTGGTTTTCTCCGCCATAATAGTCCAGGGGATGTCCGCCATGCGCGACCAGCAAAGCGACAATCTTCGCCATATCAATGCTGCTTCCTCCGCCAAGGCCAATTACTGCATCAATATCCATTTGAGATTTAGCAAACTTATAACAGTCCATCGCCGAATCTACCGGAGGCTCGGGTACGACCTGGTCATAGATAACTGTTTCGTAATTTGCATGTTCCAACAACGATGAAATTCTGTCTACGATTCCTGCATTTTTGATCCCTGGGTCAGTAACGAGCAAGATGTTTTTCGCCTTTAATCTTTGAAGGATCACATCCAATTGCCCGATTGCCCCGTTTCCAAATACGATTCTTTCGGTAGAATAAAAATCCCATGTGTTTCTCATATTCCTTACCTCCAAAGTCTAAAGATTGATGACGACAAGTTTTTCGTCTGTCATCTCTTGCACTGCATAATGCGGTCCTTCTTTGCCAATTCCGCTGTCCTTCACGCCGCCATACGGCATGATGTCAGCACGGTATGTAGAAACATCATTGATGATCACACCGCCAAAATGAAGTTCCTGTGTTGCCCGCATGGCTAAAGTGATATCGGATGTAAATAAACCAACTTGTAAGCCGAACTTTGTATCATTGGCCTGACAGAAAGCCTCCTCGATGCTATCGAAAGGAATGATGCTGATCACCGGTGCGAACACTTCCTGGCAGACTACCTTCATTTCCGGTTTCACATCTATTAATATAGTAGGTTCCAGAATCGAATCCCGCCTTTTCCCTCCATATAGCACTTTGGCCCCTAGACGCCCAGCCTCCTGAATCCATTCTTCCGCACGCCTTGCTTCCTTCTCGGAAATCATAGGACCAATGTCCGTGGAAGGATCTGCAGGATTTCCGACCTTCAAGCCCTGTGCCACCTTAACTGCCTTCTCCACAAACACATCGCAAATATCTCTATGAACGTAGATGCGCTGCACAGAGATGCAGGCTTGCCCTGCATTCACATACCCCCGCGTGACACAGAGCTCAACTGCTCTGTCTAAATCAGGGACATCCTTGTGAATGATATTTGGGGAGTTATTCCCTAATTCCAAGGTAACCTTACGAATTCCAGTACTGCTCTTAATGTGTCGGCCTACGCCGGGACTCCCTGTAAAAGTGAACATCGCAATTCGTTCATCCTCCAAAAGGTATTGACCTGTTTCCTGCCCAAACCCGTTAACCACATTCAGAAAACCTGCAGGCAATCCAGCTTCAGAAAAAATTTCTGCGATCTTGCATGCAATGAGTGGCGTCATTTCAGCTGGCTTCAACACGATTGTATTTCCCGCTGCCAACGCAGGAGCTACCTTGTGGATGGTGAGATTGAACGGGAAGTTAAACGGGGTGATCGCACCGATAACCCCAACAGGAACCCTGATGGTGAAAGCCATCTTATTGTCGTTTCCAGACTGGCCCAAAGGAACGCCTGTACCGGCAATCCTTTTTGCTTCTTCCGCTGAAGCTATCATCGTTTGGATTCCTCTATCGATTTCCCCTCTGGCATCCTTCAATACTTTACCGACTTCCTGAACCAGAATCATCGCCAGTTCTTCTTTTCTCTCTTTAGAGATATCCGCTGCACGCATTAGAATCTCGTAGCGTTGATTGGAATCTAGCTTTCTCGTATTAAAGGTTTCCAATGCATTGGTCACCGCTTCAGAAACAATTTCGCGGGATGCCCTGCCAATCCGACCAATTTCTTCTTTGTTATATTTGTTCATAACAGCGATAGTATGTTGATCGGATATCCATTGCCCATTTATGTAATGGCCATAAAATGCATTTTTTCTACTTAGCGATGTGCTCATTGAAGATTCCTCCTTTGAAAAATAACGATCACATTTTTTCACTTCACAGTTATTTCTGCTAATTCATAAATTTCAATCAAGAAAAAGGCAAGCATAAAGCGCTTCCATTTTAAACTTAAGATTTTGCCTGCCCATCAATACTCTTTAATTGTTGTCTATAGAATCCTGCTCAAAATAGTATGTAATCATTTCCGAAAATATATCACATAATATATGATTATGTAAATATTTAAAATTAAAAAGATTCTGTTTTTTTGAATAAAACCTCACTAATAAAGGATTTGTGGATTTAAATAATATCGATAGATCAATTAATTCATGTTAATTTGAATTATTTTATATATAATTTTTTACAAAACGCACGAATATAATATATAATTATCAGTAATAAGGATATTTTTTTGTAGCTATCCAGCAAACTATAGGTCCCCTTATAAACTCTCTATTCTTGATATCAATATGGTTTCGCCTTATCTTATTGATAGGGCTACAATAAGAAAGCTACTTCAGTAATAATTTAAGTTGTTACATCTATATGAAATAACACTCGTTCTCATAGAAATTTTTTTAAGTTAGGGGCATTTCGATGATAAAGGAAAAAGAACGCGGGGAGACAACGGAATATGTCTACAATTTATTAAAAGAAAAGATTTTTGAATGGGATTTATCGCCGGGACAAAAAATCAATATTAGCCATTTAACCCGGGAAATCAACATTAGCGCCATACCTCTCAGAGAAGCATTATCTCGTCTGAACTCTGAGAACTTAGTCATCTTAGAACCAAATAAGGGGTATCGGGTCAGTGACATATTAGATACTGAAAATATGGCGAAAATGTTGGAGGCCCGGATATTACTGGAGACGCATGCGGTCCGGAATATTATCCGCTTAAATAATGTAAGCGTGACGGAAGAAATGGCCGCGCTTACAGATGAAATGTTTTCCACAAACACAGGTGCTTCCAACAAAAAAATACTAGATTTTACTCATTTAGATCAACAATTTCATCATGCCATCATGAACGCTGGAGGAAACCCGTTTTTATTTGAAGCATATAAAGGCATGCACTGTCATCTTCATATAGGCCGGTTTTATCATGTCAAAGGTGAGATCGACCAAAAAGACGCACCATCGGAACATATGGAAATCATTGAGGCCATCCAGACTAGGGATGTATACAGAGCCGAGATTGCGATCTCCAGCCACATACAGGATTCCATAGATCGTTTATTGGAGAGGACAAAAAGATAATACTTGGAAGCTATTGAGGATAACCTTCTTCGGATATCAGTCATCGTAATCGCTTTGATCAAATTTCCGGAATATGCAAGTGGGTGTAAACAACATTCCCATCTCAAATGCATTAAAGAAAGTGACAGAAAAACATGTGAAAGATTTATGCACCAAGAAGAAAACAAGTGTGATCAAAGGGATGAAACCAAAGGCAAAACAAGAGAAGCCTTTTGATGCTTCTCTTGTTTTGAAAGATGATGGTTCGATTGGATTTGAATTTGCAAAAAAACATTTGCTAAATCAAAATAACAAACTAAAATCCCTATTACAATTGATAGGGATTTTACTATGAAAGAGTATATGCCGAATGATTCGCTGAATGAATTCACTTACTGCTATAACCTTTTCTGATATTGTTCTCCAAAGAAAAGAAAAAGTATATGTGATAAATCCAAACGAAAAAAGTAAAAAATAACAAAAACCCTATAACTAATTTGCCCTTTATAGTTTTTGTAGGTCGTGGGTTTTACTTAATGAAAAAAAGAAAGCTTAGAGCACAAAAAAAACGATTTTCCCTTAACGTGGGCAAAATCGTCTTTTCTGGTGCTTAATTTGAATAAGGTAAATGTAGCTCTCAAGTTAGGGAGTTCACTTTTCTAAAATCTTCTTCTATTCGTATTTCATCCAGAAGTAAAAATTACTCCAAAAAGGGTTTGATACCTTCCCTTCTTACTCATAGTCCATTTCCATAATTGCAAATCTATTTTTCCAAATGAAAACAACCATCTTTATGGCTTAAGGACCACTTTAATACATCCATCTGTCCTTGTATCAAACACTTCATACCCATGCTTTGCTTGGTCAATTGGAAGTACATGGGTTACAACATCGCCAGGATCTACTTTTCCTTCTGATATTAGTTTATAAAGGTAGGGCATATAAGGAATAACAGGAGCCTGTCCGGTTTTAATATCCACGTTTCTTTGGAAAATATCTCCTAGGGGGAATCCATTATAACGGCCGCCATAAACGCCTGTTATCTGTATGGTTCCCGCCTTACGCACTGCTTGGGACGCAATTACAATCCCTCCCATGGCTCCCCCATGTAATTTAAGACCCGATGCAAGATATTCCATCGGAGTCATTTTGCCACTCATCCCGGAACAGTCAATAACGATATCTGCACCACCTTTAGTGATTTCTTTAAGGTATTCACCAGCGTTTTCATATTGTGCAAAATTTACGGTTTCGACTTTATTAGTCCTTTTTGCATGCTCTAAACGATAATCTAGATGGTCGACTGCAATCACTCTTTTCGCCCCTTTAAACCAAGCGAATTTTTGAGTGAGTAGACCTACAGGACCACAGCCTAAAACGATAACCGTATCGCCAGATTTGACACCTGCGTGATCTACACTCCAGAATGCTGTGGATGCTGCATCTGCGAGCAACACCAACTTTTCATCTTCTACCTCGCAGTCTTCTGGGATTTTGAATGGGGTGAAGTTTCCATAAGGAACACGCATGTATTCAGCTTGCCCGCCCGCATACCCACCAGTTGTTTCAGAGTATCCAAAAAAACCACCCATTTCCCCATGAGGATTTGAATTATCGCACTGACTTGTAAGGTCGTGGTCGCAATACCAACAGCTCCCGCAGCTAACGTTAAAGGGAATAATGACCCGGTCTCCCTTCTTTACCTTAGTTACCCCTGGTCCAACTTCCTCAACAACCCCCATCGGCTCATGACCAATCACATAATCTGTAGGCATATTGGGAATTAATTGATGAATTAAGTGTAAATCGGAGCCGCAAATCGCTGAAGTAGTGACTTTTACAATAATATCATCTGAATTTTTGATGTTAGGGTTTTTAACTTCTTTAACCTGTACATTTTTATTGCCCTGGTAAGTTACGGCTTTCATGATGCTTTTCCTCCTTTATTTATTCGGCGTTGCGAACATGCCGAGTCTGTCAGTATCATTCGGGAAAAGATTCATTCCAGCGATACTAACCGCCATATCGGCTGATTTCAAATCTAATTCCACCTGTTTACCTACATCGTTCGGATAAAGCCAGCCCTTCCTGATCATTAAATCGGATAACTCACCATGTAAGTCAATAGATTGCTCCATTTGCTGGTACAATGCTTTTCTCAATGCGGGATTCGCTGTTTCGGATAATGCAATACCATAAGTATGAATCCCACTTTTGATAGAGAGTAGAAAATCTAGCGCGAAAGAGGAATCAGCCATTTCCGGCATATGTTCAGCGCCTTGAGGATCTAAAAAATCCATCTCCATTTAAATTTCACCTCATTTTTCATAGTTTGTTCGGGCTTCTGTATAAAAACCCTTTAGCTCGTTTATAGCAGCTATAGATTGTTGTACGTCTTTTTCCATTAATGCTTTTAAGTCATTGTCAAAGCAAATTCCTTGCATTAATTTTGATCTCATTAACCCTATTGTTTTAAGATTTAAAATTTCATGCGTTTCCATGGTTTCATGAAATGCCAAGCTTTCATTTTCCATACGTTCACCTCCCTAATCTATATAACAAAAATACCTTTCCCAGTTCATCTGTTTGTTATACGGATTATTGACCGATACGTAGTTTATTTCGCAAAGTACACGTTACCTTTGCAAATGATGATGAATAAAAACTTTTGTATTACGAAAGATATGTAAGTGAATTCTCAAAGAAATGGAGGGAAAAAATCATGACGAAAAATTTAGGACTGCATGAAACTCTAGAGGCGCACGAAATTTTAACTTTCAAGAGTCTTTGTCTAACAAAGTCCTCTACAATGAGCAGTTTAGTGCAGGATACAGAACTACAAAATATTCTATTAAAAGACTCGAGGACTGGGACACAAGATATTCAAATACTGCAGGAAATTCTGACGAATCGAGGGGAACAGCAATGACAAATTTTTTGCAAAATATGGCAGGTATGGGTGGCATGACTGATCAGGTGATTGCAACGGACTTCTTAATATCCGCAAAATCTGGAATTAGAAATCTTGCTTTTGCCATTACAGAAACAAAAACACCTGAATTGAAAGCAGCCTTAAGAGAACAGCTTCGTGTTGCTGTAGAAAGACACGGAGAGATAAGTAACTATATGATTTCAAAAGGTTACTATCATCCACATGATTTAAGTGAACAATTACAAGTTGATTTAAATACAGCAAATACAGCCCTAAACCTTCCTCAACAATAAAGTCAACTCATGGATGTGAAAACAGACAGATTACACAGAGGTACGGGCAAATGGAAAAAAAGCAATGAATTTCTCGAACTTGAGATACATTGCTTTTTTTAGGGGTATATTATAGAAAGTCCTTAGCAAAACAGGGGAAATAATGGTAATGTTGATGATCCAATCTATAAGCTGTTCTGTTTTAACGAATTTTACTTCTTTTTTAATAGGGTTAAATCGATTTCTTCATGCCACACTCTGCATTTACGAATATATACATAGTTCTTAACCGAACTTTCAAACTGAGCTTTACCGCAATTGTCACAGCGACCACTAACGTATAATCTTCGTAGTCATAAATAATTATGGTGTCCTTTTTTTCCTCTAGAATTTCTTCAGACAAAGTAAAATCTCCCTGTTCAATAGCCCTACGATGATACTCAACACTCAACACTTTAGGGACTTCATCTAGCTGAGAGTGTACAACGACTATCTTTTCCATCTTAGACCCTGGAGAAGATGAGACTTTCCCCCTATGAGTAGATGTTATAGACCATGTTTTTTCATTTTGCGGATTAAGGTCGTATGCGAAACGCCCAATACCTTGGCAGCCTTGCGAATACTCCCTTCCCGCTGAATCATGCTCTCGATTAGATTTTTCTCCACAGACTTAAATAAGTTACTTTTGGTATCCTCATTTCTTAAGAGTTTTGATAGACTGACTCCCGTATGTTGTTTTGCAATAGGCAAATCCTTCGGTTCTATTACATCGTTTTTAGTGGTTAGGACAAGTCGCTCTGTAATATTTGACAATTCTCGGATGTTGCCTGGCCAGTGATATGCGCAAAGAATATCCATAGCATCCATCGTAAATGATTTATTCTTATTATATTCCTCATTAAAATTTTGGAGAAAATGGCCGATTAACAAGGGGATATCATCCTTTCGTTCCCTCAATGCTGGAGTCTGGATAGGGATGACATTCAATCGGTAATATAGGTCTTCCCGAAATTCCCCTCTCAGGACCATAGATTCTAAATCCCTATTGGTCGCTGCCACAATTCTTACATTAACCTGAATCACCTTCGTTCCACCGACCCGGGTAAACTGCTGGTCTTGTAGCACACTTAAAAGTTTCGCCTGAAGATATAAGGGGAACTCCCCGATTTCATCCAAAAATAAGGTTCCTTGATCAGCAAGTTCAAATAATCCTGGCTTCCCATCCTTTTTTGCACCGGTGAAGGCACCGGTATCATAGCCAAAGAACTCAGATTCCAAGAGATCCTTAGGGATGGCCCCGCAGTTCACTTTGATGAAGGCACCGGAATCTTTCCGCTTACTTGTCTCATGAATTTCCCTAGCCAAGACATCTTTTCCTACTCCAGATTCACCCAACAGAAGTACTGTTGAGTCAGTTGGACCGATATGGTGAATAAGGTCGATAATTTCCTTCATCATCCGGTTAGCGGTGATGATTCCCCTTTTGGAATGGTGCTGTCGAAGTGATAAAAGTTCCATATAATATTTTGCTGAAAGCCTCTCTATTTCTTCTACCTTTTTCTTCATAATTATCTGATCGGTTATATCATGGGTGATGGATAACACCCGAATCAAACGGTTTCCTCCATCAAAGATAGGAATTGCAGTAACCAAGACAGTCCTTCCGTTCTGATACTGTTGGAAATCGGTCACCGTTTGTTTTTCCTGAATAGCCCTCAATGTGACTGATTCTTTTTGGAAGATTCCACTTTCCACAATATCCCTTATATTCCGCCCAGCATACGCTTCGCGAGGTAAACCACTTAATTTAAGCATGGACTGATTGACCAATAGAATTTTCCCTTCCTGATTCATCGCCAAAATTCCATCATGAAAATTCTCCACAATTGTCCGATATAATTCTAAATCAGGTATCCCCGTAAACTCCATGTGCTCCTCCTACGATCCAAATTGTATAGTTATAAACCATTTCCAGTTACGCTTATGTGTCACCTGTTAGCCCTTTCTGAAACGGCTTCTTTATACAGTACAAAAGACATGTACGACAAGCAGAACAAAATAACGACGAATATGAATCTCAATATATAACCGAATCCAAAACGAACAATAATTAGAATAGTAATGTACATAGTTCTTTAGCGTATCGCATTGAGGGTAACCCCAAACTCTTTCATCTTTTTGAGAACCATTGTATGAGTGACACCTATGGCCTTACCAGCTTTTCGCACTGATCCATATTTTTTCAGGGCTTGGATTAGCGCTTCCTTTTCCAGATCGACCAGGTTGCCTCCTTCTGCAGGACCGTAACAAGACAGCTTTAGGATTTGCAAGTCTACCTCAGGTTTACCTTCTTGAATCTTCAGTTTATTTTCTATCTCGTTACATCCACTTACTATATTTGGAAGATGCTTCAATTTAATGACCTTGGCACGGCAGGTAAGCACTAGTCGTTCCACTATATTGGATAACTCCCGAACATTCCCGGGAAATTTATACATTAACAATTGATCCACAACTTCTTTTGATAAGCGTTTTGAATATTGATGTTTCTCATTAAATTTCTTCAAAAAATAACCAAGTAGCGGAGTAATATCATCCTTTCTTTCCCTTAGTGGGGGAATTGTTATTGGTATGATATTCAACCTATAATAGAGATCTAGCCGAAATGTTCCTTCCTCCACCATTCTTTCCAAGTTTCGATTGGTTGCAGCAATAACCCTTACATTAATTTTGATCGTTTGTGTTCCTCCAACTCGGATAAGTTCCTGTTCCTGAAGAACCCGCAGGAATTTTACCTGCATGTCTAATGGCAACTCTCCGATTTCGTCAAGGAAAAGAGTTCCGTTATTGGCCAATTCAAAAATACCCTGCTTACCTGCCTTTTTTGCCCCTGTAAAAGCACCCTGTTCATATCCGAACAACTCTGCCTCTAATAGATTAGGAGGAATCGCTCCACAGTTTACTTTCACGAATAATCCTTTTTCAAAACGCAAGCTGTTTTCATGTAGCACTTTGCCAATGACCTCTTTCCCAACTCCAGATTCCCCCAGCAATAATATAGTAGAATCGGAAGATGCAACATGATAGACAAGATCAAGTACATCTAGCATTTCTTGGCTATAGGCTATCACTTCTCCTGAACTTTTTATATTTTGAATGCGCACCTGTTTGAGCTCGGTTGGGTAGCGCGAAGGTAAATTCTTGGATTCAGCAAGTTGCTCTTGAAGTCTAGTTAAGTCCGAGACGTCCCTGACGTTTGCCAGAACCCGGATCAATTCTCCTTTTTGGTTGCAAACCGGCGTAGCTGTAACCAGAGTATATATTCCAGTATTTTTATACTTCTGAACATTTGTATATGATCTTCCTGATTGTAGCGTCTTCATCACCACAGAATCGTTCAGAAATAGGCCTTTATCCACCATATCGTTCATGTGCGCCCCGACCATTACCTCCTTGTTCAGTAAAGTGATCTGTTCAAACTCCTTATTGATATGCAGAATATAACCTGTCTCATCTGTTATCAATATTCCATCATAAGAATTGTCTATAACGAGCATCAACTTATTTAATTCATCCTGCAGGCAACGATGAATCTCATTCCATTTGATACTGCCGTAATAAAATCCATCCTTTACAACAGGAATAATTTGTTGGGTGTTGGAACACGGTAAGCCGTAAATCACTTCCGTCCCGTCGACTGAAACACAGTCTTTATCAATGTACTCTTCGACGATTCGGTTTAAATCAGTATTTAGTAAATCCCTTGCATGAATTATTCCTATGAAATTTTGACCCGACAAAACAGGAATCTCATTTAATTGTGAAGACTTCATGTATTCAGCCGCTTTCCAGATAGGATCTGCACTTTGAACGACAGGAACATTTTGTTCAATACGATCTAACCAGTTCATGTATATCACCTTTTTTATTCTTTTCGTCAGATTAAGGATATTTGGAATTGTTTCTAGTTAAATAGATGTGTAGAAATGAAGCTCTTATATATGAGGACGGATATGAAAATTAACCTAATAAACGCCATCGTGAATAATATAAGTATAGTAAACAACCTCTTAAAACAATAATATTATTACTCTTCAAATAGGTATAACTGTATATCATTCGATAGTTCATTGGTCAACTAAGGATAGAAGATTTTTCTTTTTGATTATTTTAAATATCCAAAGGTGTAAGTCCCTGTAAGGAAGTCAAAAGGAACAAAAAAAGATTGTAGAGAGAGTAATACCACGCTTTCTCTACAAGCTGGGAAAGAACGGATTCAGGGGTTTCTCAACACCTCAGTTGACTTACTATCCATTATTTACTTTCCTTTAAAAATAGGTTTTCTCTTTTCTACGAACGCATCTACGCCTTCTTTAAAGTCTTCTGTTGTGCGAAGGAGGCCGTAGGCTTTCCCTTCCATTTTCAATCCGACTCCCAGCGGACTTTCTTCAGAAGCGTTCAACACTTCTTTTGCAACACGCTGAGCAAGCGGAGAAAATTGAACAAGCTCCTCAACTAACGAATCCACTGTTTGTTGAAGGTCCCCTTTGGACACTACTTGTGTTAATAGACCCCATTGATACGCTTCATTTGCAGGAATTTTTCTGGCACGCATGATCATGTCCTTTGCTCTTGTTAAGCCCACAATCTTTGCAATTCTCTGTGTACCTCCACTCCCAGGAATCATTCCTAGGTTCATTTCTGGAAGGGCAAGCAGGGTATCTTCCCGTGCAATCCTGAAATCACAGGCCATCGCAAGTTCTAGGCCTACACCGAACGTATATCCCTGCAGCTGAGCGATGACAGGTTTTGGAGAGCGTTCAGGAGCAGCCACGTTTTCGGCTAAATGGGAAAGCTTTTCTTGATGGGTCGCCATAAATTCCGGGATGCTTCCTCCTGCACTGAAGCATACATCTCCTGCTCCTTTGAGGATAATGACACGCACTTCATCATCTTGATTCAAACCATCAAAAATCTCTGTCAGCTGTTCTCTGCCGAGCATACTGATATAATTCATTTTCTCTGGACGATCGAACACGATTGTTGCCGTTTGTTTTTCTGCATTTTTCTCTACCCGAATATGGTCATACGTTTGCTCTGTTATAGTCAATTGTTATTTCCCCTTTTCTATTTAAGATGAGATCGCTGTTTTTTTATTTACAATGGTTTTCTCGATGGCATTAATGATACCGTCATACCCCGTGCAGCGGCATAAATGGCCAGAAAGCATTTCTTTGATTTCCTTGGTAGAGGGATCTGGCTTTTTTTCAAGATAATCTGTTGTAGACATTAAGATACCTGGTGTACAAAATCCACATTGAAGACCGTGGCATTCGACAAAGTTTTTCTGTAGATCTGTCAACTCACCATTATTTGCTAACCCTTCAACGGTTTTAATTTCGTCTCCATCTATTTGTACAGCAAACATGAGACAACTTCTCACAGCTGTGCCATTTACGTGTACGGTACAAGCACCACAAACACCGTGTTCACATCCAACATGTGTTCCAGTCAGTCCGCATACATCTCGGATAAAATCACTTAATAGCATTCGTGATTCCACTTCTTCTTGATAGACTTTGCCATTAATAGTTACTTCCACTTGATGACGTCCCATTTCTCTACCTCCTTGCCCTTTCAAAGGCTTGTGTTAACGTACGCTTCGTTAAAACTTTAGCAAGATGTGTTCGATACTCTGCTGAAGCATGAAGATCTGATTCGGGCTCAACTGCTAATTCTACACTTTCAACTATTTTTCCTAGCAAAGAATCGGACAGTGTTTCCCCTATCATGAAGTCTTCTGCATCCTCTATTAACAAAGGAATGGCCTCAACTCCGCCAAGGGCTAATCTTATGGATGAAATCTTGTCATGATCATCAACTGTCATATAGCAAGAAGCAGCAACTAACGCGAAGTCCCCATGCCTCCTGGCAATTTCCTGAAACGAATACCCTCGTCTACCTCCAATGATTGGAATATTAATCTCCGTTAAGATTTCTGTAGGCATAATATCTGTCGTCAAATAAGTAACAAAGAAATCTTCTGCACTAACGTTTCGAACCTCATCCTTTGATGCAATTTGCACTGAACCGTTCAGTGTTAGCAAGGCAAGCGGGAGCTCGGCACTTGGATCGGCATGAACAATGCTTCCGCCTATAGTTCCCCTATTCCTTGTTTGCACATGTCCAATTTGGGTAATTGCGTCGGTTAATAGACCGCAAGTATTGGCTACCATTTCAGATTCTTCTACTTTACTTTGTCTTGTTAAAGTGCCTATTTGAAGTAGATTTTGATTTTCATCATTTTTAATATAATCTAGTTCTGTTAAACCATTAATATCAATTAAGCACTTGGGTGAGGCAAGTCGCATATTCATAATGGGAACTAAGCTTTGCCCACCGGCAATGATCTTTCCATCTTCACCGGCTTCTTCTAAAAGATTCAATGCTTCATTTAGTGTGGTAGGTTTATAGTAATCAAACTTTGGTGGTTTCATAATTCCCCTCCCCTTCGGTAATCCTATTTTTATGAGATTCAGAATATTTGTTTAAGGAGCTGTCACTTTTTCCTTTGCCTCACTGAGTAACTTCCAAATGCGATTAGGACTTAATGGTAGCTCATCGATCATAATATCTAAATGGGCTAAGGCATCACTTACGGCATTGGCAATCGCCACCGGTGCACTCATGGTATTCCCTTCACCCAGGCCTTTGGCTCCTAAAGGAGTAAGAGGGGACGGAGACTCCGTATGTTTAATCGTTACATTAGGGATTTCTGGAGCAGTTGGGCATAAATAATCCATAAATGACCCCGTTAAGAACTGTCCATTCTTGTCATAAGCTAATTCCTCGTATAAAGCGCCACCAACACCATGAGCCAGACCACCCATGATTTGTCCATCAGCAATCAACGGATTTAATAGCTTTCCAGCATCATGAACGGTGAAATAATCTATTATTTTCACTTCTGCTGTATCCGGATCAATTTCCACGGTCACCATATCCGCAACAAATCCGTATGTGACAGAGGAATTGATCAGGTCGTTATCATCCGGTGGTTCTGCAGCCTGTGGTGTATAATAATGAGTTTCATAGATTCCTGGTTCCATTCCTTCAGGTAATGCAAGCGGATTCCAATGTGCTAGACCTGCAAGGCGCTTGATAGGAAACTTTTTAGCAGGATTATCCCTTACGTAAATGAAACCCTCTCCCAGCTCGAGTTCAGTGACATCTACACCAAGTTGAGAGGCAGTAATGTTAAAAAGTTTGTTCCTTACCTTTTGGGCTGCATAATAAATAGCGCTTGAACCTAACGAGGCAAACCGACTTGAATAGCTTCCTGAAGCGATGGACCAAGGACTGGTCGCTGTATCAAGTTCAGCGATTATATTTATTTGTTCCCTTGGTATCCCTAAAACTTCAGATACAATTTGGGCTGCCACGGTTTCGTGTCCTTGACCTGTTGGTGCAGTGCTAATTCTCACGTTTACACTTCCTAAGGGATCCATTGAAACAGTAGCCGCTTCTGATGCACCTGACTTCGGTAAGGATTTCGCTCTTTCTTCTGGTGTTAAGGCAACCGTGATATATCCCATATTTGATCCGGATGGTTCGACGATACATGCAAGGCCGACGCCTAAAATTTTTCCACTTTTACGCGCTTCTGCTTGTTTTTTTCTAAAGTTCTCATATTTCCCCGTTAAAAGGGCGAGTTCAAATGAATTCTCATAATCCCCACTGTCGTAAATTCCACCTGATGCTGTTGTGAATGGAAATTGTTGTTTTTTAATCAGGTTTTTTCTAATCACTTCAGAGTGGTCCAAAGAAAGTTCTTTTGCAATAAGCTGCATAATTCTTTCGAGGGCAAAGTACTGCTCCTGTCCCCCGTAACCACGGATTAACCCGGTAGGTGACTTGTTTGTCATGACTGCAAACGCTTCAATATTTAAATTTGGTATATCGTATGCCCCGGTTGAGTTGGCATGGTTACGGTATAAGCAGGCTGGTTCTGGTGCGCGAATATAAGCACCAACATTATCCATCAATTTCATTCTTAAACCGGTGACCTTGCCATCATTTTTGACGGCGGCTTCAATGTAGGTCACGCGATCTGTTCCGCTCGCACTTGATGAAAGATGTTCCTGTCGATCTTCTATCCATTTAACTGGACAGCCGAGAAGTTTACTTGTGATGGAACAAAGAACGATATATGGGAAAAGCCCTGCCTTTATTCCATAACTTCCCCCAATATCCTTTGGAATGATCAGTCTTAATTTATTGCTGGGGACTTGTAAGGATTGAGCCATGATTGCCTGAATAATAAAGGGTCCATGAAAATTAGCATGAACATTATACTGATTATGAGCAGAATCATAGTTTGCAACCACACCATATGTTTCAACAGGGGTAGCCGTATATTTCGGAAACTTATATTTATGCTTGACGATATGATCTGCTTCTTTAAAGGCTTTGTCTACATCTCCATAATGGAATTGACGATGATTGGCGATATTCGACCCAACATTTTCATGTAAGATCGGTGCATCCTCTTGTACCGTTTTCTCAATATCTACAATGGCTGGTAACTGTTTATAAGAAACTTTAATCTTTTCCATTGCGTCTTCGGCAGTATAACGATCCTTGGCAACTACAATGGCAACAGGTTCTCCAACATACCTCACCTTTTCGATGGCAAGAGGAAAATACTTAACTGGTGCCGTAACCCCAACACTAAATGGTTTTACATGGTCTTTTATGTCTTGACCGGTTACTACTCCCTTTACTCCCTGCATTTTTACCGCTTCGGTTGCGTCTATGGATTTTATATAAGCATGAGGATGTGGACTACGTAAAATTGCCGCATAGCCTGTATTTGTTGTGTTACCAAGATCATCAATATAAGTTCCTTGACCGGTTAGTAGCCGTTTGTCCTCCACCCTCGTAGCAGACTTACCTATTACCTTTGTCATGTACAACCCCCCTCTTTTTAATCAATCTTTGATAATCGTCTATTGTGTCAACATCCGGAATAATGTGCTGATTCATTGGTGCATATACAACTTCCCTGCTAAACTTTTGAATGACGGACTTTCCACCACTATCTCCTTCTACCTGTAAAAGATGATGAAACATATCTCGTTTGAATAAAACAGGATGCCCCTTCTCGTTGTTAAAAAAAACCGACTGAACGATGGATGGCCTATTCTTTACTTGGTAGGTTTCAACAATTCTGTTTATTGAGCCTTCATCCATTTCAGGCTGATCGCCTAAAAGAATAACCATGGCCTCTACTTGTTGGGGTAAAGCTTCCAGTCCGACTTTAATCGAAGTAGACATACCTAAATGTGAATCATGATTCTCTACCACATGTTTTATACCAGGAACAGATACCGCCTCTACCAACCCATTCACTTTTGGATTTATCACAACAACCACCCCATCAAGTACTGAGTGTAAACACGTTTCGATCACATGATGAACTAGTGTTTTTTGTTGATAGGGCAAAAGCATTTTTGGAGTACCCATTCTGGTTGATAAGCCCGAAGCTAAAATGATCCCCCAGACTTCATGATTCTTATCATTGATAAGCAATCACTCTCCTATGATCTCTAGAGGTGTACAAAAGTTCCTTACCCTTCGTTTGTTTTAAATGCATCGAATTACCACCACGATGAACATTAACCAATTCTGCAGCAATACTGATAGCAATTTCCTCAGGAGTTTTTGCACCAATATCAAGGCCTATAGGACTATAAATACGGTTTAACTGCATTTCATCAATAGTGAAACCGTGGAGCAACTGGTTTGTTCTGGTTGTTGGTCCTAACACTCCGATATAGGGTACCGATGAATGTAACAACGATTTTAGAACCAATTGGTCTTGAGTAAAATTGTGGCTCATCACAATAGCATAACTATGTTCACTTAATGGAACGGAAGCGGGGTGGTCTCGTTCATAGCATATTAATTCATCGGCTAAGGGAAAATTTCTTTTATTAACAAAGCCCGGTCGGTGATCTAATACATTTACAGTCCAGCCTAAATTTTTAACCGTCTTCACCAATGGAACAGCGTCTGGTCCTGCACCAAATATGTAAAGGGTAGGAACCGGCGTAATATGGTCATAGAAGACTTCACTGTTATCTTTCATCTTGAGATCCATTGGTTCCCCAATTTGTAAATTGGAGTGAACCCATCTCTCACCGATCTTAGATTCTTCTTCATCACGAGTTATGGTTGCTATGATAATGGGCTGACTTGTTGTAAAAGCCTCTCTCATTAACTTGCTTCTTTCATGGTGACCAACAGGATCAAATAGCTCTATAAAAATCTCAATGGCTCCATTACACCCTACACCCAAGCCCCAAATTTGGTCTTCTTCGCCCCTGAAATCGTAATGGATTTTTTTGGGTTTTCCTGTCTGTAAAACTTCTTTTCCGTGCTCAAGGACATCACCTTCCACACATCCTCCACTTAACAAGCCTATTAACTCTCCATCTTCAGCAAAAAAACATTTTGCCCCTTCTTTCTGGTAGGTTGAACCTTCGACACGTATGACAGTGGCCAGAATTCCTCTTTTCTTTTCTCTGACACACCTGTCCATCTCATTTATTATGGTAATCATAACCACCCCTCCCAAAGTGAAAAAATATTTTTTTCAATTGATATCTTTTTTTCTTTCCCAGAAAAAATGCTCTCGATACTGAGTTGGAGTTTTTCCTTCTATTTTCTTGAATGTTGTTGCAAAGTAACTGGAATTTGCAAAACCGGTGTTATTAGCAATAACATCAATTGGTAGTGAAATCATTCTTAACATATTTTTTGCCTTCTGAACACGAATCCAAGATAAGTATTCTACAAATGTCATCCCTATTTCTTCCTTAAAGGATTTACTAAAGTAGGATGGGCTTAAATAAACCCTATCAGCAATATTTTTAAGAGTAAGACATTCATTGTAATGTAACTGAATGTATTGTACGGCACTTTGAATCGGTTTTCTTAAATCTAATTCGAATTCACCTTCATTTTTAACCGTCTGACTTATTTCCATTTTAATTATTGGTTTTAAAACACGATCGAATATGTTCAAAAGCTGGTTTTTAGTAAGCGGTTTCAATAAATAAGCTGAAAAACCCGCATTAATGGCTGATTGGACGATTTCAAACATTTTTAACCCTGTAATTGCAATGATGGGTAAGTCTGGATAGATAAGTAGTACGTTTTTCCCAAAATCTATGCCATCCATGTTCGGAAGTGAAACATCCATTATAAGCGCACTTGGACGGGATTGTTTAAGCATCATCATAGCCCGTTGTGCGTTATTAGCTTCATAAATACGAAGAAAGTTATAGTCGCTATTTTCAACAATATGACGAATATTGCTTATACAGCTTTGGTCTGTATCAACAATTAGCAGCTCTGCCATAGGACACCTCTTTACTTCTATGTAAATCTATTATAAAAATATTCAGAAATAATTAGTTTTAATTTTTTAAGATGAGAGTTATAAAAATTTAACCACTTTGACTAGAGTTAGAAAATACATCTTTTCAACACTCTCAGCGGAGAGATTTATTTTATATCAGCCTACAGAATCGCTTTGATTTTGTAGTGCCTCAAAATCACCCTCACGTAATTTTCGGCGTAGGATTTTCCCAACGGGGCTTTTTGGCATTTCCTTAACAAATGTATACTTTCTTGGTCTTTTATAGTTCGACATGTTAGGATACCTTTTACAAAACTCATCTAACTCTTGTGCTGTAACCGTTTCGTTTTTAGAGACAATATAGGCGGATACGATTTGTCCCAATCGATCATCCTTCTCTCCAATAACGATAGCTTCCAAAACGTTTGGATGTTGTGACAGACAATCTTCAATTTCTAATGGATGAATATTTTCTCCCTCAGAGATAATCATATCGTCAAGCCGACCAACAACGAATAAATCGCCGTCTTCATCAAGAAAACCAATATCTCCTGTAAAATACCAACCATTGCGCATCGCTTTAACAGTAGCATCCGGGCGATTCCAATACCCCTTAAATGCTTCATCGGAATCTAAATTTGAAATTATTTCACCAATTTCTTCTTTCCCAACTATATCTTCGGGAGTAGAACGACCGTCGGGATCTGCCTTTACAACACGAAGATTTTGGTGAATACCTGGTTTACCAACACTGCCTGGCTTTTCAGATACATTAGGACAAATAGAAAACGTATATACTTCTGTACTGCCGTAATGATTTACAAATACCTTTGGTTTAAGTAACTTCACACATTGATTTACTAATGTAGTGGTCATTGCAGCACCTGCATATCCAACTTTTTCAAGCTTGGATAGGTCATATTTATTGAAGTCTGGATGTGTTAGCATATCATGATAAAGCGTAGGGATTAAATAAAGGGAAGAGATTCTTTCTCTGTAAATAATCTCAAGAGCATCTCCAGAATCAAAGTCTGGCAAAATAGCAATTTTTCCATTTAATAACGCCATGGTAAGCAGTGAACGAACGCCCATTGTATAATATAGCGGCATTACTCCTAGTGTACTTTCCCACAACTTGTACTGGTTTTGGACGATATGTGCCATCGCTGAGGCATATTCATTCCTATGGGTACGTGGTACTCCCTTTGGACGTCCTGTTGTTCCTGACGTGTATAACATGATCGAAATATCATTTTCATCTAAAGTAGGCTTTTGATAGCTACCTGGGCTTCGGTCTACTAGTTCAGGATAAGAAATATCTACACCAATATAATTCTCATCACCTATCAAAATTGGCCTTTCAGAAAAGTTCGATCCTAATACGGCATTTTGACTGGCTGATTCATAGACGACAGCTTTCGCTTCAGCATCGTTTACACAATACTCGACCTCTTTAGTGGATAATCGGTCATTAAGCGGAGTATAGATCGCACCAAGTTTTTGTAATGCCCAATAAATGATTACATTTTCAACTCGGTTCTTTAAGATGACTACAACACGATCCTGCTTCTGAATGCCTAGACGCTGCAAAGAGGCTGCAATTTTTTCTATTTCCTGTTGTAATTGGACATAAGTATAGCGTTTTTGGTCTTGAACTAAAGCGATATGGTTTGGGTAGCGCTCAACTGCAAAATCGAATAATGTACCTAAATTCATTTTACATCTCTCCTTTTCCCCTTGAGTTGTGCTTATCTTATCTAAATCACTTTTTACTCGTTTTTTAATTCTAAGAAAGGCCAGTTTTGGTTTTTTAGCATGGAGGCTGTTGCGGGTATTATCCTTGAGTCAGTTGATTCCAAGGCCCCACACCCTTTACGATTATTCGATAAGATATAGATTTACAATCGATTAGTCACCCTTCACTGCACCACAACTATAGAAATATCAGCTTAATACATATTTTCTATTTTCTTTAACAAGCTCTATTTTTTTGCACCCAATGATGCATATTTTAAACACCTCTGGATCTACTCCCTAGACTGTTCAATTTCTGCTGACAATTTTAAACTCCCTATACCTTCTATCATGAATACCCCCTCGCTTTATATTACTTTACTAAAATAACATATGATAGAAGAGTTATGTTTCAAAAAATGATTTTAAAATTAAGAATGCATCTTTAAATTTATTAATAGACATAATAATCGATAACTTACTTTTGGTATTCAATATTTCACTTTCCTCATATCAATATTTTCCTTAGTACAAACAATGTACCTATATTGAATCTATTAATACTGCAAAAAACAAGCCAAGTTCCATTTATAAAAAAACCTAGGCTTCCTGTTCCTTATAATTCCATCTAGAAAAGGTAGTTTAGTTGTTTTGATAGTGGTTTTAAAGGAAAAAAACAAAGCATGAAGCCGTTTATTTTTCAAGAGACTTTGCAGGTCTTTTTTACCCAGTGAATCAAAGGCATACTGTTCAACATGAATTCAAAAGTTTGACTAATACTTTTTGTACAGGTTTGCTTACAATCACATTGAATAGAGGAGAATATGAATAATAACTTGTAGGAAATGAGCGAAGTGTTTTTTTGATTACCCATGTTGAAAAGGCTGACACCAAAAGGTCATGCACAAAGCCTTTTGAGTCAGCCACAATTTTTTCATATTTTTTAGAAGTCTATATCTCCTTCAAGATGAACTGATTGAATCAATTTATCAGGATTTATGTAATCATCTAGATTACATTCATTGTAGCCGGGAATTTGAACTCGCAAGTATTGCATTTCTTCACTGTCTAAGGGGATTGTACAGTCAAATCCCATCTTCGAGCCCACTCCATCGCGTGTTGACGGGTCAAGCTTCGAACTTTGTGCTTCATGAACTACCACTAAGTCTCTGTCTGCTTGAAAGCGGGTTGCGATTGCCCATTCCACTTCTTCCATATTAAAAATATCAACCTCTTCATCCGTTACGACGACATGTTTAATATCAAAACTGTTAGCAAGTGCTGCTAAAATTGCATTTTTGGCTTCACCCTCATTTCTTTTATTAATGGAAACAATGGCATGATACCGACATGTTCCACCAGGGCTCATATGAACCGCTTTTACGGATGGAACTGTCTGTCGAATGCTCTGAAAGAGACTTGCCTCACGAGGGATGCCACCAAGCAAAAGATGTTCGTAACCCGCAGGGACAATGGTATAAAAAATCGGGTTGTTACGGTGAGTGACAGCCGTAATCTCAATCACCTCTTTGTCACTGCGTGGTCCATAGTATTTTGGGAATTCTCCAAAAGGGCCTTCAGGCTCTCGAACATGTGGAAGAATTTTTCCTTCTAACACTATTTCCGCGTAGGCCGGTACATCGATATCTACCGTCTCACAACGAACGACTTCCAACGGTTCCCCCCGAAGGGCGCTTGAGATTTCCAGTTCATCTACCCCGAACGGAGTACTTGCTTGTGACGCCAGTAACGTCACCGGATCGACCCCAATGACTATCGCACACTCCAGTGGTCTTCCCGCCTCTTCAGCCTGTTTATACAAATGAAATGTATGGCGAGGCAAGATTAGGGCTCCTATCTTATTTCCCCCGGAGATTTGGAGGCGATGAATCGAAACGTTCTGCTTTCGAGTTACTGGATCCCGAACAATAAACAACCCAGCTGTGATGTAATTACCTGAATCTTTCTCATGGTGTACCGGAATTGGTAACATCTTCATCAAATCGATATTATCCAGAATAATATTTTCTTTAATTGGCGCTTGTTGTTTGTTTAGTGCTCGACAAGGAACGGGAGATGCAACTGCTTCGGTAAATTTTGAAATAACGCCATATTGGTCTGTTTCCAACGCCTCTGCAAAATCTTCACGTGTTGAACAAATTCCTGATACAACCGGAACCTGATAATCTTCTACACTAGTAAAGTATGTTGCTTTTTTGCCATCTAATTTCTTAGCTATTTTTGCGATTTCATACTGTAAGCTAACTTTTCGGTCAATTACCGCCAACCGATGAGTTGCTTGCAGATGCTCAATCCAGGTGCGAAATGTCTTAGCTTTCATAAAAAAAGATCTCCTCCTTATATAGCAACTGAAGTTCCTAATATATCCTTTAGTCTGCGTTCTAACATTTTAGACACTCTTTCACGGCCTCGAACTTCAGGTGGAGTTGGGTATTCCCTACCATCTACAATGACAGGTTGATCATATCGAACCAAGATAAGAGGAAGGTATTCTTCGTATAACGCACGAATTCTCTTGGCATGTTCTGGTTTACGGGCAAACAGCTTTAGCATACGAAGTCCAAAGCCTACATGCCGTCCTTCGTCTTCCTTGATTCGGGCAAATCCTTCACTCAAACCAGGCAATAGGCCCTTACTTCCGTATACACCTCGAAACACATCATATCCAGTCATCGCTTGAACACCTTCTATTATTCCTTGGTAATGGGTTAACCCTTCTACAAGTGCAGCCTCACGTTCCTCTTCTCCTTGTTCAAGAGCATTCAGCATTACTTTTACACGATTATCAAGTTTCTGCTGAACCATATTTTTCACTGAAGGAATTCGCTCACGACCAATTACTTCTTTAAAATAGCGCATAAAAAACTCAGTATGTTTAAATTCCTCGAGCAATTGAGTACTAAGGAATGCCTGTTGTTCTGTAGAGGTGCCTAACATGATCCAGGGACAAAACTTTAAGGCAACATTTTCTTCAGCATCGAGAAATCCTGTACAAAAATGAATAAGATATCCTTTAAGATCTTCATCAAGCGCTTCAAAATCCCTTTTATCCTGGCTAAGATCGATAGCAGCAGGATCCCAAGTCCCAAAACGAATCGCTTTTCGATATAAGTCCCACGCCACTTCATCCGTCGTCTTATCAATACTAGGGATTAGCTCTTCAGTTTTATCGATATTTTCTGACATTACAATTACCTCCATTTTTATAATAGAATTAATAGTCTTTAATAAAAAAATCAAACTTTAAAACAGTTCTTTCAGTAGATCCAAAATCTCTTCTTCTGTTGCTAGCCAAGGATTAAATTTCCACATTCCACTTTTCACGGAGTCGTGTGCGATCCCCTTAAGGTGCTCTTCTTTAACCCCCACCTGCTGCAATTTCTGTGGAAGTCCGATATCGTTTCG
Source organism: Peribacillus sp. Bi134 (assembly GCF_918698065.1). Classification (NCBI taxonomy): domain Bacteria; kingdom Bacillati; phylum Bacillota; class Bacilli; order Caryophanales; family Bacillaceae; genus Peribacillus; species Peribacillus sp. Bi134. The sequence goes on along the minus strand of NZ_CAKKLN010000001.1, from coordinate 162,711 downwards.
TAATTTAGTCACATCTTCTATTAATTGATCTGTAATCTTCCAACCAGGTAACGATGGATCAGTTACTCGAAAAACGCTCGCCATTTCAACATGCTTATCGACCAGGGATATCGAATTACGGCGGATAACCTCCGGTAAAAGCAGACCTATTGCCACTCCGTGACTAACATAGGCATATCCGCTTAACGCACTACCAACGGCATGTGTCAATCCGAGAAATGATTGATTGAATGCCATACCGGCCAAGAGACTAGCTTCTGCCATTTTGATCCTTGCCTCTACATCATTTCCATTAAATACGGCCCGACGAAGGTATTTGCTAACAGTTCGCATGGCTGATAATGCAAGTGCGTCACTGGCAGGCTGGGATATCCGTGACACAAATGACTCTGCCCCATGTGCAAAGGCATCAAATCCTGAGGCTGCTGTAATTTTCGTTGGTGCAGTCATCGTCATTTTAGGGTCCACTATACTTATATCCGGTGCGATGAATGGGCTCGTTACCGTAACTTTTCGATTCTCCTCCCAATCCGAAAAAACAGCAAACATGGTCACTTCACTTCCGGTGCCGGATGTCGTAGGTATTGCAATGAGAGGAATATTGGATGATTGCTTGATAAGATTTACTCCAGTATAATCACGAATACTCCCTCCATTTCCAGCTATTACACGAACACCTTTGGCTGTATCGATCGGACTGCCCCCGCCAATGGCGATTAAAGCATCGCATTCTTCCTGTTGAAACCCGTGAGCTGCTTTGTCAACGGTTTCAACGCTCGGATCCGGTTCCACATCATCATAAATCACATAAGAAATGTGATTGTCCTCTAAGATTTTGGTTACATTTTCGATTAACCCTGATTTTAAGACACCGTTATCAGTAACGATAAAGGCACGTTTTACTTTAAAAGGTATATTGTTAAGTTCGTTGATTTTGTTATATCCAAAATAAATCTTTGTGGGAAGATGAAACTCAAATGATCGATACATAATAGATAGATTCCCCCCTATTCTTCTATTTCAATATTAATATGTTTTGTTTCGGTATATTCCATTAATCCTTCAATTCCCCTTGTACGCCCAATTCCGCTCTCTTTATAACCCCCAAATTCTGCCTGTGGGTAATTTTTGTTATAGGTATTAATCCAAACCGTTCCGGCCTCGACCTTTTTAGCAATTCTCACAGCTCTGTTGACATCCTTTGTCCAAACGCCAGCAGCTAAACCGAAAATTGTTCCATTAGCAAGTGAGATCGCTTCTTTCTCGTCCCTAAAAACTTGTATGGCCAGCACGGGCCCAAAAATCTCTTCTTGTGCTATTCTTGATTCAATTGGCACCTGATCAAAAATGGTTGGCTCAATATAATACCCTTTATCGTAATCTCCACCGGTCAACCTATTACCACCCGTAATAAGTTTTGCATCTCGTCTTCCAATCTCGCAATATTCCAAAATTTTATTAAGCTGTTCTTCCGAGATGACAGGTCCCATATCGGTTGTTTCAATTAACCCGTTACCAACTTTCAATTTTTCAGCCTGTTTACGCAATCCTTCCACCACTTCTTCATGAATCGACTCATGAACAATCACTCTTGATCCAGCAAAACACATTTGGCCGGCAGTAATAAAGGCTGATTTTGCAACGGCTTGAATCGCTTTGTTTAGGTTTGCATCAGGAAATATTATATTAGGAGATTTCCCCCCCAGTTCAAGAGCAAGTTTCTTCACCTTTTCTGCTGCTTTTTTCATTAAGTTTTTGCCAGTAGTCGTGTCACCTGTAAAGCTGATGGCATTAACATCGGGATTTGTAGTCATTTCATCTCCAATAACCTTTCCCGGACCAGACACGATATTCACAATTCCTGGTGGAAAGTCGCTATTTTCCTCGATTAATTTGACAATGGCAGTGCTGATAAGTGGTGTCCGACTTGCCGGTTTTAAAACCACTGCGTTTCCTGCAGCAAGGGCTGGAGCAACCTCTCGAATCATTAGCATAGCCGGCCAGTTCCAAGGTGAAATAATCCCTACTACTCCAATCGGCTCTTTGTCAATGATGCCATATGACGTGGTGGAAAGATTTATCGACCTACCGAATATACTTCGAGCCATACCTGCAAAATATTTTAACGTATCAATACAGGCGTCCAATTCTATACGAGACTCCTTTATCGGCTTTCCGTTCTCTGTGGTTAAAATTCTAGCAATTTCTTCTCTATTTTCCTTCAATTTATAAGCCCATTGCATCAAAGCATCAGAACGTCGCGAAGAATTTGAACGCCAGTCGGATGTATGAAATGCTGCCTTCGCCAATTTAATTGCCAATTTAATATCTTCTAATCCCGATTTCTGTGACTCTCCAACAATCTCACCTGTAGCAGGATTTACGGATGTCATCGTTTCCCTAGTTTTGGCTTCTTGCCAATCGCCATTAATATAATTTCTAGTAATCTCTAATTTTGCAATCACTATTTACGGCCCCCGTTTCTATTTGAGATTGCCTTTTGTTTCTGGAACGATGAGGCTTCCAATAATGTAGACAAGAAAAATTACAATCACAAAATACATAAGTGTGTACGGTATATTTTCAATCGAACCGCTTGCTAATGTTACGAAAGTTGGCATCATACCGCCAATTGCAAATCCCATATTCCATGAAAGTCCTGTACCCGTAGACCGTATTGATGTAGGAAAGCGTTCATTAAGAAAAATTAACACAGGTGCATAAGCAGCATTTCCTAAAAACACCAGACCCATCGTATTCAAATAAATCGAAGTCGTTGTAACAGCATCGGCTAATGCTAGATAAAAATATGGAAGTCCGACGATATTTAAACATCCAATAACTAAAAAGGTCTTTTTTCTTCCAATAATTTCACTAAGTTGTCCGAACAGTAAAGCCGAAATTATCGTGACAATACTTGAGACAATGAGAACACCTGATAAAACTTCTGAAGATACATTGTTAACTACTTTTAGAAATGTGGGAATAAAACCAGCTGTAAGGTAATAACCTGAACCACCACCAATAACAATCATTAGATTCACAGCTATAACTCGGAAATATTTTGTAAATAGGGTCTTAATAGGAGACTGCGGTATTACATCCTCTTGCCCTTTTTCTTCATTCTCTTTACGTAATTGTGCCCAAAGCGGAGACTCGTTAAGTGTTCTAAATACAAGTAGACCAGCTACTGCACCTAAAATCCCTGTAAAGAACATGACTCGCCACCCCCAATCATTAAACGCTTCACCAGGAAAAAAAGCAGAAACGATGGTAAACGTTAGTGAAGCGAATAGTGCTCCTAATCCGGCTCCTCCCCCACCTATAAGACCAGACATCAATCCGCGCCATTTAGGCGACGCAGATTCTGTTCCAATTGTATGTGTAGATGCCACGACACCGCCGACAAAGACCCCTTGAACTAATCGTAGAATTAAAAAAAGGATTGCAGCAGTCACACCAATTTGTGGGACAGTAGGCAAAAGACCAAAGGCAGCTGTACTAACACCAACCCCTACCACAGAAACAATCATGGCTTTCTTTCGCCCGTTTTTATCTGCATAAGATCCAAATATTGCCGACCCAAGAGGCCGCATCAAAAGCGTTACCCCAAAAGAAGCATAAACAGCAGCTAAAGAAAGCGTAGGGCTGGTTGTAGGGAAAAATAGTATACTAATTGTGGGAGCCACAAAAAGTAGAAGAAAAAGATCATAAAGATCGAAAGACCACCCTAATAGTGACGCTGTCATTGCAGAGACAACCTGACGTCTGTTAACGATTACATTTTCTTGTTCAGAATGAGCGACTACATTAGACATTAGAGTACCTCCATTTTTTCATGTCATGTTCTGAGTCATGTTAAACGGGAAAAATAGTATATTAATACCCAAAAAATAATGATTATAGATTGGTTATTATTTCATCTTTATTGAGTCCCGACCACCGTTCAAACAGTCGAGCATCAATACCAAACTGATCTAACGCCTTACCTACACTTTGATTAACAATATCATCCAATGATGTTGGCTTATGATAAAAACTAGGAACAGGAGGGAGGATTACCGCACCATTCTCTGCAGCTGATTGCATTAGCCGCAAATGCCCTAAATGCAATGGTGTTTCACGGACCATTAGAACCAACTTCCTTTGTTCCTTCAAAGTTACATCAGCAGCTCTAGTGATTAAATTATCATTAAAACTGTTTGCGATAGATGATAGAGTTTTAATAGAACACGGAGCAATGATCATCCCGTCAACATGAAAGGAACCACTTGAGATGCTTGCACCTATATCATTTGAGTCATATACAAAACTGCACAGTGATTTTACTTGTTCCACCGAGTATTCTGTTTCATATTCGATGGTTTTTTCAGCAGAGGAACTAATAATTACATGACTTTCAATTTGAAGTTTGTTTAATGTCTCAAGACATCTAATACCGTAAATGGATCCACTTGCCCCTGATATACCTATAACAATTTTTTTCACTCTGTTTCCTCCTACATTTGAAAACGACTTTTTGGATCATGCACTTTGAAGCGGGTAATCAATCCACTTTTGTTAACTGCACGCTTTTCAAAGTTCCCCCCTTTCAACTTTCAATATTCATCTTTTATATTTGCAAGTTTCATGCCATTAATAAACTGTTTAAAATTCACTCTTTCCTACCCATTAACCATCCAACTGGAACGAATGACGTTACAACTGGAACCCCTGCAGTTCCGCTTTTCTTGAAGACTAGGGTAAGGCTCGAACCTTACTGGATGGCAAATTTCAAATAAACAAAAAAACGTTTGCTCCATTCTGAAACGTAGACCCCGTTCAGATGGGCAATAATTTTACCTTTTACACCTTGTGAACTGCGTAATATATAGTACTGATTCCGAGTCGGTACCTTTCAAAATTGAAGTAAAAAGGATATCCAACTGTGATTGTTTAATGTAAAAAGCCCTTCTCTTAATCGAGAGGGCTTTTATTAGAGATTAATGTTTATTATTTATTTCAAACTCCTTGAGAAACGTTAGAATCTGTACTATTTTTACTTTGTTGAACAATGATGGTTTTAAAATCAGGCTTTTCAATAATTAGAGAAACAGCAACACCACCCAATATCGCCCAGAATGGAGAGCTTATATCATAAAAATGGACTCCTGACATCGCAATGATAAGGGCAAAAAATGAACCAAATTGGAATTGGGGTTTAGAAAACGCTTCCTGTAATGAACTTAAAAGAACTCCCATCATAGCCAGTCCTGCAACAGTGCTGATTAATACTTTCGGCATTGCAGCTACAAAAGGCATGACTATACCTGCAAACAATCCAAAGGTAGAAAATAACACACCACATACAACCACTGCTGCATATCTTCCTTCCATTTGACCAGCTTCTTTTGATGCGCAGATTGCTGTCATTGACCCCGCAATATTCGCATTATGACCTCCAAAAAAAGATGTAATAACCCCGCCAATTCCGCTTAAAATCGTCATCTCATTAACCGGTGGTTTATATCCTTGGGTGTTTAACACACCTGTAGCCTGGGCGTTTTCAGCACCAATTACTAAAAGTGCAAGTGGGATGCCCATTGAAATAATCGCTTCAATATTGAATGATGGAGTCACTAGTTGAGGAACGACAAAAACGGAACTCACATCTTTCACTTGTAATTCTCCCATCCAAACCGATAAAATGATAGCAACAGCAAATGATATTAAAATAGGTGGAAATTTTTTTATATAACGGAATGAGAGAAGATACACGAGGATGGATGAACCTGCAATTATTGGTGCTTTTTCGAGGGATGCAATCATCTCAGTCCCAAAACTAATCATTGTTCCAACGACCATCGACATAACAATTGGAACCGGAATCCAGTCCATAACTTTACCAATAACCCCTGCTATCCCTAACATAAAGACAATGAGACCTGCTGCCAAATAAGCACCCGCAGCTTCATTTAAAGAATAGTTTGACAGTGAACCTACAACAAGTACTGCACCTGGAATTGAATAAGCGCCAGCAATCGGCTGCTTATTTCTTACGGAGATGAATATTCCTAATATCCCACCAAAAAAATATATGGCAAATAACCAAGAAATCATTTGTGTTTGAGTTAATTCGCCATTTGATGCTCCGTTTATTATAATTAGCGACGGACCAGTACAGCCAAAAATTGCTGCCAGCGCTCCTGCACTAACCGTTCTTACATTTAAATGACTTAATAAACCTTTCTTGTTTTCAGAACCCTTTTTTAGCTGCATACCTTCAATCCTTCCCATATCGTTCTATTAACTTCCCTGAATCAAACATGATTTAAAGCGACTTTTCTTGATCTAAAATGAGAATCACCGGCAGAGGCTGCCGGTGACTCTCATTTTATTACTTCCCTGTAAAAACTGGTTTTCTCTTTTCGACGAACGCATCTACGCCTTCTTTAAAGTCTTCTGTTGTGCGAAGGAGGCCGTAGGCTTTCCCTTCCATTTTCAATCCGACTCCCAGCGGACTTTCTTCAGAAGCGTTCAACACTTCTTTTGCAACACGCTGAGCAAGCGGAGAAAAATGAACAAGCTCCTCAACTAACGAATCCACTGTTTGTTGAAGGTCCCCTTTGGACACCACTTGTGTTAATAGACCCCATTGATATGCTTCATTTGCAGGAATTTTTCTGGCACGCATGATCATGTCCTTTGCTCTTGTTAAGCCCACAATCTTTGCAATTCTCTGTGTACCTCCACTCCCAGGAATCATTCCTAGGTTCATTTCTGGAAGGGCAAGCAGGGTATCTTCCCGTGCAATCCTGAAATCACAGGCCATCGCAAGTTCTAGGCCTACACCGAACGTATACCCCTGCAGCTGAGCGATGACAGGTTTTGGAGAGCGTTCAGGAGCAGCCACGTTTTCGGCTAAATGGGAAAGCTTTTCTTGATGGGTCGCCATAAATTCTGGGATGCTTCCTCCTGCACTGAAGCATACATCTCCTGCTCCTTTGAGGATAATGACACGCACTTCATCATCTTGATTCAAACCATCAAAAATCTCTGCCAGCTGTTCTCTGCCGAGCATACTGATATAATTCATTTTCTCTGGACGATCAAACACGATTGTTGCCGTTTGTTTTTCTGCATTTTTCTCTACCCGAATATGGTCATACGTTTGCTCTGTTATAGTCATTTGTTATTTCCCCTTTTCTATTTTAAAATTTTTATTGGCTGATAGCTTCACTTTCATTGTGAGGTGCATCAATATCACCCTCGCGCAATTTACGGCGAAGAATTTTCCCTACAGGACTTTTTGGAATCTCTTTTACAAACGTATACTTACGAGGCCTTTTGAAATTTGATAAACTGGGTAGATTCTTGCAAAATTCATCCAGTTCTTGCTCTGTAACAGATTCGTCTTTAGCGACAATATAAGCGGTAACAATCTGCCCCCAGCGCTCATCAAGCTCCCCAATTACGGTAGCTTCCCTAACTTTTGGATGTTGAGTCAGACAATCCTCGACTTCTAATGGATGAATGTTTTCTCCCCCAGAGATAATCATATCGTCAACCCGGCCAACAACGAATAAGTCACCGTCTTTATCAATAAAGCCAATATCTCCTGTAAAATACCAGCCATCTCGAATAGTTTTTTCCGTCGCCTCCGGGCGATTCCAATACCCTTTAAAGGCTTCAACGGACTTCAGATTCGCAATAATTTCGCCGACTTCTCCTCTCCCAACAATATCATCAGGAGTAGAATGACCGTCTGGATCTGCTTTTACCAGGCGAATATTTTGATGAATCCCCGGTTTACCTGCACTGCCTGGCTTTTCATGTACATCAGGGCAGATGGTAAACGTATATACCTCCGTACTGCCGTAATGATTTACAAACAGTTTTGGTTTAAGTAACTTCACACATTGATTTACTAATGTAGTAGTCATTGCGGCACCAGCATACCCGATTTTTTCAAGCTTGGTAAGGTTATACCTGCCAAAATCCGGGTATGATAACATATCATGAAAAAGCGTCGGAACTAAATAAAGGGATGAAATTTTTTCTCTTTCTACAATTTCAAGCGCCTCACCAGCATCAAAGTCTAAGTTTGATAAAAGAGCAAACTTTCCATTTAAAAAAGTCATAGAGAGCAACGAACGAACACCCATTGTATGATAAAGTGGCATAACTCCTAATGTACTTTCCCACAACTGGTACTGGTTTTGGACGATATGTGCCATAGCCGAGGCATATTCATTCCTATGCGTTCGTGGTACTCCCTTTGGACGTCCTGTTGTACCGGATGTGTATAGCATTATCGATATATCATTCTCATCTAGAATTGGCCTTTGATAGCTTCCTGGGCTTCTGTTTACTAGTTCCGGATAAGAAATATCCACACCATTATAATTTTCAACACCAATCAAGATTGGTCTTTCGAGAAAGTTCGCACCTGACACAGCACTTTGACTGGTTGATTCAAAGATGATAGCCTTCGCTTCAGAATCGTTTACACAATATTCGACCTCTTTGGCGGATAAGCGGTGGTTTATTGGAGTATAGATTGCACCAATCTGTTGTATTGCCCAGTAAACCATAACATTTTCCTGTCTGTTCTTTAAGATGACAACAACACGATCCTGTTTTTGAATGCCTAAACGTTGCAGAGAGGCAGCAACTTTTTCTACTTCCTTTTGTAATTGGGCATAAGTATAAGATTTCAGGCCTTGTACTAGAGCGATTTGATTTGGATAGCGTTCCACCGCAAAATCCAATAATGTACCTAAATTCATAAAAAATCTCTCCTTTCTCCCCTTGAAGGTTCATTACTTATTTAATTGGTAACTTCAGCCTTTTTTAATTCTTTCCCAAATTTTTTGAAGAAGTCTTTAATAACCAGTTTAGATACGCCTCCTAGCATTCGTTGACCGACCATCGCAACTTTTCCTCCCACTTCTGCTTCAAAGCTGTAAGAGAGAACAGTGTTGTTTTCATCTACTGATTCAAGAGTAATATCTGCGACGGCTTCTATGCTTCCAGGTCCTCCCTCACCTTTAACGATCATTTGATAAGATATCGGTTTATTAATATTCGCTAATTCAATTGTTGTAGAATAATCACCTTTCACTGATGCAACACCCATTGATATATCAGCTTCATATTTATTTTCTTCAACTAACTCCAATTTTTTGCACCCCATGATGCATCTCTTAAGCACCTCTGAATCTAATAACACATCCCAAGACTGTTCAATTCCTGCTGGCAAATTCAAACTCCCTTTACCTTCCATCATAAACTCCTCCTATCCTATCTTTAACTACGTTTTCAAGAAAGCGGTTTCAAATGATAAATAATAAATGAAAAAAAAGTATTGCATTAATAATATGGATTGTTTTAATTGTGATTTCACCTTCCATTACTAGCATAATAATCTATAAACTTACTTTCCATTTTCAAAATCTTGTTTAAATCACTTAAAATATTTCTTATTATTTCGAATATTCAATATTCCCCTTCTGAAATTGCGCACAGGCTTTTAATTTTTTTTAACTTAATATAAACTTGGAGAATACCATTTACGCCAAAGTTTTTTACTATGCCAATATGTTCCCATACCTTCAAATATGTTGACTGATAAATTAATATGGTCATCTATTAGGTAATTATATTTTTTCTACACATTGTGTAAATGGAAAGACGCTTAGTATAACAATTTCACCCTAATGTCATTTTCTATTTCTCCATTGGCTTCCATTACATCCTCCTCTTTTAACCTCCTCTTTTAAAAAAACTAAAGGTAACAGAATCAATGTCTCAAAAAAGAATATTAGGATAATTCAAATAGTAATTATTTTGTCATCTTGAAGATGTAATGGATCATAAGTCACGTGAGAACTTAATGAAATACAACAAAGGCAGACCATTTAGATACGATTATTATTTGAGAGAAACCAATGGAAATTAAAGAAAAGACTCCAGTTCAAATACCATGATCCATATTCTTATAGAGTACCCCTTTTTAATTTGTCCCTTATAAGGGATATAGTCCAAAGGGGAGCTTCATAAATCCCAAACCCTTTATATTACTATGCAATCTTTGCTCCATCTTTTTTTGAATCCATTTTACTTTTTGCTTTGCTGTAGTCCTCTCGATCAAGTAATAATGAAACGACAAATCCTACCAATAGAGCCCAGAAAGCGGCACCAACAGTAAATACTGTTACATTAGAAATGGCTATAAGAAATGCTACCATGGCTCCATTTTTAAATTTCCCGTTGAAAGCCCCGGCAAATGTACTTATAAACACGTTAAAAATAGCAAGACCACCGAGCACAGAAAGCAATTGACCAGGAACCACCGTCGAAACCGCAATAACCATCCCGGCTACTAAACCAAAACATATCCAAAGTAATCCATCAAAAGTTGCCGCTACATATCTCAAATTTTTATCCTCACCTGCTGCATCGCTAGAAACCATTGCAGTACTTGGTCCAGCTATAACAGTTGGGTGTCCTCCAAAAAGAGAGTTAACGATTGTACCAATACCTGGAATGGTAAACATAGCATTGATAGGAGGTTTATATCCTGTAGCAAATAGCACCCCGACAGCCTGCATATTCTGAACACCAATTATCAATATAATTAAGGGCAACGTTAGTTCTAATGTAGCTTGAATACTAAAATGAGGTACTACAAATATAGGATGAGCAAATGAAGGTTGTATCGCCCCCCAGTTCGTTTGCCCAAGGGCTGTTGCGATTATCCCTCCTATTATTATTGCTCCTAGAATAGGCGGGAATTTTCTTGAGAATTTTTTCATCGCCATTAAGAGGAAGAAGACTGCAAAAGAACTCCCTGCAACTGCTGGTGCCTCTACCACAGCCTGTATTGCTTTGATACCAAAAGATAGAAGGACACCAGCAATCATTCCAAGCATAACCGGAAGAGGAATTAATTCTATTACCTTCTTGATTACCCCTGACAATCCAAGAATTGTAACTACTATTCCAGCAACAATAGATGCACCAATTGCCTCATTAAAGGGTATATGCTTTAAGGCATTACCTATTAATATTGCACCAGGTATGCTATAGGCCACCACAATAGGTATGCGATAGCGGAGTGACAAGATAATCGTAAATATACCTCCCGCCGTATAAATAATAAACAACCAAGAAATTGCCTGCTCAACAGAAAGATTACCTTCTTTAGCTGAATTCATTACAATTAAACCTGGCCCCATAATGCTAAACAATGCAGCAACCAAACCAGTTCCAAGAGCAGCGGGAGTTAAATTACCAAAAAAATCCATAATGTTTTTCCTCACGTCTGTACCTCTTTCGATACTCATTTTGGAAACCTCCTTTTTTATCATCTCATTGGATAGAAAAAGATTCTGTCTCTGGCCAACTCCTAGGACGGAATCTAAAACGGAATACTATTACTTTTGGTATTAGCTAACGAGATAATGGCCAGAGATTTACGTTTTCCTTTTATCGTCCACGTTGTCATCCCTCCTATTTTATGAATCAAATCCCCCAAAGAAAGCGTTTACAAATAAAGGTAAGGAGAATCTTATAAAGATATTTGAAGTAGAGTTAACTTTCCCTAATAACAGAATAATCAATTAATATATATCAGTCTTTTAAAATCTTACTTTTCTTATTTCAAAATAAATCTGTCAAACAAACTTTCCTCTTCTTTAGTACGCTATTACTGACAGTACTTAAGTGAAAATCTTAACAAGATTAATTAACATAAATACATCCATTTTCCCTTTAAAGTAGAAGCTTATAGTGTAAACGGGTTTAGTAATTATAATTACAGGGTAATTAAAGTTTTGGTATATAAAAAATAGGGGGATTAAATGATGAAGGGGTCACTAGATACATATAAATTACTGGAATTCATCCAACAAAATAAAGCGGATTTTGAAAATTCATTATTAAACGAAGCATCTAATGTAAAAGAAAAAATTGAAGAAATTTTAACGGTCGGTAATATTGACCTGGTAAATAATGCCCATAGGCTGATTCAATACATTATTGAGGCTAAAGAACAGGAGCTTCAATCATTTGCTACACAAGAAGGTATAGCTTGGGCGACGCACGCAATTCCATTAACTTTCAAATTAGAGTGGGTGCAAGCAATTCGAAGGACCTTGTGGAGGTTCCTACAAGAATTTAACAAGGTAAATAATAAGGTTATTACTGAAGAATTTTTTTCGGTAGAAAAACAAGTTAATAATCAGGTAGACAGATTTTTAAATGTTTTTTTTATCACATATTCTCAATACAAAGATTCGTTGATAATGGCTCAAAAAGAATTGGTTGAAAATCTTTCGGTGCCCATAATCCCAATAACACCCACTATATGTATTTTGCCTCTTATTGGTGCGGTTGATCTTTACCGAACGAATATCCTCGAGGAAAAAGTTTTAATGGAGATTGGAAAATTACGTATTCAAACATTGATTATGGACTTATCTGGAATTATGGAAATCGAGGCCGAAGTAATTGATCATTTAATGAAGATTATAGACGGCACTTCATTAATGGGATGTACCACTGTGATTACCGGGTTAAGAGCTGAAGTGGTTAGAAGTATGATAAACTTAGGAATAAGATTAAATGAAAAAGCACAAACATTAGGAACTTTACAACAAGCATTGAATAAATTCTTATTAAGTTAAACACGGAGAATTTTAGAGGAGAGTCGCTTTGCCGACTCTTTTTTCTTATTAATATATTCTGACCAACTGTCTAAATATTTGTTCCTGCCCGGCAGTTACGCCTTGGTATAAGCTATAATTAGGGTATTTAGTATTTAATTCAACACTAATCAAATCATTTTTTTCTTCAACCAAAATGCCCGGTATACAAAGAATGTGCTGCCTTAAAAACAGCTCCTGTTTTCAGCTAACGCACCCGTTACCATCTATGAAGCGCAAAAACCAGCGTTTCACCACAGAGAATGAAAATTGGTCTCTATGTCGATAATGTTTTAATGGCTGGCGAAGAAGGTCGTTAAACTATGGTGCCTTTGAGCCCATCCGTTAGTCTGACTCCGACAACAATGGTGTACCATCGACTGTCGCGCCCTTTATGGGTAATACTTTTGGGAGATTAATCCTTTTTTGATCGTCGCGCTAGCCTTTACTTAATTTCCAATTATTGGAGGTTTTGTTTAACGATTTACCAAATTCAATCAGATCACTCATAAGACTCAGCCTTTTTTTAAAAAGCGTTTTTACTGGGTCTTTTTTTTTTGTGGTTTTTTCTGGATTTTGAGCCTTTTAATTCTCATGGGAGCTCAATAAGAAAAACACGATACCTCTTATTGAAGTATCGCACTCGTTAGTTTAAGAAGTACATCATTAATCAATCAAATGGTTCTCTACAATTTTCCTTTCTTATTTGAATCTGTAATTAATATTAAAACTAAGATTCTTAGGCTTATTCCAAGTATAATTGCACCTACCCTACTTACTCCCATTCCTACAAAGCCCCTAATTAACTTCAAACCAACAAAATGCGTTATACTACCTAAATTTACAAGAACCAATGGAAAAATATATAAAGGTAAGCTTGATTTGTGTTAGAACATCAGTGTGACAAATCTCCGACGGAATAAGGCGAACTAAACCTAACTTCTGTGATTTGGAATGGTTCACCTTCCCAAATGTAACTGCTGACCTTTTCTGTTGAATCCTTACAAAACGATCTGCCCAGATTGTATTATAAGTTAATAGAAGCTTTCTATCCTACTTAGTTATTTTATGCTTAATATGAATGTACAAAAAGAGAAAAGGGATATATAGATACACAAAGTAAAAAGCAATGTTTGAATACATTTCATTCAATCGCTCTATTTGACTCCTCTCTTTGAGCACATTAGCTATAATAAAGAATAGGACCAGTACAATGAACAGACTTATACGTTGTTTCACATTTATTACTTTCTTAATAGCACGACAACCTGCCCATATTTTCACACTGATATTGGGTAATATGAGAAGTAACCAAATCGAAACAACGATAAATTCGACTCTTTCTATTAGAGGGAATTTCGCAATTTTCATTTGATCTAATGTGGGCCATATTGTATGGTTTAATTGTCCTTCACTAAAGAAAACAAATGTGATGAGTGCTACTATTAGATAAAGTAAGCTTGAGAACAAAAGTCCAAAATGGGCCCATTTTTGTGATCTGTCTGGATTTTTAATGAATGGGTAGAACATGAATAAGGTCTCAAAGCCAACATACTGAAACAACATAGCTTTAGAGGATGATACGATTTCCTTCAGAGAGTGGTTAAAGACGGGTAATAAATTGTGAAAATTGGCAAATTCCAACGAAAAAAAATTAAGGGGAAACAGGATAATAAAAGGTATAATAGTTCCCCAGAAACACATTCCAGTAATCACGCGGAATCCACCGGATACAACGTAATAAATGAGGACTAGAAGAATGAGGCTTATTTGCCAGGTCTTCATTAAGGGAAACAGCCAAACTTGAACAACTTCAATATAAACACGGAAAACAATTAACGCTAATATAAGAAAGTAGAAAATCACAAAAATGTTGAACAGTCCGCCAATCCATTTTCCAAAGCAAAATTTGTGAACATGTATGACATCATTTTTAGCAATTCCAAGAATACGATAAATCATCCAAACTAGTATATGAATGCTTATACTTGATAAAATGATGGAAATCCATGCATCATAACCTGCGTCCTTCGTTATATCTCGTTGAAAACTCATGATTCCTATGCCAATAATATTCGTGTAGATCAGAAAGAAAACGTAAAAGGAAGATACTAAATGTCGTTCGTCTAGTAATGATTTCACGTGGCTCCTCCTCTTATCATGCAGACTTACTCTTCAATACCTGTATTTAGGATGTCAATATTTGTGTGTACAGTGGTTTTTACTTTTGGGTATATGTCCATAAACCGTTGATAGTCCCAATTTCTTGAGTTGGCTCTAACCTTTTCTCCCAACCCAATGGGATCTACATTGTATCCTTGTGCCAGTGAAATTAAACGTTGGACCTCTTCCTTAAAGTGTTCATTTAAAATTCGTTCCAATTTTACAATATCTTTATTTTTTTTCAAATCAAACCAGGATGATGCTTTTTCAATCTCTGCATGGATGGTTAAATCGATGAATATACTCGGAATGCCTTCGCTTTTCTCAACCGTATATGTAGTTTTTGCATCCAGGTTTTTCAAGAGAATAAAACCTTCCTTTTTATTTTGCGTGATTTTGGTTTTATATTGTCCATTTTGAGACCCATCAATTAATGTTTTTAGAATTAAGGACTGTCTTAAATTAATATGATTTATGTACTTCCCGTTTTTTAATAAAGCTAACCCGTCAATTTTAATTTGATTTTCCTCTAGGATAAGGTAAGGTAAAATTTGATCCCTCCCTTCTTGATGAAAATTATTCAAAAACATGTGCAGATTCATTTTTGGCAAATTACCACTTTCAATGTTTTGATTGATTTTTTCACTTAAATGGAATGAAAGATTCACATGTTTACTGGATTGAAGTATATCTTCGGCTGTGTTTTCAGCAATGCCCAACTGCATTCGACTCGCTGTATTTGGATTTCGGGCAAAATTAGTGATAACATCTTCAATCCCTTGTGTGGCGTATTCCTTGCCAAACAATAAAAAATCTAATTTTCCTGTCTCAATAGGATAGGCTGATTTTGCATTCATTCTCGGGAGTATGTCTTCATATGAATTAGACACCGTTTTATAAATCTTCAATTTGACATTTCCCTGCTCTGCGAAAGTAGGATAAATAGCAATTCCTTTAACTTTGCCTTCTTCCCGATCATATCCTAGAGCTTCAATTATCTGAACTTCATCAATGATCCTCTCATGTATACCACACCCTGATAAAAAGAAAGTTAAGCTAAAAGTTAACAGAAAACATAATTTCATGAAATTCACCTTTATTATCCTTTCCCAATTATTCATCAAAATCACTTTTCTTTTTTTTGTGATTATGTGGGTGGTATCTCCAAATTGATTTAGGACGTAAATAATTTGGCCTTTTGGATGTTTTACTATAAGAGGAACGGATCAGGCTGTCCGTTAAATCCTCATGCCTAAAAGGATAAAATGGAACTGTATAGGGTGTTCCTAAAGATTCTAACCGTGTAAGGTGAATGATTAAAAACGCAATCCCAATAACGATACCTAGTCCCCCCCAAATAGATGCGAAGAGAATTAAAGGAAAACGTAAAAAACGTATAGTGTTCGACATTTTATAAATTGGGGTAGTAAAGGAAGCTAAGGCAGATAAGGCGACTATAATGAGTAAGACATTACTTGTAAGAGACGCCTCAACTGACGCTTGGCCGATAACAATACCGCCCACTATTCCCAATGTTTGTCCTACCTTTGTAGGTAACCGGACTCCCGCTTCACGTAATAGTTCAATCGTGAATTCCAGAAAAATCACCTCTAATACCGGCGGAAACGGGACATTATAACGAGAAGTACTAAGTGAACCGAATAAATCGTTTGGAATCATCTCGTAATGGTAAGTGATAACGGCTATATAAATAGATGTTCCAAAAATGGAGAAAAGGACACTGAATACCCGTATTAAACGAAAAAAAGATGCAAGAATCCATGGGAGAAAGTAATCTTCAGGTGAAATAAAATAATCAATGATCGTAGAAGGACCTGTAATGACATATGGCGACCCACTACTTAAAACAGCTACTTGTCCGTTAATAAGAGCTTGAACCGCCCTATCCACACGTTCAGTTGGCAGAAGCAAAGGAAACGGTGTAAGGGAATTATCTTCTATAAATTGATGCAGCTGAGAAGTATCAAAAATGACATCAAAATCAATATCTTGAAGCCGTTGGGTCATGGTATTAACGTGCTGCTCACTCGTAATCCCATCAATATGAGCAATAATAACTCGAGTATTTGAAGTAGAACCAATGTTTACTTCCTTCGTAATTAGATCAGTTGTATTTATTTGTTGTCTTAATAAATGTATATTTACATCAATATTCTCAAGAAACCCAATTTGTGGCCCCACCACACTAAACTCATTTTCAACATTATTTTGTTCACGCAATCCAGCTTTATCATTAGATAAGAGAATTAAAGCAACCCTTTGATCATTTTCCTTCATTTGAAGTATCGCATACCCTTTAAGTAACTTTGATTCAGCTTCGTTCCGATTATCTGTTATTACAATATCTTCTATTGCGATGATTTTCTTTATGTCATCAATTTTCTCTAGCCTGCCTAGTTCAAAAGGGGTCTCTCGGAAAATCATTAAAATTTTCAGTTGGAGTTGTTGTTGATCGACCAGTGTATTGTAGTAAGAAATGATTAAATGTCCCGATTCATCTGTAAGTGGAAATTGTTTAAAATCACTGGATTTTTTAACCTTAGCAAACAGCTGGCCAATATCTTGTGAATTCTCAGTCACGACCTGTTTGTCTTTATTATTTCTAATCTTTCGTTTTTTGAAGAACATCTAATCACCTCCCTATTACAAAGGAATTTATATCCTTCTATATTATGTAAAGTCATCCCCATATTTATGTAAATCCGTTTTATAATAAGCGAAAACTCATAATATAAATATAGCTTAGAGTAAGCAAAGGACCATGATCCTAATAGAAATAATCCCTGTAGGGGTAGGGTAGGACAGCAAAACAAAAATTTACAAAGTTAAAACTTTTTCAAAATAAAAAGAGCCAAAAGGCTCTCTTTAATCATCGAATGGAGTTTAAACTCTAATGCTCCCCTCAATTTTATATCTAATTCAGGATAATCACTTAAACCGGTCCATACATTAACTCAACTCTCCTTTTGTTAAACAGTTTGCTTATTAGTGTATCATCATTTTCTGTCAAACCTTTTTAATAAAGTTAGGATGGTATCCTAACTTTTGCATTGCCTTACGAACACGAACCTTCGTTTTTTCACTTATTCGAGTATCATCTGCATTCAATTGAGAAATTATAAAAGTAGCAACATTCGCCAGTTTTTCCACATCTTTTATTGTAATTGCCATAGGTTATTTCTCTCTCCTCTCCTCTCTATAGCCTTTATTTTTAATAATTGGCTCTGTTAAAGAAAAATGTTGATATTGAATGACTGTTCAAGTGTTTTTATCCTTGTTAAATATTACAGGATGAATGTAAGATCACCTTGAATTACTAATAACCAAAAAGAATCCTAAAACAACAGAGGTAGCTACTAGGTTTATATATATAAAGAATAGAGGCATAGCAATCGACTATGCCTCTATTCTTTATAATTTTTCTAATCAGTTTCCAAACCTTAGCAACTTTTTCTAGTATCCTTTTCTTCTCAGAAATCATAGGTATATAACTTCAAATATGATATTTCATAACAATACCTTTTATAAATAATCAATCTCACTTAATTTAGCTTTCAAGTATTCAATCGAAGTCCTTGCGTACCAATCTGGTTCTGCTTGTCTTGTATGAAATCCTACTTCCATTGATAAATACCCATCATAATTGATTTCTTTTAATGCTTTAAGTACGGCCGTAAAATCGCCTCTTCCTTGGCCAGGAGGGAGACGGTCATTGTCCGAAATATGCACATGGTGGAGTTTATTCTTCATTCGATATACATAATCACTTGGTACTTCGTTTCTGTACAAAGCATGGAATGTATCAAACATTACCTTGACATTGGATAAACCAGTTTGTTCGCTTAATAACAAAGCATCATCCGCTGTTTCAATCAGGTTGCTATCTGCAGGGGTTGGCTCAACAACCATAGTTACACCTAGCTCTTTGGCATAATTACCAACTTCCCCCAACCCCTCTAAGCTGTAATTCCAGGCATCCTGTTGAGACATGCCAAATGAGGCCCATCCTGCAATCCACATAACTGTCGGGCATTCCCACTCGTGTGCCAACCGGACAACCTCTTTATAGTGGTTGATCGTAAATTTTCGTTCCTCAGCAAGAAGTGAACTTGGGTTATTACCCGGTCCGCCTCCTGGTGCAGGAAGCATCGATGATACCTTTAAGTTTTTTTCTTTTAAAAGTTTTAAAATTTCCTTCCTTCTTTCCGGTGATAAATAGTCCGGCCAGGCATGAGGAGCTGCACATCCAATCTCAATCGCATCATAACCAAATGATGAAATCCTATTTATTACTTCCTCTAGCGGATAGGAAGGAACCCAAGATGGAAAACTGCTGTATGCCCAAGTATTAAACGAAATGCCCTTCATGATACATAACCTCTTTTCGAATGATATTATCTAACGATTGTTATTTTATCCCTATACTTCGGACCGGCAATGAGAGCTAATAAGTATTTGTATAGCTAAATATTATTCCCAAACAAATACTGCTTTTTCCGTTTTTCTTTCATCAAATAGTCGGAACGCTGTTTCTGCTTCTTCCAGTCTGAATTTATGGGTCACCAATCTTTCAACAGGGAGTTTTTTTCTCACAATGAATTCCGTAATTTCGTCAAATTCCTGGATTGGGAAATACCACGACCCTATGACAGAGATTTGTTTACGGATTAATTGTGCACTTGGTTTAATCGTAGTTTCCTTGCTTTCACCAACAAAGGCAACCCGTCCATGGGCTCTAACGCAATCCAGCGCATCATTCTGAGCAAAAGGGCTTCCTGAACAATCGATCGCCGCATCGGCACCAAGCCCATTTGTAATGCGGGAAATTTCTTCTTGTACGTTTGCATTTTTCCCATTAATTACGTAGGCAGCGCCTAATTCTTTCGCCATTTCTAAGCGCTCATCGAGCATATCGACTGCAATTACAGTCGCACCCAGGGCATTTCCGATCATTACACCGGCGGCCCCCATAGGACCCATTCCGAAAATGACAAGTTTGTCTCTTCCAGAAATCGCTAGTCTTTTTTGGGCATGGAATAACGTTCCGACAGCATCAGTTGAAACGGCAGCTGTTAAAAAGCTCATATCATCGGGAAGCCTCATGCAGTTTTCAGCCGGAACAACCATGTAATCTGCGTCTCCACCGTGGGAATCAAATCCTATGCACTTGAATTCCTTACAGAACATTTTGTAACCACTCTTACAATGGGCACACTCCCCGCATCCTAGTGCTAAATAAACCGCAACACGGTCTCCTGTCTTAAAAGTGGTTACCCCTTCTCCTAATTCTGTTATGATTCCTGCAGGTTCATGACCTGGAACAATAGAACCAAGTTTTGTACCCTCAAAAACCGAAGTTCCATAATATAAACTCATATCACTGCGGCAAATCGCAGATGCTTTCATTTGGATTAAAACTTCTCCCATACCAGGTGTCGGGATTTCCATTTCTCTTATTTCTACTTTTTTGTCTCCAGGAAAAATAACTGCTTTCATGGTTTTCTCCTCCTATTAATAAAGGTCTTATTTTTCATAGTTTTTAATATATAATGTTTTTATTATCTTTTAACTTGCTTGATCTTTGTCAATAAAAGCATTTTCTTTCTGTTTTTGCTTTTCTTCATGCGGTAATTTCATGAATCTCATTAAGAATGCACTAATAAAATACAAGATGGCGAATACCCACATCACACCTTCCACACCGATGCTGCCGATGAATGCCCCAACGATTGCCGGTGCAATGAAGTAAGATAATCCTGCTCCGAAATTTACAACAGCCATTGCAGACCCTTTCTTATCCGGTGCAAGTGAAGTTACAATTGCAGTGATTGGTACGTAACCTGTGAGTGCAGCTCCAAGAAATACTCCTGCAAGAGTCATCATCCAAAAATTACCACCGAAAACCTGTGGCGTATAAAGCAAAACCAAAGTCATTACACCCGAACCAAAGCTTCCAATCCACATAACCGTATTTCTCCAGCCTAACCATTTATCGCTGACATAGGGGATAACAATATCAAAAACAATATTAGCTAACCACATCGTTCCCCATACTTGCAGCCATTGCTCTGTGCTAAATCCGTATTCGGAAGATAAATATAACGGGAAAAAGATTGGCAGTGCACCTATACCTGTCGTATTGATCGTACGAACAATACCACCGATTGCTACTTTTGGATTCTCGTAGCAAATGGTTAGTCCACTAATTAAGCTTTTGAACTTTTCCTTTGGATTGCCTTTCTTAGCTCCTGTATCGCGTCCGACAACATAAATTCCAATTAAACCA
The DNA here is from genome assembly GCF_918698065.1 of Peribacillus sp. Bi134. Taxonomy (NCBI): domain Bacteria; kingdom Bacillati; phylum Bacillota; class Bacilli; order Caryophanales; family Bacillaceae; genus Peribacillus; species Peribacillus sp. Bi134. The sequence continues at coordinate 141,555 of NZ_CAKKLN010000001.1, read as the reverse complement.
CCGACTAAAACCCAAGCAACTGCACTCCATAGAAGACCTACATGCCCAATTTTAGGAAGCATAAATGCTGGGAAATAACTTCCGATTACATAAAGCCCCGCAATCCAAGCTGCCCAGAAAACTCCGATTGCTGTCGCAAGGACCTTACCAGGGCTGCGATACGTGACCCACACTAAGAAAGAGTAACAAAATAATGGATATCCGAATCCGCGTAAAGCATAGGTAGGCAACATGACTGAATAGTTAATACTTTGAAGAGCCTCTATAAAAGCAATGTGACCGATCAACCAGATGATCATTCCTAAAATCATCACTTTTCTTGCTCCCCAGGCTTCTGTCAGAACCCCGGAAAAGTAGGAGGCAATAGCCAATACTCCCCCATATGCCATAAATAAGGTAGCAGACTGTTGAACGGTAAAACCTTGTTCAATAAGATATGGAGACAGCCATCCATGCTCAAGTCCGTCCCCAACCATAAAAATCATTGTTGCTAAATATCCCCAAATCATGGTGATAGGAAGGCCGAAGAGACCGCGTTTCGTTCCTTTTATTGCTTTCACTATTAATCACCTCGAATTATAAAGTTAAGGAATGGTGAGCCTTATGCCCACCACATTTCAGTTAATTGCTCTTTAAACATGGTCCCTTTTAATAAGGAAATGGCCTTGCCTAAACCCTCATCTAGCGACGCAAGCATATCTTCATGCTCGATTGAAACAACGTAATCATATCCTACTGCGAGTAGAGCGCTTACAATATCTTTCCAAACTTTTTCGTCTTGTCCATAACCTACAGATCTAAATGTCCAGGAGCGATTTAAGATATCACTGTAATGCTTTGTATCCAGGACGCCATTTACACTAATATTTGCTTGGTCCAAATACGTATCTTTCGCGTGAAAATGATAGATGGCATTTTCTTTTCCAAGCCTTTTAATGGCTTCAACCGGATTTATTCCTTGCCAGATCAAATGGCTTGGATCAAAATTCGCTCCTATAATCGGTCCTACATGCTCCCTTAACTTCAGTAATGTTTCCGGGTTGTACACAACAAACCCTGGGTGCATTTCAAGTGCGATTTGATTGATGCCGTGTGACTTGGCAAATCGAGCTTCCTCTTTCCAATAGGGAATTACGGCTTCGTTCCATTGCCAATCTAGAACCTCGGTGTATTCAGGTGGCCAGGAGCATGTTACCCAGTTTGGAAACCTTGCTTCATGATGATCACCTGGACAGCCTGAAAACCCATTGATGACAGGAACTTCTAACCGTTCCGCTAATAAAACGGTTTTTCTCCAAGTTTCATGTGCTTCTTTCGCAGCCTTTTGATTCGGGTGAAGCGGATTCCCATGACAGCTTAGTCCACTGATAGTCATTCCTCTACTATCAATCGCACGTTTAAATTCTTTAACTTTTTCAGGACTGCTTAATAACTCATCCGGGTTGCAATGGCAGTTCCCCGGATAATTTCCAGTACCCAGTTCAACCGCATCTACCCCCATTTCGGAAAGCTTATCCAACATCGCTTCAAAAGAAAGGTTTTGATAAAGAACGGTAAATACACCTAGTTTCATAGATACTCCTGCCTTCCCTGGACTTTCACCCATTTTTGTTGTTCATGGCTCTCTAAAATCGCATCAGTAATGCACATGGATATATGACCATCTTCAAATGTCGCAAAATTAACTTGTTCATTTAGTAGATCCTTGCCTTCACGAATGAAGGAATAATAATTCAGCATCATATTCTTCATTGCATCCGGCCAACCTTCATTATGTCCGCCTGGATGGTGGATTGCTTGTTTGGCTTCCGGTAAGAACAAAGCAGGATCTGCCTGAAGGATTTCATTCGGTCTTTCACGGTGGCCAATCCATAATTTCTCCGGTTCCTCCTGGTTCCAGAAGGCTGAATGTTGACTTCCATTGATCTCAAAGCTCAACCTATTTTTCCGGCCAGCGCTTACCTGAGATACCGTAAACACCCCTTTGGCTCCATCCTCAAAGCGTACAAGAACGGATGCGTAATCTTCTGTATTGATAGAAACATCTTCATAATTCTTATTTTCTTCTTTTTCCGTTCCAAAAGTGGATCCGTTGTGTTTTTGTTTCTTTCTTACTGGAATGACTGTTGCTAAATCAGCGAATACTTCCGTAATCCGTTTTCCGGTCACATATTGGACGGTATCGCACCAGTGGGAACCGATATCCGCGATGGCTCGTGATTTTCCGCCTACATCCGAAGCCAACCGCCAATTAAAATCTGTCTCATATAATAACCAATCTTGTAAGTAGCTTCCGTGCACAAGATTCACTTTGCCCAACTCGCCATTCTTTATCATTGCTGCCAATTGTTTCATGATCGGGTATTGCCTATAATTGAAGTTGACGCCATGCACGACTTTATTTTCCTTTGCGAGCGCTAACAATTCAGCTGATTCTTGGCTTGACATTGCTAGAGGCTTTTCTGAAACAACATGCTTTCCTGCTAACATAATCTCTTTATTGATCGTAAAGTGAAGATGGTTCGGTGTGCAGTTATGTACCACTTGGATTTCACTATCTTTTAGCATATCGCGATAATCGCCAAAGGCTTTTGAAATCCCGAGTTCAGCCGCCTTTTTTTCAGCGGCCTCCTGACCATTAGCTGCTAGCCCGATCACTTCCACAAAACCAAGCCTTCTGATAGCTTCAATATGAGTAGGTCCAATAAAACCATTTCCGATGACTCCCACTTTAATTTTTTCCATGGTGTGATCCTCCTTAACCAGTAACATATGATTTTCTGTAATCGATTACAAAGTTTTATTCCTTTTTTCCTTTATTTCCTTGATTTCGTGTGAATTAGAGATAATTACATGTAATCGATTACATATTATAGAGATTAATGCTATCTATCTATTCTTATTAGGCTGTTTAAGTATTAAACTGTTTTACAAGAATAATTGTAATCGATTACATTAATAATTGCAACTTTTTTCACAAAATTTATAATCTTTATACTTATTGTATATAGACATTTTTTACCCATAAATTTATATTTTCTCAAAAATAGATGTACTTCTAAATTAGTTAACTCAGTCAGGTCAAAACTGTGTGAGTCTTAAGGTTTGTTAATGAGGGATGCAATAAAAAGGGGGTGACTTGTTTTAATAGTCACCCTTTTTTTATATATTAGAGATAAAAAACACAGAAGTATTATCAAATAACATAGCTCATATAATGAAACCTGCAGGTTTACCAATTTATTTCAGGACTGGCCTGTTTAAGTGTAAATGAAATAACCTTCTACTGATGGAGTTTCCCTTTATTTATTTTACATTTACAAGGTTTTGTTGCAGATTCACCCATGCACCTTTTTCAGCAGATTCAAGGATTGCATCAGAAATAACTGCAATCTGAAACCCATCATTAAAGTCTGGTGAAACAGCTGTGTTTTCTGCAATTGATTTAATAAAATCATAAGTTTCGATTATTTTTGTTTCACCATAGCCGATGCCTAACGCTGGAATTGGCCAGAGACTTTCTCCGTATGGATGGGCCGGACCAGTATAAACTGTTCTGAAGCCTTTGGCATCGCCTGGGTCGTCAGAGAAACAAACTTGGAGTTCATCACGGCGCTCGTAGTTGAAACAAATTGAACCTTTGTCACCATGAATTTCGAATGTTAAGAAGTTGTTACGACCCCAAGCATTGCGTGTAGCCTCAATACTTCCAATTGCTCCGTTCTCAAACTTTACCAATGTAGTAAACTCATCATCTACATCTACAGCACTCTTTGGTACACCTTCAGATCCTTTGATAGTACCTAATTTGTCGACACCACCTGTTTGAACTGGCCTCTCAGGAATCCATGTTCTTGCAAGTGCATTAACATCAGTGATTTCACCGACCAGGTAACGTGCAAAGTCGATTACATGAGTTCCTATATCTCCTAGAGCGCCAGAACCTGCGACTTTTTTCTGGAATCGCCATGATAAAGGTGAATTAGGGTCTGCAGACCAGTCTTGTAGATAAGTACCCCGGAAATTCAAAACCCTTCCAATTCTTCCTTCTTCAATATATTTTTTAGCCAATGCAACAGCTGGTGTTCTTCTATAATTGAAAGCAACCATATGCTTGACCCCTGCCTCACGTACAGCCTCTAACATGGTTTTTGCCTCTTTAGCATCTCTTGCTAAAGGTTTTTCTGAAATAATATGCTTTCCAGCCTTAGCAGCAGCAATCGCTATTTCTGCATGTGAATCATTAGGAGTAACAATATCAATAATATCAATGTCTGGATTTTCTACTACCGCTCTCCAATCGGAAGAATAATTCTCAAACCCTAGACGCAGTGCACCATCCTTAGCTAATTCATCTGTAATATCAACTAAAGTATGACGATGTGGGATTGCTGGTGACGGCCAAAAAAACATCGGCATCCCTGCATATGCAAGTGCATGCGCTTTCCCCATAAATCCTCCACCAATCATGCCTATATTCAATTTCTTCATTTTATTCTCCTCCTATTATTAAATTAGCGATCAATAAGTATTTACTTTCCTGCATTCTGGATTGTATTAGGTGCCTCTGTATGGTAAACCAGTTCCCATGCATCCAGAATATTGTCTTTATTTACTGTTAAAGCTGGTACTGCTATATATGCAGGTGCTTCTTTTCCAAGTAAAGCATAACCAGCAAGGATAGCTTCAGCGATACCCTGGTCATAAGGCAGCTGTGCCCCTAGACCTTTTATTGGCCCACCTGATGCAATATCCAAAGCAACATTTGTGCCTAAATCAATTGTTGTTATGACCATATCCTCTCTACCTGCAGTTCTAACTGCCGCTAATGCTCCTTCAGCAGGTACATCCCAAACAACAAAGATTCCATCTAAAGTGGGGTTTTTTGTCAGCATACCTGATGCAACCTTCTCTCCCTGGTTCGGGTCAGTTATCCCTCCACGTGCAACAATTTTCATATCGGGATACTTTTCTTTAAGGGTTGCTTCAAATGCTTCTGTACGTTGTTTTGTTACAAAGAAGTCAGCATCATGAAAAACCATACCGATCTTCCCCTTTTCACCAAGTTTTTCAGCCATAATATCTGCTGCGGCCACGCCATTTCCATAGTTATCTGCAGAAACAATACTCACATAATCCTTGCCTGCTTCCAGACCGCTAGGTGTATTATCCATAAACACAAGCTTAACTCCAGCTTCAACTGCTTTCTTATATGCTGCAGCAGTCGAGACAGGGTCTACTGGAATACTTATGATAAGATCAGGATCCTTTGCTAGAACAGTTTCTATATCTGAAACCTGCTTCTCTGGTTTAAATTGTGCATCCGTAACGGCTACAACTTCTACGCCCATTCTTTTGAAGGATGATTTCAGACCGTCGATTTGTGCCTTTGCCCAATCGTTACCCGCGTAATGCATTACAATTGCTGCAGTATATTTCCCTTTTTTAATTTTTTCCATATCCTGTTCTGAAAGTTCTAATGTTGTTGCTGAAACTGCAGTTTCCCCATGAGGACCTTTACTAAGAATTTCCTGATCACTCGGTAATTCAGTGTTAATGGTAAGCGGACCCGATGAATTTGCTTCTGGGGCATTTTCAACTTCAGTGCTGTTCGAACTTTCCTGGCTGCAGCCAACTAGTCCAAAAGAGGTAATCAACAAAATCATAGGGAATACCGACAAAAACTTCTTCATAATAACCCCACTTTCATATCCTTTAACCTATACGTTATTTATCTTCACAAACTTAGAAAGAAAATGACGGCTAATCTCTGCCCCTTTTTTTGGATCAGGGTAGCTATCTAATTCGACAGTAACCCATCCATCATAGTTCACTTCATCCAAAACGGTCAGCATCAGGTCAAAATTTTGGTGACCCTCTCCCAAAGGTAAGAAATCCCCATTATGGTAGTCTTTTAAATGAACGTATTTAATACGATCCCAATACTTTTTTATAACATCTATCGGTTCTCCACCACCAGCTTCAATATGAGCAGTATCCGGGCAGAGATTTATCTTTGTTAATAGCATTAGTTTATCCAGTTGCTTAGGGGACTGTACATTTGTCCCTAAATGTGGATGGTAACTTGCTATAAGGTCATACTTTTCAGCAATGTCTGAGACAATATTAAGAGCATTCCCTAACGCTATGTAATCGCTATCCAGGATACCATTCGAACGGATTGCCCCTCCCCCGACTATAAGGTGTTTTGCGCCCGCTTTTGATGCCAAAGCAGCTACCGCCTCTATTTTTGATAATTCCTCTTCTAATATGTCAGGAAAGATAAAATTCCCACCTGTGTACACACCAATAAAATCTAAGGAATTCTCCCGTATCAAAGACTTAAATTCTTCCACTCGATCTTTGTATTCCATTAGGTTTCCATCGAAGATCTCAAAACCTTGATAGCCTGCTTCTGCTATATCTTTTAACGCTTCCTCTGTTGACCCATTTGCTAGATAGAATAAATCCTTCACTGAAGTGACTCCTGCAGGATGGCCAATTACTCCACCCCAGGTATTCGTATGATATCCCAATTTCATTATTTACCCTCCAATTCGAACTGATGAAAAGCCTTCTTTAAAACCCTAGAATAATAATCACCTCCTAAAAAGGAATAATGAAAAACTAACCCTGTATCATTTAGTTTTCTATACTCTCACTGATCGTAAGTGGTATCTAGTGTCCTAGACGTGCTATCGATTTACAGGGTTGTGCTAGTATTCCTACAATTATCAAGTTTTATTGTTGCAGATTCCTATAAAGAGATACCCAATCCCAAGAACGATCCTTTAAATGCTTAAAGAAGTTGTTATTTCCAGGTATAAACATTAAATCAAATGTAATCGATTACATTTTGAATTGTTATATATTTGAAAAATCTAAACCGTTCTCAGTCAAAGAAACCACCTCAAACAAAGCTGAGTCATCTGATTACTTCAATGTAAGTGGCCCGATAAAAACCCATTTCAATATTCCCACCTGATTTTTTGTTCACATCTCATCCCTGCTCTAGTGGTTGAAACCAAATGAGTATTGAATCGTTTACTATCTTTTCAAGGCTTTCTTACCGAACGCTACAGCCATGATAATGATCATTCCTTTAACAATCATCTGTTGGCTCACATCTAAGCCCATGATTATTAATCCGTTGTTAATAGTTCCAATCATCAACGATCCAACTACAGTCCCAACGATGGTTCCTACGCCGCCAAATAAGCTTGTTCCGCCAAGAATGACTGCTGCGATAACGGATAGCTCATCGCCCTGACCAAATGTATACCTCCCTGCATGCATACGTCCTGCATATAATAAACCTGCCAAACCCGCCATTAGGCCCGTCCCAAGAAAGACTATAAGTTTAATTTTCATGGTTTTTACACCTGAGAAACGAGCGGCACTCTCATTCCCGCCTGTGGCAAGGGTTTGTCTGCCAAAAGGTGTTTTTTTCAATAGAATATGAGCAATAATAGTCAGAATTAATGTCCACACTAATAAGATAGGAACTGCACCAATGTCACCGGATCCAAAGATAAAGTTAAAAGAAGCATCAACGATCGGCACCGGTGCAGTGTCTGTTATCCACATCGCTACCCCTGAAATAGCTCCCAACGTTCCAAGCGTAACCAAAAAGGAAGGGATTTGTACTCTTGTTACTAGCAATCCGTTAATTAATCCAACTAGTAACCCAGTCGCCAAGCCAACTGCTACACCACCTATCGCTCCATAACCAGCCTGGATGGCCAATGCACCTGTTAATGAAGATAAAGCGGCAATAGAGCCAACAGAAAGGTCAATTTCACCTGTACTGATAACAAATGTCATCGCTAGTGCCATGATTGTGATAGGAGCTGTTTGTCTAACTATATTCATAAAGTTATCTGAGCTCAAGAATCCTTGGTCAGAAAGGCTAACCGAGAAATAGAATAATACTCCTATAAAAGCTATATAAACGATATAGTTTCTCCATTCAAATCCTTTAAGTGATGTAGTTACATTGTTTCTAAGTTTGTTTTCAACTTTATTAGTGACCTTGTATTGCATATTGAAGATCCTCCTCTGTATCGATTTCTTTTCGATTGAGCTCCTTGATGATCGCTCCTTCGTGCATGATGACCACACGATCACTCATGGCCAGCAGTTCTTGAAGCTCCGAAGAGATAACAAGTATAGCCTTGCCGCTGTCAGCAAGTTCACGAATGACATCAATAATTTCTGATTTTGCACCAATGTCTACCCCTACTGTAGGTTCGTCGAGAATAAGCACCGTTGGATCATTCGCCAGCCACTTGGCCAAAACAATTTTTTGCTGGTTTCCACCTGAGAGCAAACCTGACTTTTTGAAGATATTGTCTGTCTTGATATTAAGTTTTTTAACAAACTTGTTTGTAATTTCATTGGACTTTTTATCATCAAGCAAAAAGCCTCTTTTAACCTTCGAAATGATTGGTAAGACCATGTTCTCTTTCACACTGTGCTCCAAGATTAATCCCTGTACCCTACGGTCTTCCGGAATAAGGGCTATACCCGCATTTATTGCGTCAGTTGGACTTTTTATGGTTACTTTTTGTCCATTTACAATGACTTCTCCACTATCTTTAGGGTCTACCCCAAATATGCCTCGGACCATTTCTGTTCTTCCGCTTCCCATCAGTCCGGCCACACCAAGTATCTCACCAGGATAGATGCTTAAATTTACATTATTGACTTTTGGTCCTGACGATAAATTTTTTACCTGTAATACCGGCTGGGCAACTTTAGAATAACTTCTTTCTTTCCATTCAAAGGCCTTATTAAATTTCGCCCCTACAATATGATGAATAACAGATTCCATATCAGTATTTTCAATGTTATCTGTAGCTACATGCTTTCCGTCTCGTAAAATCGTAATACGGTCGCAAATCTTGAAGATTTCATCCATTCTATGTGAAATATAAATGATAGAATACCCTTTTGCTTTTAGTTGATTCATAAGCATAAATAGTATGTCTATCTCATTTTGAGTAAGCGAGGAAGTCGGTTCATCCATGACTAATATTTTGGCTTCCTGAGAAAGCGCTTTAGCAATTTCTGTCATTTGCCAGTACCCTACTCCAAGTTCCTGGACAATGTCATTAGGGTTGATATCGACACCTAATTCATTTATGATTTTTTCTGCTTTTAAAACAAGTTCTTTATCATTAATCAGCCCAACAGAAGTTTTGGCTTCTCTTGTGAGAAAGATATTTTGTGCAACTGTTAATGTCGGAATTAAACTAAACTCCTGAAAGATCATAGATATAAAGTTTTTTCTAGCATCCTCATAGCTATTGATTGTTACTTTTTCATTTTCAATTAAAACTTCTCCTGAGTCTGCTGTATAAACACCCGTTAAAATCTTCATTAAAGTAGATTTACCAGCACCATTTCCACCCATTAAGGCGTGTATCTCTCCCTTATTGATAGAGAAATCAACATTGTCAAGAACCGTGATACCGTTGAATGCTTTAGATATTTTTTTCATTTCAAGTATTGGCTGTCCCAAAGCTAATTCACCTTCTTTATTTGTAGAAGGTATTCATTTCAGAATAACTTCATATAATTTAATGATTTAATTAGTAGTAGATATTATTCAGCTGCATTTTGAATGATCTCCGGGGCATCCACTCCGTAAATTAGCTTCCAGCTATCCAACACGTTTTCTTTGGTTACAGATAGAGCTGGTGTAGCGACATAAGCTGGTGCCTCTTTCCCAAGTAGTGCGTATCCTGCTAAAATAGATTCTGCTACGCCCTGGTCAAAAGGTAATTGACCGCCTAGGCCTTTTACAACACCTTCAGAGGCAATTTCCAATCCAACATTTGTGCCTAAGTCTGTTGTAGTGACTACTAAATCATCTTTCCCTGCTGTACGAGCAGCTGCGACGACACCTTCAGCAGGCACATCCCACACCACGAAGATACCATTAATATCTTTGTTTCTAGTTAACATTGCAGAAGCTACTTTTTCTCCATCATTTGGCCCCGTAATTCCCCCCCTTGCTACGATTTCTATATTTGGATACTTTTCTCTCATTGTTTCTTCAAAAGCATCCGTACGGTTTTTTGTTACAAAGAAATCAGCGTCATGGAAAACAATACCCACATTTCCTTTTTCACCAAGTTTTTCAGCCATAATATCAGCTGCGGCAGCACCGTTTCCGCGATTATCACCAGACACGGCACTGATATATTCCTTCCCTGGTTTTAAACCCTTTGCAACTCCATCCATAAATACTAGCTTAACCCCTTGTTGGGCTGCCTTTTTAAACGCCGGTGCTGTTGAAACTGGGTCTACTGGAACAGAAATCATTACATCTGGTTTTTTTGCTAATACTGTTTCAATATCTGAAACTTGTTTTTCTGCTTTGAATTGAGCGTCCGTCACTGCAACTACTTCGATTCCCATCCTCTTGAAGGATGCTTTCATCGCATTAACCTGGGCTGTCATATAGTCTGTTCCAGAATAGTGCATAACAATAGCAGCTTTATAATTGCCTGCTTTAATTTTTTCAATTTCTTTTTCAGTAAGCTTTAATGTTTTAGCCGAAACTGCTGCCTCACCATATGGCCCCTTATCCATAACTTTTTTATCCGAAACCTTAGGATTTATCATTAAATCACCAGTGCTTGCGATAGTTGCTGTTTTAGTAGTGTCTTTACCGCCTTCCTTTGTAGAAGCGTCTTGGTTACCACAAGCTGCCAGAGCAAGTGCACCACTTATAATAATTGCAGAGAATATGTAAGATTTCTTTTTCATATTAATCCTCCCATTTGGTTCATTCATTATTTTTTTTTATCGCTTTATTCAAGCTTAGTAAGTAATAAACCAAATTTCCTCTTGTATTAAAGAAATCAATCACCCCCTTCAATTTGTGTAATCGTTTACACTTCAAAGGACTCTTTTTTCTTAAAATCAGTCAAAGGTGATATACATAACCCCCTTAAGACATGTAATGAGGGTATGTATCATGTATTATCCATTTTATAGTTTGTAATCGATTACAAATTGTAGAAAAAATTTCTATTTTAACCTTTTGCATGATTCCCGAACAACCAGTTTATCATCTAAAATATATTGGCTTTTCTCTAGATTAACTTTACTTATAATTTTAATTAGTAATTCCATGGCTATCCTCCCAATGTCAAAGGATGGTTGAGCAACCGTTGTTAATGATGGCTCAAAAATGGAAGCAAATTTAATATCATCAAACCCAACGACTGATATGTCCCCTGGAACACTTAATCCTTTAGATTTTATCGCTTTTATCGCCCCAATTGCCATTTCATCATTAGCAGCAAAAATAGCAGTCGGGGGTACTTCATTCGCTAATAATTTAAGCGTTAAATTAAAACCACTTTCATAAGAAAAGTCCCCCTCCTGTACCATTGTTGAGAGTATAGGTAAGCTATGTTGAGCCATTGCCTGATTATATCCCTTTAAACGATCGCGACCTAACACGCTATTAAATGGCCCGGATAAAAAGCCAATTCGTTTGTGGTCTAAATTAATCAGATGTTCCGTTGCTTTTCTGGCACTGCTAATATTGTCAATCGATACAGTTGGAATTTCAAATCCTTCTGTATACTCACAAGCAAGGACAACAGGAAATTGTTTTGCAATGTCCTCTACTACTTGTCCATCAATTCTTGCAGTTAACAATATCATTCCGTCCGCCTTTTTTTGTTGAAGAATATTTAAGTATCCACTTTCACGATCCACATTATTAAGAGCATCTCCCAACAATACTTGATATCCACTTTCCATGGCTACGGATTCTATCCCCCGTAACACCTTGGAAAAAAATGTATTCGTAATATCTGGAACAACAACAAGGATTGTTTTTGTTTCCATTCTTCGAAGCTGTCTGGCAAGAACATTAGGCTGATAGTTTAATAATTCTATCGCTTTCAGGACTCTTTCTTTTGTATCACTTTTTACGGTACCGGATTTACTTATCACCCTAGAAACTGTTGCTGTGGAAACATTCGCTTCCTTAGCAACATCAACAATTCTTATCATATTTTAAATTCCTTTCAAGATAAACTATCTTCCAATATTGTAATCGATTACATTTTAAATTGCAATAATATTTTTAATATTTAATTTTTGATTACTATTATCTATCAATAAAATCTTCGATTTTTAAAATTATTCTTACTGTTTAACAAGCACAGATGAAATAATCATAACATCCTCCTTGGACGTGATATATTGACAAATTCATAACCACCTAATGGATTATACATTCAATACTTTATTGTTGACCCCCTTATATAAATAGGCTCCACCCACAACACCTGCATCATTTCCTAACGACGCAAGTTCTAATGTTAAAGCATGGTAAGCCCGAGGTAACGTATATTGTTTTAAATACTTTTTCAATTGTTCTAGCAAGAATTCTCCTGCTTTCGAAACCCCTCCGCCAATAATCACCATTTCAGGATTATTTATATGAATAATGGTACTAATTGCAATTCCTAAATGTTTCATTGCTTCATCAACTACATTAAGAGCATAAAAGTCCCCGCTTTCCGCAGCATTTAATACATCTTTGGCTTCAATTTTCCCGTTATCTTCTTTAATTACATTTAAATCAGTAGAACCGGAGTGATTTTCAATCATTTCATTTCCCAACCTTACCATACCAGTTGCACTTGCGATTGTTTCCAGGCAACCCACTTTTCCACAACCACAAACAATTCCATTATCCTTTGAAAATATATGTCCGATCTCTCCACCCATCCCATTAATTCCTCTTACCACTTCTCCATCTACAATGACTCCCCCACCTACTCCGGTACCGAGCGTCACCATTAAAATGTTTTTCTTTCCTTTTCCAGCACCCATCCACATCTCACCTAAAGCTGCTAAATTAGCATCATTTTCGATGGCCACTGGTAGTCTAAAACCCTCTTCTAATTCCTCTTTCAGTGGATAGTTTTCTTTCCAAGGTATATTAGGGGAATATGTTACACATCCGGCAACTGAATCTACAAATCCTGGAACACCGACACCAACCCCATTAAAAGAATCCATCTCAAAATTAAGTTCAACTATTTTTTTGTTAACGGTTTCAATAATGTCACCAACGATTTTTACGCCGTTATACGAGATATCTGTCGGTATTTCCCACTTCGCTAACGTCATTCCATCTAATTTTATAAAAGCTAATTTTATGCTTGTTCCACCAATATCAATACCAATACACTTATCTTTCAAATATAACAACCACCTAACTATTAATGAATTGCAGTTCCTTTCTCAGAAACAAAAAATGAAAAAGAAACGGGAAAAGGTACTATTCTTTTTTTGTAAATTCCTAAACAAGTATACAATGATTTGCTTTACTTTAACAGGTACCTTACTTTTGTTTTTGTAGCATGTCGTAAACTTCAAAAAAAAAAGGGACTTACACAGCGTTTTAAATGTTACAAACACACAATCTTTTAATTAATTGTAAATTCCATTTTGATATGGACCAAGTAGCGCATACCAGCTTTTCTTTACATCGAAAACGGGATCACCGTCTTTAAATTTTTGTGTTTATTTCAATTAAATTTTTCACTTTAATAACTTCATAAAACCTTATAATGCTCTCTGCCGTTTTCTCTAAGTTTTCTTTTCCATTAGCTAATGCTTCTTCTAAAGAAGATGCCCCTTGCAGTATACTAAATAAGGAGTCAATCCCTTTTTCATATAGTATATCAATATCACCACTTACTCTTCCTGCCAGCGCTATTACCCGTTTATTATATTTCTTGGCCACAGTTGCAACTCCATATGGCGTTTTCCCGTATTGTGTTTGAAAATCAATACTTCCTTCACCAGTCCAGACCATGTCAGCGACTTTTATTTTTTCTTCTAAACCAGTATATTCTATTACCATATCAATGCCTTTTTTCAATTCTCCATTTAAAAATACAATAAGTCCAGCTCCCAGTCCCCCAGCTGCTCCTGCACCGGGAATATCTAATACTTCCTTGTTCAATTGTTCTTTTATGACATTGGCATATTTTCTTAAGTTACTTTCTAGTATTTCAACCATTTCTGGATTGGCTCCCTTTTGAGGTCCAAAAATACGTGATGCTCCACTTTCTCCACAAAGAGGATTGGTCACATCACAGGCTATTTCGACAACTACATGTTTCAAACGAGGATCAAGTTCTGTTAAGTTTATTCTAGCTAACTTTCCTAACTCACTGCCACCAAATCTGAGTTCCTTTCCTTCTTTATCTAACAACTTCCCACCTAATGCCTGTACAACACCTGCTCCGCCATCATTAGTCGCACTTCCTCCTATGCCTATCAATAATTTTTTAACTCCGTGATCTAAACAGGCTTTTATAAGCTGTCCCGTTCCATATGTTGTTGTAATTAGCGGATTTCTTTTTTCTAATGGGACTAATTGGATTCCACTTGCGCTAGCCATCTCTATTACTCCGGTTTCCCCATCTCTTAGAATCCCATAGTGTGCTTCCACTTCGTTTCCAAGTGGCCCAATTACATTTAACGAATGAAATTCTCCTCCAGTAGCATCGACCAAAGATTGCATTGTACCTTCGCCTCCATCTGCCATCGGTACATGAATGCAAGTAATCTTATCATTTACTTTTTTTATACCTCTTTCCATTGCTTCACAAGCCTCTTTGGCTGTCATGCTTTCCTTAAATGAATCCGGTGCTAAGACTATGACTAAATCCTTCTCCATATTAATCACACCTTCCCATAATGATTATGAATGTAGCCACACTGAATTACAGTACCTTATGATATCCAATAGATCTTCGTTAACTTCCTTACACTTTTAAGATAGAATGTTTTTACCAATTGCTGAGAAGTCCTGTTCTCCAAACTCCTTCTCCGAAGTCTTATAAAGTTGAAGCGCAAAAGAAGAAAGCGGCAATTCCTTATTTTTCCCCTCGTCCACAGCGATCTGGATATCTTTTTTCATTAAGCTAAGTTTAAATCCTGGTGCAAAATCCCTTTTTAACAAGCTATCCAACTTGTTCATCAACATCCAAGAAGCCCCTGAACTGTTCCCTATCACTTGTTTCAACATATCCATATCAACATCTAGTTGTTCAGCTAAAGCCACGGCTTCGGCCGAAGCAATCATCTGAATACCTGCCAACATTTGATTAATTGCTTTAATTGCTTTTCCTGCACCAATAGAACCTACCAAATAAATACTTTGTGCCATTGCCTCCAACACTGGTCTGGCTTTTTCCAGTACTTCTGAATCTCCACCTGCTATTACAGTCAAATTTCCTTGTTCAGCCCCAAATGTTCCCCCGCTAACCGGTGCATCCAAAACACGAATCCTTTTTTCCTGATAAGCAGCATGAATCTTTTTCATCATTCCAGGAGAACCTGAAGTCATTTCAATTAATATCTTGTCAGAGTTGAAACTCTTCAGCACTTGATCAGAAAGCAGCACATTTTCCATTTCATTGTCCGTAGGTAGAATACTAATCAAAACCTGGCTATGTGAAATGATATCTGCTATCGATATGTGCTCAATCGCTCCATACTTTTTTAATTCTTCTATAGGTTTTCGATTTTTATGAGATGACACATGCAATTCATAGCCTTTTTTTAGAACATTCTTTGCCATAGGCATTCCCATTGCTCCAAGTCCGATAAAGCCTACACTTTTTAATTCCATTCAGCAAACTCCTCCAGTTATAATAGTTATTACCTAAATACAAGAAGCGAGGTGTGGAAGCACATAAGTAAGTGCCTTCCCCCACTTCTGTTTAAGTCGGAAGATTGATATAGTTAAAGCTCATGTGTTGTATTATCCGTATCATCATAAAAAACTGATTTTTATTTTGAATCATGTAATTTCCCATTTCAAATGAGTAGCAATTTTTTTAACTAGTTATTAAAACAAATATCGTTTAACAAGTTTTGAGGTTTTTCATTTTGTAAAGCTGTCATTAAATTAGTCATGGCGAGATTAGCCATTTTCGTTCTAGTTGCAATACTCGCGCTACCTATATGCGGAAGAGTAACCACATTTGGTAATGTTAAAAGGGGGTGATCTAAAGAAACAGGTTCATTTTCAAACACATCAATACCTGCCCCCCAAATCTCTCTATTTTTTATAGCGTTATATAAAGCTATTTCATTTACAATTCCACCTCTAGCCGTATTAATAAGTACAGCATTCTCTTTCATTAATGAAAGTTGCTCCGATCCAATTAGATTTTTGGTTTCTGTAGTGTAAGGAACCATGACACATACAAAATCTGATTCTAGTAAAAGGTTTTCAAGTGAGGTATAGTTTATGCCTAATTCATACTCTTGTTCATATTTACGGCTTCTACTAGAATACAGGACCTTCATATCAAACCCTTTTGCTCTTCTTACTAATGCCTCTCCAATCCTACCTAAGCCAATTATCCCCAAAGTAGCTCCATGTATGTCCAGGCCAGTCAGTTGCATAGGAGACCATGTTTTCCATTCACCACTTTTCAAATAATCAGATGCCTCTATTAGACGGCGAGCTGTTGCCATTAAAAGACCAAACGTTAAATCTGCTGTGGTTTCTGTTAAAACATCTGGTGTATTCGTGACCATAATGCCATGTGTAGTCGCACTGTTAATATCAATATTGTTATAGCCAACTGCCATATTAGCGATGATTTTAAGGTTTTTTGCTTTTCTTATCAGTGCATCGTCTATTGTTTCTGTTAATAAACATAATAAACCATCAATCTCTCCAATTTCTTTTTCAAGAATCTCATAGGGTATGGGAATATCTTCGTGATCCCACATTCGTACCTCGCAAGTTTTGTTAATTCTCTTTACGGTTTGTTCTGGGATTCGCCTTGTTATATAAACTTTTGGCTTCATTTAATGTCCCTCACTACTTATTAAAGATTCAGAAGTACTAAAAATTTCACAGCCCTTTTCCTTCAAAGTACTATCAACCCAACTTCTATCTACTGTCCCTTGCTCAATTGATTGAAAAATCTCTTCCTCTCTTTGAGCTTGAATTTTTACTTTTTGAAGGATTTCTTCTACATTTTCTATAGGGACAACTATAAGACCATCTTCATCCCCTACGATAAGGTCACCTGGGTTGATAATCATACCACCAAGAGAGATGCGGACATTGATTTCACCTGGTCCATCTTTATATGGGCCACGATGAGTTACTCCTTTTGCATAGATAGGAAATGAATCATGTTTGAAAGCTAGTGAATCCCGAATAGCACCGTGAATCACAAATCCTGCTATACCATTTTTTTTGGCTATTCTTTGCATAATCTCCCCAACAATTGCGTTTGTTGTATCCCCGCCTGCATCAACTACAATAACATCACCAGGTTGTGCTAGATCAATTGCTTTATGGACCATTAAGTTATCCCCCGGTCTTGTTTTGACTGTTAAAGCTGTACCTACAAGTTTTCCCCCTTTATGATAGGGTCTTAAGTCAGAAATCGCACCTTGCAGCCGGCTCATATTATCACTGATATGAGGAGTGACAACGTTTTGGAACTCCTCGACTATCCTTTTATCAACACGATTTTCAACTGGAAATACTCTAAAACCGATATTCATTTTCCTAATCTCCCCTTTTTAATTAGCTTCCAATTATTTGTGAGTTTCCCTTGCCATCTTTTAAAAGGAATACTATCCGATTGATATGAAACTCCCCTACATTGAGGCTTTTACAATCATAGCTGTACTTCACTTTTTCGTGTCTTTGGCCATTGTCGAGTATTTATTTGCATTTCTCCATCTATTTGAGTGACATAAATACTGTTTATCCAATTTAAATCGTCTTTTTCAGGGTAATCCTCTCGATAATGGCAACTTCTACTTTCTGTACGTGCTTTTGCAGAGATAACAATTGCTCGGGAAGTGACGAGCATATGTTTAAGGTCAATGGCAGTAAAGAGATTATTCTCATCAATATTAAAATCTCCATTTACTATAGAACGCTCGAGTTCATCAATAAGTGTAAGCGCTACATTCAAGCGCTTATCGTTACGGATAACCAAACAATTTTTATACATAGTTTCCTTAAGTAAATGGATGGCATCATTAAGTTCTTTTTCGCCTTTGCTGATTGAAATTAATTCGCTTAAATCATCTAATACAGCTAGGGATTCTTTTTCAGGATTTTCAGTAATTTCTTTTTTGTCAGCATAAGCGGCTGCTGCTTTTCCAGTACGGTAGCCAAAAACTTGTCCCTCAGCCAGAGAGTTTCCACCAGGACGGTCCGGACCACGCACACCTCCTGCTGTTTCCCCTGCGATAAATAAACCGGATATATTTGTGGTACCATCTGGGCTTTCGATTAAGGCTCCTCCATTCATACACTGAGCTACAAGTGCTATCTCGAACTGATCTTTAAACACATCAATCCCTTTTGACTTCAGTACACCTTTTGTCTTAGGCATTTTTTGTTCTACGGTGCCTTCAGAACCATCAGGCATCGTACACCAAACTCCCCCGTTAGGGGTGGGATTTAACTCCAATTCTTTCTGAATGGAAGTATCTAAGTAATACGCAGCTGTTGAAATGGTGAATGGAAATACTTTATGGTTATAAACATCCTCAAGTTTGACATGTGGAGGTACATGCTTTTTGAGAATATTTTCTCCTTTGGTGTTTGTGAGTATAGGTTTCGGCTTCCACACCGGTCCAGATAATAATGTGATGGAAGGATTAATCACTCCTGGTCCGATTTGAATAAATTCCATATTGATGAGAGGGATACCTAGTTCATAGGCCATCGCATATCCATTTCCGGTCATATCTGGAGTCCCTACACCATATTTATAAACATGATGAGCCCCTCCACACGCAAGGATAATGGACGGTGTTTTGTAAAGAATGATCTCTTTTGTATCCCTATTTATACCAAGTGCTCCTGAAATGCTTTTGTTTTTATCGATTAATAATTTAAACACCATAATATTTTCATCAATGGGCACGTTATGTTTTTTAATTTGCTTTGCTAGCGCAACTAAAATGTGACGCGCTGTTACGCCATTTACTCGGCATGTTCTTGGATATGTGGCAAAATCACTCATACCTTGTACTAGCTTTCCGTTTTCTTCTTTATCAAAGTTTAACCCTATGTTCCTAAGATCTTGAATACGATCAGGAACTTCCGAGGCAAGTGTCCAAACTAGTTCAGGATCAATAAAACCTCTTCCAGCATCTAACGTATCTTCATAGTGGATTTCAGGATGATCTCGTTCATCTGCATGGCCAATGGCTGCCGCAATCGCTAACAATTCCGAAAATGCTGTTGCAGTAGAGCCACTTCCAAGCCATTTTGATTTTACAGCGATTCGAACACTTACACCAGATTCGACCGAAGAAAGAGCAGCTCTTGCTGCAGCTCCACCACCTCCCACAACTAATACATCTGTTTCAATGATTCGACCAATTTTTAAGTAAGACACTCCGTTACACCCTTTCCATTAAAACTTCATTTTTAGATTCCATGAAAAGCGATGGCTCCATCAACTTTAGATTAGAAGAAATAGTAATTTCACAATCCACATTCGAAAGAATATCTTTTTTCACATCAATCCCGGGTGCATGTTCAATAAGGACCAAGCCTTTCTCCTCTAAACGGAAAACACAACGTTCCGTAATATACAGAATTTCTTGCCCTTTTTTCAAAGCTTGATTAGCGTTAAAGGTCATATGTTCGATGGATTGGATAAATTTTTTATATCGTCCCTCATTTTTGATTTTTATCTTACCTTCTTCCACAGATACCTTTAACCCTCCACTTGTTAATGTCCCACAAAAGATAATTTTTGGAGTTTTATGAGTAATATCGATGAATCCACCGGAACCCCGGTAGATACCATTAAACTTACTTACGTTTACATTTCCACTACCATCAATTTGGGCAAATCCTAGAAAGGTTGCAGATAATCCCCCGGCTTGATAAAAATCAAAGATTTGAGGTGAAGTTACAAAAGCCTCTGGGTTATTATGAGCTCCAAATACTTCTACCCCCATTGGAACACCACCAATAGCCCCATGCTCTAAAGAAAAGGTAATTTCCTTGAAGAAATCTCCTTCCAGAGCCAATTGAGGTAAATCTACAGGAATACCTACTCCTAAATTAACGATAGCTCCTGGAACAATTTCTTTTGCTGCTCTGCGAAGAATCACTTTTTTAGCATCTAATGGTAAGTGTTTTTTTAATTGACTAATAGGCTGTTTAATTTCTCCTGTCCAGCTAGGGTTATAATCTGGAAGTAGACTTTGCTTTTGTTCTTCGTCTATCACTATGGCATCTACTAAAATACCGGGAATTTCTACCGAACGAGGGTGAAGGGTATTTTTTCCGGTCACACGCTTAACTTGAACAATGACATATCCCCCATTAGCCTTTGCTGCCATGGCCATTTCCAGTCCACTTAACGTCGCCGGTTCTTCTTCTAAGGTAATATTTCCACTTTCATCGGCGGTAGTACCTCTTATGATTGCCACGTCTATTGGGAAAGACGGGTAGAATAAATGTTCATCTCCATCAATCTCAAGCAACCGAACAAGCTCATCTTTTGTATGCTCATTTAATTTGCCTCCATCATATCTAGGGTCCACATAGGTATGTAAACCAGCTTTTGTCAAGAGCCCTGGATGCCCTCCTGCAATTGATCTAATTAATTGAAATAAGGTCCCCATAGAAAAATTGTACGCCTCTATTTCATTGTTACGAATCATGCCTGCCACTTTTTGATTTTCTTTAATATGAAAGCTACCGCTTATTAGGCGTTTTAACATGCCTTTGTGAGCAAAATGCTCAAGTCCTGTCCTTCTTTTAGGGTCCCATCCTACTCTGACTGGTGTAATAACAGATAGATTTTTAGGTTCATCTTCAGTTAAAAAACGTTCCTCAAGCGCAGCTAGAACTTTTTCTGGACATAGGATCGAGATTAAACCACCAATCGTAATGGACGCATTACTTGGTATATTTTTAACTGCTTCTTCAACAGAAACTACTTTGGAGTTACTAATTTGGTTGTAAGATGCTGTGCTCATCCCATTTACCTCCTAGTTTTCTTGATTAAAATTCCTCAATGACTTCAATATTTAAGTACTTTTACATTACTATTGTCGTTGGTTGAATTTTCTTTCAAGTACATCTGAAGCTAACATGGTCTTATGAACTTGTAACGTACCACCCGCAATTGAGGCAGAACGAACACATCGATAATACCATTCGAGCGGATATTGTTTAGAAAATCCATAGCCACCATGAAGTTGAATGCATGTATCAGTGATTTTTTGAGCAGCCTCAGCTACAAACAGTTTGGCAACACTAACTGCATTTTTATCAGGTTTATTGTCAGATGCCGCTTCACCTGCACGATAAAGTAAAGTACGAGCAGCTTCAAGCTGGACATACATATCGGATATCATCCATTGCAACCCTTGGAATTCACAAATTTCCTTACCAA
The DNA here is from genome assembly GCF_918698065.1 of Peribacillus sp. Bi134. NCBI lineage: Bacteria > Bacillati > Bacillota > Bacilli > Caryophanales > Bacillaceae > Peribacillus > Peribacillus sp. Bi134. The sequence goes on along the minus strand of NZ_CAKKLN010000001.1, from coordinate 120,088 downwards.
ATTGTTTACGTTGTTTTACATGTTCGATTGTGCGATCAAAAGCAGCTTGTGTAATCCCTATGGTTTGGGCTAAAAACCCTAAACGCACACCGTTGTAGACTCCCATTAACTTTTTGAAGGCGTTATCTGTTACAAGGACATTTTCTTTTGGTACCAGGGCATCTTCAAAATATAAAGCACATTGTATTTCACCGCTCATATTTTCTTCATTCGGTCCTACCGTAAAACCCGGAGTGCCACGTTCTACTAAGAGTGCGCCTATATCTGACGTACGTCCTGTATTTCCGAATCGAGCATAGACAACAAATACATCAGCAAGATGAGCATCACTAATAAAAACTTTTGAACCATTTAAACGAAAGTAATCTCCTTCTTTAATGGCTGTTGTAGTTAAATCAGTTGCAGCACTGCCTGCTTCTGGTTCACTCATTCCCAGTGCAACAAACAATTTTCCGGATGTTACCATTGGTAAATATTTTTTCTTTTGTTCCTCATTACCTAAATGATTAATATATGAAGCAATACCCATACTTGCATGATAAGCATGACGCCCGCTAGTTGGACACACCCTGCATAATTCTTCGATGATCAGTAATGCGTCAAATAAATCCAAACCCATTCCTCCATATTTTTCCGGAAGAGTTAAGCCTAAAAATCCGTGATCGGCTAATTTTTTTGCATTATCCCAAAACTTCTTGCCTTCTAGCCATTCAGTGGCAGGTTCTAATTTACGTTTGGCAAAATCTCTTGCAAGATCTCTCCAATTTTGTTGAGTTTCTGTTATTTGCATATATATTCCCCTTTCTTGTTAGTAAAAAATGTTAAAACCATCAAATTATCCACTTTATCTATAATAGATTATCGATAATTTGAATAAATGAAATATCATCTATCCATCTATCAAAAATATAGATAAGAATAAAATAGATAGATGTTTTTATAAGGAGGTCCCTTTCGTAAAGCAAGCGACTCACCTGATTACATTTTTAACTTGTTATCTAAAAAAAATAGTTACTACTCTTACAATCGCTAAGTTTACATAAACAAAGGGCTAAATAAAGGTCTATCTCTTTCTATTCATAATAAAAGGAACTCATGATCTAGTTATATCGCTTCTACTTTCTTAGTAAAGTCAATAAAAAGGGATGCTCCAGCTAAGACTAAACCAAAGATACTAAATAGAACCAGTCCCATAAAATATGAACCTGTAAACGATACAATAAAACCGATTACAATAGGAGTGATGACACCAGCCATGTTCCCTGCAAAATTCATACATCCTCCTATCGTACCAACATGTTCACGCTGGGCAATTGTGGCTGGAATACTCCAATACAAGCCAGCCCACCGTAGGAAGAATAATGCGATACACAGTAAAGTAACAGCCATGGTAGGAGATGTTGAGAGCGTTAATAATAATATGCAAGAGGCACTAATTAACCCTGATATGACTAAGAGAGTATGCATAACCGTATTAAATTTACCGCCTTTTTCCCTCCATTTGTCTGCAATCCATCCCCCAGTCAATTCACCTACAACACCCGCACCAAAAATAAGCAATATCGCACCTCCAATGGTTGTTATATCTAAGCCTTGTGTTTTTGCCAAGTAATTAGGTCCCCAAGTCATGAGACCGAAAAAAATCGTGTTTAACGAATAAAAGCCTAGGCACATGCACCAAAAGTTTCGATTTTTAAAGTAATGTTTGATCTTAGTGGTTTGAGTTTTCCCTTGGGAATCCGAGTTGTATTCCTCTAAATGTGCTTTTTTTAGATATTCTCGTTCAGCTTTGTTCACCCTTGGATTAGTTTCTGGTGTTCCCTTTATAACTTTCCAACTGATTAAGCCAATCACGATTGTAAGAAGACCAACTCCAATTAAGGCACCACGCCATCCTCCGAGCCATGCCATGAAGGCTATTGTTAATGGTCCACCAAGGGCCGTTCCTAAGGATGCACCGCTATCAAGTAAAGTAGCACCACGTCCTCTTTCTTTGGAAGTTAGCCATACGGATTGCATTTTGGATCCACTTGGAAACATAGGTGATTCCGCTATTCCCAGTAACACCCGTAAGAAGATAAGCATTTTACTGGTACTAACAAACCCAGTTAAAGTTTGCGCCAATCCCCATGCAAGTGCTGAACCCACTATTAATTTATCAGGTCTATAACGGTCCGCAATTAAGCCAACCGGAATTTGCATAAGTGCATATCCCCAGAAAAAGGAACTTAGTACAAGCCCTACAATGGCAGGGTCCAAAGCTAAGTCCTTTTGGAGTGCTGGCATGGCGACAGATAAAACAGCCCTATCAATATAATTGATTGTAGTGAGACCAAGTAGAGCAACAAACACTTGCCAACGTACATTGGTAGGTCTATCCAAATCATGTGACAATGGTTTACTGTTGGATAATTCCAGGTCTGAATCCTTACGTTGTAGTGACATTTTATCAATCCCCCACTAAGAGTAAATTTCGTGCCTTTTTTGAAAACGTAGGACCATTTATCTCGGTTAAAATTTTAGTTGTTACCTTTTCCAGCACTAGTCCGGATAATCATTTAAATACACTGCTTCAGGAGTAAAGAGAACCTTTTATTTCGAAATTAACCCTGCCTTTTATGTTCCTTAGTGCTTTGTTTGCTATGTTAATAACAAATATCTATCATTAATTAGCATCATAAATCACTTTCAAATCCGTAAAGAAATCTTTTGCTGTACTGCCAATAGAATAAGGTCCTATTGCTGAATGTTTTAAACCTCCAAATGGTACATGGGATTCACTGATAGTACCATTATTCAAATGAATCATACCTGCTTCTACCTGGTTAACAAATAGATCCTGATATGATTTATTTTGAGTAAAACAAGCTGCTGCAAGCCCATAATCACTGTCATTGCATATTTCTAGTGCTTCGTTGAAGCTATTTGCTGTCAATACGACAAGTACAGGTCCAAAAATTTCTTCTTTCGCTATTCTTGAATTAGGCTTAACATCAGCGAAAATGGTAGGTTCAAAGAAATATCCTTTTGTTCCCTGATCTGAGGCTTTTCCGCCGGCTATTAATGTGGCCCCTTCCCCCAAACCAATTTGAACATACTTTTGTGTAGTTTCTAATTGATCTTTAGATACTAAAGGTCCCAATGTAGTTTGTTTGTCTAAACCATCACCAATAACATATGCTTCAGTTTTTTCCTTTAAGGCTGCTACTACGCGATCTCTATCTTGCTTGTTAACGATTATTCGGCTAATAGAAGTACATCTTTGCCCTGTAGCAGCAAAAGCAGCGGGAACTATTTGATTAATGGCCTTTTCTATATCCGGGTACTCATAAATAATGGCTGCGTTTTTCCCACCCATTTCCAGTTGAACATGGATCAAACGTTTTGATGCTTGTTCATAGATGTTTGATCCCACCCCTGTTGAACCAGTAAATGTAACTCCTCGAACCTTTGGATGATTGACTAGTTGGTTTCCAACATTTCTTCCTGAACCAATTATTAAGTTTAATACACCCTCTGGCAGACCTGCCTGTTCAAATAATTCAGCTATCTTATATCCCATTCCTACCGTTACACTTGCTGGCTTAAAGACAACCGTATTCCCAGCAACTAATGCCGGCGCAATTTTTCGTAAAGGTGTTACCAATGGGAAATTCCATGGTGAAATAGCAGCGATTACCCCCTTAGGAACCCTAATCGTACGAATGTTTACATTCTCACGCTCACTAGGTAAAGTCTCTCCTATTAACCTTGATGCTTCCCCAGCTGTGAAACGAACCTCGCTAATAGTTTTATTTACTTCTCCTAAAGATTCACTAAATGGTTTACCTTGTTCTTTTGTCAATAAATCTGCTACCTCATCTTTTTGTGATTCTAAAATTTCGGCAAAGCGATAAAGGTATTTACCACGATTAATAGGAGACATTTTAGACCAGGATTTGAATGCTTCTTGAGCAGCATCAACAGCATTGTTTGCATCCTCTTCCGTAGAATTTGGAGCTATCCAAATAATTTCCTTAATATTCGCTGGATTTTCCCTTTTGTAAGTCTGGTTATTTGAAGATGGAACCCATTTGCCGCCAATATAGTTTTTTACCGTAATAGGAGAACTCTTAACAACTACCATTTTTACACCCCTTATTTAATAGAATTGATGATGGAAACTAAATCTTTAACAGAAACTTTTTTAGGATTTGCATTTGTCATGCCACTATCAAACGCTTCCTGTGCTACCACTTGAATTTCTTCCTCTGATAATTCAATGTTGATATCTTTCAGTGTCGTAGGAATCTCTAAATCTGAAATTAACTCTTCTACAGCTTTCACTGATTTTTCAGCAGCACTTCGAAGGCTTAAGTCATGAACATTTTCTCCGAGCAAAGCAGCGATATTTTTAAACTTTTCAAAGTCAGAACTTAAATTATATTTCATAACTACTGGTAACATTATAGAATTGGCTAAACCGTGGGCGATTTTGTATCGGCCACCCAGTGGATGGGATAAAGCATGAACAGCCGCAATCCTCCCCCAAATAAAGGCAATCCCTGCAATGGTGCTTGCCAGCATCATATTAGATGCAGCTTCTAAATTGGATCGATCTGCAACAAATGGCCTTAACCATTTACCAATCAGCTCAATGGCATGTAAGCCTAAAGCTTCTGTAATTGGCTGCGCCTGATTAGATGTATAAGATTCAATGGCATGGCTTAATGCATCCATTCCCGTAATCGCGGAAGATCCTTTTGGCAAAGTGGTAAGTAAGCGAGGGTCCAATATTGCCACTTTTGGATGTAAATGTTCACTAACAATCCCCATTTTGTATTTCCTTTTTTCATCCTTTAATACAGTTGCGTGGGTAACTTCGGATCCAGTGCCCGCCGTTGTAGGGATGGCAATAATATCTGGTCCACGGTTTGGAATTTGATTCTTCCCTTCAAACAGACTTAAATCACCTGGATTTGCTACAGCTACAGAAACCCCTTTCGCTGTATCAATCGAGCTTCCACCACCTAATCCAATAAGGGCGTCACAATTTTTCATTATGAAGAGCTCTTCCACTTTTTTTACCACCCTTAAAGTCGGATCAGGTTCTACTTCAGTAAATAATTCATAATTAACTTCCCCACTCTTAAGAACGGATTCTAAACGATCAAGAGTACCTGAATCAACAATTCCTTTATCCGTACAAACAAGTATTTTTTGATAGTTATATTTTTTAATAATGCTAGGTAATTCCTGAATACGGTCAACCCCAAAATGGATCTGTGTATGCAACCCAAATTCAAACGAGTCTGTTAATAAATTCATTAGTATCCCCCTAGTAACTAAATTTTTTAATGATCAATATTTTTCGACGGTTTGACTTGCTATATAGCCTATAAAGTAACCGTTTTCATAATTAATTTTAGTTCTTATCCTATTTAATCTGAGAAGTGAAATCACCGATATTTGTATTTTCTTTAATATTAAAATTTACATGTGTTTTGTGTTACATACCCGAATCGATTATTCTTTTTTAGTACTTTACCTTCACATCCTATTATTAGACAGACGATTATTCAAATTTCTCTTACACATATCCACTCCTTTAAGATATTTTCATTATTATAGATTATCGATAATCTATAATAAAGATAGCAATTTCCTTTTAAATTGTCAAAATAATTTAAAAATTATTTTGAATAAAAATTACCAAATGAAAAAGCTTCACTTCGATACAATCAATTTTTCCCTTTACTTCCTCTAATTACTATTACAAATAGTTTACTGTTAATTATCGATAATATATAATCGCTATAATACATTTAAATGCGAATGCCCAAATATTTTAGAATCATCTAATTATTGTTAAAATAGATTGAAATAGTTTAATAACTAAACTTCCTATAAATACTATAGATGATTAAAAATAATTAAAGAATAAAGGAGTGTTATTTCTATGGAAAAAAAAGTTACAAATTATTCGTTGCCTGATCAAGTATGTGATCTTTTAAAAGAATCAATTATTAAAGGAGAATTAAAACCTGGAGATCGAATTATAGAAATGGAAATAGCAAAATCATATAATGTTAGTCAAGCTCCAGTTCGAGAAGCTCTTTCACGTCTTAGAAAAGAAGGTTTCGTCATTCACCATCGTCATAAAGGAACTTTTGTATCCAACTTCTCTAAAAAGAACATTGATGAAATTTATAGCTTCCGTGAAGCAATAGAGCCCTTAGCTATAGCAAGAGCTATACAAAAAATAAAAGAAGTAGATTTAAAAGAACTTAGTGATTTATATCAAGAAATGCTTAAAGCAGGTAAAAATGGTGACCTTGAGAAAGTTAGAGAAATAGATGTAGCTTTTCATAGCTATATTTATAAACTAGCGGATCATGATTATATGTACCAGGTATGGGAAGATTTAAGTGCGGTATCGAATCGAATCTGGTATATAACAAGCAAAATTTATTTTGATAATTTAGATGAAATTGCAAAACTTCATAAGCCTATATTAGATGCTTTATATAAACGTGATGTAGAAGGATGTATTAAAGCATTTAATATTCATACACATTATGTGTGGGAAAAAATAACTAATGAGTAAAATGTTAGTCGGTTAAAGCGACATTGACACAATGATTTCTGGTGTTAAATTAAAGATGGAAATTAATGTATACCTCCAGTAATAGGTAAATATATGAATATGACTTCGGATAAAAACTAGTCAACAGTGTGTTTCGATATCATCGTTGCACACATTGACCTAGTTTTTTCTATATAATCATTACACTTTTTCTGGGGTGCACTATTAACTATTACCCGCCATTAGAGAAAAAAACTAGTTATTTACTGACTAAATATTTACGATAACACGACCACGTATTTTACTTTTTAAAGTATCGCTAATATGATAGGTTACTCTTCTAAAGTAACTTTTCTCTGTAAAAAACCAAGACATTTGCAGTCTCAAGTCAGTAGCTAAGCTACCAACTAAATCAAAAGACCTCCACCGTGAACGCTGCTAGAAAGATTTCTTTTTAATTCTTACTTTCAGGAGTTTCTTTATCTTCACTCATTTGAACACCCCCTGTATATTAAACAATTATTCCTATTAGATTTTACCAAAAAAACCATATTTCTTGTGGAGTTATCCTGCCCCTTTAGTTCCATAAGATAGTTTTTTCAGTTCTTTCTTTGTTCATCTTTAATGTTAGAAAAGAAGTCTTATTAGAATACTCACTTTAAATGATAGCAGTTAGCTTATATCCCTTTGAGTCGGTTACTAAGTAAAAAAATCGAGAAATTTATTCAATAATCCATAATTCTGAGTATAGTTAAAGCAGTAATCAATGAATCGTAATCATAAATTCTATTGCGTGTCTTACGCTTACAAAAATTCATCGCGAACTTAACATTCCCGTTTTCAAGAGCATTTCTTTGGGGCATTGTTAGCGGTTTTTGGAACATTAAACTTCTCACTTTGTCATTAAAATTATGCTCTCTTTCTTTTATAGATTAGAGGTGTTGAAAAAAGTGGAGATAAAAAAATTAGTTGTTAAACAAATTAAGAAAGGCAAATTTTAAACGGTTAAATTTGAATTAAACCGAGATAATAACATCACTAAAAATTGGGCTACAATAGCAAGTGAAGGTAATAAATATATCTTTAATAGTGTGATTTACAAGATTGATCCGGAGAAAGCTGTGTTTTCTAATAAAACGGTAAAATCACTTGACCCAGAGTTCTATTACAATGCGTCTTTGACAGAAGAGGTATTTAATTTAATATTAAAATCTCAAGATTTTACACAGTACCGAGAAATATACAATATAAAATTCGATTTAAAGAAAGTATATGACAGTATGCAAATAACAGAGCGAGAGAAGAACCTTAAAAATCTTATTAAAGTTGCATTAGAAAGAGATGAATACATTGGTGCGATTTGCAATGCTGGGGAATATTATATCCCATTGTTTGAAATGGATCCTGGTTAGCATATTGAATCCTTTCTACCTAATGGTGATGAGTATAATGATTATTTAAAATACATTGGTTTTGATAAAGAGACTGAAACCATAAAACATTTAAACTTGGCCATAGAGCGTTTAAATAAAGTTTCAAACAACGTTTACGCGGTAAAAATTGAAAGTTTTCTTGAAACTAAAGTTACCAATACAGGAGTAGAAGAAGAGTTTGGTTCTTTGTTCGGCTGGGGAATTACCTGAAGACACAATCTTTTATGATGAAATTTTCTATACGGAAACGATAACTAGACTTGCAACAGAAATGTTGGAGAATAATGAAGAAGAAATTATTGAAGCTGCTTTACTGGGGAATCCAGATGTATTGAATGAAAATATAAGTGAATATTACATTGGTGTCATTTATGATGATGAATCTTATTTTGTAGATAAAATGTATGATTTTGCGCTCAACAAAGCATCCTATCTAGCAAAATTAAAACTAGATTTCTCCTCATATCTAGATCTTAACACGCTAGCTAAGAAGGTTCGACCTAAAAAACCACGGCTTTAAATACGCAGCTACATTTAGGATTAGCTGCTAGAAGAGCCGATGTTCATCTGCGCATAAATTACCTAACAACAGTAAAAAAAGCATTGCTAACAGCAACGCTGTTTTTACTACTTGATATTAAAGCCAACACCAACAACAAAGATTGATAATTCTAGACTCCCCTCTACTTCAAGTTATTGAAATTCCATATCTTCTTAGCTATGCCCGCAAGATACACGCTCCTTATATTTATTTCTTCGAAGGTCCATTTGTCTTCTTGGCAAATTTCTTTGGTTAACATTATGATGGATTGCTCTTATTTTTTTTCTTTTCAAGAAAAGATAATTAGATGCAGTAATGTTTAATTCGCTTCCAAGCAGCGTAAGGTTCCCAATTCGATTCGAACATTGAATATTCAGAAGCTCTTGTTCCTATTTCTTTTTTTCAATAATTACTAATGACTTTATTTCTTTTCCTTAGTAATTCCCTTGGCATAATATGTATGTTCGATGTGAACATCACTCCGACCACTTATCTTTTTTTCTCTGGTGTTGTTTGTTAGTGCATTTTCTATCATTTCTAGGATATATTTCGTTTGTGCTGACCTTGTAAAATCCCGGTTCTGGAAGTTTAAATAAAATTCAGTATCAGATGGGGTCCTCCTAAGATAATCAACTATATAAGAAACTGGCATTTCTTTATTGAACGATTTTAAAGCCAAATGATTGTAAATTTTATCTATGTCTCGTGTTTTTTCAAATGATAAAGACTTTGATTGCAACAAATAAGGTGACATTGTCGAAAAATAAGTAAAAAGCTTTTTTCTATTAAAATTTATAACTCAATGCAATTAAGTTCAGATGATCAAACAGATAAAGTTTTAAGTGCATCCAAATATCGGTTTCAAACATTTAATAATAGCGAAAACTAAAAACGAATTTAGGCTTTATTAAAAAGCAAAAAATAAACAACCAATCATCCTTGGTTGTTTATTCTCTATAAGTAAGTCCAATAACCTATCTGTATTGGTAATACATAAGCTTTAATTTCGTGTTGAACAGTATGATTTACCATGTATTTTCTTAATCGTTATTCTTCCTTGCCTGCTGCCATATTCATGTTCGCTTCGACATTCTCCTGGCTGATGGTGGTAAATGGTAAATTTCGTTTTCCTGAGAAATTCTCAAGCAAGTCTTTGACATCAATTCCCGAAGATGCCTTTAATGACTCCTGCAAGGATGCCATTAAATCCGTTGCATATCCAGTCACTTTATTAGCCCCGCCATTCGCACCGCTTCCACCTGTATCCACTACAGTGATCTTGTCGATATTACTAAGCGGGCTTGCCACTTGTTTTGCATATTCCGGCAGCATTTTCAAAATCATGTCCATTACGGCCGCTTGCCCGAACTGTTCAAAAGCTTCAGCGATTTTCTGCTTGGCTTCTGCCTCTGCTACCCCTTTTAACCTGATGATTTCCGCTTCAGACGTACCCTGTGCCCTTTGTGCGTCCGCTTTAGCAAGACCGTCCATACGAACACGTTCCGCTTCCGCTTTCGCCATGGCTTCAATTTTATACTTATCGGCATCCGCTTCTGTAATCTGTTTCATCTTGTTGGCTGAGGCTGCCTGCTCTACCGCATAACGGTCGGCATCGGCCTTTTTCTTCACTTCTGAATCATATTGCTTTTCACGGCGTAGGATTTCTTTTTCCTCCAGCTCAATTTGCTTCTGACGTTCAATGATCCTGATTTGCATTTCCTGTTCTGTTACATCCTGTTTAGATCTGGCCGTTTCAAGATCGTAAGCTTGGTCAGCCCGTGCTTTGGCAATATCCTGCTCACGCCGGAATTCCGCAACCTTTAGCTTGTTGATTTTTTCGGCTTCTGCTATTTCGGTTGCCCTTTCAAGTTCGGCACGCTGGGCTTCCTTCGAAGCTTCGGCTCGCTTGATTCGCGTTTCTTTCTCTGCCTCGGCGGTCGCTATATCGGCATCCCTCTTCACCTGGGCAATCCTTGGCTTTCCGAGCGATTCAAGATATCCATTTTTATCCCGAACATCTTTAATCGTGAACGATACGATGATGAGTCCCATTTTAGCTAGATCCTGCGAGGCTACCCTCTGTACTTCCTGGGAAAACTTTTCACGGTTTTTATAAATTTCCTCGACTGTCATCGAACCAAGGATGGAACGAAGATGTCCCTCCAAGACTTCCCGCGCTTCCTGTTCACGGTCATCTTTTGATTTACCAAGAAATTGCTCTGCCGCTGTGGCGATATCGGTGATTGAACTGCCAATCTTGATTATCGATACACCATCTGCCATGACAGGAACTCCCTGTTCCGTATATACTTCAGGAGTTGAGACCTCAAGCTTGCTTGATAACAAGCTTAGTGGTTCCGCTTGCTGGAACACCGGGAGAACGAATGCACCACCGCCGCGGACGATTTTAATTTTATTTCCTGATTCGTCGATGTGAACATTTTTGCTTCCTAAATAGCTTCCGGTCACGATCAATGCTTCATCAGGACCAGCAGTACGGTATTTCGTAATAAAGACAGCAATAAGTGCGATAAGTAAAAATGCAACAATGGCGACAACAATCCAAATCAAATCAAACATAACTTACCTCCTACCCTTTTTTTAATCCTGGTGGGGCATAACATAGACAACCCCATTTTTAACTTCGATGATCAAGACCTTTGAATCCGAAACAATACCTTCATTCTTATAACTTGCCGCAGTTTTCGCGATGCTTCCGCTGATGCTTTCAATCAGGACTTCCCCAAACCCGTCAACCGGGATTGATGTCAGAACCCTGCCGACCCTCCCTCTCAGGTCATTATCATGAAATGTCAAACTTTCTTCCGCTGATGAGATGGGAATCAAAACAAATACATTCAGTAAAGTGACGATAATTAATGAAATGATCAGGGAAATGCCGGCACTCAATCCAGCATTAAGTCCTGAAAGCGATTCAAACAAAAACCCACTCGCAAAAAACACGGTGAAAAAGCTAAAAATGAGAGTTGGATTAAATATATCCGGTAATTCAAGGCCGGAAAATATATCATTAAACAAAATAAATAAGAATGTTAGCCCCCCGAATATAATTAATCCATATAAATAGACTGTTTCTAACGGAACCCCAAATAACTCCATCTTTTTCATCCTTTAGTTTCGATTTTTCCATGCCGCTTACTACTTTAAGGACCTGGGATAAGCGTTTTACCAACAATGATAATATCTGGTTATAATCCCCTCCAATTACTTTGCTTACCATTCATACGAATGACGCCTTCAAAAAGTTTCATTTATTTTAAAAGACCATTATTGAAATAAAATTCATAATACCATTGACAGTGTTTACTTAACATATTAAAATTCTTTATATGTTAACTCGTTACACAACTAGGTTTACATTAGGGGGAAGCACGATGAAGGAACGTCATGAGAAGTTAAGAATGATGATGGTTACAGCTTTATTTGCAGCACTTATAGGAATACTTGCCCAAATTACAATTCCACTGCCCATAGTACCGATTACAGGACAGACTTTAGCTGTTGGATTGGCAGCTACGATACTCGGTTCACGTTATGGAACCTCTTCCGTTTTATTATATTTGTTCATTGGAGCAGCGGGTGTTCCTGTATTCGCTGAAATGTCAGGAGGGCTTGCTAAAATATTCGGTCCTACTGGCGGTTATTTATTATCCTATATCCCGACAGTGTATATAACGGGTTTGATATTGGAAAAAACGCGTTTCTCAGTTGCGATGGCTTTCCTTGCAAATACAATCGGGATGATAGTTACTTTGGTCATCGGTACGGTTTGGTTAAAATATATGAGTTCATTATCTTGGCCAGTGGCATTTGCCAGCGGTTTTGCTCCATTTATTATCGTAGGCGTTTTAAAGGCATTCCTTGCATCTTGGCTTGGCATTACAATCCGCTCAAGGTTAGCGTCGGCTAATATGCTGCCAAAAAAAAATGCACCACTTTCCCAATGATGGGTAAATGAAAGAGAGGGTACCGCTAGTGGTACCCTCTCTTTCATTTATATTCAAATTCCGGAACTCTGCATAAAAAAAAGACTCTTTAAAAGAATCTTTTTTACAAGTATTTATTGCGGTCCTATCCCCATAAGTCCGAATATGAATAGCAAATGTATATTATCCCCTTTGCTAACCGTAATCATTTTACTATAGTAACAGTAATTTGACAACTATTGAGGACAAAATGAACATGCTACCATTTTATTACATAAGGAAGAATATAGTAACGGATTTGGTTACTTATTATTCACTTTATATTCTTTTTTCGTACCATCTTCGAAAACGACCTCTAGATCGAATTCTTGATAGTCATCTTTCAAATTAAAAGCTTTTGTCACTTCTTGAATGACTTCCTCATCTGATGAATCTTTGGTGAATGTCAATTTTTCTAAAATCGGGGTCAATTCTTTCATTGCTTCATCACCGTGAACTTCATGTTTGTTAAGTTTGTCCTCGATTGAAGCTTCTGTTTGGGCTCCCATGGTATCATATTCAGCTTCGTATTCGTTATCATTGCCTGTATAATCCACTTCTAATTGAAAATCCTTATAAGTGAAAGGCAGTTTTTCATTATTATCCGTTCCTGTTTCAGGGTTATTTTCCGCTTGATTTTCATTTTCCTGAACTGGCGGGTTTTTCACTTCATCGTTTTCTTCGCCGCATCCAGCCAAAACAAGCATAGCCGCAAACGGGACCGATAATATTTTGATTGATCTTCTCATTAGTTTTTTCCTCCTTTAGTTTGTATACGTTATTTATTTCCTAATAGGGGGCATTTAAAACCTCAAGAATCTCTCAGATACATCATATCAACGAAGTTATCATAGTGGAAGGATATAAAACAATACCGCAAAAAAGTGTGTGACAGACCCCCCAAGCACGAATACATGCCAAACCGCATGATGAAACGGAAAACCGCGCCAAACATAAAAGATGGCTCCAAACGTATAAAGCAATCCCCCTGCAATCAATAACTGGATACCAGCTGAAGGCATCGTTGCTGTAAGTGGTCCCCAAACGATAACGATCATCCACCCCATTGCAATATAGAGAATCGTCGAAAGGAAGAGGAATCTTTTCACATAGAAAGCTTTGAAGACGACGCCAATGATTGCAACTCCCCAAATTATACCTAGCAGTGTCCAGCCGAGTGACCCTTGGATCACAAGAAGCATGATGGGCGTGTATGTCCCGGCAATGAATATATATATGGCTGAATGATCAAAGATTTCAAATATATCCTTCGTTTTGCCCTCTGGAAAACTATGCACTAAAGTGGAAGAAACATATAAAAGAAGCATGGAAACACCATAAATGACTGAAATGACTACATGCCAAGGCGATCCTGTTTGGGCTGAGAATATGATCAAAAACACAAGTGCGGCAATACTTAACAAAACGCCGATACCGTGGGTTATCGCATTGACCACTTCTTCTTTTTTTGTATAAACATGTGTATTAGCCATGTTACAGCTCCTTAATTCCGGCTTAATTTTTTTGTATTCACCTAAAGTATACACCAGTTCTTCCAAGCAATATAGAAAAGTGAATATTAACTTGATTAATACCCACTAATTAGATTATCATCTAATTAGATGATAATCTAATTAGAAAAGGGAGATAAAAGTGCAATTAGAAAAATTGGTCGCTTTCCACAAAACGATTGGTGATGTAACCAGGATTAGGATTATATCCATCCTTGCAAATGGCCCGAAACACGGACAGGCACTTGCGGGAATATTGAAATTGACGGCCCCGACCATATCACACCATTTAACGAAATTGAAGGACATTAATTTAGTGAAGGATCACAGGGAAAAAAATACGGTATATTATTTTTTGAATGAAGATGTACTGAAGCATTATTCGTCAGCATTACCTAAAATGGTTTCAAATAAGGGGGACTCTAATAATATGGATAATCAAAAGCTGAATTTAGAACACAAAAAGATCCTTGAAAACTTCTATACGCCAGATGGCCGACTAAAAACAATACCGGCACAAAGGAAAAAGAAAATGATTATCCTTCATCATATTGGCAGCCTTCTGGAAAAGGGACGTAAGTATCCAGAAAAAGAACTGAATGAATTCATACAGTCATTCCATGATGATTATGCAACGATAAGGCGTGAACTCATTATCGGAAGCATCATGTACCGTGAAAACAGCATTTATGAGCTGAATCCCCGCGAGATGTGGGCTGACATCGTTTAACGGAAGGATTCTAAATTAAAAACCGGCCTCCCATTTGGAAAGCCGGTTCTTGAGATGCAGTTTATATGGCAAAATGGTGACCGCCGATTATTTTGATTACATCTAATTGTTTCATCCATTCGCTGTCCGAAATGCTAGGATTCCAAAAATACAATGCATCATTTGTATAGCCATGAATCGCCAATGCTTCATTGACAGCTTTCTTGGCGTCATCTCCTGCTGGTTTATTTATACTGCCATCACCAACAGGCGAGAATTGGTTTTTTTGATAGATGACTTCCCGTACCGTATCAGGAAATTCATCGCTATCAAGGCGATTCAAAACAACTCCTGCCACCTCGACCTTACCTCTGTATGGCTCCCCTTTAGCTTCTGCATGCACAAGCCTTGCTAATAATTCTTTATCTTTTTCATTCATTACATGTGGAATAATCAATGTTTTACCGGGCTCGGCAACATTATTTACATTATTATTGACTTCTTTCAACTTACCGATTGGAACACCGTGCTGCTTCGCAATATCCCATATCGATTCACCTTGTTTAATGACATGTTTGGTTGATCCATCCGAAGCTTTACTGGTCGTTCCCTTAGGAAAAGCTATCCCAAGTATGATGACACTTAGAGTCATTATCACAGTTATTATAACTGATAATTTCATCCTGTAACCTCCTCGTTAAGCATCTTCCTAGGATAACAGACCATATGGGAGAAAACAGTGCTAAATTTTTTCCAAGGAAATGAAGGAAAAATTTTCACGGGTCTATTAACTTCGAAATTTTAATGATTTCCATTCTTCCCTTAGCATTCCCATTCTGATTGAATCGTAATAATAACCATCATGATAACGGCATTTTCTCATCCTTCCCTCTACTTGCATGCCCACCTTTTCTCCAACTGCGATCATACGTTCATTACCTGACCAGGTCGTCAGACCAACCCGCTCAATCTCCATTTTTTCGAATAAATAACCTATGTATAACATTAACGCTTCTGTTCCGTAACCGCCGTTCCAATACTCGGGCTCAAAAATCGTAATTCCGATTTCAAGCCAGCGTGAAGGTTCATGTTCCCAGTAATATACAACAGAGCCTATTATTTGATCGTTTTTTTCCATTAATAACTCGGAGTAAGCCCCCATTTTCTCATCATAGGTTTTATGCTTCAGTTCTTTTTCGATATACGTTTGGAAATCAATGAGTTCTAGAGGATAATAAGGTGCATCCCACTTTTTCCATTCTGGATCGGCTTCTCCATATTTCAGGCTCCATAAACGTTTTAAATCGGCTTGTTTAACATTCCTCAATATTACTTTGCTTCCTTCAATCCAAACATCGTCCAATCCGCTTCCTCCCACTTCATCCTTGACATACCTTCCATTTTACCGGTCGACACATAATTTTATAAAATATTGCCTTTCTCTGGGACCATCGAATTCACAAAAATATACACCCTGCCATGTACCAAGGATTAAGCTCCCTTTATGGATAATCACCTGCTGTGAAGAACCAACCGTACTTGATTTCAAATGGGCAGCCGTGTTTCCTTCCATATGTAAATCCAATGTATGATTCCATGGGTATTGCTCATCAAATCTTCTTAGCATATCCTTTTTGACATCGGGATCAGCATTTTCATTAATCGTGATTCCTGCTGTCGTATGTGGACAATATATAAGAGCTATCCCCTCTTGAACCCCATTTTCATTAATGAAGGCCTGTACTTCTGTCGTTACATCAATCATATCATCCCTTTTCGTCGTTTTTAAGGTATTTTTCTTCAGCATGTACGTTCACTCCCTTTTGTCAATTTAATACTCCTTTACCCATAAACATAACATTCATGCTTTAAAAAACCAGTCGATATTAAGATTAGCAAACCTTATAATAATTATTTTGTTTTAATATTGGATCTATAAGGAATGAGGGAGGTGAGAATGGTTTGAATCCGGATCGACCAATTGAGGACTGTGCGAAAAATCTCATCCGGCTCTTGTAGTTGAAAATAAGATAGGCTATAGGCTTCTAGCCACATTTAATAATTAATCATATATCTTTTAAAGTGACGCAAGGTTTCCTGAAGCGAACCGCATTTTTGTATCACCCTTTCGGCAACAGGATTGAAGTTTTGGATTGGATATAAGAAAAGCGGACCCGATGTAATTGGATTCGCTTTCAGACTGAAGACAAACTCAACGAAAATCGAGTTTGTCTTCAGTTTTTTTGTTTTAGGCTATGTTAATTTTCATTGTTAATTTACGATTGAAATAACAGCTAATCGAATAAAATGAATTTATCCTCTTGTGTAAGTTGCCGATATAGCATTAGTTCTCACCCAATTCTAACTCCTTTATGCTCATGCCTTCCGTGGTTAATCGGAATAGACCGAACATTACTGGATTAGCTTGCACCCACCCTTCACGGACTAACTCTTTAAGAGTCTGATTTATACAGGATAGAGTTCCCCATTCTTTCGGAAGACGGCCAGAAATTTGAATCGGTGTCTGCAAATCAGTGGTTAATGATAGCAACAAGTTTCGTTGTTTTTGGGTCAAGTCCATACTTACTACCTCCCAGTTTTTAGGTCGCCATTATTAATGGTACGTTCTTAATGACTGAAAAGTTTCGTTAATCGGTAATAAACAGCTATCTACAATGATTTTTCTTATAGATAAATTATCACTTCAATATTGTGTAACCCCAATTAGCCAAAGCTCGACCGGCACTAAATTGACATCGGACAATACGCTTGCTAGATGCTTGAATGGCTTTTTCTTCGTATGTAAAAAGCAAAGGATTGGATCCTTGCCGTTTTAAATCAGATGGAACAGAACGTGTTAAAGGACTCTACCACATCCAGAATCCGAAAAATTATCACAGCCATATAAAAGGTTGGTTTTATTTTTTAGGTATAGTGAAACATCTATCCTAAGGAAGCACGTGCCATCAAGGACACATTCAAGAAGAAATAAATCAAGATCGTAAAAACAGTGTAAAGAAGTCCTTTCCACCAGATAAGATTATCAAGAAAGAAGACAGGGAGATTAAAGAAAGTTCAACTGATCCTGAGAGTAGCTACTATGTGCAAGAGAACAAAACAGTTTGCCTATTCGTTTTCATGCGGCAGTAGAAAATACGCATGATAGTCACTTAGATCCTCTATTAATAACTGCTTCCATCCAATAAAATTAAAAAAGGTTCCGGAATGATACCATTCCGAAACCTTTTTGTCTACAAACTGAATGCGGATCCAATGTACTTGGACCCTCTTTCTTTCAGTTTTTTTATATCCGTTTCTTTTTCCAGAATCCCAATATTAAAGCGGTAATAAGGGCTCCTATTAATATAGCCAGCAAATAGCGGAAAGGATGGTTGACTAGAGGGATGACAAATATTCCCCCATGAGGCGCTGGCAAAGTTACACCAAAAGCCATTGACAGGGCCCCTGCCGTCGCTGCCCCAACAACACTGCTGACGATAACGCGCAATGGATCCGCCGCCGCAAAAGGAATGGCACCCTCTGTGATGAATGAAGCACCCATGAAGTAATTAGTGAACCCGGACTTCTTTTCCATTTCACTGAATTTACTTTTAAAGAATGTAGTTGCAAATGCGATTCCCAGGGGAGGAACCATTCCGCCAGCCATTACTGCAGCATGCGGTCCGAAACTTGATGCCTCAATGGCTGCAATCCCAAAGGTGAATGCTGCTTTATTTAAAGGTCCGCCCATATCCACAGCCATCATTCCCCCAAGAATCAGGCCCAGGAATATTGCGTTCGTTCCGGATAATCCCTGAAGCCAATTGGTCAGGCCCGTGTTAATTGCTGTTACTGGTTCATTTATAAGAAATATCATGATAAACCCTGTAATTAACATTCCGAAAACAGGATAGAGTAAAACCGGTTTAATGCCATCGAGTGTTTGCGGTAACTTGGAAAACAATTTTCTTAAAAGTAAGACGACATAACCTGCAAGGAAACCGGCGATCAGTCCGCCAAGAAAACCGGCATTGGCCTGTGCTGCCAATAATCCCCCTACCATACCAGGAGCAAAACCTGGACGGTCGGCAATACTTGAAGCAATGAATCCAGCCAGGACAGGGATAAGCAAGAAGAAAGCACCATTTCCACCGCCAATATCACTTAATGCTTTGGCAATCGGATTATACTCCGGATTTGCCGGATCGGCTGCCTCTATCCCGAAAAAGAAAGAAAGCGCAATCAGGATTCCGCCCCCGACGACAAATGGAAGCATATTACTTACGCCATTCATTAAGTGCTTGTAGATCCCCAATCCTCCTTTAGCTGAATCACCTTCATCAGTTTTATCATTTCCAGTTCCTTTGTAAACAGGTGCATCCTGATTCACGGCTCTGGTTAACAGCTCCTCGGTCTTCCGGATTCCATGGGCAACAGGCACAATAATGACATGTTTTCCATTAAAACGATCCATTTCCACCTGCTTATCCGCTGCGACGATAATTGCATCCGCCTCATCAATCTCGGCGGCGGTTAAACCATTTTTGATTCCTGTGGAACCATTTGTTTCCACTTTGAAATCGATTCCCATTTCCTTCGCTTTGGCCTTTAACGCATCAGCAGCCATATAAGTATGGGCAATTCCTGTTGGACATGCTGTAACGGCAAGGATTTTACCTCCTTTATCGTTACCACTGGCATCATTACTTGATTGCTCCTCTTCCCTTTCTTCTTCATAAGCCTCCATTTCTTTTTGATTGATTATCTCCAACACTTCCTCACCGGAAGAAGCAGAAATCAAGCGGGCTCTGAATTTATCATCCATCAGTAACGAAGAAAGCCGGGAAAGGGTCTCCAAGTGATCTGCATTCGCTCCTTCACTTGCTGCAATCATAAAGAACAAATGAGCTGGCTGCCCATCAAGCGATTCATAATCCACACCACTGACCGATTTGCCGAAACAGATGGCTGGTACCCTTACAGCAGTTGTTTTTGCGTGCGGTATGGCTATCCCCTCACCAATCCCTGTTGTGCTTTGCTCTTCACGTTTTAAGATGGCAGCTTTGAAACCCTCCACATCGTTTAACCTTTCTGCCTCGGCCAACTTTCCTGATAGTTCATCAATGACTGCTTGCTTTGTAACACTTTGCAAATCTATTATGATTGTATCCAATTTTAACAAGTCTGTAATTTTCATAGAGTCAGCCTCCTGTTAGTTGATTGATGGCAATTTGCGGTAATAACTCTTCAATTTTATCCAGTGTACCGAGATCGGATGAAAAGGCTGTAGCACTTCCTGCAGCAAGACTGAAGCGGAAAGCGGATAAAATATCCCCTGTCCTTTCATATGTCCCGATGAAACCTGCGACCATGGAATCACCGGCACCCACTGAGTTGATGACGTTCCCTTTTGGAACATTTGCGGAATATGACTCTCCACCGGTGCAAAGCACGGCCCCCTGTCCCGCCATTGAAACAATAACATTTTGTGCTCCTGCTTCAACCAATTTAGTGCCATATTCTCTAGCATCATCAACCGTCCTTATTTCTGTGGAAAAAAGCTCACCCAGTTCATGGTGATTCGGCTTTATTAAAAATGGCCGGTGTGGAAGGACATTCAGTAATCCCTTGCCACTCGTATCCACCACCACTTTAATGCCGTTATCGGAACATGACCTTGCCATGGCTTCGTATACATCCGATGGAACGCTTGGAGGGATGCTTCCTGACAAAATGAGGATATCATTATTATTCAACTGTTCAATTTGACTAAATAATTGTTGATAATTCCCTTTTGAAATGACTGGCCCTTGGCTATTAATTTCGGTCTCCAGCCCTGTCTTCAATTTGATGTTTATTCTTGTATCTCCAGCTATCTCTGTAAAGTCCGTGAAAATCTCTTCCTGTCTTAAGAACCTTTTTACAAATTCACCTGTTTGTCCACCGATGAATCCTAAAGCTGTCGTACTATTGCCCAGCCTTTTAAGCACTCGGGAAACATTGATCCCTTTCCCTCCAGGGAATTTTGCATCATAACTGGTTCGATTCACCTTGCCCATTTGAAAACTTTCCACCTCGACAAGGTAATCGATGGATGGGTTGAGTGTCACTGTATAAATCATTAAATGGTCACGACCTTTACCTTTGGATTTTTATCAAGTTGAGCAACAGCCTCTTCATCATTGCTGTCAGTAAGGATTATGGCATCGCTTACATCTGCCACCTTAGCGAAAGTAGCTTCATTCAGTTTTGAACTGTCAGCAAGCACATAAGTTTCGTTAGAGAGGCGTAACGCCATCTTCTTCAGTAGGGCTTCTTCCGGGTCGGGTGTTGTTAAACCCAGATCTTGATGGATGCCGTTCATTCCCAAGAAACATTTATCAAAACGGTATTCATTCAAAAACTGTACAGCATTACTTCCTATAACCGCATTTGTCGAAAATTTAATCGTTCCGCCAACTAACACTGTTTTGATTTCCAATTCGATGAGTTTTGGAATATGCATAAGACCATTTGTCAGCACCGTTATATTTTTATCCTTTAAATAAGGAATCATTTCCGCAGTTGTCGTGCCTGCATCAAGATATATACAATCATTTTTCTCTATGAATGAGGCCGCCAGCTTTGCTATAAGTTGTTTTTCAGCTCTTGCTTTGTTTTGCTTTTCCATAGTTGTTGGTTCAAGGCCTTTTCTTTGAAGTAAAGAGGCCCCGCCATGCACGCGCTTCAAGAGCTTCATTTCTTCGAGTTGCACTAAATCTCTCCGAATGGTCGACTCCGAGGCTTGTAGCTGATCTACAAGCTCCTGCAGCTTTACCGTTCCATGTTCTTTAAGGATCGATAAGATGAACTGGTGCCTTTCAGTTGTCAACAATTCGCCCACCTCACTTTAATATCATCATCATATATGAAAACGAAGGAATAATCAATCACAAACGTTTAAAAATACTCAAATTCATTCAAAAATACCTCCAAAAACATTCAAATTCAATTGAGATAATCTTTCTTGAACCCCATTATCTCTTTTTCTATGAAAATATCCTTTCAGTTCTTCAAACAAAAAACCCCCATGTCATGATGACAGGGGGGTTTCTTATTATTTTATTAGCCTTGAAGTAAAAGTTGTTCTGGATCTTCCAGCATATCTTTGATAGCCACTAAGAAACCAACAGCTTCTTTTCCGTCTACGATACGGTGATCATAAGATAATGCAAGGTACATCATTGGTCTGTTTTCGATTTGATCTCCAACAGCGATTGGACGAGTCTTGATTGTATGCATGCCCAAGATCCCAACTTGAGGGGCATTCAAGATTGGTGTTGATAATAGGGAACCGAAAGTCCCTCCATTTGTGATGGTAAAAGTACCACCTGATAAATCGGAAAGTCCCAGTTTGTTGTTACGCGCTTTAACAGCTAAATCGGAAATGTTCTTCTCGATTTCAGCAAAGCTTTTGCGGTCAGCATCCCTTACTACCGGAACAACAAGACCTTCATCAGTGGATACAGCTACACCGATATCATAAAAGTTCTTTTTCAGGATATGGTCGCCTTGGATTTCAGCATTCAATAGCGGATATTTTTTCAATGCGCCAATGACCGCTTTAGTGAAGAATGACATGAAACCAAGTTTAACGTCATTTGTTTTCACGAAAGAATCCTTATGGCGGTTACGCAATTCCATGACTGCAGAAAGATCGACTTCGTTAAAAGTAGTAAGCATGGCTGCTTCGGATTGTACTTGAACTAGACGTTTGGCAATGGTTTGACGACGGCGTGTCATCTTAACCACTTCAATGCGGTCATCATTCACTTCAACAGGAGCGGCTGCTTGTTTAGCTGCAGGAGCTTGTTTTGGAGCTGCCGCAGGTGCTGTAGGTGCTGCAGGAGCATTACTTGCTGCTTCTACGTCTTGTACACGTACACGACCTAGTGGGTCGGCTACAGGCACTTGAGTCAAGTCAATTCCTTTTTCACGAGCCAATTTCCTTGCAGCTGGTGAAGCAATAACTTGTTGAGTGGATGATGCTTCTTTCGCTTCTGCTTTAGGAGCCTCTTTAGCAGGAGCCGCTTGTTCAGCCTTAGCTGGTTCTGCTTTAGCTTCTTCAACCTTAGGAGCTTCCGCTTTTGGAGCTGCTGCAGCTGATCCATTTTCATCAACGATGGCGATAGCCTGTCCGACTTGGACAGTATCGCCTTCTTCTGCTAAATGTTCCGAAAGTGTACCCGTATAATCTGAAATGATTTCCACGTTCACTTTATCCGTTTCAAGTTCAAGGACATATTCTCCTTTTTCAACGTGATCACCGGGTTGTTTTAACCATTGCGCAATAGATCCTTCAGAAATTGATTCTGCTAATTCAGGTACTTTTACTTCAGCCATTTTATTTCTCCCCCTCATTATTGCGTGTAATTGCTTGAGTCATAATCCGTTGTTGTTCATTTTTATGGACAAGTGGATCTCCCTCAGCCGGGCTTGATCTGCGCTTCCTTCCTATATATGTTACTGAAAGATTGCCAGGAGCCGCTGCATTTAGGCGAGGTTCAACAAATGTCCAAGCACCCATGTTTTTAGGTTCTTCTTGAGCCCAGAAGATTTCTTTAAGATTTGTATATTTTTTCAGGGCTTCTTGAACTCCAGTGAATGGGAATGGATAAATTTCTTCGATACTGATGATTTGCAACCAATCCGTATTTTTTTCAGTTGCCGCTTTTTCACGAAGTTCAACCGCCAATTTACCTGATGCAAAAACAATGCGTTCAACCGATTTAGGTTTTTTGCCCAAAGCTTTGGTTTCTACGAAGGATTCAAATGCGCCTTCACTGAATTCTTCTGCTGTTGAAGCCATCACTTGATTACGAAGCATACTCTTCGGTGTCATGATGACAAGCGGACGTACTTGCTCTTGATCCAAAATCTTAGCTTGTCTTCTAAGGATATGGAAGTATTGAGCTGCCGAACTTAAGTTGGCAACTGTCCAGTTGTTTTCAGCTGCTAACTGAAGGAAGCGTTCCAGTCGTGCACTTGAGTGCTCTGGCCCTTGTCCTTCATAACCGTGTGGAAGCAGCATGACAAGACCTGATTTTTGACCCCATTTTGCACGGCCAGCCGCGATGAATTGGTCAAAGATCACTTGTGCTGTATTAGCGAAGTCACCGAATTGCCCTTCCCATAATACAAGTGTCTCAGGTGCAAATACATTATAACCATATTCATAAGCCAGAACTGCCGTTTCAGTAAGCGGGCTGTTATGAACAGCGAATGATGCTTTGGCAGTTTCAAGTGTGTGAAGTGGTGAATATGTTTTGCCATTAGCACTATCATGTAACATGATGTTACGTTGTGCGAATGTTCCACGCTCTGAATCTTGTCCTGTCAAACGAATTGGTGTGCCGTCACTCAATATGGATGCAAATGCCAATGTCTCGGCATGAGCCCAATCAATTTTTCCGTCAGCACCAAAGGAATCCAAGCGACGTGATAAAATCTTTCCTAATTTTTTATTAGGAGTGAATCCTTCCGGCCACTTAACAAGTTCTTCGTTAATTGTAACAAGTTCTTGTTTCGGAACTGCCGTTTCAATCGCTGGAAGTCCTTTTTCAATAATCCCAGGAGGATTACACTCTTTAGAAGCTTCCGGTTTATTTCCGGAAATTTTCGCATATGCATCTGCAAGCCTTGTATCCACTTGCTCAGCAATCGCTTTAACTTCGGCTTCAGAGAACTCGCCAGTTTCAATAAGTTTTTTCCCATAAAGCTCTTTAACGGTTGGGTGCTTATGAATTAATGCATACATTTCAGGTTGAGTCACCAATGGCTCATCCATTTCGTTATGGCCGAAACGTCTGTAACCGATCAGGTCGATCAAGAAATCCTTGTTGTATTTTTCACGATATAGGTTAGCAAGGTTCACAGCGGCCATACATGCTTCTGGATCATCTGCATTCACATGCACGATCGGCACTTCAAAGCCTTTTGCCAAATCACTAGCATATAAAGTTGAACGTGAATCTTCACTTTCCGTTGTAAAACCGATCATGTTATTGGCAATGATATGGATGGCGCCGCCAACTTGATAACCGCGTAAACGGCTTAAGTTAAACGTTTCAGGTACAATTCCTTCACCTGGGAATGCTGCATCACCATGAATCAGGATTGCAAGGGATTTGGAAATGTCCTGAACAGGGAATCCTTTTTCTGAACGGTCTTCTTGAGCCGCACGAGAATACCCTTCCACGATTGGACCGACCACTTCCAAGTGACTTGGGTTATTGGCAAGTGTAATCCTTGCTTTTTGTATATTAGCTTTAGTAATCTGTTTATCCAGACCTAAATGGTATTTAACATCACCGGTCCATCCATTGTTAATGCCTGTTGAACCTTCGGAAGGAACCAAATCTTTATTAGGTGAATGTTGGAATTCAGAGAAAATGACCTCATATGGCTTTCCTAATACATGTGCAAGCACATTCAAACGTCCACGGTGAGCCATGGCAATATTCACATTCCCCGTTCCGTTTTGAACAGTTTGTGAAATCATTTCATCTAAGATCGGAACCAAAGCATCCAGTCCTTCAATAGAGAAACGTTTTTGCCCTACATATGTGCGGTGAAGGAATTTCTCGAAGCCTTCTACTTCATTCAATCGTTTAAGTAATAGTTCTCTTTTCTCTTTTCCCACTTCCGGGAACATGTTTCCGGATTCGACCATATCAGTAAGCCATTGCTTTTCATCCAAGTCATTAACATGATGAAATTCAAAGGCTATCGTTTTTGTATAGAGTTGTTTTAGGTATTGTACGGCTTCGTATCCGTCTTTCACGTCTTCAGGTGATTCCGGACAAATTAAGTCAGCCGGTATTTTCCTTAAATCATCTGCAGTCAAGCCATATTTTTCAAAGTGAATTTGTTCAGTGTCCAGAGCTTCTTCTTTTAAAGGATAAATATTTGCAGCAAGATGTCCGTATGCACGGATATTTTCAGCTAAATTAACTGCAGACATAATTTTCTTCATTGGAAGAACTTCTCCAGTTTGTACAGTTAGTGCACTTCCAGTCGTTGTTTCTGCCGATACATCGAACGAAGGAGGACCAGATACTTCAAAAAAGTTTTTCAGTTCCGGATCCACTTCTTCCGGGTTGGCTAGAAATAAATCGTATTGCTCCATGACATACCCAAGGTTTGGACCCGAAAAAGTTTTCCATTGGTCGTATACCTTAGAATCATTGATGGTCATTTTGTAAACCCCCAAATTTTTCTCATAATTTTTTTCATTTCGTTTTATCCATCCCCAAATTTCTTTCTTCTAAATTTTCCCCAAATATATGATATATATAAGATATATACTAAATAACTTTGGTTATTGAATAATAAAATTTTAAAGGATAAAACGTTTTCAGATGTTATATTAACATGTTTTTGTCGAAATATCCAAAGGTTAAACCACTTTATGCAACCTTTTTTAAACTATATTTCTGTTTAATTCGTCAAAAATCGCTTTTAATTGTCTTTTTTGCTCATTTAAGTCTTTTTTTCGCTAAAAAAAGAATTTTGTATTTTTGTATAATGATTATTTTTCAGGTAAATTTAACTAGTTTGAAAACCCTTTCACCTCAATCAAACTTCCAAGCTGTTAAACTCAGATTGCCATATTGAAAGCTCCTGTGCAGGAGAGTAGCTTTTTTGTTGTCATCTCCTGACCCCATTGCGATGACCAATGGAATGAAATGCTCTTTGGAAGGCACAGCCTCTGTACTGTAAGGGGCGATTTTTTCATAATTGAACAAAGATTGCAAATCCCATTTCATGATATTCTCTTCGACCCAGTTCTCAAACTCGATTGCCCATCCTTCTGCAACATGCATATCTTTCTGAATTTGGGTGAAATTATGGACAATTCCACCGCTTCCTATGATTAGGACATTACTTTCCTTTAATTCTCTCAATGCTTTCCCAATTTCATACTGCTTGTCCAATGGCAGCGCAGGACTGATGGACATGGATACGGTCGGGATGTCAGCTTCGGGATACATGATATGCAAAAGCCCCCATGCTCCATGATCCAGGGGGCGCCTTTCATCAAGTTCCCCCAATACACCTATCTTGGACAATAAGGTTAAAATTCGATCTGAAAGCTCAAGGCATCCCCTGGCAGGATAAGTTATTTGAAATATTTCTTCAGGATATCCTGCAAAATCATAAATGACTTCATGCTTCCCTACTGCAGAAATCATTTGATCTTCATTTTCCCAATGTGCTGACAAAATAACGATGGCAGCAGGTTTCTTCATAGCTTGCATATAATCCTTCAAAAAAGAAGTGTAGCTATTCTTTTCCAAAGCTAATAGCGGTGTTCCATGTGATAAAAACAATGATGGCATCATAGAAACGATAAATCCTTTCACAATGTAATCTCTATATCCTATACCTTAATTTACTATAGATAAACAATGTGTTCATCAATTAAATTGCATTTTTGGGGTTGTCTCATCAATAGTATCAAAGGTATACCCTTCTTTTTTTAGGATTTCAATTATATCAGGCAATGCTTTCACTGTATTTTTCATACTATTGATATCATGCAATAAGATATTAACATGCTTTTGATCTTTCGTCCCTTTTTGTACAGCAGTAATGATTTGTCGTTCACTTATTGACGGACTGAAGCCATCTGTCGAGTCAATGGACCAATCAAAGTATATATACCCTTTGTCCTTTAGTTGTTGAAGGATTCCATTGATGATGGGTTTAGTGGCAGCCTGATGCCGCAGACGATTATTCGAGCCGCCAGGAAGGCGCACAATTCGGCTTTTTAACCCATACTCCTTTTGCAGCATGGTTTCAAGTCTATTCAAGTCTTGAAAGAAACCCTCAGTCGATCGATAAATGATGGAATAATCATGTGTATATGAATGTAGGGCAATCGAATGACCGCGGGAAATCATTTCCTGATAGCATTCCTTTGCGTATGGCTCTTCGTTGCCTTTAACGAAAAATGTGGCTTTAACATGATAGCGGTCCAAAATATCCAATATCTTGATGGTATTCAAAGATGGTCCGTCATCGAAAGTCAAATAGGCGATTTTCTGATTTTCCTTACTTTTTAGGAGCGGTGTCATCTCTTCAGGTACCATTGCATGTACTTGAACGTTTTGCACAGCCATAAGGAACAAAATAATAATGAAAGAACCCGCCATGGAAAGAAATAAATTAAGCTTATTCTTCATAGGTGTTGCATCCCCTTCCTTTTGACCATTAAGATGTGCCAATATAGGGGATTCATGCGCAATAAGGCAGCGGTAAAAAATACCGCTGCCTTATAATATGAATTATCGATCGACATTAAAGTAACGAGCTTCAGGATGTGCAAAAACAATGGCGGAAACGGAAGCCTCTGGTTCCATCATGCATCCTTCAGTCAATTCCACGCCAATATCTTGAGGTTGTAACAGGCGGAATAGCTTCTCCTGGTCTTCCAGATTAGGACAAGCAGGATAACCAAAAGAAAACCTTTGTCCGGTGTACTTAGCGGCAAATCGCTCTTTCATGGACATTTCAATCGGATCGCTTATGCCTAAATCATCACGCATTAATTGATGAATTCTTTCCGCAAACCCTTCTGCTGTTTCGAGAGCAAGTGATTGAAGGGCGTGATTTTTCAAGAAATCACCTTCAAGCTTAAGTTTTTCTGCCCATTTTCTGATTCCTTTTCCGGCAGTGACCAGGAAGAAACCAACATAATCCATTTGCCCAGAGGAGACCGGTTTCGCGAAGTCCGCTAAACAAAGATGCGGACTCGTATCTTGCCTTGGGAAATCGAAAGTTTCCAAAACCTCTTGATGATTGTCCGGGTTGTATACCAATAGCCTATCTCCTTCGCTTTGAGCAGGGAAAAATTGATAAACTGCATGCAAGCCATAATCCGGTTCCGTCTTAAGGAATTCAATCAATTCATCAACGAGATCATTGAGCTGCACTGCTTTTTCATTCCCTTGCTTAAGCAGTTCGGAAACTTTACCTTTTAACCCCAAATGATGACCAATCAGCATTTGCCTATTTATATATGGCTGGATGACATCCAATGGATAGTTTTTCAGGACGTGACGTTTGATGTCACGCGGTATTTGAACAGGAACATCGCTTAAAGGAGCAGCTGTGGACTGCTTACGGACAGGTTTTTCCAGCGTGGCGGCAATGGCGGCATTCGCTTTCGACCTTTCTCGTTTCTCGACTAACTCTTCCAAGTACACCACTTTTTTGTCAGAGTCATGTAAAATATTCGTTACAGCCAAACCATCCATCGCATCTTTGGAATATAAAACCGGTCCTTCATATTCAGGTGATATTTTAAAATCGGTGAATTTACGTGATAATGCTGCCCCACCCACTAATATTGGGGTATCTATTCCCGCTTGCCTTAAATCCTGAGCGGTTAAAACCATTTGCTGTGCAGATTTGACAAGTAACCCAGAAAGGCCAATGATGGTTGGCTCATGTTTTCGAACCTCTTCAATGATTTGTTGCGGGGCGACCTTGATCCCTAAATCAATGACTTCATAGCCATTATTCGATAGGATGATATCCACTAGGTTTTTCCCGATATCATGCACATCTCCCTTGACAGTCGCCAAAAGGATTTTCCCTTTCTTAGCGCTATCTTCAGAGTTTTCCATAAGTGGTTCAAGGTGAGATACTGCCGCTTTCATCGCTTCAGCACTCTGAAGCACCTCTGCGACAATAAGTTGGTTGTCATTAAACAACCGACCCACTTCACTCATGCCATCCATCAATGGTCCATTAATGATTTCCAATGGGGTATCACCGCGCTCAATCGCTTCATTTAAATCATCAATTAATCCTTCTTTCGTTCCTTCGATAATATAGTTACCTAGACGTTCGTCCAATGGCAGGATCACACCATTATCCTTCTTCTCAGCTTTTTTTCCACGATAAAATTCGGTAAAAATCGCTAAAGTTTCAGTTGAAGTCTCAAACAGGAGTGCCTCAGCCAGTTTCACTTCCTCTTCCGGAATCAGAGCGAAACGTTCAAGTTTTTCTGTATTCACGATGGCATAATCGAGTCCCGCTTTTGTACAATGGTAAAGGAAAACTGCATTTAATATTTCCCTTCCCCTCGCTGGCAGACCGAAAGAAACGTTAGAAATGCCAAGTATCGTTAGGCATTCTGGAAACTTTTCTTTAATCGCCTTTATTCCATTCACCGTCTCTAAAGCAGATCCTATATATTGTTCATCTCCTGTGCCTACAGGAAATACAAGCGGATCAAAGATGATGTCACTTTTGTTTAGACCGTACTTATTGACGAGCAGATCCACAGACCGTGTTGCCACTTCCAATTTCCGTTCAGCATCGACGGCCATCCCTATTTCATCAATGGTTCCTACGACAACGGCAGCACCATATTGATGGACTAAGGGTACTATTTTTTCAAAGCGCTCTTCACCATCTTCAAGGTTTATGGAATTAATGATCGATTTTCCTTGTGAATGTTTTAATGCTTGTTCAAGTACAACTTCATCCGTAGTATCGATGACCAATGGGACCTTCACTTTTTTGACGACCTCTTCTACAAATTCCTTCATATCGCCAAGCTCATCCCCATCAGGATCAGCAAGACAAATATCAATGACATGGGCGCCTTTTTTCACCTGGTTACGTGCAATTTCGGCTGCTGGCTCGTAATGCTTGCCGCGTATCAGCTCCTTGAACTTTCGGGAACCGATAACATTCGTCCTTTCACCTACGAATAAAGGACGCATTGAATCATCATAAATGAGCGGCTCTATGCCTGATACGGCATGACCATGGGCAGTTTCCGTAATAGTACGGGGCTTCATGCCTTCGAGGACCCTGGAAAGTTCTTTAATATGCTCTGGTGTCGTACCACAACATCCGCCAATGATATTGACCCATCCCTTTTCGGCAAATTGCTTCATTTTCTCTGCCAGGGAAGTAGGTGACTCATGATAGTGGCCCTCTTCATCAGGGAGCCCGGCATTCGGATAACAGCTGATGGCGCTGTTTGATATATCTGCAAGTGTCCTGATATGGTCTATCATGAATTCCGGCCCTGTTGCACAATTAAGGCCGACAGCTACGGGCTTCATATGTTCAACCGATAAATAAAAAGCTTCTATGGACTGGCCAGCAAGTGTCGTGCCCATCGGTTCGATTGTTCCTGATATGATGACAGGCACATCTTTTCCTGTTTTTGCGAATGCTGCTTTGATTCCAGAAAAGGCAGCCTTGACATTAAGCATATCCTGACAGGTTTCCACCAACAGCAAGTCTACACCGCCATCCAAGAGACCCAGTGCCTGTTCTTCATAAGAATCGGTTAAAATATCAAAAGTCGTTCCGCCCGTTACGGAAAGCGTTTTTGTAGTGGGGCCCATCGAGCCAGCTACATACCTTGGCCATTCTTCATTGGAATACTTTTCACAAGCTTTAACGGCAAGCTCAGCTGAAATTTTATTTAGCTTGTAGGCGATCGTGCTTATTTGGTATTCCTCAAGAACGATGCTGGTCGCTCCAAAGGTATTTGTTTCAATGATATCTGCGCCCGCCGCTAAATATTTTTCATGAATGGATTGGATGATTTCCGGCTGCGTCAGTGTTAAATATTCATTGCAGCCCTCGAATTGTTCCCCGCCAAAATCATCTGCTGTCAAATCCTCCGCTTGAAGCATGGTTCCCATCGCCCCATCAAGTAGGAGAATCTTGGAATTTAACTGATCTTGAATCGCTTTTTTATTCATGTACTGCCACCTCTGATGTCTGTTTACTATCGACTTTTCTAATATATTTCGTAAGTTCCGCCGTCATTTCATAGCGAAGGAACGGAGTGATTAAATATATGCCCTTGAATTTTTCCCTTGCCGCGTCCACCAGTTCCCGCGCGATATTAACCCCTTCAATCCTTGACTTTACAGGGTCATCCCCCGCTAAAGCCATTGCCCTTCTTACGTTATCAGGCAATTTGATGCCTGGGATCTCATTATGGATGAATTCTGCGTTCCGGGTGCTTGTCAAAGGCATGATACCGATGAAAATCGGGGTTTCTAAATGTTTTGTAGCTTCATGTACTTCTTCGATTTGCTCCACCGAATAAATTGGCTGTGTCAAAAAGGATTGAGCACCACAGGAAATCTTCTTTTCCATTCTCAGTACTGCTTTATCCAAATATTTCACATTCGGATTAAACGCTGCCGCAATTTTAAAATTTGCCCGTTGCCCCAGACTTTGACCGGAATAGGAAAGACCTTCATTAAATTGTTTGACCATGCTTATAAGGTCGAAGGAAGATAAATCATAAACCGAAGTGGCACCCGGGAAGTCCCCTATTTTTGAAGGATCTCCGGTGATGATCAATAATTCATTCAGCCCCACCGTCTGCAGACCCATTAAATGTGATTGCAGGCCAATCAAATTTCGATCACGGCATGTTATATGCACCATCGGATTAATATTCAATTGGTTCTTCAGTAGGTTAGCCAGAGCATCATTCGATATCCTTGGTGAGGCAAGTGAATTATCCGCTAGTGTAATGGAATCGACCCCTGCTTTTTTCAAAACCTCTGCACCGGTCATGAAGCTCTCTATTCCCAGCTTTTTAGGTGGATCAAGTTCAACCAGGATCGTCCTTTCCGTCTTGGCCTTTTCGTACAGTGGAAGTTCCAATTCTCTTTCGTTCACTTCAATTATTTCTATTTCACGGGATTTCGTAACTTTCTCTTTTACGGGAGCAAAACTTCCGATCGCATTCTTTACAGCTTGAATATGCAGTGGCGTCGTTCCACAGCACCCGCCTATGATAGCGGCACCTTGCTCACGAAGTTCCAGGGCACTTGAACCGAAATATTCCGGCACGGCTTTATAGACGAGCCTTCCATCCACATAATCAGGGAGGCTGGCATTAGGGTATATGGCAATCGATGCTTGCTTTGGCAAACTCACTTCTTCCAATGCCCGGATCATATGATGTGGACCAAGACGGCAATTCACCCCAACAACATCGGCACCCAATTGCTCGAGTTTTTGAAAGGCTTCATTTAAATGGATTCCATTTTGGAGATTACCCAGTTCATGCATCGAGACATTTGCGATGATCGGCAGTCCAGTTTCATTTTTTACGATTTGCAGAACGGTTTCCAGCTCTTCCAGGTCATAAAATGTTTCCAAGAGAATCCCATCAGGGTTTTCCATCAACAGACTGTATAGCTGTTCACGAAACCCCCGTTTAATCTCTTCCAGGCTTAAATCCGATTTTCTGATACTCCGTTGTGCCCCTATGGTACCGAAGACATAAGCCTTTCCTTTTGCCGCTTTTTTAGCAAGAATGACTCCCTGGCGATTGATTCTGCTTACTTCATCTTCAAGTCCATACCGTTTCAATTTGTTGAAATTGGCTCCGTATGTATTCGATTGAAGGATATCTGCACCAGCTTCCAGATAGGCACGATGGATAGACTCTATTTGATCCGGATTCGTGCAGTTTAATTCCTCATAACATTGATCGATGCCATTTGAGTACAATAAGGTCCCCATTGCCCCTTCCCCAACCAGCATTCTTTCTTTCACTTCTTTACGAAAATTCATCATTACACCCTCTCTCAAAAACAGTCCTGTTTTTGTCGTATTTTATGAGTATGAGAGAAAAGGAAAAAAAACCTTCTCAAAGAAGAAGGTTTTTTGAAACATTCTCCTCATCTATCAAGCTCTGCTTGCTGGATTTAGCACCTTTGCCTAAGCTGGTTGCTGAGGTTTCTTCGGGCCAGTCCCTCCACCTCTCTCGATAAGATCCATTTATATAATTTTCACAAGATTTCAAAATTAGATTATATTTAATTTACATTAATAATCTGTCAATTTCAATACCTGATCGACATTTTTTTCACTTTTGCAAAAATGATTCAATCTTTTGCAGCCTGAACCCTCTTCAAGATTCTTTGTTTCCAGTCTTCCGCTAATGGGTCCAGAGTAAGTAAAGCCATGGCGCCTTCCAGCCCATCTCGTTTATGAAGGATTACCTCTGCTGCATAATGAACTGAAATTTTTTCTTGCAAACGATCTATTAGTACGATCTCGTTTTGTTTATTTATCGTTCCTTCTTGAAGTACTCTTGCAAAATAACCAGTGAAACTCGTTTTCAGCACGAGTTCCAAAAACTTAGGTTCTTGATTGAAGTGGGAAATGGTCGAACAAGGTATCCTCCCCTGGTTAATTTGAACAATCACTTCGCCTATTTGATAAATATCACCGATAAACATGGTTTCTTCCCTCATCCCCGCTACGGTTAAATTTTCACCGAATGCTGGGATATCCAGCTTTTTAGAGAATCTTTCATTCCATAATGAATAATGCTCAAAGGGGTAAAAGCACAAAGCCCGATCAGGACCTCCATGGAACTTTTCATTACCTACCCCATCACCAATTATGCCTGATTTAGTCACTTTCACATGATCCTGTGCTTGTTTATCCATGGCTGAAAAGATATCGACATTCGAAAAACTTTCATGTTTCGGCTTTCCGGCCTGTAGTGATTTGATTTTTCCATTTTCCATTTTGCATCTTCCATTCATATTTAATTTATATCATTCTATATGTATAAATTATACTAAAAATCCATTATATTCAGTAGTTTTTAAACATATATGAAGTGAAAAAGCCACATGAGCCGTTAAATGGGCGAAATATCATTGATTTCCAGAAAAATTCATAGGTTAGTTTCAGTAATTTTGTTGCTATTTCAGAATTAAATATGGTAGAATATGAACACAATATATAGTCGAAAACTACAACCGTTCGCCTATATGTTGATTTTCACGATTGAATTCCTCATTGTCGCTCTTTAGGGAGCGAATTTTTTTGCCTTCATTATCATCCATCATTTTCTTTTAGTTCCATTCTAATCCTTAAATCGTGATTCACTTACCTATTTTCACTTTCATTCCCTATTCAAATACCTCCCTGTAAAGTCACTTTCATTCCCTTATAAGAGGCCTGATTCCTTGCTAAAACAAGCAGAAAAGCCGAGCGACACCATATGTCTTCCGCTCAGCTTCCTGTTTAAGCTTGTTTCTTTTTTTTTGGTGCCGCTTTCTTTCGGGTCGTCTTTTTCTTTTCCGGTTCATCATGTTTCGTACGGTCAATGGATGCCTGTAATGCCTCCATTAAATCGGTTACATTGTTGGAAACTGGTTCTTTTGTTTTGGCTGTAATCGTCGTCTGTCCCGTTTTCTTTGATTCAATCAATTCAAGTAAAGCGGTTCGATAGTCATCGGTGTATTTTGTCGGATCGAAAGTGGTCGTTAATTGATCTATTAATAATACGGCAGTATCGATTTCTTTTTTTGCAATGGTATCATTGGCGGGGATATTCGGAACATCCGCTGTGGAACGGACTTCATCCGGATAATGAATCGTTTCCATCACCAAGGTATTATCAACGACTCGGATTACCGCCATTTGTTCTTTAGAGCGAATGATGATTTTTGCTAATCCTACCTTATTCGATTCCTTGAGGGCCTGCCTCAAAAGGGAATAAGCTTTTATCCCTCCATCATTAGGGGACATGTAGTAACTCCGATTGAAATAAATGGGATCTATTTCTTCAATTTTAACGAAATCCACAATTTCCACGGCTTTTTCTTCGTTTTGTTTTTTCAGTTGCTCTAGTTCATTGTCTTCCAATACAACAAATTTTCCCTTTGTATATTCAAAAGCGCGGACTATATCATCCTTACCCACTTCTTTCTGGCATACCGGACAAACTTTTTCGTATTTAATCGGTGAATGACATTCCTTATGCAACGTCCTTAAAGAAATATCCTTATCCTCCGTTGCAGCATGAAGTTTGATCGGAATGTTCACCAAACCGAATGATATGCTCCCCTTCCACATCGTATGCATATTCGTCACCTCATAACTTATTTTTAAAGAGAAGAACAATTTTATTATTCCCCTTTGTTCAAAAAAAACCGAAAAAACAATTGCCAACTCTAACACTTCGTTTTTTTGGCAAAATAATGTTAATCAATTTTTTGCGGAGGTGATACAAAAATGAAACCGATGCTGCCAACATATTACCCCGAAGCCCCCAGCTCCAAGGATTGGCGTTATGAAGTCAAATATGACGGCTTTAGGGCTATTTTAACGATAAACTCCGATACCATAAGCATTTCAAGTCGGAACGAGAAGGAATTATCACCACAATTCCCAGAAATCATTGCTTACATCAAAGAACTGGACCTGGAAGAATATCTCCCGCTTCAGTTGGATGGAGAATTGGTCTGGCTTACCAATGAAGCGAAAGCGGACTTTTTTCAAATACAGTGGCGAGGACGCCTTGGTAAACAATCCCTAATATCCGAAAAATCCCGCTTTTCCCCATGCCGGTTTATAGCGTTTGACCTGCTTCGCATCAACGGAAAAGACTTAGCAGCTAAACCTATGGAAGAACGTAGAGAATTGATGTTGAATATGGGGGCAAAACTTGGCTTTCCTATTCCGCCTGATCCCAACGATAAGGCTTTGATACAATTAATAGAAAGTTTTGACGTTTTGGAAAGTGCCTTGAATAAGGTCACCCTATTAGATGGCGAAGGGGTTGTAGCCAAGGAAATTAGGGGTACTTGGCAAGAAGGAAAACGTACTACATCTTGGATTAAGGTGAAAAACTGGAAAACCGTTTCTTGTTTCATTACAGCATTGCACAAAGAAAATGGTTATGTTTCCCTCGCAGTTTTCAAGGAAGGTGCCGTAACGAAAATCGGAAGTGTTAAAAATGGACTGAGTGCTCAAGATAAAAGTATATTGCATCAACTGATAAAGCAAAATGCATCAAACGAAGACGCACAATTTTTTTATATCCATCCATCCATTTGCATAGAAGTTCAATTCTTACACGTATACGAGGAAAATGAATTGCGTGAGCCCCAGTTTTCGCAATGGCTTTTACAAACGACTCCCGATGAATGTACCTGGGAGAAATTTGTGCTAGGTCAATACACATTTCCAGATACGGTACAAATAACTTCCAG
This sequence comes from Peribacillus sp. Bi134, assembly GCF_918698065.1. NCBI lineage: Bacteria > Bacillati > Bacillota > Bacilli > Caryophanales > Bacillaceae > Peribacillus > Peribacillus sp. Bi134. The sequence continues at coordinate 83,282 of NZ_CAKKLN010000001.1, read as the reverse complement.
GGATAAACCGCTTTGGATAACTGAAGGTAAACAGGTGGTAAAAGTTGAATACCTTCATTATTTACGTGAGGTTTCAGCTTTCTTCTTACCCTTCTTGAAGGATAAACTGCTTACGACGATCCGCTATCCTCATGGCACTTTGGATAAAGAAAGATTTTTCCAGAAAAACAAACCTGATTATGCGCCGGCTTTTATTAAAACGTTCATGGATGAGGATATCGAATACATGCTGTGTAACGATATTGAAACGCTTCTTTGGTTTGGTAATCAGCTTGCATTGGAATTCCATGCCCCATTTCAGAAAGCGGGTAAAACAAGACCTGACGAAATCGTCTTGGACTTGGATCCCCCATCAATCGAATTTTTCTCCTTTGCAATAAAGGCCGCACAGGAAATTAAAAAAGTGATGGAATCATTAAGGATTAAAGCTTTTGTAAAAACTTCAGGTAATAAAGGACTGCAAATTCACATCCCACTGCCTGAAGACAGATTTACTTATCAGGAGACACGCATATTCACCGACTTTCTCGGTGACTACTTAACAAGTTCCAATCCAAATGATTTTACAACCGAAAGAATGAAAATAAATCGGCACAATCGACTTTACTTGGACTTTGTGCAGCATAGTGAAGGAAAAACCATCATCCAGCCTTATTCCCCACGGGGAAATTCTTTCGCAGGTGTGGCTACTCCTTTGTTTTGGAAAGAAGTGGACGAAAATCTCCAGTTAAAGGACTATACGATTGAAACCATCCCAAACAGAATAAAAAGGGATGGATGTGCTTTTGTGGATTACAGACTTGTCGATAATGGACCAGCCTTTTTGGAAGTTTTGTCGTTCCTAAAACAAAAAAAAAACCAACAACTGAAATAAACCCAAAGAGTCAGAAGTCGCTTTATTAATTAGGCAACCTTGAGGGAATGTAAAATGTAGCGTTGGAACGTAGGGCACTCGCTTTTCTTCGGGTTTGCCGACCTAATGGGATTCGAAATGGTCTTATCCCGAAACCCTTTCTCAATTTAATATAGAGAATACAAGACTGGCTTTCACAGCATGATTTTTTACTGTTTTATATGAGATGAAAACTCACTGGATTGAAGAAATTTGCGACACTCCTGCCGAATAACTGGCTAGCCGAGACCCCACAGGCGCTTGAGCCTAGGAGGCTTGGCAGACACTCGGCAGAAAGGGAACCGATTTCTGAAATCAACTGCAACTTTTTCAAATAAGAAAACTACAGGCAAACTCGCTTTTCTCCGAGTTTGCCTGCAGTTTGAAGATTTCTTTATAATTTTGTTTTCAAATAACTTTGCACTTCATCCTGAAGCTTGGCATATAAGCTTGTTTCCAATTCAAAATCCTCTTTTTCAAGCATTTCAAATTTTTCAGGCTGATCTAAATCTATTTCAAACGATACCTTGAATTCATAAGTTGCGTTCCCGATTAAATCAATTGAATACTTTTGGCTTTCTTCATCATGATGGACGACACATTTCACTTTTCCGCCGTTATTGTAGACAGATATTTCACTTTCCAACGCGTTTAAACCAACAGAGCATGTTACAAGGCTTGAAGCCGACATCGCCGTTCCACATGCATTCGTGAAGCCTACTCCCCGTTCGAATGTCCGCACATAAATGCTCCCTGGTTCCAGCTCTTTCACAAAGCTGACATTGACACCATCAGGGAAAAGTTCATTTGGTTGATTGACCTTTGTTGAAAGTTCTTCCTGCAAATCACTTTGTAAAACATCACTATCGACGAGTGTGATCAAATGTGGATTAGGAACCGCCAATGCCGAAAATAGCAGGGTATCATGAAGTTCCGGCAATGGTTCGTTTTGCAGCTGTTCTTTAGCCAATACAAGAGGGAGATCCTTCACATTGAAACTTACTGGTGAAATTTCTACCTTGAAAGTCGGAATGCCCTCATAAATATCTTCCGTTTTTTCCACGAGTAGATCTGCCTTCATGGTTTCCACGATCATTTTATCTAGCCCTAGAACGTCGTTCGCGTAACGTGCAACACAGCGAAGTCCGTTGCCGCACATCGAGGCTTCAGATCCATCCGCATTAAAGACACGCATCCGGCAATCGGCATGTTCACTTTTCATTACGAACAAAATACCATCCGCTCCAAGCTTCTCCCTATTGCATAGGGCCTTCGCGAAATTTTTCCGCTCTTCTTCAGTAAACGTCAGGGTTGTAGTCAATTCATCAATGATTAAGAAATCATTTCCTGAACCATGGCTTTTTAAACCTTCAATAATCATCCTGTCACATCCTCTAATATGCTGCTTTTCATTTATCATTTTTTAATATTCTATATCATAGCATTTTCAAGATGGATGTGTCATCGCGTAAATCACATTAAATCCATTTTTTCCAACGAAAAAACAAATAAGAAGAGCGGTTGGAATAAGAATTAACTCATTCCAACCGCTCTTTTGAATAATTAACCGATCATACCGATGATGAAATAGACGATAAACATTCCGGCACTCACATACATCGGGGCTGACACTTCTTTTGCTTTTCCGGTTACAAGCTTCAAGAAAGGGTACAGGATGAAACCGAATGCCATTCCATCGGCAATACTGTATGTGAAAGGAATGATCGTGATGATCATGATTGCAGGTATGCTCTCGGTTAAATCACTGAAATTCAGCTTTTTTATGTTTCCGAGCATCAAAATGCCAATGATAATCAAGATGGGGGCAATGGCGCTGTCAGGGATTACTTTAATCACCGGTATAAATAACAGTGATAGAATGAATAGCACGCCTGTCACCACTGAAGTAAAACCAGTCCTGCCTCCTGATGCGATTCCAGCTGCCGTTTCTACTGTTGCAACGGTAGGACTCGAACCGAATAAGCCTGATAATAGAACGGACACACTTGTCGCCTGCAGCGACTTTTTATAGGCATCCTGGCGGTTGATACTGTCTACATGCCCGTGTACAAGACCAATATTTTCAAAAACAAGAACCATCGTCATCGCAAATACACTTATCCAGAATTCAATCCGGTTTGCTTCCAGGAACGATAATGAAAAGAAAAGATCGCCGTAGGAAGCTGTGTCTATGCCTGAAAAATGGATATCCGATAGTTGAACCGTCCCGAACCAATAGGCAATGAGGCTGCCTGCCAGGATGGTAATCATGAAATTACCGGGGACATTCTTGATGAACAGCGTGATTGCCAATAAAAAGGTCAACACCGTTGCACACACCGCTGGATCGCTTAAATCTCCGAGTGCGACGATTGATGATGAACCTCCTGTGATTATCCCGCCCTTTTCAAGACCGATTAGCATCAAGAATAAGCCAAGACCGACAGATATGGCTTCTTTTATCGAACTTGGAATCGAATCACTGATTAACTTAGAGTATTTTGTAAAAGCGATGATTACAAAAATTACCCCGGAGATAAACACAGCACCAAGAGCCGATTGCCAAGATAGACCCATTCCTTGAACCATGGTATAAGCAAATAGGGCATTTACGCCCATTCCTGGAACGAGAAGGATTGGGACATTCGCCCAAAGTCCAATCATGACACAGCTTAAAGCAGATAAAAGAATCGTGGCAATCACTGCACCATTAATCGGTATGCCCGCTTCCGATAAAATCAGGGAATTCACGATGAGAATATAGACTATCGTAAAATAGCCGACCACTCCAGCAAGGATTTCACGTTTTCCATTCGTTCCATAGTCGGAAAAATGAAAAAACGTTTCCAAGTTTAATTTCTTCATGTTGTATCCTTATTAAATTTATCCCTCGCCCACCCGTTTGTATTAGTGACAAACTACACTTGGCGATTTTAACAAAAAAAAGGATAAAAATAAATAGCAATGATAAAAATTCGAAAAAAAACTGCCGGGAATGATCCCGACAGCCTCGATGAATATATTATTTTTGTTCTTGCGAATATCCATCTACTACCAATTCCAGCTTCCCTGTATCAGGCGAAATGATTAGACCATGCACAGGAATATTTTTAGGGATCAAAGGATGTCCTTTAATCACTTCGACGCTGTTCTTACAACTTTCATAAACATCATCAAATCCGCGAAGCCAATTGCGGATATCGATTCCTGCAGCTCCCAGTGTATCGATGGTGCTCTTTGGTATATCACGTTCGATCATCTTGTCCATTACAGAATCGGCATCGACTGATGCCATTCCGCAGTCATGGTGAGGTATGACCAATACTTCATCTGCCTTTAGCTCATAAATGGCAACAAGGATACTCCGCATCACACTTCCGAATGGGTGGGAGACGATTGCGCCGGCAGTCTTCAGGATTTTGACATCGCCATTTTTGACATTCAAGGATTTTGGCAATAGTTCAACGAGCCGAGTGTCCATACAGCTTATGATGACCATACGTTTCTCAGGAAACTTGTCCGTTCTATACTTAACATATTCACCTTTTTCTACAAACTGTTCATTATAATCAAGAATCTCATTAAGTAAACTCATAATTTACCACCTTTTCATTATGTATTTAATCTATGTACCTCCTATTATTATATCAAATATTTAAAAGATTTGCTAAAGGGTAACCATAGTCAATTTGAACGATGATTCAGAGTGGCTGCACAGAACCCAAAGACGATGATTTTAGGAATTTCAGCAACATTTGATGAAAAAGAAAGTATGGGTGTATTAGTCTTGAATCGTTTCCCCCACTCCAAAGGCATCCAGCCTTCTTGATATGAAACGATCTTTTCCCCGTCTTTTGTGACAATCTCGAATGAATTAACGCTCCCCGGCGTTTCAATGGGCATCCATTCCGTACCGTCTGCCTTATAGATCATTCCATTGATTTTCACGAATGACCTATTTTCTTGATACGATCCTATAATGCCGCCCTGGTCATCCATGATCGTCATTTTATTGAAAAGCCCCCTTTTGATATGGTACTTAGCCAGCAAACGCCCTTCATGGTCCACAAGTTCATAACGCTTGGTCATAAGCATCGACAATAAATTGGGTATCATCCACATGAACCACTTCATATTCAAATCCCGTATTTCGCCCATTAGTGACCCATCAGGCGCAAATAGGAGCAGGCGCAATGTCGGTGCTGGCATAAAAGTCAATAAAACATGTTCATTTTTTAATAACCCGGTATTCGTCCCGACGAGTTCATCAGGCAATTCCTTCATTCTATTTTCATATATCCGATGACTGATAAATTGGGCAATACTAAAGAAAATAAAAGGAGACGTGATCAATAATATATTGCCCGGTATCATCGCAAAAATATGGCAAATGAAAAATACAAATGCCAAAAGAAGAGATATCCAAGATGCATGAAAATTTGAATTGCTCGTTTTCTGATAAAATTCACGTATATTCATATCCCGCTCTGCTCCTCACCCCTTACAAGAAAGATTGCCGCCTTAAGGGCGGCCATTGATTAGCAGTACCACAATCCGCCCGGCATCCACTTCCTAAAAGTGCATGGAAGTAGTTTTCATAATACTTTATTCGCTTTAATGTGATCTATTCCCTTTTTAATGAAGGGCATTTCCCAACACGGTTCAAATAAAAAAGGACTCCGAATTGAACGGAATCCTATTGTAGACAAAATGGCTTCTACCCAATTTTAAAAACAAGACTAATGTCTTTTTAATGATTCCTTATTGGATTGAAGAAATTTGCGACAACCTGCCGAATTACTGGCTAGCCGAGACACCGCAGCCGCTAGGCGAGGAGGCTTGGCAGGCAGTCGGCGGAAAGGGAGCGGATTTCTTCATTCCACTGGAACGTTTTTAAATAAAAAACTGCAGGCACTCCGAATGAACGGAATCCTTTTACATCATTCTATAATATCCTGAAGATCAACGGGAACCTGTAATCCGTTCCTTCATAAGCCCTAACAGCAGCAATGATGGTGAATACGACTAAAGCTATCCCGATTACCGGCAATAGCAAGAATCCAACCAATACTATAGTGAGTATCCCTGCGACTATTGAATAAACGGTGTAGGAAATGAAAAAATTCAAGTATTCCCTTCCGTGATAATCCACAAATTGTGACGAGTCCTTCTTCAATAACCAAATAACCAAAGGACCGATAAATGCTGTAAAAAAGCTGATCACATAAATAAGGGCAGCAAACACTCTTTCATCTTTAGTAGGCATAGTGTCTTCTCCTCCTTTCTCATATGAATAATTACGAATCAAATGAAAAATAGTTTCATTTTCCTTTCATTTTATTCGAAAACAGGTAAAATTGGACTGCTTTTTCTTGATATAGCAAATAAAATCCGGACATGTTCATCATTCTTGTGCATACAGTTTAAATAATGGATTGTCCTATACCTTCTAGAATGGAGTGATGTTTTTTTGCTGAATGAATTTCAAGCCTTCATCCTTGGGATCATTCAAGGCTTGACTGAGTTTTTACCTATTTCAAGTACTGGACATTTATATTTAGGACGGCATATTTTCCATCTTGACGAGGCCGGAATTTTTCTGGATACCATGCTCCACATCGGAACATTGCTGGCGTTATTGGTCGTCTATAAGAATGACATAATTGCCATTTTGAAAAATCCTTTCTCCAAAATGACTCTGCTTCTCATTGCTGGGACGATTCCTGCAGTGATTGCCGGCATTTTACTCGGGGATTGGTTTGATGGCCTTTCAAAAACAGGTGTCACCATTGGCTGGGAATTTTTAGCGACCGGACTGATTTTATGGGTAGCGGACGGAGTGAAAAAAGGGGCCAAATCCCTTAATGAAATTTCCATTAAAGATGCGCTGATTATCGGTACCTTCCAAGCTGCTGCCATCATGCCTGCTCTTTCGCGCTCCGGCCTAACGATTGCCGCCGGTCTCTTCTGCAGATTGGATAGGGCCACTGCAGCCTATTTTTCCTTTTTGCTTTCAATTCCTGCCATTACGGGGGGCATCGTATTTCAGATGAAACCGATTTTTACTGGAGATGTTGAACGGCTTCCACTCACTGCGCTTTTCGTCGGAACCCTGGCCGCAGCAATCTTTGGTTATATTGCAGTAGTATGGATGATCGATTTCTTAAAAAAGCGTTCACTGAAAATATTCTCCATTTATGTATGGGCCCTCGGCGCAATCATTTTATTCATGCAATTCACAGGTGAATTTTAAAGAAAAAGGCGGGCGAAAAACCAGTTTTTCAAGGAAAAATGCAGACGTTTGCCTACCGATTTCCCCCTTCAGGAAAAAGTTGAAATTTGACGAAAAAAAAAGGCAAAAAACCTATTCCCAAACCGTTTTTTTTTTAGTATTATACCTTCGTAAGGTACTTTAGATTTGCATATTTTCTGACAATAAAAATAGGGAAGGCAAATGGTGCGCCACCGGTTTCCGGTTCTAGTGGGTTCGATTCCCACCCCGAAATTTTTTGATGAACGACTTAAAAAATTTCGAGGGTGGGCAGCGACTACGCATAAGAACTGCCCTCAAACGGAGGGACGGAAATGTTAAAAAAGAGAGATTTCACAGATTGTTTTTCTCTTTATGAACAAATGACGCATCCAGATGTCTTCCCTTTCGTGCGCCATAAGGTAGATTCATATGAAGAATATGTTTTCATCACTAAGCAAACGATCGAAGCCGAAGATGCTGGGCAACTCATTTCACGAACAATCTTGGATGAATGGGAAAATCCCATCGGTTGTATTTCTTTATATGATATTGAAAATGGTGCAGGTTTCTTAGGCACATGGCTTGGCAAGCCTTATCATGGAAAAGGGTATAATGCCATTGCAAAAGACGCTTTCTTCAAAGAGCTTTTTTTCGAGCTCGGTTTGGAAACGGTCTTCATGCGTATTCGCAAAAAAAATATCCGCTCTATAAAAGCTGCAGAAAAGCTTCCCTATGCCGTCAATGCCAACGAAACAAGAAAATCCCTTTATGATCAGATCAATCATGAAGAAGATATCTACGATTTGTATGAAATCCCTAAAGATTTATACACCTTTCATATCCTTAGACAGCATGATGATGACGAACAGCAGTTACTTGAAGCATAAAGCGAAGAACATTTCAATTTGGATTTGTTTATCTTTTCATATAATGGCCGGAGCTTCCAAACCTGGAAAGCTCTTTTTTCCATTTACATAGGATGTTTAAGATAGATTGCTGCAAATCCCTATTCTTTTTAGGGATATTTTTTTATAATGAATACAATTGACCAATTCATCAATATATTCAAAGCGTCATTGAAAGGACTTAATCATGAAAAAAACATTTGCTTTTATCGTGCAGCTTATCTTCCTGCTCATCATTTGCAAGCTCGGCTATTATTTAGCCAATTTACTTCAATTACCCGTACCAGGCAACGTCATCGGCATGATTCTGTTATTCGGTTTATTACAGACGAAGGTTATAAAAGTCGAATGGATTGAACTTACTTCAGGATTTTTGGTAAAGCACCTAGCCTTTTTCTTCATCCCCATTTCAATCAGTTTAATGACAATGGGATGGCTTTTCATTAAATTCGGTTTGCCATTGGCACTTACATTGGGAGTCAGCCTGATATTTGGATTCATCGTTTCAGCTTGGACTGTTCAGAAGCTATCCCATAGAGGAGAGGTTAAGCAGCATGACAGCGCTCATCACAACATATAGCATCTTGATAACCATCCTTGCCTATTTCATTGGAAGGAAAATATATGCTAAACATCCATCACCTTTTACGACGCCCGTATTTTTCAGTACGGTTACGATAATTCTCGTATTGCTGATCAGCGGTTTGGACTTCGAAGATTATTCACCGGGAAAAGACATCATAACCTATTTCCTGGGACCGGCTACCGTTGCTTTGGCCGTACCACTTTATAAGAATAGAAAGATAATCGTTAAATATGCAATGCCGGCAATTAGCGGCATGATATTTGGTCTTATGGTCACATTGATCATTGCCTTCGCCATCGCTAAAGCATTTTCTCTTCCGCAATTCATACTCCAAGGATTGGCGGTTAAATCCATTACAGTGCCCATCGCTGTTGAAATCACTGAACTTTATGGCGGAAATTCCAATATATCAGCAGCCTTCGTCATTTTGACTGGGGTGCTGGGTACGATGATCGCTCCAAAAATGATGGATAAACTAAACATTACGATGCCCTTCGCTCGTGGGATCGCTTATGGTACGATCGCTCACGGTCTCGGAACTGCTCAAGCTGCCCAGGAAAGTGAGTTCACCGGGGCTGTCGCAGGTGCGGCAATGGCTATCGCAGGTATTCTTATTTCCTGTTTTTTTCCTTTTATAAGTAATTTCCTATAAAAAGAACCGCAACGTTAACGACGTTGCGGTTCTTTTTTATGATTTATCTTTTTTGCAAATCGTCGTATAATCGCCTAAGAATATAGGTTTTATACAGCTCCAGCTTTTTTTTCTCAATTGGATGATAGCTTATCCCTGCAGCTTTTAGCTGCTGAATGAACCATCCTTTGGAATATTCATAAGCCATTCTACCCCCTCCTCTTTTCGAAAAAGATATGCTGCATAGAGGGGATTGATACTTATTTTTTTGCAGCCATTACTTGAAGTAATAATTCATACATTTCAGCTGCCGTTTTGAATGGGCGTTTTTGACGCATTTTTTCCTGATATTCATTCGATTGTTCCAATAAATCCGCTAATGTAGCATTAAAAATCCGGTCATTTAACTCTTCTTCTTGAATGACTTTACAAAAGCCCTGTTTTTCAAAGCTTGACGCATTCAGAATTTGATCTCCGCGTGATGCATTGGCACTAAGAGGGATAAGCAGCATAGGCTTTTGCAAACCAAGGAATTCAAAGATTGAATTTGAACCTGCCCTTGATACAACGACATCAGCAGCCGCCAAAAGATCGAATAATTCTTCATGTACGAATTCAAAAGGAGCATATCCCCTTTGTTTCAATTCCGTTTTCACATTTCCCTTCCCGCAAATGTGTATAATCTGGTAATCCTTTAATAAAGCATCTAGGTTATCTGTAATCATATTATTGATTTTAACGGCTCCAAGGCTCCCGCCCATAACGAGTAACACCGGTTTGTTATTCGTGAATCCACAGAATGTCTTACCAGCTGTAGCGCTTCCCTTAAAAATCCCATCGCGCAATACAGCGCCTAGATACATGGCCTTATCTTTCGGAAGGTCTTTTTCCGTTTCCTGGAAAGTGGTGAAAATTTTCGATGCAAGCGGCATGGCAATCTTATTAGCCAGACCAGGCGTATAATCCGATTCATGTATCGCAATCGGTATTCTCAGCATCCTGCCTGCCAAAACGACTGGAACCGAAACGAATCCACCTTTAGAAAAAATGAAATCCGGCTTGGTCTTTTTTAATATTTTTCGTGCATCAAAAATCCCTTTTATGACCCGGAAAGGGTCTTTCATATTTTCAACTGATAGATAACGTCTGAATTTACCTACGGAAATCGTTTCATAACGGACCTCGGGGAATTCCGTTTCGATGATATTTTTTTCAATGCCTTTTTTTGAACCAATATAAGTGACATCCCAATCATGCTTTAAAAATTCCGGGATGATTGCTGCATTAACAGATACATGACCGGCAGAACCGCCTCCGGTAAATACTATTTTCTTAGTCAATATTTCCACCTTCCAAACTTAAAAAATCACTTTGCATCCATATTACCATATATCCCTGCCATGAATAACTTGAAAAAGTATTCAGTGAACCGCAAAATCCCCGTGAGGAATGTAATCATCGATTATTTTTCCTTTTTCAGCATGAATATATTATAATCTTAGTATTCTACAATACTACAAGATACATTGGAGGAGTAATACATTGCAAGAAGTTTCTGAATCACTCGATCAATTTGATGGAATCGAAGCCTGGACCAAATTAGGAATATCCATTGGTATTTTTCTAATCTTCCTTTTGCTTCGGAAAGTATTTACTACATATATATTCAAGTTCTTTCTACGAATTGCAGAAAAACGCAAAGTAGAATTTGCCGCCAACTTAATGCTCGCTTTAGAACAGCCGGTAAGATGGCTTATCGTTTTGATTGGTGTTATCATTTCACTGCACTATTTTCCGATTGACTCACCTTCGGTTGAATTAAGATCGAAAATATACAGATCATTTTTTGTCTTCTTAATAATTTGGACGATTTTCAATATCAGTTCGATCTTAACCATTTTATTTCCGAAATTAGTAAGTAAATTCGGGCTTGAAGTCGATCAAATCGTCATGCCGTTCTTTACGAAAATCATAAAATTAATCATCATTGCTTTTGGTGCCTCCATCATTGCTGAAGAATGGGGATTTAATGTCGATGGATTCGTTGCAGGGCTTGGATTGGGTGGATTGGCTTTCGCTCTTGCCGCTAAAGATACAGTCAGCAACTTCTTTGGAGGGATCGTCATCGTTACCGAAAAACCTTTTACCATAGGAGATTGGGTCAAAACTCCAAGTGTTGAGGGAACCATTGAAGACATTACATTCCGAAGCACCAAAGTTCGGACTTTTGCCCAAGCTCTAGTTACAGTCCCAAATGCGACCCTTTCGAATGAACCGATCATCAACTGGTCCAAGATGGGAAAAAGACAGATTGCCTTCCATTTAGGTGTGAATGTCACGACACCAAAAGAAAAATTGGAAAATGTCATTAAAGACATAGAAAGAATGCTGATTGATCATCCTGAAGTCCATCCGGAAACGATTTTGGTTAAATTTGATGAGTTCAGTCATTCCGGTTTCAATCTTTACCTTTATTTCTTCACGAAAGCGACGGACTTTGGAGGATATTTATCAATCAAAGAAGATGTGAACTTTAAAATAATGGAGATATTGGAACAGGAAGATGTACAAATTGCCATTCCGTCCCAAGCCTTCATTCTTCAAAAAGACTCAAATATGGAAGCCATGAATGATTTTGAATCCATGCGCGACTGACAAAAGGACTTGCCCAAAAACGGAAAGTCTCAGAATGTAGACAACCTCGATGAAAATCGAGATTGTTTACATTTTTTTATGGCTTGTACAAATTTTGACGTTGATTATAACGTAAGGCACTCGCTTTCCGCGGGCGGTCCGGGAGCCTCCTCGGGATTCTTGCGCCTGTGGGGTCTCCCCTTGGACGCGCTTTTCCCGCAGGAGTCTCGCACACCCGCTCCAATCAACTTTGTTTTAACTTTTAGATAGAACCCTTTTGCCTAAAGTCTTTATTGTTTTAAAATAGACTAATTAAAACTTGAGGTGATGAGGATGCTTTCTAAACATGATTCTATTCAGCGAGATCAACTTGAAATGGTTACTTTAGATCTTTAAAGTGTCGTTTAATTTTCCCCGAACATTGAGATATGAGGCACTTTTCATGGAAACCATATCGCACTCTTTCACATGTGTGGAATCCACGTATACTTGCTCTGCACTTATTAACTTAAATAAGCGAAAAATCAAAAGGGGTTCTGAATTTTTTAATTCCGTACCCCTTTTGTCTACAAGCTGAGACTTGCCCAAAACGGCAAGTCTTTTTTAGCTTCAAATAAAAACTCTTAAAACATCACATGCTTATGTGATATAATTCTTTCATTGTGTTGAAAATTGCAAATATTGATATTGAGGTACTTTAATGAATCAGACTTATACTAAATCACAAAAGATCCGCCTATTATTTTATATATTGATACCTATCCTGATAACCCAAATCAGCATGTATGCCATGACCTTTTTTGATGTGATGATGTCAGGACAATACAGCACTCAGGACGTTGCTGGCGTCTCCATCGGCAGTTCGCTATGGACACCCGTATACACGGGGCTGAGCGGGATATTGATTGCCTTAACGCCGGTGGTTTCACAGCTGGTCGGTTCCAGGCAGTCTAAATCCGTTTCCTATTCCGTGATGCAGGCCATTTATTTAGCTGTCACTTTAGCCTTATTCATATTAATCATTGGGGCGTTTTCTTTGAACCCCGTATTGAATGCCATGGACCTTGAAGATAGTGTCCACATGGTTGCTCATGATTATTTGATTGCACTTTCACTCGGTATCATTCCTTTATTCGTTTATAATGCGTTAAGGGCATTCATTGATGCTCTGGGGCAGACCAGGATATCCATGATAATCACCTTATGTGCACTCCCGGTAAACGTCCTTTTTAATTACCTATTAATCTACGGGAAGCTTGGATTCCCCGAACTTGGCGGTGTCGGTTCGGGGTACGCCACTGCCATTACTTATTGGTTAATTGCCTTGGTGGCCATCCTTGTTGTAATAAAAATCAACCCGTTTTCGACATATAAGGTTTTCAATGAATTTTTCCGGGTTTCCTGGAAAGAATGGCGTGCTTTATTATTGATTGGAGTACCCATCGGGCTGGCTATCTTTTTTGAAACAAGCATTTTCTCGGCCGTCACCCTTTTGATGAGTAAGTATGATACCGTCACAATAGCATCGCATCAGATTGCCATGAATTTTGCCTCCCTGCTTTATATGATACCGCTAAGTATATCCATGGCTTTGACGATCGTCATTGGATTTGAAATTGGGGCAAACCGTTATAAAGATGCAAAAGTGTATAGCTGGATTGGCATTTCGATGGCCTTGACAATGTCGCTCGTTTTGTCGACCATCCTATTCCTTTTCCGTGAACCTGTGGCTTCTTTATACACAAAAGATCATGAGGTAATGATGCTGACTTCACATTTTTTAATATATGCCATCTTCTTTCAGATATCGGATGCCCTCCAGGCACCTATTCAGGGTATATTGCGTGGTTATAAAGATGTTAATGTCACATTTGCGATGTCACTGGTCTCCTACTGGATTCTCGGGCTTCCCATTGGCTATGTTTTCGCAAAGTATACCGATATGGGAGCCTTTGGGTATTGGATTGGCCTAATTACCGGCTTGGCTCTCGGAGCAATAGGCTTGGCGGCTCGCTTACGGTTCATACAGCAAGTGAAATATAAAAAAATGGCGTGAAAAAAGAGTGGGGCTGGATTACCGGCCTCACCCTTTTTCATTCTCACGCTAGGCTTTATATATTTTCCCTAGAACATCCTTTCCGCCTGTTACCGGTATGATGCTGCCGGTAATGAAATCTGACTCCTCATCACAAAGAAACGTGACGACCCTCGCTATATCTTCGCCTGTACCCGGTCTGCCGATTGGAACCGTACCATCCTTTTCTGCTCTCGCGCCCCTGATTTCCCCCTCTTTCCAATCACCTACTATATCACCAGGACAGACCATATTCACGGTGATGCCATGTGTAGCTTCTTCCGCAGCTAAAGTTCTTGTCAAGGAGGTCAAGCCGCTCTTTGCCGCGGCAAAAGCAGAACGATAAATCCAGCCTGGTGCAGTTTCACACCGTTCAAACCCTAATGTAATGACTCTGCCCCAGTTTCTACTTCGCATTTGCGGAATAAGTTCCTTCGCAAAATAGAAAAAACCGTTTAAATTCCCATCCATGATGTACTTCCATTCATCACTGCCATATTCAGTCATGTGTTTACGATCATGCATATATGGCCCTGCGTTATGAATGAAGATATCAACATGGCCAAAGACCTCCAAAATCTTTTGCAAAATATTCCGGCAATCTTCTTCACTTGACGAGTCACCTTGAATCGCAAGTGCCTTAACATGGTATTTTCCCTGTAATTCATCCACTAATGCTAAAGCTGCCTTTTTACTTTTTCGATAAGTAATGATAATGGCCATTCCGTTATCCGCGAGTAAAAATGCCATCCTTTTCCCGATTCCCGTTGCTCCACCAGTAATAAAAGCTACTTTTTCATCCACAGGCCTACCCTCTTTATCTAATGGATTTTACTTAATTATACATAAGTTTATTCCGTTTTCTATAATTTAGTAATTATATAAAAGAACCTATGGGCTTTAGCTGCATAAAATATAACAAATAAACCTGTCAGACCATAAGCAGGAGAGAGGAATTCAATATGTTTCCTTGGAATTCACTTTTTTCTTTTAAGAATAACCCGAACCAAAAGGATTTCATGAAAAATATGCAGCAAAGTGATGTACAATCATTCATTGAAAAAGTATTTTCACAAGTCATACCTGAAAATATGCAAGGTATGATGAATCAAAATGATGGCCGCTCACAAAAAGAAAATGCCAGATCTGAACATCCTTTACATGCCGAAGTATTTGAAACGCATTTATATGTCTTCGTAAGAATTCCAATAGAAGATGAATCTTGGCTAAAGAAAATGAAACTTTACCATACATCTAACCAATCCATCATCGAGGGGATCCCTGAAGAGTCAGATCGGCATGTCATAACACTCCCCGCACCTGTAAAGAAAAAAGGGGCATCAGCCCAATATAAAGAATCAACATTGGAAATACGTCTTCAGAAAAGTTTCAATACACAGTATTCAGAAATCGATGTATCCGAGATTTAAGTGGCTTCACCGGGACCTCACTGATGTTAAGGTGCGGTTCCAGTTATTTCTTGGTTCAATTTTTTTAGATTTGGGTACATTATAGAGAACCAATCAATGTCAGAATTGATTTTTTTCCATGGAATGGAATTAGTTATTTTCGCACAAAAAAAAGCGCACCCCATGTTTTTGGGATGCACTCTTCTATCAATCTATTATTTTCCGATGAATTGTTGAGTCCAGTAGTTACCAGATTCCACATAACCTACTCCAATATGAGTAAAGCTAGAATTCATGATGTTTTCACGGTGTCCTGGGCTATCCATCCAAGCTTGTACAACTTCTTCAGGTGTTTTTTGACCTTGTGCGATGTTCTCGCCTGCTGTTGTATAGCTGATTCCGAATTTTTTCATCATATCGAATGGTGAGCCGTAAGTTGGGCTATTGTGGTCAAAGTAGTTATTATCTTTCATGTCTTGAGACTTGGCGCGTGCAACTTTGCTCAACTCAGTGTCGATTTTAAGAGCTGCCAAACCTTGTTTTTCACGTTCTGCATTAGTTAATTTAACAACTTCTTGTTCAAAAGCGCTTAATTCAGAGCTTGTCTCTTGTTTTTCACCAGTTGATTTATCAGGTGTCACTTCCGGTGCTGCAGGTTTTGCTTCAGGTTTTGCTTGGTTCGCTGTTCCAGCTTCTTGACCTGGTGTTTGAACTGGTTTTTGAACTGGTTTTTGAACCGGTTTTTGTTGTGCCTGCGCTGCAGGTAAAGTGATATTGTATTTAGCTAGGTATTGGTTAAGGACATTTTGCATATCCTCTTTATTCATAGATTTATAAGTTACTTGTTTAACAGTATCACAGTTGGCTGCTTCAGCTTGGTTAGCTCCTACTCCTGTGAATATAATAGCTGCAGCCGCTGCTGCTGACATAAACATTTTCTTTTTCATTCGTATTTCCTCCTGTGATGTTCGTTTTGTGTTGTGCTTTGCTTCTGGAATTATCATAACATGCACTTTTTGTAATAAATGCACCAGCAATTTCCATCGAATTTAACAGGATACGAAAGAGAAAATATTATTATCCTAGTTTCAGAGAAAACTTGCAAGAATGCTTTACCTATCTATGTTTCTTTCGGTGGTATATATACTCATATTTTTCCAGCCCTTACTTGTCAATGGTAGTTACATAGAACCATTTCCATTGAATACTAATAACTTTTTGTTGACATATCGTATTTAACCAACTTAATATGACTTTCATTACTTTTATGTTACAAATTTTTCGATTTAACTTCGACGCTCCGTCTTTTGTCCCGATCATTTCTACCCTATTGCCTTGGTCCATTTTTCAAAAAAAAAAAAACAATTCGGATTCACTTCCGAATTGTTTTGAGTTTGATGGTCATTCATCATTTCATTTCTTCATCATCCATTTCGTCCATTTCCTTTTTCCCACCATTTTGTTCAGGAGTGCTTGGCTTCCCTATGACGAATTCTTTCTTTGGCATGTTGTGCATATCCCTTGCCGTTACATGGGCATATACATAATAGGTTCCTTCTTCATCAAAAATCTTCTCCAATTCATATATGCCGTTTCTTTTATGTTTTACTGCAATCTTGTCATGGTCATCGCTATTCGCAAGCCAAATTTCAAAACTGACATCATCCGCATCTGTCACGGCTTCGTCCCCATAAGTCACTTTTGCCTGAAATTTCACAGGCTCATTCACTTTACCCTGAATTGGATCGACAGCTAAATCGACATTTAACATTTTCGGAATTTCCTCTTCCTTGCCGCATCCGGCCAAAAAAATTAACGTCATGCAAAATAATACGATTTTTTTCATTTTTGAACGTATCCCCTTTTTATGAATTCCATTCTTCTTTTATAACCGGTAGGATGACCTTGACTTTTGTTCCCCTTTTTTCCTTGCTTTCTATTTCGATTTTACCATTTTGCAATTCCACCAATTTTTTGACAATGGACAGTCCAAGCCCTGAACCGCCATCAAAACGGCTGCGTGCTTTGTTCACTCGGTAAAAACGATTCATGATATGAGGCAGATCCGCTTCCGGAATCCCGTTACCCGTGTCAGTTATCAGCAGTTCGCAATCATCTTTATGCTGAATTAGGGTAATATGAATCGCCCCTCCAGAATCCGTGTACTGAATGGCATTATCAAAAATGTTATGCAGGATCTGTTCCATCCTTCCTTCATCCCCAAAAATAATCGGGTCTGGATCCAGATCCAACTGCAAGTCCAATTTCTTTTCCTTTATTATCGGTTCATATTTCACAAGTACGTCTTCTATGAATTGGGCATAGGCAATTGGGATTTTATTTAACAAGAATGGATCACTATCCATTTTTGTTAAGTCCATCAGATCACCCACAAGCCGCTGCAGCCTAAGGGCCTCCCTTGAAATGAGATGAAGGTATTTCCGTTGTTCTTCATCATTTTTCACGACACCATCCAATATGGCCTGCGTGTATCCCTTTACGTAACTAAGCGGGGTTCTGAGCTCGTGTGCTACATTTTCAAGAAATTCTTTTTTTCTTTCTTCTTCCAAATGGATGGAATTGGCCATATCATTAAAGGCTATTGCCAGTTTACCTATTTCATCATGGCTCCTTACATGGACCTGTATGTCATAATTCCCCTCTGAAACGAGATGGGCTGCAGTCTCGATTTCCTTAATCGGACTGATTAGCCTTTTCAACCATTTTGTAGTAAAAAATATCGCGACTATCAAGAATAATAGGATCGCTGCCAACCATTTTACAGCAAATTCCTTAAGTAAGACCGTAATGGAATCTACTGGAATATATGTATAGATGATACCTTCGAGGCGATCTTCGTCAATCAGGGGTATGATCGCCGCTACGATGTTCTTTTCAAACCTTTTCTCATATCCCTCTTTTTCAACGGCTTTCCCATCTAAAAGCATTTGCCGTTCTTCTTCAGAAATAAGAGTATCATAATTGATTTCAAAAGGTAGACAGGCACTCAATTCCCTGGGATTGTTGACGACAAAGACCTCGCTGTCATTCTTACTGTTAAACCATTCAACTTTTTCCTTGAAGTCATCACTGATTTCACCGCCGGTATAATCCGCCCCTAGCAATGACGCTTCATTGACTAAATCTGTTTTAAGCTTCTCCACATATAGATTTTTATAATAATATTGAGAAAGTGAGTATGCGAACAGAACGGAAAGGATGATTGCGGTGATGATGGTGAGCCATAATTTAAATGAGAGGGTTCGCCATTTATTGATCATTTCTTTTCCTCTATCTTATAACCGATTCCCCAGACGGTTTGAATGTAATCGGCCGCTCTTAATTTCATTCGTAACGTTTTGATATGGGTATCCACAGTACGTAAAGATCCTCCATACTCCCCGCTCCATACATTTTCAAGCAATTGTTCACGGCTGAGTGCCTGGCTCTTATGACGCATGAGAAATAACAGCAATTCGAATTCTTTCAAGGTTAAATTGATTGCCTTCCCTTCAACCAAAACCGTTCTGGATTGTAAGTTCAAGCTAATTTTACCGAATCGGACATGGTTTTGATTCTCTTCATTCAATGATAATTTCCCTGTCCTTCGCAATACAGCTTCGACCCTTGCTACCAATTCTCCTGGATTGAACGGCTTGACGATATAATCGTCGCCGCCAAGCTTCAGCCCTTTCACCTTATCCCATTCTTCACCTTTCGCACTGACAAATATCACAGGGATCTCCCAATTATCACGAATCTCTTCACAAACGGAGAAACCGTCCATACCTGGCATCATGATATCCAATAGGATTAAATCCACTTCCTCTGTTTCAACCATCCTTATAGCTTCTTTTCCATTCGCAGCTTGAAGGCATCGATAACCTGAGTTCAGCAAATACATTTCAACTAGATTTCGCATATCTTCTTCATCATCCACGACTAAAATGGTGTAAGCATGCATGTCATCTACTCCCTCAACATCAATTGGAACGGACCTTCGCCGACTTTTATCGTTTTTTTAACATCGACTGTTTCAGCATCCATTACATACACTTCATCACTATCATATCCCGCCACGACCACATCTTCATTGAAGTTCGCCATTTCAAAGGGGTTGACGCCGACCACTTTGCTTTTCACTTCCTCATATTGATCATTCAATTTATATAAGGAGCTTGTACCATGACTTAGGACAAATATGCCTTCAGCATTCTCCAGGAACTTTATCGGCATGGTGGGGGCCTTCAGTTTCTTCTTCAACTCTCCCGTTTTTGCCGAATAAATATATAGATCTTCTTCCACTTGGTCCCCATCACCATGTCCTCCGATCCATATTTCATCCTTTTCTTCCCTTAATAACGTGCCGGTGCTGGAACTATGTACGGGAAATTCGAAATCGACCTTTTTCGTTTCAAGATTTATCACTGAACATTTGGTATCACCAAAATTAATAACATACAAGCGATTTGCTTGCTCTCCTTGAAGAACGGTCAAGGGGCTTTTACCAACCTTGACAATATCCTGTACCTCCCCATCAGCATTTAAAAAATAAATGGAGTGATTCGCTTGATTGACCGCCACGATGCTTTTTCCATCACGTAACAATTGCATATTGACGATTCCTTTCCCAATTTCCCAACTGTTTATCATTTTTCCTGCTGATAAAGAGTAAACTTGGACTTTCTTCATCTCTTTTCCATAAAGCAGGATAGTATCTTTGTCTGCCAGGAGCAGGGCTCCGGTAAATGGTTCTGAAATATCCCATTTTGCAAATGGATGATAGTTTTCATCTATAAAAGTCAGAGAAGTATCCTTGATATTGACAGTCGCCAGGAAAGATTCACTTTTATTGATTTTAGTAAATGCATTACCGCTATTACACCCAGTAAGCAGTACGATGGCAAGAAAAAGCCCAATGCCCCACTTCATATTTTAAGCTCCTTATTCATTAAATATCTATTTTTTTAAAATTTTAACAATGATTTGTGAAAAAAGTATGAAGCGGATAAGAATATTTGCTAACAAGCACCCGTATCACAATCTGGAATCATAATCTTTCCAATTCAGTGATATAGAGCATGACGATTGCATTTTTCATTTCTTCCGAAAGCGAAGATTCCATCACGCGTTTAATGGAGAGGTAAAATTTCTCCAATACTGGTTTTCGGGCACGGGGATGGGCATTTTCATCCAAAAGCTCACGGCGGACGAGTTCCGGCAAAACTTCCCTTCCACCTCCATCGGTCACCTTACGATTGTTCCATATGCTTAAATAAGCCACCAGTAATTCTTCTTGCCTGATATTTTCCTTCATAGTATCCCTTCCATCCATTACTAATTCATACATATTATTGATCAAGTTCGTAAAGACTATCTTAATAATACGATTACGCTTTTTAAAATTCAAAAAAGGAGTGAGTACAGTGTCTCAAGTATACCGCTGTCCGAATTGCCGGACAAATAAATCTCGCTTCAATCTCATTCAGCAAGTAGCAACCCCTGTTAAAAAGGATCCGCAATCCGGTGAGATTGTTGAACAATATTCGAACGATTCCCTTCAGCCGTTCCATCTAGCATATAATGGTCCTGAAGTTCGGGTGCAATGTGCTGCGTGCGGATTAATAGAAGACGAAAAGACATTTGCCGCCTTTGGAATGCAAGAATAAAAATGGTCAGACCCTCAAATGGGTCTGACCATTTTTTCAATCTTTTCCCACCGACATCTTAGCCCGGTCTATGGCAATTGGAATGGCTTTTCCATCCTCATATCCTTCATCCAATAATGCATTCGCGATCTCTATAGCCTTTTCCCTGACATCTTTATCTAGATTCTTCATCGAATTTGGGTAATCGTTCTTATTCCATGGCATTAATACCGCCTCCTTGATAAGAAAGTCTTCTTATATGTTTCCCTTCTTTTATGGGCGGTAAACGTTTATCAGACCGCTCTCGCTTCCAAAGCTTTCAACTGACCGATCAACATTTCCTCATCCAACTTTTCCCCGATGATGACGATATTCAATGGCATTTTCATCATTTCATTCATATACATCGGCATTCCGTAGGAGTATTGAAATAAATGGGGGTATTGTGAATGTGTAAAGGAAATGTATCCTTTCATTCTATATACCGTTTCCGGCAGGGACCTAAGCCACTCTTCAAAGTCGGTTTGTGCCACGGCACCTTCAAAGGTATGAACGACTGCAGTTAAATGCAAATTGTCATGTACATCAAGCTTTTGATGGCTATTTTGCCGATTTCTTTGCATCCCTTGCAATGATTTCAAGGAAACGTCTGCATACTCCGTCAATAAACATACAGCATCCGTATTCAGTGCCTGTATCGTATATATCAGCTGTGCGGCCTCCATCTCACTTACTAAATCCGCTTTATTCAATAGTATGAAATCGGCATGGTGGATTTGCTCGGCAAGCAGCTGTCGAAGCTGCGGAGACAGTTCCTCGCGATCGCGCCACCTTAATAAATCGACCACGGTGATAATCCCTTTATACTCCAGCCTTTTGGCGAAGATCGGGGACATGATGCCATCCAATACTTCAACTGGATGAGCAGCGCCCGTCGTTTCAATATAAACCGCATCCAAGTCATTTTCGGTTAGCAATTCATGAAGCTGAACTTCCAGTTTATCTTGAATTGTGCAGCAGATGCACCCGTCAAACAACTCCTTCAGAGGCACTCCATCACCAATGAGTCCGCTGTCAACCGATACACTGCCGAGCTCATTTAAAAGCACGGCCACTTTTCTGCCCGCGTCACTTTCCTGCTTTAATATATTTCGAAGAAGCGTCGTTTTCCCGCTGCCGAGAAAGCCGCCCAATATGTACACTTCGGTTGTTTTCATTCTTATCTGCTCCTATGATCCTGTTAAATTCGATTCCGTTAAATTTTATCATAATTACCTTACTAAAGCACTTGCCGGATTCACATAAAAAAACCAGCCCGTAAGCTGGTTTCAGACTAGGCAAATTCGAAGAAAAGCGAGTTCGACTGCAGTTTTTTATTTAAAAACGTCCAGTCGATTTCAGAAATCCGCTCCCTTTCCGCCGACTGTCTCCCGAGCCTCCTCGACGCAAGCGTCTGTGGGGCCTCGGCTAGCCAGTTATTCGGCAGGAGTGTCGCAAATTTCTTCAATCTTGCGAGATTTCTTTCCTATAAAATAGAAAAAACACAAAGGGATTAATCATGTTTTTTTATAAAATCAAGGTTAGGTGAGATCATCCCGACTTCCCTTTTTTCTACAAATAAAAACCAGCCCGTAAGCTGGTTTTTTAACATTGATTCATGCTTGAACTTCGTCTTTTTCGTAAATCGGCACCCATCCTGCCGCTGTAACGAAAATGCGGACAGCAACAGTTTTTCTATCTTCTGCAAGCGTGAAATAATGTCTTGTTGATTCTGGTACACTAATAAGATCACCTGGATTAAGGCGCACGTCAAACCACTGTTTCTCTTTGCCTTCAATCGCAAAGATACTCGTACCGCCTGCTATGAAACGCACTTCATCATCTTCATGGTGATGTTCCTGCTTAAAGTTTTCAAGCATTTGATCCAAGTTCGGATTCGCATCGGATAATGTGATGATATCATGCGCTTTATAGCCTCTTCTTTCGGAGATTTCCGCTATCTCTGATTGGAATGCTACAAGGATTTCCTCCTTTTCAGCATCTGTTAGATCGTATTTTTCCACGAGATGGGCCGGTAATTTAGAAATGTCCCATTGCTCATAAATAACCCCTTGTGTTTCTAAAAAGCCTTTTACCTGTTCACTGTTTTCAATAACCTCGTTTGTTTCCTGGAATCTGATCGTCGCCATCATTCATTCCTCCTTCATTAGTGTTTATCTTAAAGAAACTGCAAATGCCTTTTGTTGATTAAGCAACAGTTGATATTGAAATAAAAATTCGCAAGCTTCAAGTATTCTCTTTGCTTCGAGTCCGCTTTTACCCCAAACCGTAATACCATGATTGCGGATCAGCACGGCGCCAGAGTCTTCTTCGACATGTGGCTCGAACTTATCGGATAACAGCGGAATGTCAGCATGATTATATATGATTGGAATCCGAAGTTCCGAATCTTCATCCCACCGACCGGTCGCTTTAATGATTTCATGATTACGAAAAGAAACTTGGCCTTCATCCCCGTACAATTCGGATATCACATTATTTTCAACTGTATGGACATGGAGTACACAGTTCGCATTCGTTTTCCGGTAAATGACTGTATGAAGTAAAGTTTCGGCCGATGGTCTTAGGTTCGTTTCTTCAACTGGCTTTCCTTTTAAATCCACCAGTAAAAAGTCCGAATCCGATTGCTTCCTTTTATCCTTACCGCTTGCCGTAATATAAAAGAAAGGGCTTTGGGGCTCCCGAATGGACAAGTTCCCGCTAGTTCCCATAAACCAATCCCTTTCGGCCAGTTCAGCTTTAATATCTGCCAGCTCCTGCCATTCTTTAGAATGATTATTCACGCTTTACCCACCCATCTGCTGCTTAATAATATCAATTACATCAAAAAACGTTTCAAAACCTTGATGTGGAATCCCTTCGCTATCGCATTTTTCAAGCAGTATGTCACGGGCTATGACAAAATCCGCCTGTTTTGCAGCTTCAAAATCCGTTACTGAATCTCCAATAACGAATTTAAAAACTTCCGCACCCGCAATTTCCCTCATAATGGATGGCTTGCAGCAACCGCATCCATTATTACATTGATCATCACAGGAATGCGGCCACTCAATATAAATCTTTTCCTTATCAAAAAATGCACGGTTGCAATAAACGGACTCTGTTGGCAAGATATCATTCAAAAGCGGTGCAATGAAAAAATCCATGCCCCCGCTTACAATATATAAAGGGATGTTGGCTTGTTTCGTATACTCAACGAATTCATAAAACCCTGGACGAATGCCGGCCGTCTTTCTTACATATTGGATGATGTCATCCTTCAAGCCGCTATCAAGCAGGGAAAACATATCCCCTACTCCCGAAGATATACTGATTTTTTGCTGAAGGACACCGTCTTTCAACGCTTCCCATTCCGGAGGCGCAAATTTCTTCATGATGGAAATGATATTATCCGAGTTGGTGATCGTTCCGTCAAAATCACAAAAGATGATCGGTTTCATTATTTCTTATAGGCCTCCCCATAACACAAGAGCTTTTTTTAGTGTTTCATCCTCAGCAGCCGCTTCAGATAGTTCCTTTCCTGCCAGTACGGCTTCCACAGCGGATCGGAAAGCCTTTGCCCCGCCATCTGCTCCATCAGGATGCCCGTGAATTCCACCTCCGGCATTAATCACACTATCGATTCCAAAATCCTTGATTAGATCCGGAACCATGCCCGGATGAATGCCAGCAGAGGGAACCGGGAAGGCTTTTTTCCATGAAAGTTCATCTTTTGTCAGAGCTTCTGCAATCGCCAAGGTCTCCTTTTTTTCAAGTGCGACACTTCCGTAAGGGGACGGGAACAAGGATAAATCCGCACCTGATAACCTTACTAATTTACCAAGCAATAATGGATAGCCGACCCCATAAAATGATGAAGCTGCCAATGCCCCGCTATATGCGGGGTGCGCCATGATCGGCAGCTTGATACGATCATGTTCACTCAAGGCCTGCAATACATCCAAACCATATGTATGAACGTTGAACAACAAGGCATCTGCCCCTGCATCAGCCGCTTGCTCTGCCTTATCCAATAATTCAAATGTTTTCCCTGATAGATTGACTGCATATAAAGTTCGGTGGCCAGTGGTTTCATAGACATCATTCAATATTCTTTTTCCCGTTTTTATTCTATCGAAAAATGGAGTCAGTTCCTGGTCAAAGAGGATCTCATCATCTTTAACTAGGTCGACACCTCCTAATGCTTGTTGCCTCAGTTGCTCATTATGGAATGTTAGGTCTCTTCCTAATACACCTTTAAAGATGCTCATCACCAGGGGCCGGTTAAATACGCCAATCTTTTTCCTAATGCCTTCAATGCCAAATTGCGGCCCGGGAAAGGCTTTTTGGATATCACCGACAAAATCCAAGTCGATAAGTTTTATTTCCCCGTCCAATGAAAGTTTGCCGAAGACCGTCGTTAGGATTGCAGGTAAATCATTGGAGAAATTCCTTGCCGGATAGGCAATTTTAATAAGCGAACGGTATACTTTACGATTAAAGTAGCTGTTTGCCCTCTCTTCTTCGGAAAGTGGTGTCACCGATACGACGCGTCCCTTATGTTTTTCCAGTTGTTTCTGGACTAAATGGGGCAGGTCCGTCCATGTCCCGACAGTCAAACCTAAGGCAATGCTCTCTGCTTTTTTCTCATGATTTCCCTTAGAATCATGAATTAAATAAGTAGCGACTATCTCGCTCATTTGATCACTCCTATATCACGTTAGTAAACTCTCGATGTCATTAACCTGAAATGGTCTCAAAATGGCAAAAGCCCCTTCATAAAGAAGAGGCTTTAATAAGCCATCTTCTTATCTCCCAGCCATTGGCTGCAAGAATTAGCACCGTGCCTTGTGGATTTCAAGAAAAATCCGGCGAAGAATTCCGCCCCATTTTACAATGGAATTACGGTCGGTTGCTGGGCTTCATAGGGCTAGTCCCTCCACCTGCTCAAAATAAGAAAACGCTGATATATAAATTTGCATCCAAGTATCGAAAGATTAAGAATTTATTTTGTATTCTGACAGGTAATCCCTACTTTGTCAATAAGTTTTAACTATTTAAGGGTGAATTAATCGGATATATCATTGTGGTTAAAATAATTTTAATTTACTTATCCGTTCCACAGCCTCTTTCAGCCGTTCTTCCGAAGTCAGCAGCCCTACCCTGACATAACCTTCGCCAAATTCACCAAATCCATTCCCTGCGGCAACAGCAACGTGGGCATGCGTTAATAAATAGTCTGCAAAACTCTCGGACGTAAAACCTTTAGGTACCTTGAGCCAGGCAAAAAATGATGCCGCAGGAGCTTTGACATCCCAGCCGATTGCCCTCAATCCCTCAATGAAAATATTCCTTCGCCCCTCGTACATCTGCACTAACTGCTCTACACAGCTCTGCGAGTCAAGCAAAGCGCTTGCGGCAGCTTCTTGTATCGCCGGGAAGAGACTCACATAAAGATGGTCTTGTAATAGTTCAAGAGCTTCTATGACACTCTTATTCCCCACTGCGAAGCCGACTCTCCACCCTGCCATATTGTATGTTTTCGATAGTGTGTATATTTCTATTCCTATTTCCTTCGCTCCCTCTGACTGGAGAAAGCTTATCGGTTTTTTTCCGTCGAATCCTATCGCCCCATAAGCGAAGTCGTGGACCACACAAATTGAATGCTCTTTTGCAGTAGAGACGGTCTCATCAAAGAAACTTTCAGTTGCAGAAGCACCTGTGGGATTGTTCGGATAGTTCAAGAACATCATTTTGGCTTTATCAAGCACTTCTTTATGTATGTCACTGTATTTTGGAAGAAAATCATTTTCTTCTGTCAAGGGCATGAATTCGGTCTTTGCCTGGGCTAAAACAACACCGGAAAGATAATCCGGATAGCCGGGATCCGGAACAAGGATCGTATCACCCGGATTCAATAAACACTGCGGCAGTTCGACAAGGCCTGCCTTTCCCCCGAAGAGAATCGCCACTTCACTTTTCGGATCCAGCTTGACACCGAATTCACGTTCATAAAAGACGGCAGCAGCATCTTTTAAATATTGATGCCCCCGGAATGGCGAATATTTATGATTAATCGTTTTTTCAGCGGCAGACTGCAAGCTTTTCACGATATGGTCTGGTGTCGGCTGATCAGGGTTTCCCTGGCCTAAATTAATGACATCATGTCCTTGCTCCGTGATGGCATTGACTTTTGCGACTAGTGAGGCAAAAAACTGCTTGGGCAGGTCCTGAAGCTGTCTGGATTTTTCGAATTGCACCATTTATACACCTTCTCTGAAATTTCTTGAAATTCTAGACACAAATGATATATGTTTATCATAGTCTTGTAAAGCATTTTTTACATGTGGGGGTTTTAAACGATGAAGTGGAAAATAGCTTGTATTCAAATGGATATAGCATTCGGGCAACCGGATATCAATTTTCAGGTTGCGGAACAATGGTTGGAAAAAGCAGCACGGTCAGAACCCGATATCGTCATTTTACCAGAGCTTTGGACAACCGGATACGACTTAAGCAGGTTAAATGAGATTGCTGATCAAGAGGCGGAAAAAACGATTGAATTTCTTAAAACACAGGCAAGGAAACACGAGATTCACATCGTAGGCGGTTCCATTGCGAAAAAAACAAGCAAGGGAATCTATAACACCATGATCATCATCGATAAACAGGGAAGTCTCATAAAAGAATATGATAAGCTTCACTTATTTCAGTTAATGGATGAACATCATTTCCTGAAGCCAGGAGAAAAGGATGGTTTATTTACTCTTGATGAAAAAATATGTGCTGGTTTCATTTGTTATGACATCCGTTTCCCTGAATGGCAGCGAGCCCATACCGCTAAAGGCGCCGAAGTTCTATTCGTTACGGCTGAATGGCCAAAGCCGAGACTCGATCACTGGAGAGCCTTATTGATTAGCCGTGCCATCGAGAACCAAGCCTATGTAGTAGCCGTTAATCGCTCAGGCTCTGATGTCAATAATATATTTGCCGGTCATTCCCTGATTATTGATCCTTGGGGAAATATCATAAGTGAAGCCGGAGAAGGAAACGAACTCCTGACAGGCACCTTGGACTTCAATAAAGTTACGGAAGCACGTAACAAAATACCTGTATTCGAAGATCGCCGTCCTGATTTTTATTAAATTACCCATTGACAAACTATTTAAAAAGTTGATATTATTTTCCCGAAGATTAAAATTTCAGAAAACATTTACTCTTATCAAGAGCAGGCTGAGGGATAAAGGCCCTATGAAGCCCAGCAACCGACTGTAATACCATTGTGAAATGGGGCGGATTCACCGCCGGATTATAAAATCCACAGAGCACGGTGCTAATTCCACCAGAATTCATATTCTGGAAGATAAGAGGTCCGAAGCCAAAACTTCTGCCTCTTTCTATATGAAAGAGGCTTTTTTATTCTTATTTTGAATCCGGAGGGGAAAAGAATGACTCAAAACCATTCAAATTTTAAGAGATTGACAAACGAAACAGCTATAACCCTTGCAAAAAAACTTGGGTTGGTCAATGCGGATGCAAGTTTAACATGTAAAGAAATCGGCGATGGAAACTTAAATTATGTTTTTCATATTACAGACACAGTCACAAATAAAGGAATTATCATTAAACAAGCGGTTCCTTATGCCAAGGTACTTGGCGAAGGTTGGCCGCTGACATTGAAAAGGGCTGCAATTGAAGCGAATGCGCTGATTCATTTCAGAAGTTATTGCCCAGAATTCGTACCGCAAGTCTATTATTCTGATGAAAAGCTTGCCATCACGGTCATGGAGGATTTATCCCATTTGAAAATCGTTAGAACAGGATTGATCGAAGGCGATTCATATCCATTGCTTTCACAGCATATTGGTGAATATGTTGCGAAAACGGCATTTTATACATCCGATTATCATTTAGAACCCTCTGCCAAAAAGGAAGTTGCCCGACATTTCACGAATCCCGAACTCTGCAAAATCACTGAGGTCTTCATTTTCACAGATCCATTTTTTGAGGAACTCCCGGGAGATTTCGAGGTGGAATTGACTGATGCCGCCAAAAATATATGGAATGATAAAGCAGTGATCCTCGAGGTCGCTAAGCTGAAACAAAGCTTTGAAACCGAGCAGGAAGCCTTGCTTCATGGAGATTTACATACTGGAAGTATATTTGCAAGTGAAACTGAAACAAAGGTTATTGATCCAGAATTCGCTTTTTATGGTCCAGTTGGTTTTGACCTTGGTCAATACACTGCCAACCTTCTCTTTCAGGCAGTCACACGTAATAGCGTTGGAAAGGAAGAGATTTTCACACACCTTAATGAATTTTGGAATGCCTTTGAAGAAACTTATTCCGAATTATGGGAAGGCCAAAATAAAAGCCCATTTCGTCACGTGAAAGGTTATCTGCCTTATTTACTGACAAAATTCAAAAAAGATGCATTCGGCTTTTCCGGCTGTGAACTGATTCGGCGAACCATCGGACTTTCCCATGTTGCCGATTTAAATGTCATTGAAGATAAAGAAACAAGGATCGCTGCCAAAACGGCTACATTGGAAATTGGTGCTTTTTTAATTAAAAAACGGGAAGAATTGGATGTTCCAGCTGTCATTGAAGCCTTGAAGCAACGTACACTGCCATCTTATTCAACCATTTAAAAGGAGACCTGCACATGACAACACATGCACCATTACCTTATTCGGTACAATGGGCTGATACCCATATTACATTATTAAATCAACAAGCCCTTCCTTCCATAACTGAATTCATTGAACTTCATTCTGTTGATGATGTGTATGACAGCATTTTGACATTAAAAGTTCGCGGTGCCCCAGCAATTGGACTGACGGCAGCATTTGGTGTTGCACTTGGTGCGAAACAGGAAACAACCGCTGAATTAGCCGAATTCAAGAAAAATGTATCAAGGCATATTGAAAAACTCGCATCATCACGGCCAACTGCTGTCAACCTTTTTTGGGCGTTAAGGAGGATGGAAAATACTCTGGAAGCTGCGCAAAGCATTTCAACTGCCAAGGAAGCACTTGTATCGGAGGCTAAAGCCATCTTTGCTGAAGATGAAGAAATGTGCAGGAAAATCGGGGAACATGGTTTATCCTTATTCACTAGAGGAGATTCCATTCTAACGCATTGCAACGCTGGGGGAATTGCCACGGCTCGGTATGGCACAGCCTTGGCTCCCTTCCACCTGGCAAAGGAAAAGGACTTTCCGCTAAAAGTGTATGCATGTGAAACCAGGCCTGTCCTGCAAGGGGCGCGTTTGACTGCTTGGGAATTGATGCAAGCGGGGGTTGATGTCACATTAATTTCTGATAATATGGCTGCCCATACGATTCATCAGAAAGGAATAAATGGAATCATCGTCGGTGCCGACAGAATTGCGGCTAATGGAGATACAGCCAATAAAATCGGGACATTGGGATTGGCGATATTAGCCAAGCACTTTGGTATCCCTTTTTACGTGGCCGCTCCATCAACCACATTCGACCTCACTCTCGAGTCCGGCACTTCCATCCCGATCGAAGAAAGGAATGAAGCGGAAATCACCTTCATTCAAGGTGTTAGGATCGCTCCTGAAAACGTGAAAACTTTCAATCCAGCCTTTGATGTTACACCGAATCATCTAATTACAAGCATCATTACCGAAAATGGCATCATAACCCCGGATTTCATTAAAAACATTCCGCTTTTTGTTAAATGATCCAGGTTGCTTTATTGATGATAAAAAACGAGAAGGGTTACTTATCCCTCTCGTTTTTGTGATTATTCTTGCGAGGTCCATAATACAATTTTTATTTTTTTGAAAAGAATTCTTGAAGTGCCTTCTTATTTTTAGTGTAGTCCATTTCCAAAACGGCTCCGGACTGGGGATATATTTCATCTTTAAAGCTTCCTTCCACTGGAACCCTTAAGGTTTCGACGGTGTCCGGTGTATGGAAGACGGCTTTTGGCCCCATTTCCATTATTGTTTTCAGTCCAATATCCGTATCCAAGTACGAGAGTCCTTGTTCGATTATACTAGGAAGGGCTGCCATCCCTTCGAAGGACGAGATTTGATTTATAAACGCTGTTTTTAATTGAACCATTACTTCTTGTTGTCGCTCAACCCTTCCAAAATCACTTTCATCGTCATGTCTAAAACGGACATATTTCAATATTTCCTCGCCATGTAAAACATTTTTACCGACGCTTGCTTGAATGCTCATATCATCAATGATTTCCTGGTCCACATTCACCGCTACCCCCTCAGGTGCAAGTAAATCGACCATCTTCACGAATCCCTGAAAGTCAATTACCGCCACATGATCGACCTTGACACCGAAGTTTTCCTGTATGGTTTTTTTGAGAAGTTCCCTTCCACCATAATAATAAGCTGCATTTATTTTGTTATATCCTGTTTTATTCCCAGGGATTTTCACATAACTATCACGCATAATCGAAGCCAGTTTCAATTTTTCCTGCTCAGGAAAGTATTTTGCCAGAATAATCGCATCTGATCGAGATTTTTCCTCTCCCCTTGTATCGACACCAATTAACAGAAATGTTTTCACACTTTCCTGGTTCTCTTCTTTGGTTAGTTTTTTTTCCGTACCTGCATTTCCATTTTGTTTGGGTAAAGGGGCATAAGTGCAGCCTGCCAGAATCAAGATCAATAGATATATGAACAATACCTTTTCTTTCATTACCTCACCTCATCGGAAAATTACCCCTTATTCTCTTCCTAATATTGGAATCTTATGCATTAAACGACAAAAAAGCCTGCCAACGATAATCGCTGACAGGCTTTTCGGGCTAAATCACTTATTGATTTCTTTCTTTAATACTTCTACCGCCTTTTTCACTTGTGTGTCATTCTTAAGGATTTTCTCCTGGATGACCTGCATCAATTTCACGGTAGTATCATCTTTAATGGTGCCAGTTTCTTTAATTTTTTGTTCCCTTTGAAATGCTGTGACAGCATTCGTTGTTGCTTCATCAAAGAATCCATCTATCTTACCCGGATCATGGCCTGCTTCCTTCAGCATCTCTTCAGCAGCTTTCACTTCACTCGAAGAATCGGATGCTTTCAATTCCTTGTCAGGCGAAATGTACGGAAGGCTGGCATAATCAGGAAGCTTCACGGTAATATCCGGCTTGATCCCTTTTTTATGAATCCAATTACCTTCAGGAGTCAACCATTTAGCTGCCGTATATTTGAAATTAGATCCATCTTTAAAGTCTTCGGCAGTCTGCACTGTCCCTTTCCCAAATGACTTGACCCCAATCAATGGAATGTCCGCAGATTCACTGACAGCCGCTGCAACGATTTCAGAAGCACTGGCACTTCCGTCATCAATCAACACGACTACCGGGATTTTCAGTTCTCCATCATTCTTCGATTTTTCGACTAGTTTTTCCCCGCTGCGATCCTCAACTTGAAGGACCACTTCCCCATTAGGTATGAACAGGCTTGCCATTTCTATTGCTTGATCAAGCAGTCCCCCCGGGTTTCCCCGCAAATCCAATACGAGACCCTTCATATCCTTCTTGGACATTTCTTCAAGCGCCGTTTTCAGCTCTTGGACTGTATGTTCGGAAAAACTGGTCACCTGAATCTTGGCAACTCCATCATCAAGCATTTCCGCATAAACCGTCTCTATCGGAATTGTGTCCCGTTTAATGGTGAGCTCAATCGGTGCCGACTCACCAGCTCTTGAGATGGATAGATCCACTTTCGTGCCCTTCTCGCCCCTGATTTTCAGGACAGCTTCAGAAGAGGTTAGCCCTTCAACGCTTTTACCGTCCACACTTAAAATGATATCATTCGGCTTTACCCCCGATTTTTCTGCTGGGGACCCTTTTATCGGTGAGACGACCATGATTTTTCCATCCTGCTCCTGAATCTCGGCACCGATTCCTTCAAAAGATGAAGAGATGCTTTCATGGAAACTCGATGCTTCCTTTTTATCCATATAAGCAGAGTAGGGATCATCCAATGATTTGATCATTCCATTAATTGCGCCGTCAACCAGCTTTTCTTCATCAACCTCTTCATAATAGTTATCTTTTATCTTATCGTATGTAGTATACAGCTTTTCAAATTCCGCATGCTTATCCGGTGCTAATGACTCTACTTTTTCATCTCCAAAGGTCAAGGCTATTGTAGTAATCCCTGCAGTTAGAAATATGACTAAGAAAATCCCCATAATGAACGTAAACTTTTTTATTTTAATGAATTTCCCTGCCTCTTTTGGCTGTCCTTGATTTTCTTCTTCCACTGAAGCCTCACCACTTTCATTCTTCATGACGATATAAACGATTTCTATCTATTTTAACAGCTTTCATGACAATCGAAAAATAATTGTTATCAAAAATAACAACTTATGCCCATATGTATTTTTTTACGCCTTCGCAAACGTTAAACGCTCCATGGACTACAGGCATCTATTGACATTACAAAAATGGGGCTACCAAGGAATAACTGAGCCTGTATCCAACTGTCATTATACAGCTTCACTTATTCCTGGTCACCCGCCTGTCATTTACATCCAATTATCAGTCCTGGATAGCTGCTTCCAAAGCCACTTCAACCATTTCGTTAAAGGTTGACTGGCGCTCATCCGCCGACGTTTCCTCACCGGTTAAAATGTGATCGGAAATGGTTAATACAGATAATGCTTGGCGGCCAAATTTAGCAGCAAGCGTGTAAAGCGCTGCTGATTCCATTTCTATCGCAAGGATTTGGTATTTTGCCCATTTTTCCAAATCACTATTATCATTATAAAACTGATCGGCCGTAAAAACATTACCGACCTTCAATTGCAAGCCCTTAGCTGTGCCGGCGTCATAAGCTTTTCTTAGTAATTCGAAATCCGCCGTTGGGGCAAAGTCCACCCCGCCGAAAGTCATACGGTTCATTTGGGAATCGGTGGAAGCACTCATTGCAAGGATAACATCCCTGACTTTTACATCCTTCTGAATCGCTCCTGCAGTTCCCACACGAATCAGCTTCTGGACATTATAGCTATTCATCAATTCATTCACGTAAATCGAAATGGATGGGACACCCATGCCTGTACCTTGTACAGAAATTCGTTTCCCTTTATATGTCCCTGTATATCCAAACATGTTACGGACTTCATTATAAAGTTTAGCATCCTCTAAAAATGTTTCAGCAATATATTTTGCACGCAATGGGTCCCCAGGAAGTAAGACCGTTTCCGCAATTTCATTTTCTTTTGCACCAATATGTACGCTCATACGACTATGTCCTCCTTAACTTGTGGTTGAAATGATATTCAAAAACTACTATACCATATCAACCACAAGTTAGGAAAATCCAACCTTATCCTAGAACTTGAAAAAGATAAGGAAACTGGAAGTCATGAAAAGACTTTGGCACCCTTCCTTTGAACCGCAACAAAACGGCGGAGGTCCGCCGTCTTTTTTTAAGGTTAATGAAATTAAGGGATAGGAAGCTGTTAACCGTCTTATGACAGGTTACTCATCGACTTCTTCATCAATTATGCACTTTTCAAGAAGATATTCGAATGTGATGTCAGCAAGATCTTCAACTTCAGCTTCTGTTGGAAGATAGCCCCGTCTTATCAATTCTTGAAAAAAGAATTCCGCTATCTCTTCTGTATCAATAAAAACCTCAATTTCTCGCAAATCATCGCCCCCTTATTTAAAGGTCTATGAATGTGTAGAGACAAATATACCAGTAAGGCATCCCATTATGGAAAATCATTTGAAGGGCCTATATTTATCATGATCCATCCGTGTTCAATTTGAATGGAAGCTTCTATAGGGAATTTGGAAATTGCCCCTTTAAAAATTCAGGATACCTTTCACTTCGTTTGCTTCTTTTTATGATCTGGATAAATTTCCTCTGCCGCCTTTTCAATTTTAGCAAGGGCGATCTTCATGATGTGGCGATATTCGTCATCGCCAAAATGTTCGTAGAGCTTACAATAATCATTATATAAATCCAACAGTCCATCAATCATTTCCTTTTTTTCATTTTTTGTCATTGTCATTTCTCGCTCACCTTTACCAGGGTTGTTTTGTTTAGCAATGATAGCAAGCTCATTTTTCTTTTTAGGAAGTAGCAGACCCAACTTTTTAATGATTCCATCTGCACGTTTAGCATCGGCTATCAAAGTCAGTTCTTCCTCATGCGCTTCAAGCCATTCACCATCAGAGATTCTGGATAACTCATAGATTACATCCTCCCAGGCATTTTCCTTATAGCGCCAAATTTCCGTTCGATAGCCGATAATCTTGAAATAATCCTGTTCATACCCATCCACCTGGACCAAGTCACCTAATAAAAATTTATATTCAATATCTATTTGTTCTTTTTGATAAAGGATTTCACCTTCATATTCATTTATCGATTGCAATGTTTTTTCGATATAAAGACCTTCACTATAGTTCACTTCATACACATAAGCACCATCGAGAAATTTTACATCGGTTATATTCCCGACTGTCCCATACATTGTTATTACGACTGTATCGCCTAATTTAAATTTCGGCTGTTTTTTTTTGCCCATAAGAGACATCCCCCAATATGGTCCTTATCGTTTGATTAGTAAATTATATGCACAAACAAACATGGAGGTTAATGGAAAAGAGAGGGCATTTTGCTCATTTAGCTAAGGAACCGGCCCATTTATTAAATGGCACTAAAGCCAAAAACCGCCTCATTTAATGAGACGGTTCGCAGTGGGAATGATGAGCGTCACTTTCGTTCCTTCGTCGCGGACGCTTTCAATTTGGAATTTCCCTTTTAATTCCTCCATTATCTGAATGCACGTCGCCACACCTAATCCGTTTCCATCCGGTTTGGTGGTATAAAAGGGCATGCCGATATTTTTTAAATTTTCGGGACTGATGCCTTTCCCATCATCGCTGATCACTAATCTTACATAATGGGACTCGGAAGTATGTTGCAATTCAATCTGCCCCCTAGCTTCGATGGCTTCACAAGAATTATTCAAGACATTCAAGAGAACCTGCCTTAACCGGTTCCTGTCTGAATAAACAACGACAGAGTGTGTCACTTCATTAATTAATCTTACATGAGAACTCGGAATTGAAGGGATATAGGTATCTATTATTTCTTCAAGGAAATCCTTTAAATCGATTTTCTCCCATTCCAGCTGATGCGGTTTTGCCAAATCAAGAAGTTGTGTCACGAATACATTAACCCGGTCCACTTCATGAAGCATGACATCACTATATTTTTCTATTAATGTTTTATCATGATCCTGGCTCTTCAATAATTGGAAAAAGCCCTTTATCGTCGTTAGTGGGTTCCTGATTTCATGTGCGACACCGGCAGCAAGCTGGCCGACATATTTCAATTTTTCAGTTCGGACGATTTCCTTCTCACGATCTTCTATCGTTTCCATCATTCTTAGAAAGGCAAGGTTCAATTTTTCCATTTCCTCGAAGCTTCTTTTATCGGAAATGATGAATTCCTTTCCTCCAATGAAATCCTCTGTCGCTTCGACAAGTTCTTGAACTGGCCGTACAAGGGTCTTTGTTAGTAAATAGACAGCCAGAATGATAGAAACAAAAACGATGCTGTAGATTGTCAGATACCGTGTTAAAAGGTCATTCAAAGGCTGAAACACTTGTTTCTTATCTGCCCCCACAACAACAAACCATTTATTCTCCGTTTTTGCAATCGTATGGACAGGCTGGATGGAATATATTTTTTCCCCGTTCTCTGCGCTGTACAATTCATCCGATAACGAAGCTTCCATCAGCTTACCTTTCGTTAATCCCATTTCTTTCAAGGCAGAAGCCTGCATGACTCCATGCGGGTCTTTTTTCGAAATCATGATGCCTTCTTGATTGATCATGAAAAAGTTCACTGGGTATTTATCGCTAATTTCGTTAGCCTTTTTCTCCATCAGCTCCCAAAGTCCTTCCAATCGGAAAGCTGGAGATACGACACTGATCATTTTCCCTGCATTATCATATACCGGCGCACTCAGAGCTATTATCGGTTCTGGGTATGCCCGGGTTTTATAAATGTCAGAAAGGAATTCATGACCTTCTATGGCCTCTTTGAACCATATCCTTTGCGCGAGGTTGTCCCCGATCATTTTATTGGATGTATCTGCAATGACATTGCCTTCCAAATCCAAATGCAAGACACCGTAATAATTTCCTTTTGCATCGATAAACTTTTTTAGTTCCTCTGACTTCTCTTCTTTTGAATGGCCAGGATTGTTGATTACCGAATTTGCGCTCATTAACTTCACATCACTGATCCGTTCGTTCAAATAGCTATATGTTTCATTTACAATATTCAGTGAACCCGCATTCAGGGCATTTTTTGCTTCCTTCTCAAGCAGGGACCGTTGTGATCCATAGGATATGATCCCCAATATCAGAAGAGGAACACTTGCAATAAGTAATGAATAAAGCAAAATTCGGGTTTGAAGGCTTTTAAGCATCCTTCCGATCCTCCCCTATTCCTGATCTCCTAATAAGAGCCCTTCTTCTATTTGGACATACTGTTCCCAAGCTTGATCGAATAGTGACATACTATCGAGATAGTCTGCATTCAATTCTAAATAACTGCTCAGTTCATTATAATCAGTCGATTGTTTTGGGAAGCCATGATCCTCATAGGCATGATTGGCAAATTTAGTGATTGCATCAATTTCCTTTGGTTGTCGAAATTTCATTAAATATAAATAAAATGGTCTCATGATGTTGAGCCCCCCTAAAATAACTATGATTTCTGCTTTAATATATCGGAAACTTCCGTTTCCGTCCACTTTTTTAAATAGAATTTGGTCTATTCTTCCCCACTTTATAGAAATCCACGATTTTTCAACAAAAAATGCATTCATTTTCTTACGGAATTACACTTAAATATCGCACTCCCTTCCATATTAATCCCCATCCTTTTATGATGGAAAATCTTTTTTTATACTTTTTTCATGAAGAAAGGAACGAAGTGCTTAATTCTTGCTTAACCCAATCTTTCAATCAAATGCACTTCAAAAACCTTATTATTTTCATTATCTGAAAAGGAAAATCCCCTTCATCTAAGATGGAAATAGTGGTTTGCACTAATTCTGTCCAAATGAGGGGATTTATACATTCATATATGGAAACGTACATGCATCCAGCCGCTAAAAGTCAAAGTAATTACGTTTCAATAGCCTTTTCATGTTCATTAGCTCACTGTACGTCGTTTGTTTTTCAAGCTGTTTAGTATCAATTAAAAATAATTGATTTTCAATTTCCTTCACTATTTCATCACTTTGAAAAAATGCATCGCAACTCTCACAATGAGATGAAGGGGTCTCCGTAATTTCAACTGCCCTCGTACCATCCGGCAGTTCCCAATACACAGTCCCATTCACTGATGCAAGCTTCCCTTTCTCACACCATGGACACGTCTCCATGCTATTCATCTCCCTTAGGCGTGCTCTTTTTTTGCTGTGCCTGGAATTTCTTTTCTTTTAACAAATCCCGCTTTTCACGTTGGTTTTTCAATGAAGCATGCTCTGGGTTAGTCACGTAATTTTCCCGTCGATTCATTCGCTTCAGTCCCTCAGGCACTAAATTGAATTGCTTGTCGGTCATTAAACCAGATACACCTATATCTGATTGTTTTTCTTCCATATCAGGATATACCCCTTTGAAGTACTCATCTGCAAGTCCTGGTGTATATTGCTCAGGTTCGGGATATGTGGTTATCACACCTTCAAAATTGCGCAGCACCGTTTTGGTTGGAGATTGTGAAAGGATATAGTTCGGCTGAAGCGTGATTTTCCCTCCCCCTCCAGGAGCATCGACGACGAAGGTAGGAACAGCATACCCGGATGTATGGCCTCGGAGCCCCTCGATGATTTCAATGCCTTTTGAAATGGGAGCCCTGAAGTGACCGATGCCTTCCGACAGATCGCACTGATAAATATAGTAAGGGCGGACACGAATCTTAACAAGGTCATGCATCAGCTTTTTCATGATTGCGACACTGTCATTGATCCCCGCTAAAATAACTGCCTGGTTGCCCACAGGTACACCTGCATCGGCAAGCATCTCACATGCCTTCTTTGACTCCTCGGTAATTTCTATCGAGGTATTGAAATGAGTATTCAGCCAAACCGGATGATATTTTTTTAAAATGGCACATAAATTTCCAGTGATTCTTTGAGGAAAAACAACAGGAGCGCGCGTACCTATCCTGATTATCTCAACATGAGGAATTTCCCTTAAGTTTTTGAGGATATATTCAAGGATCGTATCATTGATCAATAATCCGTCCCCGCCTGAAATAAGGACATCCCGAACTGCCGGTGTGTCACGTATATAACCGATTGCAGCGTCCAATTGTTTTTTGGGCACGCCCATGCCAATTTGTCCTGAAAAGCGTCTCCTCGTACAATAACGGCAGTACATGGAGCATTGATTCGTCACCAAAAAAAGAACGCGGTCCGGATATCTATGGGTCAGTCCCGGCACTGGGGAGTCCTCATCCTCATGAAGGGGGTCTTCCATGTCATATTTGGTTTTATGCATTTCTTCCGAGATTGGGACCGATTGCATTCTGATTGGACACCTTGGGTCATCTTTATTCATTAACGAAGCATAGTATGGGGTGATATTCAATGGAATGGTTTTTGTGGAAATCCTCACACCTTCCTCTTCATCCGGAGTCAGGTTTATCACTTTCTTCAAATCATCAACAGTCCGGATCGTATTCGTAAGCTGCCACAGCCAGTTGTTCCATTGTTC
Source organism: Peribacillus sp. Bi134 (assembly GCF_918698065.1). NCBI lineage: Bacteria > Bacillati > Bacillota > Bacilli > Caryophanales > Bacillaceae > Peribacillus > Peribacillus sp. Bi134. The sequence goes on along the minus strand of NZ_CAKKLN010000001.1, from coordinate 43,446 downwards.
TTCGGTTACATCTTTCCATAGCTCTATATCTTTCCAATTGCGATCTGGCTTATATAAGTCAAATAACATGGTTATACCTCCTGAGTTATGATAGTAGTATTAAATGCAAGAAGGGTGCCAAAATGACCCAATAATTCGAAGGCCCATAAAAAAAACCGGATTGCAGGCTGCATCCGGATTTTTTCCATTCAAATATGCTTTTTAATTTTATATTGCAAGGTCTGCCTTGGAATTTGCAATAGCTTCGATGCCTGAAAAACGTTACCGTTCGTTTGAAGAAGGGCCTGGGTAATCAACTTTGTTTCCATTTCAAGCATGGCCTCACGAAGCGGAAGTATTTTTTCAGACGGGGTGCGCTTTTTTAAAGACTGGGGCAAATCTGCAAGGTACAAAACATCATTCTCCGTATGGTTCATCATGAATTCTACGGTATGTTTAAGCTCCCTTACATTTCCAGGCCAATGATATTCCCGAAAAAAAACCTTTGTCTGCTCATCCATGCCTTTTATGGTTAATTCTAATTTACTGTTAAATATTGATATGAAATGTTCAGTAAGAAGCTCTATATCATCAATCCGCTCCCTTAGCGGAGGCAGCTCGTAGCTCAATACGTTCAATCGGTAAAATAAATCGGGCCTTAACCTGTTATCCGATACCGCCTTTTTCGGATCTATATTCATCGCTGCCATGATCCTCACATCCACCTGTACACTCTTTGTACCTCCTATCCTTCTTATGAACCCATCTTCGAGCACACGCAGAAGCTTTGCCTGCAAGTCAATCGGCATCGATTGCAATTCATCCAAAAACAAGGTTCCGCCATTGGCCAATTCAAACAGTCCCTGGCGTTCCACAGCACCAGTGTAGCTTCCTTTAGCCGTACCGAATAGAAGCGATTCCAATAAATTTTCTGGTAAGGCCGCACAATTTTGCGCGATGAATGGTTCTTTACTGCGGCTCGAACCCTGGTGTATGCTTTGAACAAAAAGCTCTTTTCCTACACCGCTTTCCCCATAAACCAACACCGATGAGGAGGAGCGGGCAGCCTTTTTCCCTTGTGAGATCAGACCTTTAAATCCAGCATCAATAGTCAGGATTTCAGTGAAAGAATATAATCCATCGGTTCCGGGCGTTTTCCTTTCAGGACTTTTGATCGTCTTGAGCGAGCTTTCCAGGTCTGCTAGCCTTTCAGATAATTGCTTCAAGCTTGAATAATCCTTGGCAATCTCGATAGCACCTATCATAAACCCTTCTACATATATGGGGAGCGTCGTGTTTAACGTCTCAATAATTCGCCCATGTGCATTTACATACGATTGGCTATAGTTGTAGATTGGTTTTTCAGATTTAATGACTCTCAGCAATGTCGATGATTTGTGATTCAAAGAAGGGAAGGCTTCAAGCAAAGGTTTCCCAAGCACCTCACTTCTTTTCATCCCATCATGATTGGCCGCCACTTCGTTATAAAAGATGGTCTGTCCTTTTGGATCTATCACATGAATGCCTTCATCAATGGTTTCTAATATTGCTTCCAATACTTCACTTGTATTAAAAAATTCACTTGGCAAGATATCCCTCCTCAAGACCTTCTTGCTAGATGTATATGAGGAAATGCCAAAAACTTGTCATGTACCGCCTAAAATTGAGCATTCAAGTGAAATTTTTCACCCAAAGGTTCATGTCTTCCAGTTTATCGAAGATGTAACAGTTATTGGCCAAACGTCCGCGGTACGAGTATCCATGCTGATGCAATGCAGCATTCATGCCGAATGAGAGCGACCTGGCAATCGAATAAATACAATAAATTTCATGAGAGATAAGATATTCTTCAAGCGCGGAAATCAAGTGTTTCATCAAGCCGTACTGCCGGTGTTCCGGCAATGTCGCACAATCGGTGATTTCTGCGTTATGGTAAAAGGAAGCAATTTCTGCTGAAGCAGCACTGACAATCCTGTCTTCATGGACATAAATATAAAAAACCGTTCCCCTTTCCATGCACTTTTTCACATATACCGGATCATTCATCGGTGTGGGATACACTTCAAAAACCTCCCCATACAATTGGGCCAGCTGAGGTGCATCGGTAACTTCCGCTTTACGGCCTTGATAGGCTGACGGCGGATTATCTAAACCGGATTTTATCGGCAGCCTCTGAACATCGGTAAGGATTTGATCTTCCTTTACCCATTCTGCACTGTTGCGCCTTGCATTCCGGTTATATTTAACAAGGAAGAAACAATCGCTTCCCAAAAAGAATTTGTCGATGCTTCCTTCATATAGAAAGCCCTGAGCAAGCAATGCCAAAACGTTTTCCTTTCGTGACTTGAAGATGATTTTTTCTGCTGAAATGTCTTTAGCCACCCTTAAAGATTCCTCCACGCATTCTTGAAAATGACCTAAATAATCATCAATCCTGATTCGCTTATTAAAATGGTCAATCGTAATATGTATGGTGCACCTTGGCTTTTGAATCCTTTTTTCAGTGATTCCAGCCTCCATTTGTCCCGCTCCCTTCAAAACTTCGAAATTGTTGCGAAAGGCCTGACCCTTCCTGGAATCAGACCTCCGGAAAAATGATTATTCCTGGTCCACCCCACACCATTCAATCATGGTCAATGCAATGATTTCCGCAACCTCCATCATTTTATCCACCTCTATATATTCGTTCGAATCATGGGCCATCTTCGTTTCCCCTGGTCCAAACACAACTACGGGGGTAGAGCCAACAGAGGAAAGATACCCTCCGTCCGTCGCCCAAGGGGACGCTTCGACAAGCGGTTCCTCCCCTACCACTTTTTCATAATAAGTGCCAATTGTCTTCATGAGCGGATGTTCTATTTCGAGATTGCCAGGCAGCCATCTGGCCCCAAACCATTCTAATTCAATCGGTTTTTCTTTAAACCATGCATCACTCTCATTTAAAGCATCTATTCGCTCCATCAGCGATTTTTGTGCTTCTTCCATGGTTTCTGTCGGGGCGATGCCGAATCTACCTTCCAGAACGGCTGTATCCGGCACGGAGGAAGGCCAATTCCCGCTTTTAATGCTACCTATGTTGATTGGAATGGGGATAGGTACATTTTTATAGAGTGAATGACGAAGTGACTCATTCCGTTCTTTTTCGAGCATCTTGATTTCTTTCATTACACTAACCGCTTTATCTATTGCACTGACTCCTTCATACCTAGTGCCCCCATGTGCAGACTTGCCTTTTATTTTCAGTCGAAACCACATCGAACCTTGCTGTAAAGGGAATAGTTTCATATTTGTAGGCTCCGGAATGATTGCACCATCAGCTTTGTACCCCCGTATGACTGCCGCAAGTGTGCCGGCACCACCGCTTTCCTCTTCAATCACACTCTGGAATATCACATCGCCCTTCAATTTGATTCCGGATTCGACGATCGCTTCAATGGCCAGCAATAAAGATACATTTCCGCCTTTCATGTCCGTCGTTCCCCGCCCGAAGACTTTCCCGTCCATTAACTTGCCGCTATAGGGTTCATCGTGCCATGCTGCAAGATCTCCTTCAGGAACTACATCAATATGTCCGTTTAAAATAAGGGATTTCCCCTGGCCCGTTCCTCTTTTAATAGCCACAAGATTCGGATTTCCTTTAAAGTCCCGGCGGTCGCAATAAAAATGGGGATGTTTTCTTAATTGTTCATCCCCGATTTCCCAAAGATCTATTTCTAGACCAAGTTGTCTGCACTTCTCGACCACTATGGCTTGTGCACTTCCTTCTTGCCCCCTTTTGCTCGGTTCCTGAACCAGTTTTTGCAAAAGCTGAACCCCATTCATCCGATGTTCATTCAACCATGTTTTTATTTTTTCCTCATACATATCCATTCTCCTCTCTCATTCTTTTAAAATATGGATGTTTTCAGAGACGGTAAACGAGGCTTCAGTCCGATTCCTGATTTCCTGAATGCTGGACGTATCAAATACATCAGTTAAAAGGAGGCCCCCCGAAGTTATGGAAAACACGCCTAATTCGGTGATGATCATATGTACGCATTTCTTGGCAGTTAACGGTAACGTACATTTTTTGACTAATTTAGACATGCCCGCTTTATCGTTATGTTCCATCAAGACAATGACCTTTTTGGCCTTTGCCGCCAGCTCCATGGCACCGCCCATGCCTGGCACCCGCTTTCCCGGGACAATCCAATTAGCGAGATCCCCCGCTTGACTTACTTGAAGGGCTCCTAGAATCGTGATATCCACCCTGCCACGCCGTATCATCCCAAATGCAACAGTACTGTCGCAGTAGGAAGCCCCGGCTCTAATGGTAATCGGCAGTCCGCCTGCATTGCAAAGATGCGCATCTTCCTTCCCCGTTTCAGGAGTACTGCCAATTCCCACAAGGCCATTTTCCGCATGAAACATAACTTTATGGTCATTCAAAAGATGATTCGGTACAAGTGATGGAATGCCAATTCCCAAATTGACCAGCATCCCATCGCTTATTTCTGCTGCTGCCCGTTTCGCTATTCTATTTCTATCTTCTGTTCCCAAACCCATTTCCAATCGACTCCTTTTGATGGAATGATATAATCCACAAAGGCACCCGGAACAATGATGTCCTCTGGATCCAAAGAGCCAAGCGGAACGATTTGCATGGCTTCGACTATAGTGATTTGTCCAGCTGCAGCAACGATTGGATTCGTGTTCCGGGCGCTTTTATCAAATATAAGATTTCCATAAGGATCTGCCATTTCTGCGTAAACAATGGCGATATCTGCAGTTAATGCCGGTTCCACCAGATAATTTTTCTTACCTAGCTTTACGGTTTGCTTGCCGTCCCGGACGATATCGGCCTCAATTCCAATATCGGTCAATATACCGCCTAGCCCCATCCCTCCGGCCCGTATACGTTCGACAAGTGTCCCTTGCGGAGAGAACTCCACTTCGAGTTCTCCATTGTTCATTAATAGTCCTGCATTAGGATTGGAACCGATATGGGAAACGATGATCTTTTTCGCTCGGCGTTGCGTGACCAGTTTTCCGATTCCGATATCGGGGAAACCTGTATCGTTGCCAATCAAGGTTAAATCCTTAATGCCTGATTCCAAAATCAGATTGATCAATCCAGGAGGAGTCCCTATGCCACCGAATCCCCCATACATGATGGACTGATTATCTTTAAAGTGATGGCGCACATCCTCCAAACTACAAATCTTCCTGAATGTATTTTCCACCACTATGACTCACTTCCTTGTTGTGATGAACGTTTACCTATCGATTCATTGAATTGTCTAAAAGTTATATCGACCCTCATTAACAATTCAGCACACTCCTCTTCCGATATCGTTAACGGAGGGGAGATGATGATGGCTGCCCCGGTTACACCATCAAGACCTGCTGCGGCGGGATAAAGAAGTATTCCATTTCTCATCCCCAATTCAATGATTTCATTTGTCACGTCTGCCTCCTTCGGAAATGGGGCCGATGTTGCTTTATCCTGTACAAATTCGATGCCAATCAATAAACCTTTCCCGCGTATATCACCGATAAAGGAATACTTCCCTGCCAAATTTTTTAGGCCCCTAATCAGGTAATTCCCTCTGTCGGCCGATTTTTCGACAAGATCATTCCTTTCGACATATTCCAAAACGGCCAAAGATACCGCACACGATAATGGATTAGCACTAAGCGTATGGCCTCCTATAATTGATTTCGAGCCTTTCATTATGGGCTCCATCACGTTTTTGGTCATTACTGCGGCTGCTATCGGGGTATACCCTCCACTCATACCTTTACCAAATGTTACGATATCAGGTTCCACATCCCAATATTCGGAAGCAAGCATCTTACCGGTACGTCCAAAGCCGGTCATTACTTCATCCGCAATGAATAAAATATCATTCTCTTCGCATATTTTCTTGAGTTTTCGATAATAACCATCAGGAGGAACGATGGCCCCTCCTGCAGCGCCGATAACAGGCTCAGCAATGAATGCAGCTATATTTTCACTGCCAATACGCCGGATTGATGCTTCCAATTCCGAAGCACAGGCCATTCCGCACGAATGCGAATCAAGTTGAAGTGGACATCGGTAACAATATGGAGGAGATACAGAAGGATATGATTCAAGCAAAGGAGTAAATCGTTCCCGGCGAATCGGATGTCCGGACATTGAAAGAGCCCCCATCGTGATGCCATGGTAGCTCATCCATCTCGATATGATTTTTTGTTTCTTAGGCTTCCCTTTTTCCTGCCAATGCTGAATGGCAATTTTCAATGCCGTTTCAGTCGCTTCGGAGCCGCTGTTTACAAAAAAGCTGTATGTCAGTTCCCCTTTGGTCAATTCTGCAATTTTTCCGGCAAGTTTCTCTGCAGCATCGCTGGTAAATTGGGAACGATACACGAATGAAACCTGCTTAGCCTGTTTGACCATCGCCTCAATGACTTCCTGGACTCCATGGCCAATATTGGCTGTAACAGCACCGGAAGAAGCATCTAGGTAATCCTTTCCATCTTTATCGTACAAAAAAACTCCCTGACCATGACTGATAGTCGGGTAGGCTCCTCCCAGGACCGGTTTTATCAATGAAGACTGCTCCATAAGCCTGCACACTCCTTCTCTTTAAAAACAAATGCAATATAATAAAGTGTATGTCCAGGTGAAGGCAATCTTGCTAAAGAAATTGGCCTAGGCATGTAATCGGATAAGTTTCTTGGTTTCATGGGAGATCGTAAAAAAAGGCGACAAAAAAAGTGTATCCGCAAAAGATACACTTTTTTCTTACAATACGCTATTTAGTTTTTCTTCACGAATTGACTCCAAAAAGCTTTCATCCTTTAAAACAGCCAGCACATTTTTATAAAAAGCAGCTTTATCGATAACTGAAGTATGTACATATTCATACTCTTTTAAAGACGGATGACGCAAAACATTTTTCATGCAGGAATGACAAACCTTTTTAGTTCCTAACTTATAGTAGTTTAAGTTACTTGCATCCCCATTAGAAGTGTCTTCGTTACATACGAAACATGTATGGCTCACACGGCCTTTTTTATTATACTCGGCCAAAGCCCCTTCTAAACGAATGGATGCTGGAATTGTTAATAACACATAATCACCTTTTCTATTTTAAATCTCTTAGTATTATATCAGAAAAATAAAGAATTTGAACTATTAGACTCATATTCCCTAATAATGCTTGTAAAATAGGACAATTTCCAGGGCTTACAAGAGGAAAGACTCCTAAAATACACCAGAATGCAAAATATATTCATACATATCCCGAACAGATTAAGACACCGTCCACTTTTTGAACGGCGTCTACATAATGTGTCAGGAAAGGATCTGGATCGTCGCTTTTCCATTCTTCACCTTCATTACAGCTTTTGAACCAACCGGCACCGTTACAAATGGATGGACATGACCGAAGTTGGCATTTGCGATCACAGGTATGCCATTTATCTCCTTTTTGGAAGTGATGATTTCCTGCAAGGCATATTCCGTCATTCCGGAATCCTTTTGGAAACGGCCGATGACGATTCCTTTAATCCCACTTGCACCCGGCTGATGGAGCAAGGATTGTAAATCCCGGTCAAAACTGAATGGATGGCTTTCTTCGTCATCTTCTATGAAAAGGATGCTGTCCTTTAAAGATGGCATGAACTCTGTCCCTTGCAATAGATTGAGTGTACAAAGATTACCTCCAATGATTGTTCCAGCCGCTTCACCCTCCTGAATGACCATATATCCACCATTCGGGTGGAAAGTTCGGTCATCCTGTTCTAAATGCCAGGAATCATCACTCCACGTTTCACTTGGCTCAAGATAAAAGCCTTCACTTTCAATTACAGCTTTTTTAAAATATTCCATCGTATATTCCAGACCAGCCTTCATCCCGAACGTCGAGAAATGAGGACCTGAATATGTAGTTAAACCTGTTTTATTATAAATGGCCAATAAAATTGCGGTTATATCACTATAACCCATCAACACTTTTGGATTTTCCTTAATCAAATCATAGTCGATATATCGTAACAATTGGTTAGCGTTATACCCCCCGATGCTTGTAAAAATCCCCTTCACATTTGGATCCCTGAACGCCTCATGCAAATCCTCGATCCGGTCTTCGATCGAATTCGAGAAAAAGTCATCATGGAACAAAGCCGTTTCACTATATGTCACTTTAAAACCAAGTTCAGTTAACCTTTCTTCTGCCAATCTGCGTTGTTCCCCTTTGACAATCGCCAAGCTTCTTGAAGGAGCAATTACGCGAATTTCATCCCCTGCTTGTAAACGGGAAGGTTTCATATCTTTATCCCCCTAAATTAATTACATTCTGTCGTTATTTTAGCAGAAATGGTGAACAAAGAAAAACCCAGAACCTTCATGGTATTCTTTCACACAAGCTATTTTGTTGCAGATTGGCCATGCCGGTATCTGGAATGGAAATAGGTTTGGTTATGTATCGCCTGTCCACCTTGGATTTAACCTGCCTTTTCAGTCAACAACCATGGAACCTAAAAAGGTCCCCACATTCCTAACATAAAGAAAAAACCAGCTTTATCAGCTGGTCTTTAGGTTATCGTATTAGCAGCAGAATGAAGCGCCGATGATAATCAATAGAATGAACAAGACAACGATTAATGCGAAGCCTGATCCAAATCCGCAGCAACCGCCGCCGCCGCCGTATCCACCGCCACCATAACCAAATCCTGGTCCTGCAACATTTCCACCATATCCGTACATTAAGTTTCACTCCTTTTAGAATTCTTATTTCTCTTTACACCTTACCATATGTCAATACGCCCGCCTTGGTCTGTGCATTTGCCTATTTTTCTGGATTTAAGAAAAAACTTCAAGCAACACCATCTTCACCTGTAATCATTCAATGGCTGAATTACCGCGACTAACCATGAAAAATGTCAAAAAAACGTTTCATACTTATTGTGTTACGTTAAAATTGGGATATAATAAGGAAAAAAGAATTCTTAGCCTCTTTAAGCTATCTCATACCTACATGGATACATAAAAGGCAATACGGGGGAACATAATTGAAAACGAACGCAAAATCCTTCATCCCTTTCGCTGCAATCGCCACGATCCTTCTAATCAGCTATATCCTTCAAAAAGTCCCTAAAACATATGGATCAGATGATTCGATAAATGTTTATCAAAAATTCCAATCAGGCCAGCCCATTCAATATCTCGTCATTGGTGACAGTATCGGAAGAGGGTCGGGAGCTGAAAAGCCTAATCTAACATGGTTCAAACAGTTAGAAAATAAGATGAATGAAGCCAATGATATTTCTTTACACGGTGACTACGTGGTCCAAAGCGGAGCCACAGCTTTTGAAGGCCTATTCAAGCTTTCCAAAAAAAGGGAGCATGATCACAAAGATCTGATTTTCTTCGTTTTTGGTGAGAATGATCGCAAATATATGAATGTCGATGATTTTACCATGACATATGAAGCGTTAATGAGAAAGGCGAAACGTCTCCACCCTAATGCTGAATTATTCACAATAACAGAGAGTTCCTTGAAATATGAGGAATTTGCGTCAGCCATCGGACTTTTATCCAAACATTACGGTGCAACCAATGTGGATATGCGACCCATATTCAAAGATTCAGGATATACGGAAAAACAGCTGACAAGAGATTTGATTCATCCAAATGGGCTGGGTTATAAATTATATGCTGATGCAATTTATGAACGGTTCCTGGATAACTTCAAACGGGAAAAGGCTGTAGCAGGCCTTCCATCTAAGCTGCATGCCCGTTCTGAATTTGAATTATCGGAAATTAACCACTATGGAAAAATGAGCGGTTTCCGTCCAAGGGGTGGCTATTACACTAGCAGTGAAAAGGGCAGTGTGATTGAATATACCTTCAATGGAAGTATGCTTGGTGTTAAACTGCTTAGAAGTCCTGATGGCGGGGAAGTGAATGTATGGATCGACGGAAATGAAACCACGACTTTGAATACGTGGTGGCCATTTGCCCGTGAAAGATATTTATTTATCACAAATGGGCTCCGTCCCGGTTCACATACTGTCCGTTTTGAGGTGACTGGCAGGACTAAAGCAATGGAACTTACCACCATTCCATATGTCCGGATCGCATCAATCATCACAGATTGAATATTACCCAATAAATAACCCCCTATCATTAGCGGATAGGGGGTTTTGCATTCAATCAAACAGCTTTTTGTATTCTCCATATCCTTCTTTTTCAAGATCTTGGAGCGGGATGAACCTTAATGATGCAGAATTGATGCAATAGCGTAATCCCGACGGTCCCGGCCCATCATTGAAAACATGACCCAGATGAGAATCGGCAGTTTTTGAGCGGACTTCTATCCTTCTCATACCATAACTCGTATCGAGGTTTTCCACTACTTCCTCTTCTTTAAGCGGTTTAGTGAAGCTTGGCCAACCACAGCCTGAATCGAACTTTTCCTTTGAAGTGAAAAGAGGATTTCCTGAAACGATATCCACATATAATCCTTCCTCCTTCAAGTTCCAATATTCATTGTTAAAGGCTGGTTCCGTTCCATTATTTTGTGTGACTTCATATTGAATCGGAGTGAGTTTCTGTTTTAATTCTTCTTTACTTTTCATTTTTTTCCCCCCAGTGATGTTGTATAAATGCTTTCCGTCCTGAACCAATCGAATATCTTTCATAATGCTCAGGTTGCTTTTTATAATAATGCTGGTGGTAAGTCTCGGCTGGATAAAACGTTTTGGCTGGTATAATCGGCGTTACGATCGGTCCTGAAAATTTCCCGCTTGCCTGCAGCTTAGCCTTGGATGCTTCTGCTATTGCACGTTGTTTTTCGTCATGATAAAAAATGGCCGTTTGATAAGAACTTCCCCGGTCATAAAATTGCCCGCCAGCATCCGTCGGATCAATTTGCTGCCAGAATAACTCGATTATCTCCTCATATGGATATACGCTTGGATCAAAGGTGATTTGAACTGCTTCATAATGGCCAGTCGTTTCGGAGCAAACTTCTTTGTACGTAGGGTTTTCCGTAGTCCCGCCCGTATAGCCAGAGATAACGGATTCGATGCCAGGCTGTTCATCGAATGGTTTCACCATGCACCAGAAACATCCGCCTGCGAATGTTGCCTTCTCTAATTGCTTTGTCAAATGAAAATCCTCCTTTTTTACAAACAATCCATTGAATGCATTTTAACGCTTTTATATGACCCTGTAAAATAATATGCCGATCGACCCTTTTCACGAAAAATCATCCCTACTCTTTTTAAACGGGAGACACACGCCCAAGCATGACAACATATGATATGAACATACTGGAAAAATGAGAGGTGTTGGAAATGAGCGATAAACAATCATATTCACAAAAATCGGTAACATATGATTTACTATCGTCTTATTACAAAAACAGCGATCCGCAATTACATGATTATTATTTCCATAAGCATTTGAAAAGTCTCGAAAAATCAACACAACAATTGAGATATGAACAAATGAGTGTACTACCGCCTGCACAAGTACGCTTTTTACATGCTGCCCCAACAGCTCCATCATTTGATGTTTATGTAAATGAAATGCCTATCCTTAAAAATTTCTCATATAAAGAGAACAATGGTTATTTACCACTCCCCGCTGGCAAGTACCCATTGGAAATATACCGCAGGGGACAAAGCGCCTTACCTCTTTTAAGCTGTAAAGTGACACTTGAAAACGGGACTTTCTATACCATTGCTGTTGCATCTGCCCTGGCTAATGAATCATTGAGCATGTTATCTTTCGAAGATAATCCATTTGTTCCTCCAAATGAAGCAAAGGTACGATTCATCCACCTTTCACATGATTTACTCTCGGTGGATATTGCCGTCAAAGATGGAGATGTCGTTTTTGATCAACTTCATTTCAGGAAAGCAAGCGAATATCTTAATATACATCCCATGATAGTAGACTTCGAAGTGAGGATAGCTGGGACAAAAGAGATCGCACTCCCTTTGCCAAACAAAGCCTTCCAAGTCAATACTCCTACAACCATTTATTTAATTGGTTCGAATCGGCAGACATCCTCACTAGAAACCTTAACACTATCTCCATAAATGGATAAAAAACCAGGATGCATCGATCCTGGTTTTTTATCCATCTATTCACTATCACTGTAATGATGATGGGATGGTCAATAAAAATGAAATATCATCATTTTTCAGGTCGAATTCATTCGCCTTAACCCTAATATCGCTTTTCAGTTCCATATCCTGTAATGACACATAAATACTTTCATCATTGGGACTGATGCTAACCCAATCCGGCATATTATAACGCTCATTTATTAAATTCATTACATATGAAACAGGAAGGTTCATTTTACCGACTGCAATAGATTTTTGCTTCAGGATCAAATCCCCATTCTTTTGGGCAATTGGTTCAAAAGTCAATTTCATTTCCACTTCACGGTTGAAAAATGGCATTGTTCCATATAATTCGACTTCATCCGTTAAATACACTTCGTAGTGAATGGATCCCGTCAATCCCTCTTTATCCAGATACTGGTTGATTAATCTTGTCAAATCTTCCCGATTCGTATGAATTTGAAATTGGATATCTTCTTCATGGCTTACTTTGGGTATCAGATCTTTATCTTTAGTCGGCAGATTAACTAAAATCGTTACAAACAGGATGACCAGGATGTTTAGGGCTAATAGGGAAATAAACAAAGTCTTCCATTTGACATTTGTCATTCTTGGTCATCATCTCCTTTGGCACTCGCTTCCAATGTGTCCTTTCCGATAGTGGTAATATCCATATCATTATAGATTCTTGTTGCGATTAATTCATACCCGCGGTCATTTGGGTGAAAATAATCCTCGGCATACAGCAAATCTTCTTCGGAATTCTCGAAAATGTCTGCTATTTCAATAAAATAGGCTGAATCATATTCTTCAATGATCTCTTTTCCGCTTTCATTCCAATCATTCATGATCATATCAAGTTCATAAAAATCTCCGAACCATTTGGAAAATGGATTATAGACGCCTACAAGGTAAATTTGCGCAGATTCATTTTCGGAACGAACCTTATCAAGTATCTGCCTTAATCTTTTTTCATACCCTATTTTTGCCGAATCAAACTGATTCAGTTCCAAGTTGGAGAAATTCTGTTTAAAGACCTTCATGATATCATTTCCACCGATTGTGACGACAATCGAGTCAGCTTGCTTTATGTCTTCTTTAATCCTAGTATTATCCAGTCTTTTCAATAGTTGGTCGGTCCTATTTCCACGTATGCCATGATTAATCATCTCAACTGAAGTAATCGATGGTTCTTTTTCCAGCTTATTTTGTAAATAAGGCAGATACCCGCCATTATCTTTACTATCACCGACACCTTGAGTCAAGGAGTCGCCAATCGATACGATTTTCACAGGGTCCGGAAAAAAGCTGGCAGGAATGGTTTCCTTTTTACTCAGCTCAACTATGCTTTTCTGCTGAACAGATGGCTGATTTGAGGCTGTTTCACTTTGACTGCAGCCTGAAATCCAAACTAGGCATATGAAAAGACAGGTGATTTTGTATCTCATGACCCTCACCTTCCTACCCATATATTATATCATGCAGAAAACGAAAGATTGCAAACAATATACTTCATTGTACTTCCAGAATTGAGCATTCCTTACTATACAATATGAAAAATGCAGTGAATTAAAGCTAGTCCTATAAAAATTAGCATGTACTGAGCATGTAAAATCATTCTTCACCACTGCTGTTTCTTCATAAAATTATTGCTCATTTTCAGCATCTTTAAAACTACATTGAAATCATAATAAAGATGGATGAAAACAGAAAGAACAGGTCATTTAACCTGTTCAATAATTCTGTAAAATTTTAATATGCTTAATGATTTCATCAAAGGGAATATCCTGCAGGCCTGTATAATCCATGATGATCTTTCCTTCTTGATCAATCAGAAAAAAGCTGGTACCATGAATCACCTGATCTTCTGCTTCTGGCTTTTTGACGATCGTTTTAAAGTTATCCAATGCAAACTGCTCGATTTCTTCCTGTCCATAACCGGTCAGAAAGTGCCAGTTGCCGTAATCCACATTAAATTGGTCACCAAACTTTTTTAAAACATCAGGTTTGTCAATTTCCGGGTCCACGGAAAATGAAACGAACTCTACATCAGTAATACCTTCATCCTTCAATTGCTGCTGCAGCTTCGTCATATTCGAAGTCATGGGGAGACAGACCGTCTCACAGCTAGTGAATATAAAATCCGCTACCCAAACCTTTCCTTTGAGATCGCTTTTTGAGAAAGGTTTACCCTCCTGATCGATGTAACTGAAATCTTCAAGATCCCAATTTTTGGCATCAGGTACACCATTGGAACCACATGCTGTCAACAGCAAAAAAATTGATGCTCCCATAGCTGCCATAAGCAATTGCAGCTTTCTCATCCCTACCCCGTCCTTTATGTATAAAATATTCTGTTACTTCATTTATTCTAACAGACCAATCGGAATGAGAACAGCAACTATTTCTACGAATTAAAGACAATTGTAAAAGTGACAAAACCGTCGCCAAACGCAGTTTCACATGGTTTATCCATATCAGTCCCAATAATACATGATTGCCATGGCGCCTTCACCCGTATGGGTACTTACGACGGCAGTCGTTGCTTCTATCTTTATGTCTTGATATCCTGTTAAGTCTGAAATGGCGTGGCGGACTTTATCGGCTATTTCAAGACCATTCGCATGGACAAAACCAATGCCTCTAATTTTTTTGCCTTGAGTATCTTCTTTGAATTTCTTGATGATGAACTTCACGACCTGTGACTGGCTCCTAGCTTTGGATACAGGATTCAGTACACCATCATCAAGAAGTGCAATCGGCTTTATGTGCAGCAATGAACCAATAAAAGCAGAAACTTTGCCAATTCTTCCACCCTTAACTAGGTTATCAAGTGTTTCTATGACAATGATTAAACTTGACTGCTTTTTAATATGTTCCAGTCGATCAATTATTTCAGCTACGGATTTCCCTTCCTTCGCCATCTTCGCTGCCTCGATCACCTGGAATGACATCGCTTTTGAAATGAATTTCGAATCAAGAACGGTAACCTTCGCTTCAGACATGCTTGCTGCGCTTTCCGCTGAGCGAACTGTACCGCTCATGCCACCTGTCATATGTATGGAAATAATCTCTCTGCCGTCTTTTCCTAGTTCATCATATACCTCCACAAAGGTACCTACGGCTGGTTGTGAGCTTTTTGGCAGTTCTTTTGACTGGTTCATTCTTTTCAGGAATTCTTCTTGTTCGATTTCAACCTTATCCAAAAAAGTCTCCCCATCTATAAAAATCGATAAAGGGACCATTGTTATATCATAAAATTCCAGTTCCTCTGGTGTCATATCTACTGTCGAGTCTGTTACTATCTTTACTTTATTCATCATTACACATCCCTAAATTAACATATCTATTGTATTATACCTATTCAAGGTACGCATTCAAACCAAAGGTCTTTTTTTATCAAGTGAAGTGATACTAGTCTTTTGAAATGTTCACACAAAAAAAAGACCGTCCCATGAGCTAACCTGAACACATGCCGATTTATTAGATATTGCATGGCATTCGTGTCATCTCTTTTAACGGAGATGTTAGCTATGGAACAGTCCACATTAAGCATTATTTAGTAAACTTCCAAAAAAAAGCTTGTTATAAACGGGCCATTTGAGTACGGATGCTAAATAATGCTTAAATGAGTAATTTTCTTTATGATCTTTATTGGCAAAAACCTTCTTTACAAATACTTCCAAACGCACGGTCAACATAAAAAAATTCGGATCACTAGGCAGTAAGACAGGTATTTCTGAAATTGTGACCTTATGTCCAAAACAATCTTTGAATTCCAAGCATTTGAACATCAAAATATCAATCCTCATTTTTCACCGATTGCTTACATTATACACAATAAATCCAAAAGTATAAATATTCAAATGTGTAAAAAAACAGACAAATCAGATTGACTTTCACAAAAAAAAAGACCCATAAAGGACAAAATGCCTTTATGGACCTCTTTTTATAAACCTTCCTCGTAGGTGCCTTCCCGCAAGCTTTCACGTTTCACCCTTCGTTTATAGACGACTTTAGATAAAGAAATACTGATTTCATATAATAACAGCAGCGGAACCATCACCATAAAGTCTGACATAAAGTCGGGCGGCGTAATCGATATGGCTATGACAACCAGTACAAAGTATGCATACTTCCTTAACTTTTGAAGCACATAAGGATTAATTATGCCAAGGGAGGTCAAAAACATGGTAACGACGGGAAGCTCGAATAAAACAGCAAAAGGTATCGTCATATTAAATACGAATGAAAAGTACTTATCCGCTGTAAAACTGGTTATGAACATCCCATCGCCCAATTCAATCAAAAATTGAAGAATGGTCGGGAAGATGACAAAATAACCGAAAGCAAGCCCTCCGATAAAAAGCAGGAAAAGTGCCGGAATGTATGCAAGGGTCGCCCTTACTTCATTTGGCATCAAAGCGGGTTTAACGAATAACCAGATTTGCAGGGCAATTACCGGTATCGTTGCCGCAATGGCTACGACACCTGCAAGCATAAAGTAAATCCAGATAATATCGCTCGGTCCCAATACCATCAGTTCAAAATCGAGATCTTTCACGAACCAATTATAAATCTCCTCAACATAAATAAAACTGGCGATAAAAAAGATGACAAAAGCAACAGCTGTAATGATGAGCCGTTTTCTCAATTCATCGAGATGATCGATGATATTTAATTCTTTATCTTCCAAAGTTGATCACGCCTTCATCTGAAAATCCGTATCTTTGTTCCAGCATAAAGGCGCAAGACGGTTGCATCTTACGCCCAGCATTCAATCATTCATGATTTTTTTGTTGTAGCTTCTTATCTTCTTCATAATCACCTTTTGTTAAATCACTCGTGGACTTTTTAAACTCACGAAGTGTTTGTCCAAATGCACGTCCAATTTCTGGAAGTTTCTTCGGACCAAAGATAATTAAAGCCAATATTAAGATGAGAATTAGACCAGGTACTCCAATGTTCGACATGGATACATCCCCTTTGGTGTTATAATTAGACCTACCCCGATTATAATACCATTTCCAACCAATTGAAAGGAAACTGGAAATTCGTCATAGAATGGTAACAATTATCGACAGTATGCCCATATACGACTGGGTCGGCAGAATAAAATGTAAAAACATAGGTATTATTCTATCCTAATTTAACATTTAATCCATGATTAAATCAATAAGTGAAATAAATTACTGTCTTTATTGACCTCTACGAAAGAGAATCCTTTCTTGTTCATCCTCTGAATGAGCCCTTCATAATCATTTTTATCTTTTAGTTCTACACCAACCAGGGCCGGCCCGCTTTCTTTATTATTTTTCTTCGTATATTCAAAACGGCTTATATCGTCATTCGGTCCTAACACCTCATCAAGGAATTCCCTTAAAGCTCCGGCACGTTGCGGAAAATTCACGATGAAGTAATAAAGCAGCCCTTCATATAATAAGGATTTCTCCTTAATCTCCTGCATACGCCCAATGTCGTTGTTCCCTCCGCTGACCATGCATACAACCGTTTTGCCTTTGATTTGTTCTTTGTATAAATCCAACGCGGCTACAGATATAGCCCCTGCCGGTTCAGCTACGATCGCATGCTGATTATATAAATCGAGAATCGTCGTACAGATTTGGCCTGGAGGGACGACAACGATATCTTCCAGGTTTTCCTTACAAAGCTGATATGTCAACTGTCCCACACACTTGACAGCTGCCCCGTCAACGAATGTATCTATGTTTTCAAGCTCAGAAACTTTTCCTTCCTTGAAGGAGTATTCCATCGAAGCAGCACCTTGCGGCTCAACTCCAATGCATTTCGTATTTGGGGAAACCGATTTGAAATAACTCGATACTCCGGCCATTAAACCGCCACCGCCCATAGCGGCAAATACATAGTCGATTCCATCTTCACAATCATTCAGGATTTCTACAGCCGTTGTACCCTGCCCGGCGATTACCTTTTCATCGTCAAATGGATGGATAAAGGAACGCTCTTCTTTTTCACAGCATTCCATCGCCATGGCAAATGCATCATCGAAAGTATCCCCGACAAGGATGATTTCCACATTATCCCTTCCGAATAACTGCACTTGATCGACTTTTTGCCTTGGAGTTGTAGCAGGCATATAAATTTTCCCATGGATACCTAATTGGCTACAGGAAAAAGCTACTCCCTGTGCATGGTTTCCTGCACTGGCACAAACGACTCCATTCTTCGTCTCTTCAGCGGTCAGGCTTTTCATTTTATAGTAAGCCCCTCTTAATTTAAAGGAACGTACGTGTTGTAGGTCCTCGCGTTTTAAATAAACATTACAATCATATTTTTCAGAGAGCCTCTGATTTTTTTGTAAAGGAGTATGCAAAACGATTTCTTTCAGTTCTCTATAGGCAATTAGAATATCTTCCAATTGAATCCCCCTATTCTTAGATGCAGTCTGATTCATAACAATCCCTCATTTCCTTCCTTAATGAATTCAATCATTATAGCACTTTACTGTTATTAATGTAATTGATTTTTCTAAAAATTCTTGCTTTTGTTCGTTTCATACCAAAAAAATCCGATTATGGTCATTTCCCCATAATCGGATTAGCACTTTATTTTTTTTGTAGAATAATAAAATCATGTGCATAATGATTTTTTTCATCGATGCTGCCTGGTTTTGAGGAGACTTTATCCCATTGATTTTCATCAATCACTGGAAAGAAAGTATCACCTTCAAAGGTTTCATGGATTTCCGTTATATACAGGCGATCGGTAACAGGAAGGATTTCCTTGAAGATTTCGGCTCCGCCAATCACAAAAACTTCCTCATCACGGCTATCTGCAAACGTTTTGATTTGTGCTATATCATGTAAAACTACGCAGCCTTCCGCTTTAAAATCCTGATTGCGGGTAACGATGACATTTTCCCGGCCAGGCAGGACCCTGCCGATCGATTCAAATGTTTTTCGGCCCATGACGATCGGATGGCCCATGGTAACTTTTTTAAAATACTGCAAATCGGCCGGTAAATGCCACGGCAGTTTATTGTTATTACCTATCACACGATTTTGATCCATAGCAACTATCAATGAAATCATATGCTAACCTCACCTTTTATATGGGGATGAGCTTCGTAATTTTCCAAAACGAAATCCTCGAAGCTGAAATCAAAGATATTTTTCACATCCGGATTGATTTTCATGATTGGCAATGGTTTGGGATCACGAGTCAACTGCAGTTCCACTTGTTCAAGGTGGTTAGAGTAGATGTGGACATCCCCGAAAGTATGTACAAATTCGCCAACTTCCAAATCACACACTTGGGCGATCATCATCGTTAAGAGCGCATATGAAGCTATGTTAAAAGGAACACCTAAAAAGACGTCCGCTGAACGTTGGTATAGCTGGCATGAAAGCTTACCATCAGCGACATAGAATTGAAAGAAAGCATGGCAAGGCGGCAAGGCCATTTCGTCCAGTTCCCCAACATTCCAAGCACTGACTATCAGCCTTCTTGAATTTGGATTCGTTTTGATTTGTTCGATCAATTCACTGATTTGGTCGATTTGCCTTCCATCAGCCGTTCCCCAAGAACGCCATTGATGACCATAAATCGGACCTAATTCTCCCTTTTCATCAGCCCATTCATTCCAGATGCGCACGCTATTTTCCTGAAGGTAGCCAACGTTCGTATCACCCTTCAAAAACCACAATAGTTCATGGATAATCGCTTTTAAACTAACCTTTTTCGTTGTAAGTACAGGGAATCCATCTTTTAAATTGAATCTCATTTGATATCCAAAGGTACTGATCGTTCCTGTTCCCGTACGATCACCCTTTTGCGTTCCATTTTCGAGTACATGCTTACATAAATCTAAATATTGCTTCATGATAAACCACCTTTTCTACTTTCATTCTCCTTATTTTAACGTATTATTGCCCAATGTTTAATCTAATTGTTTAATAAAATTATAAGTCTTGGGTGCTTTTTGTCTAAGCAATTGATTTTGTTCATCGTTCACATAAAACATGGCAAACGTTTCTGCAAAGTATTCCTCAGGGTAATTGGAAAAATACGTAATCCCGGGAAACAGCCCATCCACTTCCTTACCCCAAATCTTCAAATAATCCATGTCTTCACGGATTCCATCAAACACTATATTATCGATAGAATGCCCCAGCTCATGCAGTTCCAAATTAACGGAGCCATGCCCGTTGCCCTTGTCACTTGCCCCGATTTTAACCAATACCGTATGTGATCCGCCCATACCAGGCACATCATCCCAAGTTGTTTCTTTATTCAAATAACCACGCGGAGTTTTCCCCTTTAATTTTGCTGCGGATTGATTTTCTGTTAAATCACCATCGAATAGTTTGATCCTCACACCACTTTCAGCAGTTTTCTTCAATAGGGAATGAGGCAGTTTATTAATGGTACCAGCAATTTTAAGTGCTTCCCTTTCATCGTACCCCTCTTCTGGAAATAAAAATATTCGTTGCAATTCTTTATTGCCTTTAAAAAGTTCAGCTTGTCTTAAAAGATTATCTTTGGGTAAATTCCGCCATTTCACCCCTTCATCCTTCGCTAATGAATAGGAGAGCATTGAGAATAAAAAGACAAATAATGCAAGTATGGATAACCATTTCTTCCTTTTCACACGCTTCTCCCCCCTTCTTCATTCCTCATTTATGTTAAGAAAATATATGTTATTTAAAAACTCTAAACCTTCGATACTATTATATTAGTATAACATATTGCCCTAATGTAAAAACTCTATGTTTTTTTGGTAATTTCGGTTGCCATTCATCATGAGAAGAACCATTGATCCGCACTTTTCATATATCAACAGTATATAATCGTAAAAGGTTTAAGGTGATCGCATGGAAACCAATAATAAAAAAGCAATCTTGAAGGAGCACCGAGAACTTGCTGAAGAAGTGCTTGATATTTACAGTTTAAGAGTGTTCATCATTCTCGACCTTTTTCTCTTCTCCATCTTATTTGGCATACTGCTGCATCCGCTACTGTCTTCACTTTGGCTTAACTTTTTATTGCCATTGCTTTTCTTCACAACATTTACAGCCCTTCTTCAAATAATTGATATTTTCCAAAATAAAAGCTGACATCATATTTGATGTCAGCTTCAGACGGGTAGGCAACCTCGATGAAAAATCAAGTTTGCCTACAGTTTTTTTATATGTGCACAATTTAGACGTTGATTTCCGCTCCAGGCACTCGCTTTCCGCGGGCGGTCCGGTAGCCTCCTCGGCGCTTTTGCGCCTGTGGGGTCAACCCTCGACTCGCTTTTCCCGCAGGAGTCTCGCACCTTCCGCTTCAATCAACTTTGTTTTAAATTTTGGTTATGTTAAATAATATTGTTGTTTTTTAGTCAAATAAATGAGACCTTCTCTTATCAGGGGTCTCATAATCATTTTAATTTTTAAAATTACTCGTACTTACATAGCTTTGGAACTACAAAATCGGGAAAAGTCTTGATTATTTTTTTATAGGTTGCGAAATTCGATTGACTTGAGATAACCGCAATGTTATCTCCATCATAGCCAATCCAAAAAATACTTGTATCGACTTCTACTTTAACCACTACTGTTCCCACAATTTTCCCTTCCCAATTTCCTTTCCATTCTCTTTGTTCTACACTAAATACATCTTTGTTTGTGGACCATAAAACTAAATCATTCCCACTACCAAGAGTAATATAGAAAGGGAAAATCTCCTGAAACTGCTTTTCATTCTGGATTTCAGTAACAACGTATCGGTTAGTTAAGTATCTATAACTGATATTGAATTCCTTGCAATTATGTTCAAACTCTTCTTTGCAATAAGAAGAAACCTCAGCACAAAAATAAAGTGGAAATGCTTGAATGTTTCTCATCCACAATGGCAGGAAATTTTCATCACATTCTGGTAGATAAAAGCCATCCATTGAGAAAACATATGGCGTAGTGCCTTCTATTGCAAACGGGAAAAAACCTCCAGCATCAGGATTTGAGTCATAATATCTCTTCGGGAAATAGCCAACTTCTATATTCAATTTTCCGCCCCCGTAGTTCCAATGTATTCATTTATTAAAGGTTGATAATCTTAACTCTTTATAAGTAACATCTGTCTTGAAAAGACAATTTTCTACTATCATACTACTTATTGATATATTATCACTTTGAGAAAATGCCCTCCAAGCATCGGTGCAAAATGTATTGTCCGACGACAATTTATTGCCGATAGCATTTTCTAATTTAGTTTTGACGATTCTTCCTCTACCAAGAACACCTGAATAATGACACCATTCTGAAACTTTTGCGACAAAAAGCTGCCATCATTTTCGATGGCAGCTTTTTTAAATAGTGCTCAACCATGTTCCTTAAGCTTTTTCCCTTTCTTCAAATGGAATACGATCGTGGTGCCAAAAATCAGCAAAATAAAGGCAAAAAAGATTGCAGGCGGGATTTCTATCCTTGCAACGGCCAATAACATTTTTATAGCAATGAATCCGATAAGGACATATGCGGCAGTTTCCAATTCAGGAACCTTATCTATCAATTTTAGAAATAATCCCGCCACTCCCCGCATCATCAAGACACCAATCATTCCCCCTGTCAAAAGCACCCAGACTTTTTCACTCACCCCGAATGCGGCCAAGACACTATCGACGGAAAATGCTATATCCATCAATTCCACTGCGGCAACCGTTCCCCATAAGGTACCAAACATACGGATCAGTATGCTGTTTTTATTCATTCCCTGAATATCTTCATCAGCTTGTTTTTTTCTTTTATCCCTAAAGTATTTAAATGAGAGCCAACCAAGATAGGCTGCTCCAATTACCTTCACCCACCAAAGCTTAATGAGGAAAACACCGATTCCAATCGCTATAAATCTAAAAGCGTAAGCACCTAATAAACCGTAAAAAAGTGCTTTTTTCCGTTGTTTTTCCGGAAGGTGCCTGACCATTACTGCTAATACCAAAGCGTTGTCCGCTGATAGCAACCCTTCCATTAATACGAGCGTTCCAATCAATCCCCAGCTCACCGGGTCGGATAAAACCTCGACCCACATATGCCAGTCAAAAAACTGGGCATACGTTTGCATGATGTTATTTAACAACTCTGACATGATAAAGACTCCTCTGCTACTATAACCGCAAAATTAGAAAACCTTTTAAAATAACATTGTTCACATTGTTCCCCGTTATGATAAAAACTCTGCTTTTATTTCAACACAAAATAAATACGTTGCATGACAACGTATCATTTCGATGCTATTAGAGATTCACTTCATTTTCATCATACTCTTACACTTACATAAAATCAACGAAACCAACCGCTATGAGATCCTTTGTTTACTCGTCCACTCTGGCGGCGTATTTTTATCCCAATATATTTTCCCTATATTATAATGGGTGGCAAATGAATCATGATGGGTATGATAATGAAAATCGAACCAATACCCTTCCAGTGGAGGATTTTCCTGCCTGACATGGAATCTGATGATATCCTTGCCGCTGTTTGTATCATAAATATGAAATATTTTTTCAGCCCTGCCCGCACTCGGCTGCTCAGTGATGGTTAATTGCTGTAATTTCTCATCTGGAAATTGGGCAGCCATTTCGGTAATGGCTTCTTCCATTTTTGGTAATATGGCCATTTTGAACTCATCACCAATTTTAGGATTGATCTTCTCGCCAAATTTCACAAATGCGTTTTCCTCTGCCTTATTCATTATGCCCGATAAAAATTCTTCCCGGTTGAATTCCTCTTCTAGTTCAGTAGAATTTTGCGAAGGAAGATAGGATAATCCCTCTTCTTCCACTAACCCTTTTTTAGTATCCTTTAACGAATCGGCTTCCGCAAGCCACGCCAGATCTGAAGGAGTGACAAGACCAAACGTCAAAACGGATACTAAAATGACGAGACTTTTCCTGAACCAAACCGCCGCTTTCAAATCACACTCCCCCTCCTTTTTTGTATTGTCTTTATATTTAGTATACTTTTATTTTTTGGTAATTACGAATATATAGTTACCCATGTTTTAAAAATCAAAAAAAAGGATATATACCTATATAAAGTTTATGAACTCGAACTTTTTTATTAAATATCAATAAATTTACATTTAAATGAAGGATTTTGACGATTATTGGAGAACTTAATTAGATTCAAGTCTTTTTAAGGAGGGGTCTTATATGGCTTCGACTGCCATGGTGGCTTTATGTCTTGTAACATTAGCATTTTTCGTATATTTATCATTTGCTGATTAAGAATAAATGAATACCTACGAAAAATCTCCTTGTCATTCTTCTACAATGACAAGGTTTTCTTTTCATTCAAACATAAGCCTTACCTTTTGGCAGATAAAAGGACTGAATAATGGAGGAATTATTTTGGAAAACAACAATGAAATCATTAAAGATAAGGATTATAAAAGGGAAACAGCTACAGGGGGCGCCGGAATGGTCGTTACAGCTCATCCGGTAGCCACTTCCATAGGGGAAAAAATATTACGTGAAGGTGGAAATGCTGTCGATGCGGCGGTCGCCATCCAATTTGCCCTGAATATTGTGGAACCCATGATGACCGGTATCGGCGGAAGTGGTTTCCTAATGGTATATAACGCTAAAAATAAGGAAACGAAAATATACGATGGGCATGTAAGAGCACCTAAAGCAGCACATCGAGACATGTTTCTTGATGAAAAAGGGAAAGTCATCCCATTTAAAGAAAGATCAATCAAAGCCACAGCGGTAGGCATACCCGGAATACTGAAAGCTTTGGATGAAGCACTCGCTGAAAATGGCAGTAAGCCATTGGCTGAACTTATCGAGCCATCCATTGAATTTGCTGAAAAAGGAGTTCCCGTCAATTGGGTACTATGCGATGCTCTTAAAAACTTTGAATATAGATTGGGCGATGAAGCGCGTAAGTTCTTCATACCAAACGGAAAACCCTATCAGGATGGCGATTTGCTGATTAAAGAAAAATTGGCGAATACCTATCGGATATTACAACGTGAGGGAATTTCCGCTTTTTATGAAGGTGAAATCGGAGAGGGCATCATTTCCTGTATACAGGAGCTTGGAGGGTTCATGGAGCTTTCTGATTTAAAGGGCTATAAAGCTACTATCGATGTACCAATGTATGGGACTTATAAGGATTATTTAATTGCTTCATCAAATGCGCCAAGTGCCGGCGGATTCACGGTCATTCAAATCCTGAAAATTTTGGAAAGCTTCCAAATCGAACAATATGACGCCCGTTCTTGGGAAAAATATTATTTAATCGCAGAAGCGATGCGTCTGGCATTTACAGATAAAAAAGCATTTCTCGCTGATCCCGAATTTGCCGAATTGCCATTGGCGGGTCTCATGCATGATGAGTATATAGCTAAACGCCGCTCCTTCATTAATTTCAAGTCAAGAAATAATGCCATTGACTTCGGAAACCCTTGGATTTATGATTCCGTGCAACAAAGGGAAGTCATTCCGCAACCTAATGAAGAAGAGATCAGTGAAACGACACACTTCACTGTCCGTGACAGATGGGGTAATATCGCAGCATGCACTTCTACAGTAGAACATCCATTCGGATCAGGTATCATGGTTTCAGACTATGGTTTCATGCTGAATAACGAACTGACTGATTTTGATTCCATTCCAGGCGGCATGAATGAAGTGCAGCCCAATAAACGCCCAGTCAGCTGTAAAAGCCCGACCATCATCTTTAAAGACGGCGAGCCGATCTTGACGTTAGGGTCACCAGGTGGACCAACCATCATCAGTTCAGTCGTACAAACGATCATTAATGTACTCGATTTAAAAATGGATTTGAAAGCAGCCATCGAAGAACCTAGAATTTTCACTCCGATGGGCCCTCATATTGAATGGGAGCCTGGAATGGATATGACTAGCAAAGGCCACTTGGAAGCAATGGGCTTCGCCTTTAATGAAGTTCCCCACTCAATAGGGAATGTCCAAGCGATTCAAATCAACCCCGATGGCTCAAACTATGGTGCTGCCGATTCAAGCCGGGAAGGCTGTGCCATGGGTCTGGACGAAACAGATTATAAATCGTGATCACTGGATGGAAATGAAGCCAAAATGGAATTTGGATGTTTTTCTTTTTAGTACTTCAAATCCAAATTCCTCAAAGCGGGAGCTGCGGTAATGGTCTTTCAACACGACTCTCTTGCGCGCAACCCGCTTAGCTTCTTTCATTATTTCAACCGATAGATCCTTACCATCCGCAAAATGAGTCAGTCCCCTTATACCATTCGATTCCTGAATCGTTTCTTCAAACATGGGATCGAAATATACGACATCAAAATGATTGTCCGGCAATGTTTTCAATATTTCGTAATGATCACCCTGCCTGACCTCTATTCTTCTCATCGCAGAAATCATTTTTTCTTCTGCATCCTCCCATGTTTTCATTCCACGGTCCACGAGCAAGGCCAAATATTGATTTCCTTCCAATGCGACAACCTGTCCATGTTCACCCACTTTGAAACTTGCGACAATCGCATCAGAGCCCAATCCCAAGGTACAATCAAGCACAGCGTGCCCTTCATTTATATCTCCGGCAATGAGAAATGGATCACTTTCTCCGCGCATTATTCTTTTTATACGAATCATCGCTAGGTTCGGGTGAAAAAAGAATGGTTCTTTTTCCTGGTATCGATATAACTCCATCCGCTTTTTACCAAAAACAAGGCAATCACCTTCATTATGTTCCGCTTGGATATCTCTCACTGATCGTTTTCTTCTTGCTATAAAGGGGATTTGCAATTCTTCAGCTAACCTTTTGGCTAATATCATCGTTTCTTTATCGGCTCTTCCTACTGTTGTGACAAACATGAATCCTACCCCTTCATACTCTTTTAAAATTTGAAAAGAATGCCCTGTTTCCAGGACATTCCGCTTTATCACTTATTTACTTACTGAACGCTGCCAATAAATTTTCCATGATGGCTTCCATTGGCTGTCCTTCTATATCATGGCGCGGAATGAAATGTACGACCTCTTTGCCCTTTAAAAGAGCCATGGATGGTGAAGAAGGTTCTATTCCATCGAAGTATTCGCGCATTTTAGCTGTCGCTTCCTTATCTTGGCCTGCGAATACAGTTACCAAATGATCT
Source organism: Peribacillus sp. Bi134 (assembly GCF_918698065.1). Lineage (NCBI taxonomy): Bacteria > Bacillati > Bacillota > Bacilli > Caryophanales > Bacillaceae > Peribacillus > Peribacillus sp. Bi134. The sequence goes on along the minus strand of NZ_CAKKLN010000001.1, from coordinate 16,239 downwards.
GGCTTATTGTCCGCTTGGAGTACGGCTTGAGTAGCAGCTGGACGGGCTAACCCGGCAGCACAGCCGCAAACTGAATTCACGACCACAAGTGTCGTACCTTCTACCGATTCCATAAAGTTTTCAACCGCTTCAGCGGATTCCAACTCATCAAAACCTGCTTGCACCAGTTCCGCGCGCATTGGTTTCACCATTTGTTTCATATATTCATCATATGCCATCGACATAAAAAAACCTCCTTGGTTACAATTCTTCAATTAGTATAATGATACTATATTATTGAGTGCATATGCAAAAATGACGCTTAAAGCTTTGTAAAATTTCATTGTTTCCCACAAAGAAACATGGTGACAGAATCCAGTTTCATTCTGCCACCATGTTTTAGTCTTCCTTTTAACTTAAACTTTCATCACTCCGCCTGAGCTGGCATTCGTCACAAGTTTGGAATAACGTGCTAAATAGCCTGTTCTGACTTTTGACTCGAAGCCTTTCCAATTGGCTTTGCGTTTTTCGAATTCTTCATCGGAAATTTCCAATTGGATTTTACGATTATTCAAATCCAATTCGATGATATCTCCATCTTCAACAAAGGCGATCGGGCCTCCCTCAGCTGCTTCGGGGGATATATGACCAATGCTGATGCCTCGGGATGCTCCTGAAAAGCGGCCATCAGTGATCAAACCGACTTTCGCTCCAAGTCCCCTCCCGACGATTTGGGAAGTGGGTGCCAACATTTCCGGCATTCCCGGCCCACCTTTAGGCCCTTCGTAACGAATGACCACTACATCCCCTTCTTTAACCTTTCCGGTAATGATTCCGGAAAGTGCATCTTCCTGGGAATCGAAACAAATGGCAGGACCCCTGTGATAGCCACCAACTGATGCGTCAACGGCGCCCACTTTTACGATGGAGCCTTGAGGAGCAAGGTTACCGAACAATACCGCAAGCCCGCCACGCTCAGAATGCGGATTATCCAATGGATGGATTACATCCTTGTCCAATATTTCACAACCGGCAACATTTTCGCGGAGCGTTTTACCTGAGACAGAAAGGCAATCTCCATTAAAGGCACCTGGTTTTTTGAGTAACTCATTAATGACGGCACTAACACCACCGGCATTATGTACATCTTCAATATGATAATCGGATGCCGGTGCGATTTTCGCTAGATGCGGTACGCGGTTAGCTATTTCATTTATGCGTTCCATCGGATATTCAAAACCTGCTTCATGTGCCAATGCAAGCGTATGAAGCACGGTGTTGGTCGAACCGCCCATCGCCATATCCAAGGCAAATGCGTTATCAATTGCATCAATCGTTACGATATCACGAGGCTTGATATCCTGTTTGATTATCTCCATCAACTGTTTAGCGGATTTCTTAACGAATTCCTTACGTTCCTCAGCTACTGCCAAAATCGTACCATTTCCCGGAAGTGCAAGTCCCAATCCTTCAGCCAGGCAGTTCATGGAGTTTGCTGTGAACATTCCTGAACAAGAACCGCAAGTAGGGCATGCAACCTGCTCGATTTCCTGCAAATCCTCTTCATTGATATTACCTGCTTGATAAGCACCCACCCCTTCAAAAACGGATGTTAATGAAAGAGATTTACCATTTTTATCTTTACCTGCTTTCATGGGTCCACCGCTTACGAATATTGTAGGAATATTGACACGAAGTGCTCCCATCATCATTCCCGGCGTTATCTTGTCACAGTTTGGAATGCACACCATACCGTCAAACCAATGTGCCGATACAACAGTTTCTACGGAATCTGCGATGATTTCACGGCTTGGCAAAGAATAGCGCATACCAATATGACCCATCGCAATTCCATCGTCTACCCCGATCGTATTAAATTCGAAAGGAACACCGCCCGCTTCGCGAATCGCTTCCTTCACTATTTTTCCGAATTCCTGAAGGTGTACATGACCTGGAACGATATCGATATATGAATTACAAACCGCGATGAACGGTTTACCGAAATCTTCTTCTTTAACACCTGCTGCCCGCAGCAGGCTTCTATGTGGAGCTCGATCGACCCCTTTTGTAATCATGTCACTTCTCATATTTGATGTAGACATTTGTTGTACCCCCAATTTCCGCTAAATGTTTAATGATTCAGAATAATATAATTTTTAGTATACTCTAAAAATTCTAACATATTTATAGACAAATGCAACCATTCTTCACTAAATATCTACAAAAATCATTTTACTAAAATAATAGAGTTCCATTTTATAGATTCGACCTCAGGGGAGCCCCTTTCAAATGATTGGAAATGATCCTTAAAAAATAAAAAGGCATGCGGATTATATTATCCGCATGCCTTTTTCCTGGGTCATTTCAAATCACTTGTCATTCGCTTGTCTTGATTCTGTCATTTGCTTCCAAACCGAACCTTTTGCTTCTTCGCCATTTTCTATACGGTCTATGGCCATCTTGACCTGAAGGGCCACTTCGAATTCAGGATCCTGTTCCGCTTGTTTAAGATAAGGGAGGGTCGTTTCATTTCCCACTTCATATAAAAACATCGCGGCCCGCCATCTAACCAATTTATTTTTATCCGAAAGTGATTGAGACATTTCTCCCATCGCTTCTTCAAAGCCAAGATCTGATAAACAATCACCAGCCGTTCGTCTTACGGCCGCACTTTTATCTTTCAATGCTTTATACAAGCTCGGGAGCACTTTTCTATCCTCGATCATACCCAAGTATACGACCGCGAGCCTTCGAATGGAGACCTTACTGTCGGAGAGTGCCATATCCAATACTGGAATATCATCAACCGTTGGATCTTCCATTTGTTCTAAAGCCTGATAACGCTTTTCCCAGCTTTCATCATTCAGCATTTCTGCAGTCAGTTTAATTTTTGGACGTTTCAAAATTGCTTCCTTCGTATCGACCATTTCTTTTGTAGCTGCAACTAGCCGATTAATTCGATCTTCCGGATAAGCTGCGATCAGTTCATCCGATACTTCCTTCACGATATCTTCCATATCACCATATCTTACGCCATAATCCTTCCATTTTCGAAGCAGGACTACATTGTCATCTTCTTTTTGGGCAGCGGCAATGCCCTTTATGAAATAATCCGGTAAGGCAAAACGTTTTTCGTGTTGACTATCACTTGCTTTAATTTGCATCGGAATGCCCTTGAATTGTTGAATGGCAACAGTTACTTCTCCGTAATGTTCATTTAGCGTTGTTTGTTGATTTTGTTCTTCGGTTTTTTCCCCGAAAACCTGACGGATTTGGACCAAGATATCTTTCCAATCATATTTCGCATTTCGCTCAACGGCTAAAAAGTCCGCAACATGATATACCCCTTTCACTCCCTCGATCGTAAATAAATCTTTGATCAGCTGGGGTGCCTGGTCAGCTTGATCTTTCTTATAATTATTGCTCTTACCAGCTAATAGTTCTTCTGTTAAATTGATTTTCATTGTATTCGGACTTGGTGTAGGTTCTATCGACTTAATTTTCAATGCATTTCTCTCCTTTTACAAGACGTTTCCATGTACTAGATATTATCACATCGGCAACAGATTCTCATGCAATTGAGATTGGCAAAAAAAAGACTGATCCAAGTTTACTTCCTTGGACCAGTCACCACGCTCATTCTTCTTCCAATTTTTCCGCTAAATACGCCCATCTTTCCATCAAATGGTCTAATTTATCCGTTAGTTCCTTTTCTTCTTCAAGAAGCAGGCGTACTTTTTCAAAATCGCTTCCCGCCGCTGACATTTCTGATGTTATGTCTTTCAAGCGCAGCTCGGCCCGCTCCATGTTCCCTTCTATCTCTTCCCATTCCTTACTTTCCGCATAGGTCAGTTTTTTCTTTTTCTTTTCGGTCCGGTTCATCTGTGGCTCTGGTGCTTTTACTGGCACAGCCTCTTCCGTCTTTTCTTCCAAGAACTCTGAATAAGAGCCGTAATAGAAGTCAATGTCACCTTTATTCTTGAAAACAAGAAGCTGATGGCACGTTTTATCCAAGAAATACCTATCATGTGATACAGTAATGACTACACCTGAAAACGTTTCTAAATAATCCTCAAGAACGGTCAAGGTTTGCGTGTCCAAATCATTCGTCGGTTCATCCAAAAGCAGGACATTAGGTGCCGACATCAATATGTTAAGGAGATATAATCTCCTTTTCTCCCCACCGGACAGCTTACGAATTGGCGTCCCATGCGATCCCATTGGAAACAAGAACCTTTCAAGCATCTGCGCAGCCGATATGAAACTACCATCTTTAAGGGCGATTGAATCTGCCGTTTCCCGAATATACTCTATCATGCGCAAATTCTCATCCATATCGACGCTTTCTTGAGTATAGTATCCTATTTTCACGGTTTGCCCTTTTTCCAGGTTTCCTTCATCTATGGATTCCCTTCCTGCCAGGATATTCAACAAGGTTGACTTTCCGCTGCCATTATTACCGACGATCCCAATTCGATCACCTGGTTTGAAGAGGAAGGAAAAATGGTTGATGATGGTTCGATCACCGAAGGATTTGGAAACATCCTGCATCTCAAGCACCTTTTTCCCAAGACGGGCACCGCTTAATTCCATTTCCAGGTTCTCGGTTTTCTGCTTATCCTTTACACCAGATTCCAATGTTTCGAAGCGTTGGATCCTGGCCTTTTGTTTCGTTGTCCGGGCCTTTGCTCCTTTACGGATCCAGGCCAGTTCCTTTTTGAATAGACTTTCCTTTTTCGTTCTTTCAGCTGACTCGTTCTCTTCACGAATGGCCTTTGATTCTAAATAATCCGCATAGTTTCCTTTGTATTCGAAAAGCTGCGTTTGGGCAATTTCCCAAATCTTATTGGACACACGATCAAGGAAATATCGATCATGGGTTACAAATAAAACGGACTTTTGATATTTCCCCAAATATTCTTCAAGCCAAGTGATGCTTTCGAAATCGAGATGGTTGGTAGGCTCATCCAAAATCAGTAAATCAGGGGTCTCAATCAAGGTTTTTGCCAGTGCCGCACGTTTTTTTTGGCCACCTGACAGTTCCCCCAATTTTCTTGAGTGATCAGGAAGTCCAAGCTTGGTCAGTATCGTTCTGGCATTGGCACTTGTATCCCAGGCGCCAAGCGTGTCCATATCCTGCTGTTGCTTTAACAAACGGTCCTGTACTGCGCCATTCTGCGGATCTACCTGGAGTTGAACGAGTGTCTTTTCATATTCTTTAATCAACGAAAATACAGGAGTTGAACTTTCATACATATATTCCATGATCGTCAATTCCTCATCGAAATGAGGGTCTTGGGATAGATAGGAAATCGTGTAATCATTCGGGTGATCTTTCTTTCCTAAATCACTGTCTTCCAATCCTGCGATAATATTCAATAATGTCGATTTACCGGTGCCGTTTATTCCAACGATCCCGATTTTCTCCCCTTCGGTTATGGAAAAAGAGACATCTTTAAAAAGCAGCTTTTCCCCTTGGGTTTTCATTACATTTTCCATGCTAAAAACTTTCATAATCGTACATCCCATTCCTTATTAAATTCATCCAAAAATCCAATCATATATTCATGCCTTTCACTTGCAATCTTCTTGGCAGTACAAGTATTGAGCATATCTTGCAAACGCAATAACTTTTCATGAAAGTGATGAATGGAAGAGCTTTTGCCATTCCTGTATTCCTTCTTGGTCATGTTTTCCCTTATGGGCAATGAAGGATCATACATAAGTTGTCCCTTTTTTCCGCCAAATGCAAATGTCCTGGCTATGCCAATGGCACCAATTGCATCCAAGCGGTCCGCATCCTGAACAATTTCAGCCTCGATCGAGGGAAGCTTCATCTGCCCTGCACTATATGAAATTGTATTGATGATCTGTTTGATGGCATCCATACTATCATTATCCAACTTTATTTCATCGAACCAAGAATCAAGCTTTTTCCAGCCTCCATCGGCTTCCTGGTTTAATTTATCATCAGGGATATCATGAAGCAGGGCCGCCAATTCAATGATGAACTCATTTCCTTTTCGTTCTTCTTTTGCAATATGTAAAGCCAGCTTACGTACACGATCGATATGGAACCAATCATGGCCGCTGGCATCAGAATTCAATTGGTCAAATACATACTTCTCCGTTAATTCAATCATCGTTTGTTTCATTTCACCACTCCATGTCCTATCTATTTTACCATGGTTCTCAATAATGGTGTGCTTTAATCTTCATTGAACCAACTGATTCCAATCGTCTGTTCACCGGTATGCACCCCGATGGCGCTCCCCAGTGGGGATACATGGGTCAACACATGAGGAAATTCTTCGGAAATCATCTTTCTCCATTTTTGTGCCTGCTCCGATACTCCACCATATAATATGGTGCATTCTTTTACTTTTCCCGCTTCGACTGATCTGCGAAAATCAGTGAAGATCTGTTTTTCTGCTTTTTTAAGGTTCCGAGGCTTAGATTTAGTATGGAGCACACCATTTTCGATTGAAATGATGGGTTTAAAGCTCAATAGGCTTCCTAGAATATACTGTGCGTTTGTTAACCTGCCGCTGCGATGCAGCTGATCTAAAGAGCCTATCATTACATAGGTCTCATGGTTATCCGCATACATTCTCGTTTTGACGAATGCTTCATTGATGGAATCGCCATTCTCAATATGATGCATGAGCCGTTTCAAGATTAATAGCATCGGAAAGGAAATAAGTAAAGTATCAAAAACGTCAACAGGGATCGTAACCATTTGTGCAGCTTGCCTGCTCGCGGAAACGGTGCCGCTCAATTCACTTGAAAGGTGTACGGCTATGATTCGATCATAGCGTTTTTCAAGCTCCTTATATAACTCATGGAATCTGCCGACCGACGGCTGTGACGTAGTGGCGGTGATTTTATCCTCACTCATCCGACGGTATAATTCCTCAGGTAATAGGTCGACGCCATCTTCATATTCCTTCCCATCGATGATGACGACCATCGGAACGACGTATACATGTTCATTCAATGATAATTCTTCGTCTAAAGTTCCCGTACTGTCTGTTACCCATGCAATTCGTTCCATGTTTTCCCCCCTCATTTGTGTCTTCTATTATATTCAACATCCCAACCATCTGTCCCCTTTTAAAAACGGATGCATGCATTAAATTTCTAACCTAAAAAAAAGAGCCCAACAGAAGTTTCCGTTGGACTCGAATCATTTCTCATAATAATTTTTTTATATCCTCTTCCATTTCCAGAGGTTTTGTTTTAGGCGCATACCGGCTGACGATATTTCCATCTCGGTCAATCAAGAACTTTGTAAAATTCCATTTTATCGATTTGGATCCCATCACTCCGGGAGCATTTTCAGTCAGATAGCTGAATAAGGGATGGGCTTCCTTTCCATTAACATTCACTTTGGCAAACATCGGGAAAGTTACACCATGATTCAATTTGCAGTATGAATCGATTTCCAGATCATCACCAGGCTCCTGATTCAAAAACTGATTACACGGAAAACCAAGTACGACAATCCCATCCTCTTTATATTGTACATACAGGCTTTGCAAATCATCATACTGTGGCGAAAAACCGCATTTGCTTGCGGTATTCACTATGATCATCACTTTCCCTCTATATTCCTCAAGCGAGATGGTTTCGCCATTAATTTTATTGACTTCAAATTCGTAAATGGACATATATGATCTCTCCCTTTAGTATGATGATTCATTTTACCGTATTTAAAGGTACGTTTACCAACTTTTATCCTTTGCCTATCATCCTGGAATCTTCACTGCTTGGATAGATTGAATCAAATACTCTACCATGTCTTCCAAATCATCCATTTGCTCTTCTTTTACCAGTCTTCCAAATGATACTTTATATATAGATGAAGTAACGGGTTGCATTTTTTTACTGACCGTATCGCTGGTCGTCACTGTAATGATTCTTTGATCTCCCCAAATTTTTTCCAGGTCGTTCAACAATTGTTCAGCATTCACCTCATCAAGCTTTTTGGGAAAAGAAATGAAAATATTGACCGTGCAACCCGTATGCGTATCATCAATATCGGCATCGAGTAACTCCGAACTTAGGTTCTTGAGAGAAGCGTGTAACTCGATGGCACCGCTAATCGAAATGGGCGCCATTGTTTTTTTCAATCCCATCTCAATCTTATATGATCTGGACATGGTCGAGAGATTCACTATATCATCACGGTTTATGACCAATATATCCCCAATGAAGTCACGATCGTAAACCGCTCCTTCCAATACCACTTTCATGTTCTCAAATGCTGTAGGATCAAACAATCTCCAAACACCTCTCCAACTTATAAGTTTATGTATTCATGATCTTCCCATTTTACCATTTCCGGGCCATTTCCTTCGGGATTTACAAGAAATTATTAAAATAGCTTTTCTATTCAATAATTTTCTATATAATTAAAATATTATGATTTTTGAAGAAGGAGGCTAATCATGCCAATCAGAATTCCAGAACAACTGCCAGCAAGAGAAATTTTAGAACAGGAAAATATCTTCGTTATGGATGAGGAAAGAGCTACCAATCAGGAAATCCGTCCATTGAATATATTAATATTAAACCTAATGCCAGAGAAAGAAAAAACGGAGGCCCAGTTACTGCGCTTTCTTGGCAATACTCCCATTCAAGTAAATATATCATTCCTGCGCTTGAGCACACATGAATCAAAAAACACAAGTAAATTTCATTTAGATCAATTTTACAAATCATTTAATGAAATTCGCACGAAGAAATATGACGGCTTGATCATTACAGGTGCTCCAGTAGAAAAGCTGGAATTTTCAGACGTCAATTATTGGGAAGAACTGCAGAATATCATGAACTGGTCAAGCGAAAATGTCACATCCACCCTACATATCTGTTGGGGGGCACAAGCTGCCCTGTACCATCATTATGGAATAGGCAAATACGAACTTCCAGAGAAATGCTTCGGCGTATACACCCATGAGGTCCTTGAACCGAATGAAAATCTAGTCCGCGGATTCGATGATTATTTTATGGCCCCTCATTCACGCCATACGGATATTGACTATCAAAAATTAGTTAACCATCCTGAATTGAAGGTTCTCGCACAGTCCGATCAAGCTGGTGTATTGATCGCTGCTTCGATTGACGGAAAAAGAATTATGGTTACCGGCCATTTCGAGTATGATGCCGATACCCTAGGTGAAGAATACAGGCGCGATAGAGAGCGTGGGATCAATACGCAACTCCCTGAAAATTACTTTCCTGATAACGATCCGACCAAGGTACCTCTCCACCGCTGGAAGAGCCATTGCAGCTTGATGTTCTCTAATTGGCTGAACTATTATGTCTATCAATCTACCCCTTATGAGTGGGATTGAAAGGGTAAGAAAAAAGAAGCTTTCACTTTTAAGTGAATCGTTTTTTTGGGCAGCCACTTCATGGGGAAACAACCTGAGTTTCTGACTCAGGTTGTTTGTTTCATGATTCCTTATTACCGAAGTATACCTCTTCAAAAGGTTGGACGACCACAAATCCTTGACCTTCGAATTTCATTTGAACGGATTCGCCGCTTCCCCTCCCAAAAAACGACTTCAATGAAACATCCGTTACGAATTCAGGCTGCAATTCCCCTGACCAAGCTACTGTGGCATTCGGGTCCGTATAGACCGGATTCCCAGATTCCACCATTAAAGTAAGCGGCTCATAATGGGAAGTGAATGCGACCATGCCTCTCCCCTCGAGCCTTACGTTGAACAATCCCCCCGCCAATAACCCGGCAATGCGCCGCATCATTTTTATATCCCATGAAATCCCCGGTTCAAATGCAAGTAAATCATTTCCGTTAACACAGATCGATTCACCATTTAACTGTAAAATAGAAATCTTCTTCCCTTGATCGGCGACGTATAGCTTGCCGCTTCCGGTCGCTTTCATCAAGGATGCACCCTCACCAGTCAAAGCTTTTTTAAAGAGTTTACCAAGACCATGCTCCAAGATGCCTTCCCGCTCGAATTTAATATGGCCGCGATAAGAAACCATCGTCCCCATTTTTGCCCAGATCTGCTTTTCCAAATTAATCTCCAGGATTCGTTCCGTTTCAAGTTCGAATAAGCCTTGCCCTTTATCCTGCTGCTTCGTCTTTTCAACGAATTGATCGATTTGATACTTCTCCATCACTGCCCCACCTCTTTTTGCAGGAGAAACAGCCACATGAACGATACAGCTTGCTTTAATTCCTTTGAAAAATGTCCCAGTTTTGCATAGTCCACCCCTCTCTTTGCAACGCCGGTATCAGCCACTGCCTTCCATCCTGTTTCTAAAGCCATTTTTTCAAATTCCCATGGCTGCATTGTATTCATGATGACTTTATCTCCTAATAACCGTTGAAAACTGAAGTTTTTTCGTGGTTCAGCTGTTGGACCAAGTATCCCAAAACATACATAGCCGCCAGGCTTTATTACCCGTTGGATTTCCTTCATCACCGTTAATGGTTCACCCGTATATTCCAAAGAATTAATGACCATTGCTGCATCCATTTCTTCATCTTTGAATGGTAGATTATAAAAATCTCCTTGCAGGAAAGAAAGTCCTGGTTGTTGAGCGGTTTTTCCCTTTGCAAATTCAATCATCACATTGGATAGATCAACTCCGGTTACTTTAAATCCCGCTTCGGCCAATTTCAAGGAACCAACTCCATCTCCACAGCCTATGTCAGCTACCTTCACTCCCGAAGGTACATATTCAGAAAAGAAAGGAATAATGTTTTTCCGGCTCCCCGTTTCCCACATTTCTTGCGAATTCTTCACCCACATAGGTGCAAAAACATCCCATTCCTTTTTCGACTCTTCATGCCATGTATGTAAATTCATCTGAAATTCATCCTCCCATATACCCCCTAATTCCCGACCGGGGCTTCCCTATAGCTATTCTGCTCTTAATTCAAAAATCCTCCTTTAAAACGTCACCCCTAGTGATTTTCAAATACATAAAAAAAAACTGCCAGCGGCAGCTTATTTTGAATTTTCTTCATTTCTTTTTTGTATCTTACGTAAATCCTCGACACGGTCAGGAGATTCTTCAAAGAATTCAACCAGGTCTCCAATCCTATCGATGGCATTCCAACTAAGGTGGTGTTCAATCCCCTCTACATCTTGATAAATATTTTCTTCCTTGACCCCAATCAACCTTAGCATCTGTTCTAAAAGTTCATGACGGTATACGAGCCTTTTACCAACTTTTTTCCCATTTGCGGTTAAAACGAGACCCCGGTACTTTTCATATATCAAATATTTTTCCTGATCCAGTTTTTGTACCATTTTTGTAACAGAAGATGGGTGGACGGAAAGATTTTCGGCAATATCGGAAACTCTTGCATATCCTTTTTCTTCAATAAGTAAATAAATTTGTTCTATGTAATCCTCCATGCTCGGTGTAGGCATTCGGAATCCTCCCATTCAAACGCATATCTAAAAATTTTACTATATAAACGGCCCCGAAACAAGAAGATATAAGTCTCAGGGCGCCTTTAATGATGCTTCTTCTCAAGTTTGCTTGATGTTTTGTTCTGTTGGGAATGTAAAACTGATCTTCTTTTCAGCATCGGACCACGATAGAATGGCATCAAAGGTTTTTTCCCCTTTTTTAAAACCGCTTATCAGATCCGTTTCACCGCTCGCCAACAGCTTTTTTATATTTGCTTGACTGATTTTCTTATTAAGGATTTTTTTGGAGATGGTGAAGTTACACTTTGTTTTTTGATAACTTACACATCCATAGAATTCCCCTTTATCGACAATCTTAGAACCGCATAGTTTACAGCTGCCCACAGATGCCGAGCTTCTTTTTTTAGAGCCGCTCCGTTGAATCGACTCGGTATCCAGCCCTTGAAAATCCCAGTTTTCCGATGATTCCACGGCATCACTGATGATTTTTGCTGACATCTTTTTAACAGCTTCCATAAATCCGCCGGCTGAAGCCTTTCCTTCACCGATTTCCCTCAAACGCTGTTCCCATTTGGCTGTCATTTCAGGTGAAGCCAGGATTTTCTCCCCGATGGCAGTAATCAGCACTTTCCCTTTATCTGTCGCAAAAACCTGATTTTTTTTGACATTGATGTATTTACGGTCTTTGAGCATGGTAATGATGCCAGCCCGAGTTGCTTCGGTTCCGAGACCCTCGGTTTTCATCAGAACTTTTTCTAACTCTTCATTATCCAGATGCTTTCCGGCTGTTTTCATCAAAGTGATCAGCTGACCTTCTGTATAGCGCTTAGGAGGTTGGGTTTTTCCTTCTTTCACCTTTATATTGGCGACCTTTCCAGTATCCCCTTTGGAAACGGACGGCAAAATGATATCATCATCCTTGTCATCTTGGAAAATCACTTTGCGCCATCCCTCTTGAATCTGCTGTTTGCCTTTAGAAATGAATTCCGCACGCTTATCGACAAGCGTTTTAATGGTGGTGTAATCGAAAATCGCTTTTTCATAATGAGCCGCAATCAACCGGCGTACCACCAAGTCATAAATATTCCGTTCTTCGGCGGAAAGCCGCTTCGGGTCGGTTACCTGCTCCGTCGGGATAATTGCATAGTGATCAGTCACTTTTTTTTCATTTACAAACCTTTTATTATTCATGATGTTCGGTTGTGGCAAAGGAAACAGGGATTCATATTCTGAAAACCCGCTTAGTTTTTGCAAGATATCGGGAAATGTTTCGGCTTCCCCTTCCGTTACATAATTGGAATCTGAACGTGGATAAGAAACGATCCCTTTTTGATATAAACTTTGTACTATATCAAGCGTCTGTTTCGGTGAATATTTATAAATCTTGTTCACTGTAGCTTGCAATGACGATAGATTAAATAACAAAGGCGGCTGAAATTCTTTCCTTTCAGTATCCATTTCAGCTATTTCAGCTTCCTTACCCTTGCAAAAGGCGGCAATTTTATCAGCCATTTCTTTTGTCTTTATTCTCGGATCATTGTTCTGCTGCCATTTTCCCTGATATTTCTTTCCATCCATCTTGAAGTCAGCGAACACTTCCCAGAACGGCTCAGACTTGAATTGCTCAATTTCCATTTCCCGCTTCACTATCAAAGCAAGAGTCGGTGTCTGAACCCTTCCAGCTGAAAACACATCCGAAACGCCCCTTTGTTTCAATAAAATACTATACGCTCTCGACGCATTCATTCCCACAACCCAGTCCGCACAAGCTCTCGTATACGCTTCATAATAGAGCGGCCTGGTTTTTTCCTCGCTCTTCAAATTTTGGAATCCCTCATAAATCGCTTTTGGGGTCAAAGAGGAAATCCATAAACGTTTCATCGGTTTATTGACATTGCATAGATTAACGATATTGCGTACAATCAATTCTCCTTCACGCCCGGCATCACCTGCATGAATGATTTCATCGACTTCCGGTTTCCTAAGTAAGGTCTTCACAACATTGAATTGCTTTGCCTTTTGTCGGGTCACTTCATATTGAAATTTCTCAGGAATCATCGGCAACGTTTCCATCGACCATTTTTTCCATTTTGAATGATAGGTTTCCGGTGAAACAAGTTGACATAAATGCCCGACAGCCCAAGTTACATAAGCTCCATCGGGAAAAAGTTCATTCGGCATGATTTCTATATAGCCTTGCTGTTTCTTCGTTTTAAATTGAGCTGCTAGCGTTGAACCTTGATCTGGTTTCTCCGCAATGATTAGCTTCATGATCATCTTCACCTAATCCGTTACAAAATATCTTTCCCCTATCATTATACCTTAATTATCACAATCGGCTAGATATGACTTCGTTTTTACTGAACTGATAGTAGAAAGCATGAAATGATTGCTTATCTTCGGTTAAGAGTGAGGATTTCAGGGAGATGAAAAAGTCCGCCTAAATATTGGAAGGTTAATAGGTAAAAACTTCGAATTTGGGTGAATCGGAGTATATACAAAAGAAACTAGTGCGATTTTAAATGTGCCCTTCCAAGCTTTTCACTGTTTAGATGAAGATGAAGAAATTAAATTTTTTGATATTATTAATACAAAAGCTCAAGGTATAGGTACTTCGTTAAGTAGATTTTTAAAAAGAGAAAGTGATAATCTTAGTTGGATTGCAACACAGCTAATTATTGACCCTAACAGCCCCTTGTATAATAAAGGAACGTTAATTGGCAAAAGAACTAAAGAAAAGCATATTACTTTACAAAATGTATATAACTTTCTTTTGTTATTAATTATAAATACAAAGATAGCCGAATTACCTAAGGAAAAAATACTTAATATAACTCTTACTTATTTTAATTGTATAAAAGAGTTGTTACCTGTTGAATGGAGTGATTATAAGCAATATAGACTAACTCATATAGTCTGTTTAAATGCTTTTGCTATAGCCGGCAATATAATTATTCCTTCAAATTATAATTTTGTTTCCAACCAGTTAAACATTAAAGAAGTAAATAAAAGAATGAGCAGTATAAAGATATTTGATTGGTCAAGTGAAGGAGCCTTGAAATATCTAAAAGGTTAGTGGTTCTAAACTCTTAGCTGAAGATATAATTGCTTGTGTAGAAAAATAATTATTTGGTTTTCATTTCTAATATTAAAATGGCCAAAAATCAAAATGATTTTTGGCCATTCTTTTTTATTATCATAAACATAAGATTAATATTTTCAATTCTATCTGGCGTAAGATTCTTGGCAATAACTATGCCGACAATTAAGGTTTGAGAAGTGATTTAAATAACACCCTCAATTTTTGAAACAGCAAAATTATCATTCGGACCCCATACTAACAAGAGAAAACTCTACGATATATTGGAACTCACCGTTAATCTCAAAAGGATAAGTGGCTTCTTCCCCCGGCTCAGTTATTATTTTTTCGGGAGGGAAGTAGCTTATTTCTACCTTCATTTTAATCGCCTCTCTTAAAAGGTTCGAATAGTTATTATAACGTGAAACCGTTGTTTTCGCTGGCTTATTAGTATTATCAGTTCCTGAATTATCCTGCTCCGATAGTTCCATAAAGAAAAAGCTGCCTTAAAGACAGCTCCGATCTTCAGCTAGAGCACCCGTTAGTTCTATAAGAAAAGGAGCTGCTGATCAGCTCCTGATATTAAAAAAGTTAAAATTATTTAGCGCGAACATAAGTTAATTCAAATGCGTAGTACTATTTAAAAACCTTATAAGTTTGTATGGATGGTCGGTATACTCAAGAAGATGTATACCTGTATTATTAGAATTGAACCACACATCATTAATTTCGGGTGGTAATTGAAGAAAGCTTTCAATTATTTTAGTAATCATCCCCCCATGGGATATTATAGCAATTCGTTTATAATTTGCACTGTTCTCTCTAATATAGGAAAGGACATTTTGAGCTCGTAATCTAAAATTAAATTCACTCTCCATATCTTGCATCTCTCGTAAATCATCTAAGAATGTTACTGGGCATTGGATAGTATTTGATAAAGTTTCAGCAGTTTCACTAGCACGAAGCAAGGTACTTGACCAGATGAATTCTGGTGGAAACTCTTCTGATACACGCCGGCACATTTTTTCTACTTGTTCAAACTCCCTTAATAGTTAATGGTAAATCTGTAGTTCCTTCGTAATTTTCTTCTAGAAAATCGTCTTCTGACTCACCATGTCGAATTAATAGTATCTGCAAGATAACACCTCAACTTTGTTTTATTTATCCATACTAATAATTCAATTCAACTTTAATAAAACCTTTAAAAGAATAAAAACTGAGGTATTTGTTATAACTCTAAATCCTATTAAGGTTTATCAAGAACCTTGTTCAACTAAACTGCCCCGTTAATTCCATAAGAAAAAGCTGTCTTAAAGACAGCTCCAAGCTTCAGCTAAACCAGCTAATAGGATGTCAATATCTTTCTCTAAAATTTTCATTTCCCTTATGATATACTATTTTTGTTCATGACAAATAACCCTCCAAAACCCTTTTGGAAGGATTTTTCTCTGTTTCACAAAATCGTTAATCAGGCTAAATCTAGGAATGCTTCTTTTCTTTTTAATAAAGCGTAAATCCAATGAAGCAACTTATTCATACAGGAAACGATTGACACTTTGGCAGGTTTTCCTTCTGATTTTTTCTTATCATAGAAGGCTTTAAGCTTTTTGTTCCTTGAACTTCTTATGCCGCATAGTACGGCAAGATACAGAGAATGACGTAGTCTGCTCGAACCTCTTTTCGTAATACGATTAATGGTTGCCGTAAACTTACCTGATGAGTGAACACTTGGATCTACTCCAGCGAAGGCAACTAGTT